>CAITNO010000114.1 GCA_903893795.1 Candidatus Hydrogenedentota bacterium | reverse complement strand
TGTCTATCTCGAATTGCTGCACGGACAGGCGCTGCGCTTTGGATTCCGGGTTGACGGCTACTGCCTGATGACCAATCATGTTCATGTGGTGGGGGTGCCCAAAGACGAGGCGGCGCTTACGAAGACCTTCGGCCGGACCCATTTTCTGTACACGCAATACATCAACCGGTTGCACGGGCGCAGCGGGCATCTGTGGCAAAACCGCTTCTTCTCCTGCCCCATGGACGAGGACCATGCGCTCAACGCGCTCTACTACGTCGAGTTGAACCCGGCGCGCGCTGGAATCGTCCGGCTGCCATGGACCTACCCCTGGTCAAGCGCGTCGGCGCATTGCGGCAAAGCTTCGGCCCATCCCCTCCTTGACCTGTCGGAGTGGCGCAAGGACATGTCCACCGAAAGGTGGCGCGAGACCCTTGCAGAAGTCGCCCGGGACACGGGTGCCATGGACAGCATCCGCCGCAACACCCATACCGGCCGTCCGCTCGGGAGCGACGGCTTTCTAAGCAAGGTCGAGAAAGGCCGGGGCCGTCGCGTTCGTCCTCTTCCCGTGGGCCGACCGCGGGGCTGGCGCAAACACGCGCCTGAGATCGCAGGGACAAAAGATGATTAAAAGGCGGCTGTCCCCCTTTAATCCAACGTCGAGTTGAATCCGGTACGCGCTGGAATCGTCCGGCTGCCATGGACCTACCCATGGTCGAGCGCTTCGGCGCATTGCGGCAAGGCTTCGGCTCCTCCCCTCCTTGACCTCTCGGAGTAGCGCAAGGACATGTCCGCCGAAAGGTGGCGCGAGACCCTTGTGGATGTCGCCCGGGACACGGGTGCCATGGACAGCATCCGCCATAACACCCATACTGGCCGTCCGCTGGGGAGCGATGCGTTTCTCAGCAAGGTCGAGAAAGCCCTGGGCCGTCCCGTTCGTCCTCTTCCCGTGGGCCGACCGCAGGGCTGGCGCAAACACGCGCCTGAGATCGCAGGGACAAAAGATGATTAAAAGGCGGCTGTCCCCCTTTAATCCCGGGGGCAAATCGGGGGTTGGGCGGGAGAGCACCCGCGCGCCCGCAACCCCGGCCACCGCACCGCCCCCGCAAATCGCCAGGAATGTTCGCCGCCCAATACGACGATGTCGCGTTTTCTCTGACGAAACCGGGGACGCTTCCCTATTAAATATGAATAATGTGTTTATGTGTCCACCCGTGCTGGTACCGCGTTCCGTGTAACTTGTTGGGCTGCAAACTGGATGGGGCATATTTGCCTGAGCGCATGCTTTGCGCCGCGCGGTCCACGGCCTTGGTGCACGCGGGGTTGCACCCGTTTCCTCCACCGCTTAGAATGGCGGGACATTTGGAGGAGAATGAATCCATTATGCAACATCAGCCGCTTGCGTTGTCCGACGTCTACCGCCAGGAAAAGCCGGGCATCTCTTTTGAACTGTTCCCGCCCAAGACGGATGGGGGGATGGAAAACCTGTTTGAGCATCTGAAGGAACTGGTGCGCTGCAAGCCTGCCTATATCACCTGCACCTATGGGGCGGGCGGTTCTACGCGGGAGCGCACGCTGGAGGTGCTGCGTTCGGTGCATGCCTCCTATCCGCAGATGCCGATCGCATCGCATCTTACCTGTGTGGGTTCGACCCGGGACGAACTGCGCGGCTATATCCGGCAGGCGCTGGAGGCGGGGGTGGACCGCATTGTGGCGCTGCGCGGCGACCCGCCGAAGGGGGAAACGGTTTTTCAGGCGGTCGAGGATGGGCTGACTTATGCCGAGGAACTGGTCCACCTGATTCGCGGGGAGTTTCCCGCGCTGGGCGTGATCGTGGCGGGTTATCCGGAAACACACCCGGAGGCGCCGTCGCTGGCCAAGGATTTGGAGCATCTGAAACGGAAGGTGGATGCGGGCGCAGACGCGGTGGTCACGCAGCTTTTCTATGACAATGGCGACTATTTCCGTTTTCGGGACCGCTGCGCGGCGGCGGGCATCACCGTTCCCATCGTGCCGGGCCTGTTGCCGGTGACCAACCTGACGCAGGTCAAGCGCATTTCGGAAATGTGCGGAGCCCACCTGACGCAGAAACTGGTCCGGCGCCTGGAGGTGCACGGGGACGACGACGAGGGCCAGTATGCCGTGGGGGTCTATCACGCGGCCCGGCAGGCCGAGGAACTCATCGAGCAGGGCGCGCCGGGCATCCATTTCTATGTGCTGAACAAATCGCGCGCTGCGGCGCTGATTTGTCGCGCGCTGGCATTGTTCGCGCCGGTGGACTGATTTAAGGGTGGGATGTGAAGGGTGAAGGGTGAAGAAAAAGTGCGCGGGCAATGGTCTCGGAGGGCTTCTTGCCTTTTACGAAAACGCCCTTGATGGTGGACGGTGCGGTGCCATTGACCATATAGGTGAATGCGCTTTTTTCCGACAGCACCTTGTCGTCGCCGTCCTGCCAACGGTCAAAGTGCCACTCGCGGTCGACGCGTTGGGCGGAGAAGGGGACCTGCAAGCCGGTCGCAAGGGCGTAGCTGCCGGGACGGGGGAAGAGGTCGCCCTGGCCTTCCAGTATGACCGTCACCGTGCTGCCGGTGTTGCTGAATGCCGCGCCAATGCTACGATCCCGGTCCATGATTACCTTCAGTTCCTGCGGTGCGTTCACACCGGCGTAGTCCGCCATCCAGCCGCCGAAATAGCTGCCGGGGTTCGGGTTTGCGCCTAAAGTGAGCGTGGAATTCGCGGCGATGCGGTAACTGCCGGGGCCGAGGGGAAAGCAGGTGCCCGCGCCGGTGCCCTGCGGCAGGTTCACCACCAGTTTCCTGGAGGCCTCGGGGTTGTCCGTGAAGGTGGCCGTGACGGTCTTGTTTCCGACCATGACCACCTTTGCGGCGAAGTTCCCCGAGGTGACTTCCCCGGACCAGGCCACGAAGGACGCAGGGCTCCCGTCTGCCGGAAGGGCGTTGAGGTATACCGGCTGCCCTGACAGGCACCCGTGGGTGCCGGGCGCGGGCGTCACGTTTACGGGACCGGAACTGCCTTCCACCCGCACCGTCAGGGTGCACTGGACCGGCATGAAGGTGGCCGTGACCGTGCGGTTTCGGTCCATGTTCATGACCAGCAGGGGCTCGCGGGCATTGAAATCGGCAGGCAAATCGCCACTCCATGCGTCGAACACCGAGCCGGGGGCTGCCTCCGCAACCAGGCGCAACGGAGCCCCGGCGGGAAAGACATGACCGACGCCCGGCGCGGGCGCGGAGGGTGGGGTGGTTGTGCCATCGCCCGTGCCGGCCTTGATCAGGGTGAGTGTGAAGGTCGACGGCGCGGCGGGCTCAGCGGCGGCGGATTTGGAAACAGTGCCTGACAGTGCGGCCAGCAAGGCCAAGACAAGCACTAGCAACCGATTCACAGGCACGCCTCTCTGCTCCACATCTTTCCAGACCCGGTATCGCGCGAACCGTTCCGCCCACACCGGACAGTTTGGAGCCTGATTCTGGCCGAAAGCGGCAGGCATGTCAAGGGCGATGCGCCAGGCCGAAGAAGTGCTGTCGGCAGAATCGGCTGAAATCCCGCTTGTATTTCGTGCCCGTCGCCGATGACAATAGTTCCGCCAAGGGCGTGTGTCTGCATTCGGTGTCTCAAACCAGGGAGTTCAGCGCAATGAACAGAATCCTTCTCGCAGGAATATTGGCCGTCCTGCTGCTGCCGATGATTCCGGCGGCGGCCCAGACAGCAGCGCAGCCCAAGCCCACGGAGCAGAGCGCGGACCCGTTGGCCAAAACAGAGACACCCAAGGCTGCCGATGACGAGGAGGCCTGGGAGAACCGGTGGTTTTGGTTCGTCTGCTCGACAAACTACCACAACCGCCTGAAGACCTCCGAGCAACAGATCGACCGCCAGATCAACGGGCTCTTCGGGGCAGTGTTTCCCAGATGGGAAGGCGTGACCACCTTTCAGGACTGGCGCGACGAGTGGCTGGTTTGGGACCTGAGTGCCGGCATCGGCCGGGACATCAATCCGCACCTGGCCTGGACGGTATACGGGGTGGCCGGCACCGGTGTGATCCGAAACCGGGAGGACTACCATCTGCTGCTGGCGCCGGTGGGCATGAAGGAATACTTCACCCGCACCTCCCTCTCCCTCGGCGCGTCACTGCGCTGGTGGCCCTGGGAACGTGCGCACCGCGACGGGCCGGGCTTTTGGAGCATCGTCAAGGGCATACGCCCCGTGACGGAGATGAACATTGGCTACAGCCGGGAGATATCAAAGGCCGAGGTGCGCGCCTCGGTTCCGATCGTGGGCGATGTGCTGCATATCAAGCAGGTGGAAACCTACAATCTGGGCTGGCTGAGCCCCCGCGCCGGCATTGAGATTCCGCTTTCGGACAAGTACAGCATCAATGTGCTTGGCGGCTATCTGTGGTTCAACAACGCCCAGAACGATTTTGACGGCTGGATGCTTGAGTTCATGCTCAGCGGGCGCTTCTAAAAGCGGGATAGAGGGCACCATCTTTGGTCTGCGGCGCTATTCGGCGTTCTCGACCTCGGGGGCGACATAGCGTTTGCGCAGCCACGACACGCCGACAAGGTCGTAGAGTCCACGCCATAGCCGGTTGCCGATGCCGTACTTGGACAGGCCAAACTGGCGCGCGTGGTGGTTGACGGGGCACTCGACGATGGTCTTGCCTGCCTTGCGCATGAACACGGCCATGAAGCGGTGCACACCGTTGAACGCGGGAATATGAGGGATGCAGTCGCGGCGGAAGCCTTTGGCCCCGCAGCCCGAATCGCGGATGCCGTCGTGCAATATGGCCCCGCGCACCCGGTTGGCCACCCGGCTCGACACTTTGCGGACCCAGGTGTCGTTGCGGTTGGCGCGGTAGCCGCAAACACAGTCGTAGTCGCGGAGCAGTTCCAAAAAGCGCGCAAAATCCTGCGGGTCGTTTTGCAGGTCACCGTCAAGCGTGAGGACGTATTCACCCCGTGCCAGTCGGAACCCGGCCACAACCGCGGCGGACTGGCCGGCGTTGCGGACCAGATGCACCGGCCGCATCTCGGGATGTTCGTGCGCCAGCGCATCGATGGCGGCGCGCGTTCCGTCCGTGCTTCCGTCATTGACAAAGAGGCATTCGCACCCGTATTCGGGCAGGCCCAGAAAGACGGTGCGGATGCGCTCGAAGAGGAGCGGCACATTCTCCTGCTCGTTGTAGCAGGGAATCACAACCGATACGAGTGTTGGATTCATGGTGTCTTTGTACACCCCTGTGCGATGTGTTGCCGTTTTATTGCGGCCCTGACAACTCAAAGTCTCAATTTGCGGTACAATAACATACCCGTCCTGCGGGGCGGGAATGCGCCCCGGACCGTGTTTGCTAATCGCAAAGGGGACCTAAGCTTTGATATTATACTGCCGAAGGTTCCCCGGACAACGCGGGATTTCCGGCCGGGGGCCCGACAACAGCGGCGGTGCCGCGGAAAAGATTCCGATATGGATGCAAAATTCCAAGGCTTGGACCATGACGAACTGGTGGAGGTGCTGCTGACCATGAAGGCGGACCTGGCCGGGGAGGACTTGAGTCTGGCAGACATGCGCGGGGCCGACCTGCGCGGGGCGGACATGAGCGGCGCCATTCTGCTCCGGGCCGACATGAGCGACGCCGACCTGCTGCGGGCCGACCTCAGCTATGCGGACCTGGTCGGTGCCACAGTGAGTTTTGCAAACATGGTCTCCGCCAAGCTGATCGGCGCAAACCTGAGCGGCGTGGACATGCGCGGCGCCGACCTCAGCAGTGCCAACCTGCTCCGGGCCGATCTGAGCCATGCGGACCTGAGCTTTGCCAACCTGACCGGCGCGAACCTGAGTTTTGCCAACCTGAGCGGGGCCAACCTGAGCGGGGCCAATCTGGTGGACGCCAACCTGATCGGCGCGAAGCTGATTGGAACCAACGTGATCGGCGCAAATCTGAGCAGGCGCAAGCCCGACCGCCGCCAGGCAGAACGGCGCGACACGGAGTTTGACCAGCCGGAACGGCGCCAGAATGACCGTCGTCAGGCAGATCGTCGCCAGGCAGAACGGCGCGAGCCGGTCGATATTGAACCGACAGACATAAACCATGCCGGAGGCTAATGAACTCCGGTTCGTGCCGAACCAACGCCCTCTTTCAACAGCAGAGCGGGTTTTCAGCGGCACATGACCGGAGATTCATGCAGTGCGGCCCTGGGTTGCACGGTTTTGAACAGTCTAGTGGGGGGGCGCCTGAAAACGGCGTTGGCGACGCAAGGGAGACAGAAATATTAATCCAAACTTTGAAAACCTTGACCATCAGGCATTAATAGATTACCTGTTTGCCATCAAGATGGACCTGCGCGCCGCAGACCTGCGCGGCGCAGATCTGAGCGCTGCGGACCTGAGCGATGCCGACCTCAGTGGTGCCGATTTAAGCGGTGCCAACCTGAGCGGTGTCAATTTGCGCGGTGCGGACCTGAGCTACGCCAAACTGAGCGGCGCCGATCTGCGCGGCGCAGATTTGCGCGGTGCCAATTTGACTGACGCCGACTTGGGTGAGGCGGACCTGCGGGAGGCACACTTGGGGGATGCGGTGGTGAACCGTGCCAACCTGGCCAACGCCAACCTGCGCGGGGCGGAACGGCGCGGCACACAGCGCCGTCGCGCGGACCGAAACAAGCCCGACCGGCGCAAGGCCGGGCCTGATGGATACGAGCGCCCTTGAATAGCTAGTAGTTACCGTTAGCGTCATTTGGGCCGTGAGCTGTCATCTGGTTCGTAGCGTTGTTCTTGTAGCAGACTAAGGCCGGGTGCCGAACCAGGAGTATTTGGTCGCGGCCAACATGGAACTTTTGGTATTATTTCCAGAATGGCATCCACGGAGGGGCAACTTGCAGCCGGGGAGGCCAGCGCGAGAGTCACAGAGCGAGGGAGACAGTATATGGACGCCAAGTTCAAGAGCCTCAGTCGTGATGAATTGGTCGCGGTGCTGTCCCGCACCAAAATGGAACTGGCCGGGGCCGACCTGAGTTTTGCCGACCTGCGCGGGGCCAATTTGAGCGCTGCCGAACTGGAAGGCGCCGATTTGGGCTATGCCAATCTGAGCGACGCCGACCTGCGCGCCGCCAATCTGAGCCGCGCGAACCTGAGCGACTCCAAACTGCGGGATGCCGACCTGCGCGGGGCCAATCTCAGCGATGCGGATTTGCGCGATGCCGACCTCTGCGGCGCCAACCTGCGCGGCGCGGATTTGAGCCGTGCGAACCTGAGCGATGCCAACCTGATCAACGCGGACCTGCGCGGCACCAACCTGCGCAGGGGCGGACCCGACCGGCGCCAGGAGGAAAGACGCAAAAGCGACCGTCGCCAGCCGGGCGATATGGAACGGTCTCACACGGATAGTGCCGACGGGGAGTAAAGGAGGGGGCTCCGGGGTCAGTCCCTGTTCTGAATCTCTGCGGCCGCGCGAACTGGCGAAGGATTTCACCGGGTCAGGATGTCGGGTTGAGCCCGGGCAGGCAATGGGTTATGCTCTGCGGACAATCGGCAAAAGGTGCTGGATGGCGTTTTGGGAATAACGAATGTCCGGCAGTGGGTGGATGCATTATGAACACATCGGAAACAAGCCCGGTATGGCCGTCTTTTTACGGGCGCGCCGTGCTGGGATTTGTGGGCGAACTGGGCCGAATGGCCCTGTTCTGCGCCTCCGCCTTGGCAAAAGCAGTCACGCCTCCCTTTGGGTTCCGGCGCATTCTGCAGCAGGTGCTCTTTATTGGCGCGAAGTCGCTGTCGATTGTCGCGCTGACGGGGCTCTTCACAGGCATGGTGCTTGGCATTCAGCTTTATCACGTGCTGATCCGTTTTGGTTCGGAGACGGTGCTGGGATTGGCCGTGGCCTTGTCGCTAATTCGGGAACTGGGGCCCGTGCTGACGGCGCTCATGGTGACGGGCCGGGCGGGTTCCTCGATGGCGGCCGAACTGGGCATCATGCGGATTTCCGAACAAATCGACGCACTGGACACCATGTCCATCGACCCGGTGCGTTATCTGGTGAGTCCCCGACTGGTGGCGGCGGTCATTTGTTTCCCCTTGCTGACCGCCATTTTTGACGTGGTGGGAATCGTCGGAGGTTACCTGACCGGCGTGGTCCTGCTGGGGACGAACGCGGGCACCTACCTCTGGCGCATGGAAGCGGGGGTGGTGGCGAAAGACGTGTATGGCGGTTTTCTCAAGGCCGTGGTCTTTGCGGTGATCGTTTGCATCGTGTGCTGTTACCAGGGCTATATGACACACCGGAACCGGGAAAGTTTTGGGGCGCGCGGCGTAAGTTATTCGACCACCACTGCCGTGGTCATGTCCAGTGTGCTGATTCTAGTTTCCGACTACGTGCTGACCTCCATTCTACTGTGATCGGTGGCATTCATGGCCTTGATTGAAATACGCAATCTGCATAAAGCGTTCGCGGGACGCGCCGTACTCTGCGGGGTAAACCTTGAAATCCCGCAGGGCGAGGTGACAACCATCATCGGACGCAGCGGGATTGGCAAGAGCGTGCTGCTCAAGCATGTCATCGGGCTGCTCGAACCGGACAGCGGCTCCATCCTGCTGGAGGGCAGGGACCTGCTGCAACTGGGCCGGCGCGGGCGCAGTGCAGTCAAAGGCCGATTCAGCTACATGTTCCAGCACCTTGCCCTGCTCGATTCATTGACCGTGTACGAGAATATTGCCCTGCCGCTGGAGGAACATGCGCGCCGGGGCAGTGCCGGCGACATCCGCCGCCGGGTCCTGGCCATGGCGGAGCGCATGGAACTGGAAGACACCCTGGCGCAGTATCCCTCGCAGTTGTCGGGCGGCATGGCCAAGCGGGTGGCTTTTGCGCGTGCGCTGGTGACGGACCCCGAGATTGTGCTGTTTGATGAACCCACCACGGGACTCGACCCCATTCGGAAACGCATGGTGCATGACATGATTGCCCGCCATCAGAAGGACAAGGGCTTTACGGCGGTGCTGGTGAGCCATGACATCCCGGACGTGTTTGAGGTGTCACAGCAGGTGGCCATGCTAGAGGACGGTGTCATTATAGCCGCAGGTACCCCGGCCGAAATTCAGGCGAGTGAAAACTTGCGAGTTCAGGGCTTTTTACGGGGAACAGAAGGGCTGGAATCGGGTATTATAAGCGTGTAATAAACAGGCAGATTGTGGAAGGTAAAGAGTGATGAAGCGAGGCTCGGTCGAAACAGGTGTGGGCGTGTTTGTCCTGATAGGCTTGCTGTGCGTGGCCTATCTGACCATCAAACTGGGCAAAATGGAGTTTCTCAGCTCGGACTATTACCGGGTGAGCGCCCGTTTTTCCACCGTGGCCGGGCTCAAGGAGGGGGCGCAGGTCGAAATCGCCGGGGTGCAGGTGGGCCAGGTGGAGCGGATTGCCCTCGATCCCAAGGAAATGGTGGCCAATGTGGTCCTGAAAATACACAACGGTATCGAGTTGGACGAGGAGACCATTGCGGCCGTCAAGACCAGCGGCCTCATCGGCGACAAGTATATTCGGCTGCAGCCGGGGGGCGGCCTCGAAATGTTGAAGGACGGGGGGCGGCTCAAAGAGACGCAGGCCTCCGTGGATATGGAGGACCTGGTGGGAAAATACGCCTTTGGCGATGTGAAAAAGGGCGGCGAAGGCGGAGGCGGTGAGGCAGGCGGCAACGGGGCGAAACCCGGCGATTTGAAGTAGAAGGAATTGAAAAAATGCGGTATTTTTTACGAAAGGCGTTGTTGGCGCTGTTGCTGTTTTCCCTGGGAAGCGCCTGGGCGGATGACCAGCAGGTTGCGCGCCAGCTTATTGAAGACACCACCGGAAAGGTTATCTCCATTCTGCGCGACGCCTCGCTGAAAGGCGATGCGAAGCGGGAAGAGCGGCGCGCCAAGATGCGCGAAGTGCTGCTGTCGGTGACAGACGCCCGCCGCGTGGGGCTCTTGACGCTGGGCCGTCAGCGGAGCAAGTTCTCCGAGGCGCAGCTTCAGGAATTCACCGAAGTGTTTTCGCAGTTGGTCTTTGTCACCTACATTGCGAACGTCGAAAAGTACACCGATGAAAAGGTCAACATTCTGAACGTCGAAATATTGCCCGATTCGAAAGCCTGCGTGACCACCAAGATTGCCTCCTCGACGCGGGAGACCCCGGCGGATTTCAGCCTGTTCAAGGATGAAAAGGGCGCGTGGAAAGTCTACGACGTCAAGGTGGAGGGGGTTAGTCTGGTGACGAACTACCGAAGCCAGTTTAGTGAATCGCTGGTGAACAGCACCCCTGAAAAGTTGATTGCCGAACTCAGACAGAAGGTGAAGGAAAATGAATAAGCTAGCCGTTGTCTTGGCGCTCTGCATGCTTGCCGGTTGCGCCACGGTTCATAAGCAGGACGCCAAGGCGAAGGCCGGCACCGCCCCTGCCAAGACGGCTGCAGTTGCGTCCGCCGATGCCAAGGCGGCACCCGCCGCGGAGAAGAAGGCCGACGGTAATTCAGAGTCGAACGATGCGGTTTTGTCCTCCCTGGACAAGGAATATGGCGGGAACGCTGCCGCGGCAGGCAAGATTGCCGACCCGCTCAAACCCTGGAACCTGATCTGGTACCATTTCAACGACAAGCTTTACCAGTGGTTGCTGCGTCCCGTGGCGATTGCCTACGGCAAGGTCATACCTTCGCCCGTGCGCCTGGGTGTGGACCATTTCTTTGAGAACCTCAAGACTCCGGTCAAGGCCACGAGCTGCCTGATGCAGGCGCGATGGGAGGATGCGGGCAGGGTGATGGAGCGCTTCGGCGTCAACACCACCGCGGGCGGCCTGGGCTTCTACGATTTTGCCGACAAGGTCCTGCATGTTGAAGACCGTCACGAGGATGTAGACCAGGCACTGGGCCGCTGGGGCATGGGACCTGTCTGTTACATCGTCTGGCCCTTCGTGGGACCCTGTTCACTGCGCGGCACGGTCGGCATGCTTGCCGACGGCGCGCTTTCCCCCGAAAGCTGGGTGCCCTATTCCCGCTATATCTCCCCCGGCACCCGCACACTCAACACCATCAACGGGACCTCCCTGGACCCTGACTTCTACCTGGACATGAAAAAGGGCGCCACAGACCCCTACGTTTCCATTCGTGAAGCCTACGCGGAAAACCGCGAGAAGCTGGTGAAGGAATAAGGAACGGCCTAGGCGAGGTCTCAACGCGCAGTACTGCTCCCGGCGCCCGCGCTGGCCGCTTGTGGGCGCGCAGGGGCCGCTGAGTACCGTGCCGTCATCGCCCAGGGCGACAAGCAGGCCGCCATGCGGGCGGGAGTCAGGGCACTATTGAAGGAAGGGCAGGCACAGACGCCGCCGATTCCGGATTACGCCACGCTGGCTGCCGATGTGCGTGAGGTCTGCCAGGTGCCCGGATCTGATGGTGACGAGTGCCTTGGGTTGCTGCTTGGGGCGCTGCGCGCGCCGTGACCCGTTCGGAGCGGTCGATACGGGAGGAGGCGCAGGCGCGCATTTCTTCGCTTGTGAAGGCCTACCAGTCGGCGGGGGATGAAATTAAGGCCACGCTGACGCAGGCGGCGCTGACGGAGGCCGGTCAGGCCCGGGCGCAGTCGCACCTGCAGCAGATTGATGCCATTATCACGGCGCTGAACGCGGAGGCGGTGGATTCGGCGCATTCTCTGACGGCTTTCGGGTTTGGACAGGGCAAGGATTTGTCTGTCGAGGCGCTGCGCAGGCATGGCATCACGCTGCCAAGGGAGTTTGGGACGGGCATCAACACGTCGGCGGTGCAGTCGGTGGCGGACCAGATGGCGCAAGACCTGCTGGAAGCCAATGGCACGCTGGGGGCGAATGCCCGGCGCATCCTGCGCAAGACCAAACAGAATGTGCTTTCCGAGGCGGACATCAACGACAAGGTGTCTCAGGGGCTCATGGAGGGGAGCACGCGCAACCAGATGGTTTCCCGCCTGCGCGATGCCTTTGTGAAGGAATTGGACGGGGCGGCGCTTATTGAGGTGGGCGACGGGGAGAAGTTGCGGCATTATGAGCCGGGCTACTATGCGAAGATGGTGGCGCACACGCGGCACCGGGAGGCGGTGACCGAGGGTATCATGAACACGGCGCACGAGGCGGATGTGACGCTGTTCCGGTGGTCCATTCATGAGGGGGCCTGTCCGCTGTGCCAGCAGTACCAGGGGAAGGTGTACAGCAGTGGCGGGGAGAGCAAGTTTCCCCCATTGACGGAAAAGCCTCCCCTGCATCCGTTCTGCGAGCATGTGCTGACGGCGTTTGTTGAGGATTACTATGACGCGGGGGAATTGAAGCGCTATGAGCAGATGAGCAATGACGCGGGGTATGTCCACAGCACGAGCGACTGGAACCGGGCCATGAACGGGGATGGGACGCTGCATAGTGAGCCGTGGTTGCCGGAGGGGTCTGGATCGGGAAAGGGGAAAGCAGGGGAATCGACCGCAAAGAGCGCAGAGAACGCAAAGAAGAGTGAGTCACAGAGGGCGCAGAGGGGCGCTGAGGACAGGCCAAAAAGCAAGAAACCTTCGACCACGGAAACTCCCGGACAGCCCAATTCTGTCCCGGAAAGCCCTGGGCAGGCCAATAAACATGACGCCAATAGGTTGTCAAGCCTGGCCAATGACACCCGTGCAATCGTTGATCCAAAAGCCACTGGATACACCACCTACCAGGATGGAAAACAGTTTCTTCGATTCCCGCATCCGGGGATAAAATCGGAGGCTGATTTCAATGCCATGCTGGCGAAGCCAATTATATTCCCCGAAGACATATCCGTTGATATGGTTCAAGTCTTAAACAAGACATTATCGGAGCTTGTTGGAGATTCTCATCGCCTTGCCACCCCCCCAATACGTGGACTGCAATTCTCTGAGAGAAAAGCGCTTGCAAGCATGGGTGATGGCGTCCTTGGATTAAACCCCACATCTTTACTGGTTGAATTTGAAAGGGATTTCACGGTAAGCGAAAGCGCAATAGCAGATAATGGATACGAATTCTTTGTTAACAAGGGCGCCCTTGAAAACGTTATACATCATGAATTTGGACATCACATTCATCAACAAAGAGGCGTTAAAGGTCTTGGCAACATTCAAAAACCACCTATGGAAGTGCTATTGAAAGACATGTTTGAGCGTTCTGGCATGGGAAAAGGCAGTAAAACCATGCGCGCAACTAGAAACTACAGGGAATGGTTTGCTGAGAATTATGCGCTTGCAAGGATGGGGCGATGGGATCTTGTCGATGATTTCATTGAACTCGTGGTACTATTGAAGGAGGTAATCCAGACATGAGCGCCCTAAATCAATGCCACTTTTGCATTCGCTATTCCAGAAATGGGACATGCCCTGCCTTTCCAGAAGGTATTCCGCTGGACATAGTCTTCGCCGAGAAAGACCACCGGAACCCAATATCCGGGGACCATGGCCTACAGTTCGTGCCCATAAGCGAACGGGCGGACCGAGCACAGAAGGCCGCTTTCGCAAAGGATGACCGTCCCGTCATGCCAGGGCTGGAACCTCGTCCGTAACACCCCATGCCGGCAAGATGCCGGCGCTCCCAGTTGACAGAGTCTGGGTTTGGGCGTTGTCATTGGGGCATGATTGCGGACTACCTGACAGATGCCATTGTGATTATCCGGCCGACGGCGCTGGATGCTTTTGGGGAGCCTCTTGACCCTTCCACGCCTGTCACGCGCACCAATAGCAGGGCGCATATCGATTACGGGCTGAAAAAGGTTCTCACCACGTCGGGGGCGGAGGCTGTCAGCACTGCGGTGATGATTGTGCTGGAGTCGCTGCGGCCTGGGATTGACCGGATTGAATTCAACGGGGAAGAGCATTCCATCCTTGCCGTGAAGCAGGCGAACGACTGGGACAATGTCGTGAACCGGGTGTGGTGCGCATGAACAGGGATTTATCCTCGGGATTGGCACTACTTAACCTACGGGTGAAACAGGGGGTGCGCACGGGCATGCTGCGCGCCGCCTTGGCACTCCACCAGGCAAGCGAAAATGAGGAGCCGAAGCCGCCGCATGATTACGGGACGCTGCGGGCGTCGGCGTCTGTATTTGTGGATGACAAGCTGGAGTATGTGAGCGACCTTCCCGTAGAGGCCGGGTCTGCACAGCCTTTGACGATGCTTCTTCCGAGAAGACGACAGGCGTTGTGCGGGGACGGTGTGTTTCAACACGCCCTATGCGGCGAGTCTGCATGAGGGCCTGCGTTATGACCAGGCAACGGGGGGCATGGTGCCGGTGAAGGAATGGGGCCAGACGCGGGTGAAGCGCGGAAAAGAGGCGGCAGAGGGCACAGGGGCGCATTTTGAGTCTGCGAAGCTGGACCAGGCGCACGGGGTGCGGTATTTCCGGGTCATTGCGGCGGCGGTGAAAAAGGCGAAACGCGGATGATCTTCTCTCCCCCATCGGGCCTGAAGGCCTACAACGAGCACCTGCAACTGTTGTCGTGTAACAGCCCAAATCCGGTTTCGACTTGCTCATGGCGCTTATTCCCTGGCGATATGTGTACAAGTACACTCGTTTTGGGTTTATCGCGCCGCCGTTTCCGGCAGGTGACGCAAGCTGTAAGCCCTTGCGTTCTAATAGGTTGAAAATGGTCGGGGCGACTGGATTTGAACCAGCGACCCCTTGACCCCCAGTCAAGTGCGCTAACCGGGCTGCGCTACGCCCCGACAAAGGCTTACGGCGTCCTCCTCGCCGACAACAAAAGAATAGCAAACGAACGGGGCAAAAGCAAATTGTGGGGCGGCGGGGCATGGCCGCATGCACAGAATTCAGGACTCAAAGGGCCGGGCAGCTTAAGATAGGGAAAGGGAAGACAGGAATCTAGGCGGCAGACAGGAATGTCTGCCCCACACGTGTCGCCGGTTCTTCCGCCTCAGGAGTCGTCATGGTGCAGTCCGGGGTAGGCGATTGCAGCGGTGAAAACGTCGACACGGAGTGCGCCTGCGCGCTTGAGCATGCGGGCGCATTCGGTGACGGTGCCCGAGGTGGTGACGACGTCGTCGATGAGCAGCACGGTCTTTTCATTTACAGTGTCGCCGAGGACGGCGAAGGCGCCGCGCACGTTGGCGGCACGGTCGGCCGGACCCTTGAGCCGGCTTTGCACGCGGGTGGGGCGGATGCGCTGGAGCGACTGGTCAATCTGTGCGGATGGAAACAGGTGCAGGATCTGTTCCGCCAGCAGCAGCGACTGGTTGAACCCGCGCTGGCGCAGGCGCACGCGGTGCAACGGCACGGGCATGAGGATGTCGTACTCATCGACGGGCATGCTCTCGGCGGCGAATTCGGCCATCGCCGCGCCCATCGGCAGGGCGAGCCGCTGCCGGCCGCGGAATTTGAGTATCTTCACGGCGTCCATGATGACGCCCTGGTAGCGGCCCACGCCGTACACCCGGTCGATGTGTTTGTTTGGTTTTTCGCGGCAGTCGGCGCAGGGGAAATTGGGCGCGTTGCCCAGGGCGATCATGCGCTGGTGCGGCCGGCCGCATTTGGTGCAGAGCGGTGCTTCGACCCAGGGTGCGCCCGCCCAGCAGTCCGGACAGAAAAAGCCGTTTTCCTCTGTCAGGATTCGCGCCTGGCAGGCATGGCAATAGACGGGCAGGAAGAAATTGCGCAGTGCCAGCGCCCAGTCGGGGCCGACCAGACGGTCCGCCCAGTTAGGGCGGGCAGTTTCAGAATCAGTGCCCGCCGCCATAGAGCCGTGCCGCGTTGTCGTGAAGGAGCGCCTGTCCGGTGTCGCGTCCGCCTCCGGTTGCCGCAATTTCTTTGGCCAGCATTTCGCGCACAAACAGGGCCGACCCGGCGGCCATCTCCACGCTGGTCGCATCGTGGGCGCACATGATTTTGTGCTGCGGCACATAGCCCAGCCACAGGCGCATCGCCTCGCCGTAGAAGGCGGGGTTCAGCACGGCCTGCCAGCAGGTGTCGATGTGGATGCTGGGCACCAGTTTGGCCAGATAGCCCGACTCGGCCAGGTATGGCCAGCAGTGCAGCAGCACGAGCGGCATGCCGGGATAGCGTTTTGCCAGCGCCTCCAGCGGAAGCGGCGAAGACTGGGGCAGGTTGTTGGTGCCCACATGCACCTGGTGCGGCCATTTGCGGTCATGGGCCTGCTTGCAGCACTCGTGAACCACCCAGTCTTCAAAAGAGCGTTTTTCTTCGTCCGACAGGGCGCCACGAAATTTCACCTCTCCGTCGGCGCGGTGCTGGAAATCGAGCGGACGGTGGTAGGCCTGCAACTGCTTGATACCGACAGCCCCGCCGTCGCGGGCACGGTCCAAAATGCGCCCGATGAATTCGCGCCACGTCTTCGCGTCGACCGGGTCGACATGCACCATGTCGGCCAACTGGTCGCGCCGCGGGTTCTTCTTTGTCCAGAGCGCGGTCAGCGGATCGATGCGCATCAGCGTGCGCAGATAGCCCTTCTCGCTGGCCGCGCCGCGCGCATCGTCGGTCCTGCTGTAGAATTCGGGATGCACCGCCCGGACCAACCCTTCGAATCCGGCCTTGGCCATCGCCTTCGGATGCCAGGCATGGATGTCGTTATAGGCTTCCGCAACCCGCCGGTCCGCCGCAACCCATGCGTCCTGGTCGAAGCTACTGATATCCACGCCGTGCAGGGTCTGAATTCCCCTGGCGGTGCAACGGAACACGCCCGTGAGCCGGTGCCGTTCAAGCAGTGGTTTGGCGGCGGCAAAGGCCCTTGCGGGGTCTTCATTCCACCATGCAAAGAAATCCCTTTTGCCTGCCGCCTGCGTCTTCTCGCCCAAGTCCGACCCGCCCGAGTTCAGCCATCCCCAGCCGTAGGGGTCCAGCACCAGGTCCCAGACGGTGACGCCCCGCACCGGCAATGTACCCTGCAGCACGTCGGCGCGAAAGCCTTCCTCCACCGTGCCCAGCGCCATGATGCTGCCCCAATGCTCATGCCCGCAAAAATTGGGGATGTCCGAAAGGGCCATGTCCGCCGGTTGTGCGTCCGGCTTGGCGGAAGCAGGGTCCTCCGCGCCCGAGGCGGTTGCCGGGGCAACGATGCCGACCGCGGCCCCCGCAGCGGCGCCGGTCGCCGCCCGTCGCATGAAATCCCGCCGACCCACATTTTGTCCGGGCATGACAGCCTCCTTGGCCGTGTTTTGGCCGCGCATCGTACTGCAAGAGCGTAATAGAGGCCATGACAGGACTGCAAATGAATATCTTTGGGGTGGCGGGCGTCTAGTAGGAAAAAGCCGGTAAAGTTTTGCATGCCGGTCAACAGACGGAGAAAGACGCGATGAATCACCATTGGCTTATATTCGGCGGGTTGCTGGCCTGCCTTGCGCTTGCGGGCTGCGCGACGACGCCGGTGCAGGAGGGCGCGCTCGGCCTCGGCCTTGTGGGCGCCGGGGCGGGGGCCATCATCGGCAATACCACGGGCCACGCAGGCCAGGGCGCGCTCATTGGCGGGGCCGCCGGCGCGCTGACCGGTGCGCTGGTGGGTGACGCCATAGAGCATTCGACTCCGCCGCCCCCGCCGGTTTATCATGCCCCCGTGTACAATGCTCCCGGCCCGCCCCCGCCTCCGCCGCCGGTCGGCTACTGGCAAACGCGGGTTGTTACCAGTCCCACAGGGGAACACTATGAGCAGCGCGTCTGGGTCGCCAGATGAGAACAAAGCGTTGCCGGGCGCGCCGTTCCTGACACGGCGCGGCTGGCGCATCACGGGAGTGGTCTCCCTGACAGCCTCGGCCGTGATGGCGTGGAACGGTGTCGCTTTGGCTGGTGCCGAATGGTCCTGGCTGGCACTGACGGCCTACTGGGGGGCGGTGGTGGTGCTGATAGTGGTGGCGGTCTACACCGTGCTGATCGACCTGCGCTTTACCCATCTGCATTATGTTCTGGCCGAGCGCGAAATCTTCATGGACACCCTGGGAAGCGAGGAATTCCGCAAGGAGATCCGCCGTATTATGGAGGTCACACCCCCCGCTGAAGCGTCAAGGTCCACCAAGGACGGCTCTGCAAAGACGCAGCAAGAGGGCCCCGGAAACCCCTGACCTCCAGGATTCCGCAATGCGTTAAAATCCTTCCCGTTTGCCCCCGGACCATCGGTTATGCTTTCATTAAGCGGGGCAGTTGTGCCCGTTTGAAGGAGTTTTCATGAAGATCCGTTCCCTCTTTTGGCTGTGCGGCCTGTCACTGTCCGTGATGGTTGCGCTCAATGCCCTGCCAGGCTGTTCGGGCACGAAGTCTGAACAGCCCAAGGCGGATGACAGTGCCGCAAAACCGGCCCCGGCCCCCGTGGTGCCCCCGGTGGAACCCGGTCTCGACATCGGCGATGTGGAGGCGGGCGTGGTCATTTCCGCCACTGTTCCACCCGAAGCCATTTCCAACCAAGTCTCGGTGGACAACATGGAAACGGCGCGCAAGCGGCTTTCCATGGCCACGATCACGGTGAAGCCGCCCTATCCCGCCACGCTGACAGTCCGCGTGACCCTGTCCCCGCAGGTGAGCTTCGAGAAGCAGCCCGTGGTGGTGCGCGGCAAGATGCGCCGCGACGAGCAGCCGATTGAGCCCGAATTCTCCACCATGGTCACCAAGGGCGGACCCATCGGCGACACCACCATCAAGTATGACTTCGATGTGATGCAGGGGCTTGCGACACCGCCCGAAACCATGCTGGTGTATGCGCGCTTCGACGCCTACCTCATGCCCAAAGGCACGCCCGCCATGGGCATCGACCCCAAGACGGCCCAGTCCGACCTGCACACGGAACTGATGAGCAATCCTGTGCGCATCAATTTTGTGAAATAGGGTCGGCCGACCGTGAACATCGTCTGCATAGGCGCCCATCCGGACGACCCTGAGTTTTATGCGGGTGCGTCGCTGACGCTCTGGGCCGCCCAGGGCCATAATGTGCTGTCTGTGTCGCTCACCGACGGCCGCATCGGCCATCATGCGGCTCCGCCCGATTTGCTCGCACCGCGCCGCGCCGAAGAGGTCTGCGAGGCGGCCCGCCGAGGCGGGTACGGGTCGCGCATTCTCGGTTTTCACGATGGCGAACTTGAGCCCACGTTGGACGCCCGGAAACGCCTTGTGCGCGTTATCCGCGAGGCGCGGGCCGACATAGTCTTGGGACACCGCTCCGTGGACTACCACCCAGACCATCGCTACGCCGGTCTGCTGCTTCAGGACGCCGCGTTCATGGTGACGGTTCCGCATTTCTGCCCCGAAACCCCGGCGCTGCGCCGCAATCCGGTCTTTCTCAACATGATGGACCGTTTCACGCGCCCCGCGCCGGTTCGCGCCGACCTTGCGGTCGATGTGGACGCGGCAATGGACCGAAAATGGGCATTGCTCGACGCCATGGAGTCGCAGTTCTACGAATGGCTGCCCTGGCTGGACGGGCGCCTCGACGCGGTGCCGTCTGCCTCCGACCCGCAGGGGCGTTTGGCCTTCCTGAAAGAGTATTATTCACCCTGGCTGAGCTGGGTGGCGGAACGCCACCGTGAGGCGCTGCGCCACTGGTATGGCGCGCGGGGTGATTCTGTAGAATTTGCCGAAGTGTTTGAAGTGTCCGAATACGGCCGGCAGCCGGACGAGGCGGAACTGCGGGCGCTGTGCCCGGTGAGTTAACCCGTCCGTGGCAACCCGGAACCGGGAGGTACATGCGATGCGTGTCCGAATGCTCTCTGCGGTGTGCCTTGCGGCATGCCTTCTCCCTGCCGTGACGGCATACGGGGCGGAACAGCCCGTGGTTGTGAACACCGGCACGGCCACCATGCACGCCGCACCTGCCACGGTGGAATTCACCCTGCTCAAGGACTTCAAGGAAAACGACCTCAAGACCGCCGCCGAGAAGTGCGCCGCCTTTGTGACCCAGGCGCAGGAGGCGCTGCGCTCCGGAGATGTGCCGCCGCTCGAAGTGCAGATTATCCCCGGCGCTGTCATCTCCATCGAAGAGAGGACGGTGCGCGGCGGCGTGGTGGCCCGTTTCACCATGACCCCCTTCAACGCGCCCGGCGCGGGACCGCTCGGTTTTGCCGCCCTTTGCGACAAGGTGACCGCCATGACCACCGCGCTAAGCGTGAAGCTGACAGGACCGAAATTCAAGCCCGCAGAAAATGACAGCACCGCCGCGCAGGCCGTGACCAAGGCCACGGAAAACGCCTACGCCTCCGCAGAATCGCTGGCTTTTGCCCTCAAGAGCGCCATCTATTCCGTGCAGGAGGCGGAGATCCTGGACCTCGCCTGGTCCCAGACGCCGACGGAAACGCCGGCGGAGGTGCCCCAGCTTTCCTGCACCGCCAAAGTGCGCATCACCTACCAACTCGCCCCGCTTGCCGCCGGAGCGCCGTGAGGAAATGTCAGCCATGAAAACCCGGGTCGGTCTGTCCCTTCTGTACCTGCTGCTGGCAGGCTGCGCAACCACCTTTCATGCGGGAGCTCCGAAGAACATGGTTGATGTCATCGCCCACCGCGGCGCAAGCGCCTACGCGCCGGAGAACACCCTGGCCTCATTCTCCAAGGCCATTGAATTGAAGGCCGACTGGTTTGAACTGGATGTCCATTTGAGTAAAGACGGACAGGTGGTGGTCATCCATGACGGAAGCCTTGAACGTGTTTCGGGCATCAAGAAGACGGTTCCCGAAATGACGCTGGCGGAGATCAAGGAGGCGGACGCCGGGGCATGGTTCGGGAAAGCATTCACGGGCGAGCGCATCCCCACGCTGGACGAGACGCTGGCCCTGGCAAAGGGCCGGGTTGGGGTGTATATCGAGATTAAGAGCGATGCCCCCGACAAGGCGCTTGTTGCCAGGATGGAACAAACTCTGTCCGGGCATGCGGGTTCCCGCGACGCGCTGTTGCACGCGTTGATGAATGACATCGAGGCGTCGCACACGCCGACGCTGGAACTGACGCGCAAGACGATCGCGCTGGTCCGCGCGCACCACATGAAGGACCAGATTGTGATTCAGTCCTTCTCGCCGGTGTGCTGTGCCATCGCGCTGGCGGAAGCCCCCGAAATGCGCACCGAATTTCTGGGCAGCGACGACAAGGACAACCCGGAACGGTGGACCCAGTACCTGGCCTTCGGCAACGCCATCGGCGTGGCCGGGTTCAATATAAACTTCGATTCCGTTACTCCCGAGCGCGTTGCCGCGTTTCATCAGGCCGGCAAGACCTGCGCTGTGTGGACCGTTGACGATCCCACGGCCATGCGGCGAAGCGTTGAATGCGGCGTCGATGCGATTATCTCCAACAGGCCCGACCTGCTGCTGTCGACCCTGCATGTGCTCGGCAGGCGATAGCCGGAGATTTCAAGAAGCATTACGGGACCCGGATCGGGCTTCGCTGGGAGTTATGGGCAGCATGAGAGGTATGGGAATCATGGGAGTTTGCCGCGGCCGGAATACCCATTTTCAGCCAGCAAAGCGAAGCGCTCCCGTACCCATAACCCCCATGACTCTCCTTCTTCCCCTTCTTCCCACTTCCAGCATGGGGCGTTCCCGCAGCCATTTATGCTACCCTCTTGCCCAATGAAGACCGCCGAGCTTGAGTATGACCTTCCCGAAGACTTGATTGCGCAGCATCCAAGCGAACGGCGCGACGCATCGCGCCTGCTGGTGCTGGACCGCGCCACCGGCGAAATGCGCGAGGATGAATACCGCAACGTGGCCCGCCATCTGCGCGGCGGCGACTGCATGGTCCTCAATGACACCCGCGTGATCCGCGCGCGCCTGCACGGGCAAAAAGACACTGGCGGACGTGTCGAGGTGTTTCTCCTTCGCGAGGAAGAGCCGGGCCAATGGATAACGCTCGTGCGGCCTTCGGCCAAGGTGCGTCCGGGAACGGTGGTGCGTTTTGGCGGCGGCGTTTGCGCCCACGTCGGCGATGTGCTGCCCGACGGTCGTCGCCGGGTCCAATTCGAACCGGCCGATGTGCTCGCCGCGCTTGAGTCGGTGGGGGAGATTCCCCTGCCCCCCTACATTCACCGCGACCAGCCCGAACCGGGCGATCTGACCCGCTACCAGACGGTCTTTGCGCGCCAGCCGGGCGCGGTGGCCGCGCCCACGGCGGGATTGCACTTTACCGATGAGGTTTTCGCCGCGCTCGATGCCAAGGGGGTCGACCGCGCCTTTCTGACGCTCCATGTGGGTTACGGCACCTTTAAGCCCGTGGCTACCGAGGTGTTGGAGGACCACCGGGTCGACCCGGAAGAATTCCACTTTCCGGAAGCAACGGCGGCCAAGCTCAACGCCGCCCGCGCCGCCGGGGGAAGAATTGTGGCCGTGGGCACCACCTGCACCCGGGCGTTGGAAACCCAGTACCAGGGGGACGCCTTTGTGCAGGGCATGGGCGTGACCGACAAGTACATTTACCCACCCCACACCTTTCGGGGGGTCGATGTCCTGCAGACCAATTTTCACCTGCCCAAGTCCAGTTTGCTTGCCCTGGTCTGCGCCTTCGCGGGGACCGAACTCATCCATCAAGCCTACCAGTACGCCGTGCGGGAGCGTTTCCGCTTCTACTCCTACGGCGACGTGATGCTTATACTCTGATTGTGTCATCTAATTACCTCCGTCCGGCAATGCCCCAAGCTCGGCGCCGCGTTGCGTTTTACCCCTCTTCGCGGGTATGCTTTGCGTTCTTGCAGTGACCGCAGCGGTCAGCCCGCCACGGCGGGACGATGCGGTTGTACGGGGCTAAATCAGTGCCGCCGGACGCAGTTTCGCGCCGGGCGGCGCTTTGGATGTTATAGCGCATGTACTTCAAACAGATAGAGTTGCACGGATTCAAATCTTTCGCCGACCGGACTTCCATCAACCTGGAACCCGGGATTACCGCCATTGTCGGTCCCAACGGTTGCGGCAAGAGCAATATTCTGGACGCATTGCGCTGGCGTTGGGCGAGCAGAGCGCCAAGGCGCTCCGCGGCGACCACATGCAGGACATCATCTTCAACGGCAGCGGCGGCCGTCCCGCGACGGGCATGGCGGAAGTGTCGCTGACCTTTGACAACGCCGATTCGAAGCTTCCGGTCGATTACTCCGAGGTCCAGGTGACGCGCCGCCTCTACCGGAGCGGCGAAAGCGAGTACATGATCAACAAGTCGCCGTGCCGCCTGCGCGACGTGCTTGAGCTGTTCATGGACACCGGTATCGGCACCAACGCCTACTCCCTGATCGGCCAGGGCAAGATTGACATGGTCATCAGCTCGCGGCCCGAGGACCGGCGCTTTCTGTTCGAGGAGGCCGCGGGGATTATCAAGTACAAGAAGCGCAAGACCACGGCCATGCGCAAACTCGAATCGGCGGAGCAGAACATGCTGCGCCTGGGCGACATCATCGCGGAGGTCGAGCGCCAGCGGCGCTCGCTCAAGCGTCAGGTGAACGCCGCCATCCGGCACCGTGAACTGACCACGGCGCTGCGCGAACTCGAAATCCGCAACGCCTGGCTGCAATACAACGAACTGAGCGGCCAGGTGGCCGACCTGCGGGACCGTCTTGCCGCCGCCGTCGACCGGTACGAGAAGCTTTCGGCGGACACCTCCACCCACGAGGCGGAATCGGAAGCGCTCAGCGTGCAGCGCATCGAAATGGACCGCGACCTGATGACGCGGCGCGAGCGCGAGCACGAAATCGACACCGAGATGGAGCGCGTCGAGAACCAGGTCTCCCTGCTCCGCAAGGAAATAGAATTCTGCCGCGAACGGGCCGCCAACGCCATTGCCGAGCACGACAATCTGCGCAACCGCGCCGAGTCGCTGTCCCAGGACGGTGGTACGGCCTCCGAGCAGGCCATTGCGCTCGAGGAGGAATCGGCCCGCGTGCGCGACGAACTGGCCTCCTGCCAGACCGCCTATGAAGAGGCGTCGCTCGCCGCCGCCGGGGCGGACAAGCGTTTGGAGGAACTGCGCAGGCAGGGAATCGACGCCGTCAACCAGCGCGGACGGGCCCAGGCGGAAATCGAGGCGCTCACGGCGAACATCGCCGAACTGGACGCCCAAATCGTTGCCATCGAGGACCGGCGCGGCTCGCAGGAGTCGCGCATTGCCGAGGCGGGCGCCGCCGTCCAGTCGCTGCGCGCCGAGCACGCCGCGCGGGAGAAGGAACTGTCGGCCCTGGTGGCCGCGCGCGAAAAGTCGCAAACAGAACGGCAGAAGCTCTCCGAGCGCGCCTCCACCCTCAACACGGAGTGGCAGGACCTGCGCGAGCGCAAGAGCAGCATCGAGTCGCGGCTCACCTCGCTCAAGGAACTGCGCGACAGCTATGAGGGCTTTGCCACCGGCGTGCGCGCCGTGATGATGGCGCGCCAGCGCGGCATGAATGGCATGGACGGCATCATCGGCCCCATCGGCGATTTGCTTTCCACGGAGAAAGAGTTTGAGGCCGCCGTTGAGGCCGCGCTGGGCGGCAACATCAACAACGTGGTGGTCGAAAAGGCCGAGGCGGCCAAGTCCGCCATTGCCTTCCTAAAAGAGCACCGCGCGGGCCGCGTCACCTTCCTGCCCCTCGACACCATCCGTCCCAGCCAGGGCGGCGACGAGGACGTGCTGCGCAACAAGCCGGGCGTCATCGGGCGCGCCATTGACCGCGTCCAGTGCGACCGGAACATCATGCCCGCCGTTGAATATCTTCTGTACAACACGGTTATCGTGGAGACCATCGACGACGCCATCCGCATTGCGCGCACCGAGCACCGCTACCCGCGGCTGGTCACACTTGACGGCGAGGTTGTCTCGCCGGCGGGCTCTGTGACCGGCGGCCGCACCCAGCGCGAGACCCATGGTCTGCTCGGCCGCAGCGCCGAAATTGAGGACCTGGAAAAGCAGGCAGGCGAAACAACGGGCCGCATCGGCCGGGTCACTGCCGAGGCGGCGCGGATTGGCGAAACGGTCCAGAAACTGGCCGCCTCCATTCGCGAAATCGAAATAAACGAGACCGGCGTCCGCCGCACGGCTAATGAACTGGGGCTTTCCCTCGCGCGCCAAAGCGCCGAACTGGAAGCGCTCGGCCACACGGGTGAGCAGATCGGGCGGCAGCGGGACGAACTCGCCACGCGGCGCGGAGAGTTTGAGGCGCGCCGTGTCGACGCCGAAACCCGGCTCGCTGCCGCGTCGATAGACAACGAAACCCTCCAGAAATTCACTGCGGAGGCGCAGGAGGCCGTGGCGGCCGCCCGCGGGGCGCTGGGTGCCTGCACCCAGAGTCTGGCGGACCTGCGCGTGCGTCTGGCCGAACTGGCCCAGAATCTGGAAGAGGCCGAGCGCAACCGCATCCGCGAGCAGCGCGAGCGCGAACAGGCCCTCGAAGAGGCCGGAAAACGCGTCGGCCTGGCCCAGCAGATGAAGGTCCGCGAAACGGAACTGGAGGCGCAGATTGGCGCGCTGCTTGAGGGTGCAAAGGAACTCTCCGCCTCCCGCGAGGAGGCCCATGAGCGCGTGCTCGAATTCCAGCGGACCCACAAGACGCTGGTGGACCGCATCGACGCCCTGGCCAAGAACCTGCGCGGACTCCATGAGAAGACGTCTTCCGCCCAGAAGGAAGTGCACAAGCTCGAACTCGAGTGCTCGCAGAAAGAGGACCGCATCGGCTTCTTCCAGGAGCGGATTGCCACCGAATACGGGCTCGGGTTGGCCTCGCTCAGCGAGGAGCAGGTCGGTTCCGACGAGTACGACGAGAAGGAGCGTGAAAAGCTCATCCAGGAGCACCGCAAATCCATCGAGCGCCTGGGCAATGTGAACCTGGCCGCCATCGAGGAGTACGACACGCTGGAAAAGCGCGAGGATTTCCTCAAGACGCAGGCCGAGGACCTGAACCGGGCACGCGCGACACTGCTCGACGTGGTCAAGCGCATCGACGCCACGATCACGCAGATGTTCCTTGAGACCTTCCAGGAGATCAGCGAGAACTTCAAGAACTACTTCCGGCGGCTCTTCACCGGCGGTCAGGCCCGGATTTACCTGCTCGACGAAAATGACCCGCTCGAATCCGGCATTGAGATTGAGGCGCGCCCTCCGGGAAAGAAGCCCCAGTCCATTTCACTGCTGTCCGGCGGTGAGCAGGCCATGACCGCCATCGCCATGCTGGTCAGCATTTTCGCCGCCAAACCCAGCCCCTTCTGCGTGCTGGACGAGGTGGACGCGCCGCTGGACGACGCCAACGTGGAGCGTTTCCTTGAACTCATCGACGAGTTCACGGCGCAGAGCCAGTTCATCATGATCACGCACAACAAGAACACCATGGCCAAGGCCGGGGCGCTTTTCGGCGTCACCCAGCAGGAGCCGGGCGTGTCCCAGGTGGTCTCCGTCCGGGTCGAAGACGCCCCGGTGAACTAAGAAATGGGGACTGACCCGAAAAAACCGGGACTGACCCAAGCGCAGCGAAGCGAAGACGGGTCTGTCCCGGTTTTTTCGGAATCCACCCAAGGAAAAACAGGTACAGACACGTCTGCGCGCCGAGTCGGCGCCCCGCTTGCGTCAGTCCCTGTTTTTCCCCTCCGGGTGCTCCATCTCTTCAGCAACTGCAAATGGACCGGTCCGGCCGAACCGGCGCTCAATCTTTGCCTTGCCCTGCGCCGCCGCGGCGTTGACGCCCGGTTTGCCTGCGCACCCGAGGCTGGCTCGTCCGTCAATAAAATCGTGGAGACCGCCCGCGACCGAGGCATCGAGCCGGTGCTTGAATTCCGTCTGGACAAGCACCGCAATCCATGGAACAACTTTCTTGACCGCCGCGCATTGCGCCGCTGGCTCGACGCCCATCCGGTGGACCTCATCCACTGCCATCTGGACAACGACCATGAAATAGCCCTGGACCCGGCGCGGGAAAGGGGCATTCCCATTGTCCGCTCCAGTTACGAGGGGCTGGGATTCCGGGAGGACGGGCGTCACCGGCGCCAACTGTGCCGGAGCGCGATGGTTTTGGAGCCCTCGGAAATCGCGCAGGAGCACGACCTGCGGGTGTCCGGGTCCGACCCGTCCCGTTTTGTCGTCGTTCCCGGTGCCATTGACACGGAGCGTTTTGACCCGCGCCGCGACACGCCCGACGGACGCCGCTGGCTCAATCTGCCGCGCGACGCCTTCGTCATCGGCATCGTCGCCCGCATGCAGACCCACCGCCACTACGAGGACCTGTTTCAGGCCATCGCGAAGGTCGCCGCAGGCAACCCGTTTGTGCATCTCGTGATCATCGGTCGCGGCAGCAAGCAGGACAAGGTGGGCTTTGAACCGGTGCGGCGGCTCGGTCTGGAAAAGGTTGTCCACTTCACCGGCTATATCGACGGTGAAAACTATGTGGGCATGCTCAAGGCCTTCGACACCGGCGTTTTCCTCGTGCCCGGCAGCGACGGCACCTGCCGCGCCGCCCGCGAGATCCTCTCCATGGGTCGGCCCGTGGTCGTGGCTGATCGCGGCATGCTCCGTGAGATTGTCACCAACGGGGAGGACGGCATTGTCTTCGACGGATCCGCCGGAGGTTTGGGTGATGCATTGTGCCGCATGCGCGATGACAGGCCGCTTCGACTGGAACTGGGACGCAACGCCCGCCGCAATGCCGAAACCCGTTACTCGCTCGATGTGCAGGCGGGAACGGTGGAGCAATGCTACAGGCAAGTCCTCGACAATGCAAAAGATCTGAAATCTAAAATCTGAGATTTCAAATCCTCCCCGCCCCTATCCCCGGTCAAAGAGCGAGGACTTGATCACTGCGAAATACTCCCGCAGGCAGGCATTCAGCATCAGATACCACGGCGTGGGCGCGGATAGGGGCTGCAACTCAAGACCGACCCGCTCGGCGAGCATGCGCGCGCGGAGCTGATGAAAATCACTGGTCACCACGGCGGCTTTCCAGGGGGGCGGTCCGCCATTGTGCTGCAGCAGCACCTTGGACAGCCGCAGATTCTCTATCGTGCTGGTGGCCTTGTCCTCCAGGAATACGCGCGAAGCGTCCACGCCCCGTTTGGTCAGATACTCGGCCATGGCTTCTGCTTCGGTGCGCGTTTCCCCAAGACCGCGCCCCCCGGAAACAATGATTCTGCACTGCGGATGGGATGCCAGATAGCCGAGCGCCGTGTCCATGCGCAAACGGAGCATTTCCGACGGGGCCGCGCCGCGCAATCCCGCGCCCAGCACCAGCAGCCAGTCCGAGTCCTCGCCGGATGTTCGCATCGTCGCTGTCCATATGAACACCTGCACAATGAGAAACGACAGCGCAAACAGGGTTATCGCGAGGTAGCTAATGTGCCGTGAGCGCCGCCACCCCTGTCCCACGGCGATGGGCCAGCCCCGCTTGAGGGCGGCGGCCCAAAGGCAAAGCAACACCCCCAGCACGCCGGGAAGCACGGTTCCGGTGTTCAGGCCGCTGCCTATGGACAGCACAATCACCGCGTCGGCAATGCCGGCCACCCCAAGGGCGGCCAGCAGACGCGCGGAAAGGATTATGTTTTTGACCCGTACTGCCGCTGATAGTATTCGCGGAATTCGCCCGACTTGATTGGACGCCACCACCATTCGTTCTCCTGGTACCAACGCACCGTCGAACTAACACCGTCGTCCCAGGGTGTATTCGGCGCCCAGCCCAGGGCGCGCAGTTTGGCGCCGTCGATTGAGTACCGGCGGTCGTGCCCCACACGGTCCGCCACCGGCCTGATTAATGTCTCGTCGCGTCCGGTTAGTTCCAGAATGCGCCGGGTCAGTTCTATGTTCTGTCGCTCGCTGCCGCCAGGCACGTTGTACGCCTCGCCGGGTGTGCCGTGCCGCAGCACGCAGTCAATGCCCGCGCAGTGGTCGTCCACATACAGCCAGTCCCGCACATTGCGTCCGTCGCCGTAGAGCGGCAGCCCTTCGTTGTCGATGGCATTGGTCACAAACAGCGGCAGCACCTTTTCGGGGTACTGGTAGGGGCCGTAGGTGTTGGACCCGCGCGTGATGACCACCGGCAGACCGTAGGTCTCGAAATAGGCCGTGCCGAAAAGCTCGCTGCCCGCCTTGCTGGCCGAGTAGGGGTTGCGCGGATGGAGCGGGTCGCTCTCCTTGAACGAGCCCTCTTCGGTGCTGCCGTAGACCTCGTCGGTGGAGACCAGCAGCACCCGCCCGACCTTCAGTTTGAGCGCCTGGGCCAGCAGCGTGTTGACCCCCTCGACGTTCGTCCGTATGAAATCGGAGGCGCCCATGATGCTCCGGTCCACATGGCTTTCGGCCGCAAAATTCACCACCGCGTCGCACGCGGCCATGGCCGCAGCGAGTGTTTCCCCGTCGGCGATGTCGCCCTGGACGAAGCTGTGCCGCGCCGGGTCCGCATCGCGCAGGTTGTTCAGGTTTCCCGCGTAGGTGAGTTTGTCATAGACAACCACATGCGTTTCGGGGTAATTGCGCAGCGTGTTGCGCACGAAGGCCGAGCCGATAAACCCCGCCCCGCCGGTGACCAGTATCCGCTTCATGCTTCTGTCTCCCGTCTTTCCATGTAATGTGCCAGAGCGTCCTGCCAGGGTCGGGGCTTCCGGCCCGTGGCCTGTGTGTATTTGTCCGTTGACAGCACGGCCCGCGCGGGCCGCCGCGCCGTCGTGGGGAATTCGGCCGCCGGGCAGGGGAGCACCGGCGTGGCGACGCCGGCCAGGCCGAGCGCCGCCCGCGCAAATTCAAAGCGCGAACAGGACCCGCCGTTGACAAAGTGGTAGGTGCCCGGCGCTGCCTTTTCGCAGAGTGCCATGGTGGCTTCGGCCAGGTCCCACGTGTGCGTGGGGCAGCCGATTTCGTCAGACACGACCCGCAGTTCGGGGCGTGTCTTCGCCGCAGCCAGAATCTTTTCCACAAAGTTGTTGCCGCCGGGGCCGTAGAGCCATGCCGTGCGGATGATGAAATAGTGTGGGTTTTCCGAGCGCGTGGCCGATTCGCCCATCAGTTTTGTCCGGCCGTAGGTGCTCAGCGGCACGAGGTCCGGAAAGGCGGCCTCCTCGGTGTAGGGTGTGCCGCTTGTTCCGTCAAACACAAAATCAGTCGAGTAATAGACCACCGGGACCCCAAGCATGGCCGCCGCCGCCGCGGCATGCCCGGCGCCGGCCGCGTTGCACCGCAAGGCCAGGTCCGGTTCCGCTTCGGCCCGTTCCACATCGGTGTAGGCAGCGGCATTAATCACCAGATCAGGCCGCGCGGCGGAAAGGGTTTCAAAGACCTGGCGGCGGTTCGTGATGTCGAATTCAGGCAGATCGCACCCCGAGACCTCGTGCATTGCGCCAAAACAGGCCTCAAGTTCACGTCCAAGCTGCCCCTTGGCTCCCAGTATGATCACTCGCATGGTCAACAACTCCGTCCATCACGCACGTTTGCATAGTAACACGCCCTCCCGCCGGGCATCCATTGCAATTGACATCGGAGCTTTGCCAGCATGGTCACTCTCATAGGCGTTGCGTCCTGTCAAAACCTACTAAAGGGACGCATTGGGACACCTTATCAAGGATGAATGTGATGAATTTGCGGTCAATGTGCAAACGCGGCCGATGCCGCGTTCTTCCTCTTGTCCTTCTGCTGACAGCGGGCCTTATTCACTCTCATGCCGTTGCGGCACCGAACCCGGTCCTGTCGGCGGTGGCGGATGCGGGGGTGTGCAGCTTCAACGGTCAGTATTTCCTAATGGGCGTGGGAACCAAAGGGGGGGTCTTTGTTTCCGACGACCTTGTCCGCTGGGCGGGACCCAAACACGTCTTTTCGATGAACAATGACTGGGCCAAAGGCGATGCGTCCACCGACGCCAACATCCACGCCTGCGATATCGCCCTTGTCAACGGCCAGTTCAACCTGTACTGGTCGGTCAACAACGGGGAACTGCGGCAAATCGGGCGGGCGGTGGCGGACAGCATTCTGGGCCCTTACACGGAACCCGAACGCGACCACCCCTTTGACGGGCGCATCGACCCGCACCTGTTTGTGGACGATGACGGCGCCCAGTATTTCTATACTGTCAGATTTGACACCGGAAACTGGATCTGGGGGCAGTGTCTGTCCGACCCGGGCACGCTCAAAGGCAGTCCGATGCCGCTGCTCACCCCCGTTCCGGGCACGTGGGAGCTGAAGGATGCGCCAGTAAATGAGGGCCCCTTTGTCCGACGATACCGCAACAACTGTTACATGCTCTACAACGCCAACCACACGGCACTCGAATATGGCAATTACGCGCTGGGCTGCGCCGTGGCCAAGAACCCCATGGAGTTCACCAACGCGGGCAAGTACCCCTATCCGGTGCTGGACAAGATTGGCGGGGCGGCAGGCGGCGGCGTTTCCGTGTCCAACTGCGGCCAGCCGAATTTGGTCCGCGGACCCAATTGGTTTGAGTGGTGGCTGGTCTACTTTGCCGTGTACGACGGCAAACCGTTGCGATCCCAGGCGATAGACCGGGTCCTTTTCTTGGACCGTGAACTCCTGATTGACGGGCCCACCACCGCCGTGACGCCGGGCACCCATCTCGACCCGTCGTTGCCCCTGTTCCGCGACCTGTTTCACCGGATAGGACCGCTTGCGGCTCCCTGGCTGCCCCGCGAAGGTGAATGGTCTGTGATGAATGGCGAACTTCACCAGACCAGGCAGCAGGGCCTGTGCCGAGCCAACCTCGACGTGCCCGCGGCCTCTAACTATGTGTTTGAATCCGGTCTGCGCTTTCTGGATAAAGACAGCCGCCAGGCGGGTGTTGTTGCCTGGGAGAACGGCCGGGAAGACGCACTCTATGTGGGGCTTGACCGCAGTCAAAACGCCTGGTTCTGGGTGCGCCGTCATGGATTTGTTATCCGCACGGAAACCTTTCCACTTTCCGGCCAGTTCAACTGGGACGGTTGGCATCATCTGACAACCATCAAGAACGGGAGCGTGATTGAGGTGCTGCTGGACGGCATTCCCGCTCCGGGGAATCCCTGTGTTCCCGCCGAGGACTGCGGCGCGGGACGCCCCGGTCTGGCGACCCGCAATGGGGCGGCCGCTTTTGACGGAGCGGTGTATTCCATCGGGTGGGACGAGTTTGACGGGAACATTCGCGGATGGTCCGATGCCCGGTGCGGAACGCCGGTCACCGGGGTATGGAATGCGAGTGACCAGGGACTGAGCGCCGAAGCGGTTTCAGGCGAGGCCCGCGCTTTCAAGGGCGACCTCATGGAAACTGGGGAGTTTTCGGTTCAGGTGCGGCCCGGGCAGGCTGGGACGGATGCGGAATGCGGCATCTACCCGCTCTATGCGGACGAGAAGAATTACGTGCGGGTGACGGTGGACGGGGACATGACCCGCGTTGTTGTCTGTGGAAAATGCAATGACACGCTCCTCCCCGAACAGTCTGCCAAAATCACGCCCAGGCAGCGGCGCACCGCGTCCCTGCGGGATGGGGGATGCAATCTGCGGGCGCTGAGGCTGGAGAACCGCCTGGTGCTCTTTGTCGACGGCGTCGAAACACTGGCGGTGCCCGGAGTGTGGCCACCTTCGCAGGTGGGTTTGTTTACGGTGGGCACGGCCTGCCGCTTTAACGGCATCACCTGTTATGCGCGCGGCAGTGCCACGCAGGCACCGGTGGAAATGAAACAGGGTCGCGCCGGAGCGCGACCCTGAAAATACGTTCTCTGCATGACCCGCCCGAGAAGGGCGGGCGGAAAAGCGTGGATTACTTGCGGCGGCGGAGATACGCGGAAAGCGAGGGCGCCATCGCGCCGTAGGGGTTGGACTTCAGCTTGAGCACCTTCTCGACGATCTCAACGATTTCCTTGTCGTCGAAACCGGCAGCGCGGCTTTCGCAGACCACCTCATTGAGGCGGATCAACACTCGGCGCCGGCAATCCTCCTTGCACTTCTCTTCGATGTCCTTGCTGACGAACACGCCCATGCCGCGGCGGGTGTACAGCAGGCCCATGACTACCAGGTCGCGGTACGCCTTGGACACGGTGTTCGTGTTGACTTTCAGGCGCTCTGAAAGCTCACGGACCGCCGGGAGTTGGTCGCCCGGCTTGAGACGACCGGACGATATGGCAAACTGGACGTGGTTTTCGATCTGCACGTACACAGCCACGCTGCTTTGCAGATCGACGGACGAGAGCAGGTCGAGCAGGTCATCATTCGTTTTGTGTTTTGGTCTGGTCATGGTATCCTTCATCCTTGTTACGGTGGTTGCCACGGGCCTCCGTCGCGGGTAACGGCTTATGGCCCTCTTGCCTGGGGGAACGTGCCAGCCACGGTTGCTGACACAATTCTGACCGAGGCAAGAACATGACTGATGGTTGTTTGTTCAAAGAGTGTACAGTATATCAGGCACTATTACAAGTTATAAATGCTCAATATTAGACATGGTCGGGGAGCGCTCCCCACAGGAGGCGGGTTTCGGGATTCATTCCGAGCCGGCCGGGAAATAAAGGCATGCGAAACTGGACGGCGCGGTTGTTGACGGGATGGGCACTGCTGGCCTTGGCGGGATGCGCGGGCACAGGCGGCGAGCGTGCGGCGGCGCCCGCGAAACAGGACGGAGCAACGCCCGCAGGAAAGGAAGACGCGGCCGCCGGTAAATCCGTGGTAGATCTTGATGCCCGTCCCAAAGGCAAACTCGACGCCCGGCTCAAGACCGTTGTGAACACCCCGCTGGACGGGCGCATCGATCTGCTCAGCCTGGAGGGAGGGGCCACCCGGTCCATTGAGGTCAAGCAGGGCGTCTCATCCTCTCCCGTTCCGCAGGGGGATTACCGCGCCTATGTCCATGTGTATGACAACGGCGTGCCCGTGCTCGTGCAGGTGCAGGACCTTGTGGTCAAGGCCGGTCAGACCGCCGCGCTGTCCCTTGACCTGCTGGAAGGCGCCAGTGGCTCGGTGTCCGTGCGCGCCTTTGATTCGGACGGCGATTTGGCTATCGACCGGGTGGAATTGGAATGCGGCACAGACCCCTACAACGCCGCCAGCGTTCCCGGTCGCAGCGAACTGCCTTTGGACAAACGCGTGCTGCGCGCAGAGGGGCAATGGTACCGGGGCGACCTGCATGTGCATTCGAAATACGGTGTGGGCACCGAGTCGGTGCCCGAACTGATCGGCCGCGCAGAAAAGGCCGGACTCGATTTTCTCGCCATTTGCGACAGGAACACGCTCGCCTCGACTGCGGACCCGGGATTCAAGTCTGACAAGATGGTGCTCATTCCCGCGATGGAGTGGGGCACAGACCAGATGGGTGTGGCGCTGATTTACGGACCGCGCACCACGCCCGATCCCCCTTCCACCCTGCCCGCCGCCCAGGCGGCATGGGCCGCCCAGGCCGAGTGCATCCGCGTGCAGGCCCAGGGCGGCATCTGGGCCATCGCCCATCCCACCTTTCCCACCAAGCCCTGGCAGTGGGGCATCAGTTACGTCAATGCGGTGGAGGTGTGGTTCCGCGACTGGCGGGGCAATCCGCCGCTGGCGCTTGAGAACCTGAACGAGGACATCAAGATCCGCAAGGACGGCCACCTGGTGCACTCCATCGCGGCCGCCGCTTCGGCCGCGGCTTCCGCCGGAGACATGGATGAGAGCATGTCCGCCAACGCGCAGGCCTGTCTGTTCTGGGACTACGAACTGAAACGGGGACTGATGGCCTGCGCGGTCGCCGGCTCGGGTTCGGGCAGCAAGAAAGTGCCCATGGCAAAACCGGTCACTTACATTTGCGCCAAGGACCTGTCCGAACCCTCCCTGCTGGAAGGGTTGCGCCTTGGCCGCACTTATGTGTCCTGCGATGTCAACGGCCCCAAACTGGCTTTTAATGCCGACGTTATGTCTGACAACACGGTTGACGTGGGCATCGGCGGCGTCGTTCCGCTCAATGTGGACGTCTCGTTTGTGGCCGCGGTGCAGCACGCCATCGGCAAGAAACTGCAGGTGCTGGAGAATGGCCGCCCCATACGCACCGTGCCCATTAACGGCGAGGACATTGCCATCCGCTTCACGCGCCATCCCACCATCTATTCGACCTACCGCATCCGCGTGATCGGTCCGGCCGACCCAAAGAAGAACGGATTCGGCCCCCTCGAGGTGTATGCGCTGTCCAGCCCGATCTATGCACAGGAAATCACGCAGGAACTGCTCTGGCGCAATCCGAACCTGGACCCGAAGAAGACCTGGGTAAAGTTGCAGACGGGACAAATCCCCCTTGACGTGGATGTTCCAGAGGATGTGCCCCAGACCAGGATGCCCGGGCAGTAGGCCGCTTGGAGTGGCATGGGCATCTTGCCCATGCCTGGACCGGTGGCAGAACCCCGGATCACGGGCGGGACGCCCGTGCCACAATATGACCGGCGCAGCATGCCCTGCTCAGCCGGTCTCCGGCGGCGACTCCACGCATTTTCGGCCCGTGCGCAGGAAGTTTTCATAGGCGGCGAGCACGGTTTCCACATCGCCCTCGGTTTGCACGATGCGGTCCTCTATCCAGACGGCGCGGTTGCACAGCTCGCGCACGAGCTGGGCGCTGTGCGACACAAACACAATCGTTGTGTCATGCGAGCAGATGCGCTCTTTCATGACCTCCACCGATTTGCGCTGGAAATCGGCGTCGCCCACGCCGATCACCTCATCGATGAGCAGCACGTCGGGCTGAATCTGAAAGGCCACCGCAAAGCCCAGCCGGGCCTTCATGCCGGAAGAGTAGGAGGCGACCGGCTCGTCAATAAACTCTTCCAGTTCGGCGAAACGGATGATGTCTTCCATCTTCGCGGAAATCTCCTCGCGCGCCATGCCCTGGAACATGCCTCCCAAAATGGCATTCTCGCGGCCCGAAAGGTAGGGAAGGAACCCCAGGTTCATCGACAGCAGCGACGTGCTTACGCCGCTGTTGACCAGTGTGCCGCAATCGGGCGACATCACCCCGGCCAGCAGGCGCAGCAGCGTGCTCTTGCCCACGCCGTTCTTCCCAATGACCCCCAGGGAATCGCTTTCGTACAGGTCAAAGGAGACATCGCGCAGCGCCCAGAACTTGCGCCGGCTGAACAAACTTTGGCGCAGCCAATAACTGACGCCCACATGCTTCAGGCTGATAACGGGCTGTTGCGCGGCGCTCATCGGGCAATCCTCTTGGCAAAAAGCGGGTCAAAACGGCGGATAAGAAGCCATCCGCCTCCCGCCACCAGCACGGAAAGCAATCCCACCACGCCCAGCGCGGTCCAGTTGGGCCAGACGCCGTACATCAGCACATCGCGCATCCCCTCGACGATGTGAATGGCGGGATTGAGTTTGAGCCAGGGGACCATCGGGGGGGGGAGGCGTTTTGCGGTATAGAAAATACCCGAGAGATAAAAAAGAATGCGCAGCAACTGCGAAATCAGCTTGCCCACGTCGGGCACAAAGGTCACCACAACGGCAAGCGGCAGTGACATGGCCAGCACAAATGCCAGCTCAACCAATAGCACAAGGGGAGCGGCCAGCCAGGTGACGCCCGGGCGGTAACCGCAAATGAGCAGCACCACGACCAGCAGCGCCAGGGAAAACACATACTCCATCATGCAGGTTCCCACCGCAATGAGAGGAAAAATGATTTTGCGAAACGCGACCTGGCGCACCATGGTGACATTCTGGAGTATGGAATTGGAGGCACGCACCACCGTTGCCTCGATGAAACGCCAAACCACCAGGCCGGTCAGCAGGAAGGGGATGAAGTCGTTGGTCTTCATCTGGAGGAAGACGCCGAAAACCAGATAATAAATGGCCATGTTGATTAGCGGGTCAAGAACCCACCAGACCACGCCAAGATAAGTCCGCTCAGCCTCGGCGCGAAAATCGGCCCAAGCCTTGTGGAGAATGAGGTTTTTGTAATGTCGAAATCCTAGACGAATCATCCCTGCCGCTTTCACTGCCAGCCATCCAGACCGCGATTGTAGACCACCCGGAGCGGGCGGCACAAACCTTAAGCACCATTGATGGGTGCCCACACAAGAGCCGGACAAGGACCGGAGACCCGGCCGAAGGCGGCAAGAAATGTCCAGACAGACCGGCATTTCAGTCAATGTGCCAACAATTGGCACTCCGCACCCAAGTCGGCCCTGCTTCTGGCAATAAGTGACTTTCTTAGTTTACGGAACATGAATACTGCGCTTTCTTCGTAAAACCAGAGGGTGCTACAGCATGCGGAATCTCTTAAGGCACGAGTTGCCGCGGAAGTGGTAGAATGAAGGTGTGCAGAGCAGATTTACTTGGCTGGCGACAAAAGTGGCATGGGCCAAAGATTGTACCCATACCAGCAGGGTGTAGGTTAAATATGGAGCAAGAAACCGGCAAAAAAAGGATTGACACTGCGGCAGTCGTGGTATATGATACTCCACGACGAGCCGTGTAGAAGTCGTGTTCGCCGGTCGTTCTGGTAACGCGGCTTTTTTGTGGCAAAGGCATTTTCAATACACGTGAGGCTGATGAACTTGGGTGTGTGGAACCGGTTGGTTCTGAAACAAGAAGGACGTATGAATATGAAGAAAGCACTTATTGGCATTGGCATGCTCGCTGTGGCGTGCATGGTGTGCGGACCGGCATTTGCTGCCTTGGTGGCCACGGGAGACGGTGTTCCCCATTCCCCGCTCACAGACTCAACATCCTGCAACAATTTCACCGGAGTAAGCGGCACTCCGCCGGCGAACACCTTCTCCGGTTTGATGGCTGCCTATGGTGCCGCCAGCAACGCCTCGCTCCCCAGCTTTTCGCTTGGCAGCGGCTCGAACTATGACCCGGCGGTCACCTTCCCGACGCCCGGCAACTACGACTTCTGCGCCGCTTTTGACACCGCCGCCTGTTCGGTTGGTGTGCTGGCGTCCTTCTCCACGGACATCGTCGGCTACATGAACCTGTTCCTGTGCACCACCGACATCAATGGCCCCATCGACACGAACCTCAGCATCCCGGTGACGGGCAACGGCATTCCTGATGGCGAATTTGAGCTTGGCCTCATTGCCGCCATCCTGAACAACACCTACACGCTGGACCCCACGAAGACCGGTGGCAAGACGAATGCTGACGTTGCCGCGGCCTACCAGGCGAATTTCCAGTTCTTCAAGCAGTTGGTGCTGCAGGCCATTTCCGCCATCCCGGTGAACGGCAGCAACCTTGACGGACGCACCCTGCTTCCCGGCCTGGCCCCCTATCTGGTTCCCGGCCTAGTGAGCATCCTTACGGGTTACGCCACGGAAGGCGATGACCAGAGCATGCTCGCTTTGGACACCCTTCTTGGTCTGCTGGGTCAGCTTGGCATCACGCCCCCGTCCGGCGGAGTTGCAGCGCACACCACGGGTTTCAAAAACATATTTGGCCCCGAAGGCGATGCGGACGGCGATGGTTTCACGAACCGTCAAGAGTACAACTACTTCAAGAACAATGCTGACCCCGGCAAGACTCCGGCCTTCACCGTTGTCAAGGCTCAGCTTACCGCTGCTGTCACCCCCCCGGCCACCATCCCGGCGGTTTTGGTCCTGAGTTCGGGCACTTACGAAGAGGGCACGACCCTTACGCTTACTGCGGTTGCCAAGAACACGACCGGCGCGCTTGCCTATGCGTGGTCCAAGGACGGCGGCCCGACCATCGGTACCGCCCAGCAGTTGGTGATTCCGGTGCTTGCGCTGACCGATGCCGGCAAGTACTCCGTTACGGCCAGCAGCACGCAAGACGGCTCCATCCTCTCCAACACGGTCACCGTTGTTGTGGTTGCTGCGGGCACCCTCCCGATCGCGGGCGGTCTCGGCCTTGCCCTCCTCGCCGGCGCGTGCGCGCTGGGTGGTGTGGGCAGCATCCGCCGCCGCAAGTAAGTTCATCTTCCGATTGACCAATGCAGCCGCCGACTGGGTAACCAGTCGGCGGCTGTTCTTTATGCTGGATTCCATTCCATGATACTTGGCTTCGCTTTCCCTGTCCTGCTCTTTCTCCTCCCTGAAACAGCCATTTCCATCCGCCCGGCGCATTGCACTGGCCGCCCCTCCGGGGCCATACTAAAGTCATGAATTACCGGGTTGTTCTGCGCGTATTTGCAGGCTTGGTCTATCTGGGCATTCTTTGTGCCGGGGTGGGCGCCGTTTTGGGCAGGGTGACCGCCTTCGAGGGACAGGTTGTCGTGGCCAGGCAGCACACCGAATCGCTTGCGTTGTGCCCAAGCACGGGCGGAATGTCCTTCTCGCTCACGAGAAACATGCCGATAGACGTGCTGCCGCTGGACAACCCCAAGGCCGTGCGCCCCCTGCTCAACAACAAGAAATCCTATGACGCGGTCGCACTGGGCATGCGGTTGCGGCTGACGGACATTACGGTGCTTGCACCGGTGACCGAGCGGGACGCCATAGTGGTTGCCCAGCCCCCTGGTTCACCTATCACGGTGGATGCGCGGCCCGGCGTAAAGCTTCCCCTTTCTCCGGCGGCGGGCTCCTGTACGGTGCGCTCCGTGGAACCCTGGGCGGGACTGCTGCGGGATGCGTCGGGACGGCGCATGGCAGCCTTTTCATTTCACCGCAAAGGGGAAAAAGACTGGACACAGGGTCTGTTTACCGAGGCGGGGCAATGGACGATCCTGGCGCCCGAAATGGCCCTTCGGCTGGACTGGGTCGATTCGGAAGAGGTCGCCAAGACCGGTCTGCCTTCTGCCCGCCCGGGGCTGGATGCGGCCCGCTGGTCTGTCCTTGAGAAGGGGCGGGTCCACTGGTTTGACACCTTTGCGCCGGGCACCGGAGAAACACTTGGCGACGGCACGGAATACGTTCTGCTGAGCGTCAATTCGGCTCCTGGGAAAAGCCCCTCCATTACCGTTGGTATAAGAAAAGCGGGGCAGGGGCGGCGCGTTGAGGTGCCTGCCAATGGTGCCCAACCGGTGGAGGGGCTGCGTTTCGAGTATCCCGGGGCGCTCCCCCTGCTGGTGCTGGTGCGGTCTTGGCGCGATGGTGCCGCATGGGTGGAATCCTTCGGTGCCGACCACACTTTCGGTCCGACCCGTTTGGAGGAGGGCACCGAATGGGATGCCACACCGGAGCTGCGCTTCCGCCTGGACCAGACCACGCTCCAGGGAATACCCGTGGGGCTGCGGGGCGCGCCTGTCTGGATGGCCGCCGTTTCCACTGGCGACGGACAACTGCTGCGGTTGCGCGAGGGCCTCTCCGTGCGCCATGGGGACGTCTCACTTTGCTACCGCCGCTTGCCCAATCCTCCCACGGTCCGCTATACCTTTCAGGCGCTGTCCCTGTCCGGAAAACCCATCGAAACGTTTGCATTGGGTCCGGGAGAAAAACATAGCACGCTCGATTGGCAGTTCACCCAGGCAACGGACAACATGAGCGCGGACAAGACCGCCGTGCTTGTCGCCAAACGTCTTCCAGTAACCCGCTACGGTGTCCTCGGCATGCTGCTCATCGTGACAGGTGCGGCAGGCTGGATGCTGTCGCAGCTTCGCCTGCGCCGGCAGCCCCCTGAACCGGCCTGGACCGACCTTTCGGCCATGCAGGAAGAGGGGAAGGACGGGGGTGACGACTTTAACCCGCCGTCGGCGACAGTCTGAGAAAGCCTCCGGCAGGTAAGCACCTGTTCAGCAAGTCCTGATTCAGCATTCTCCAATCCCAATTACCGAACTTCACTGAGCGACCTGAGAATGTTCATGGTCTCCTTGTCCATTGGGAATTGGCTGGCGTCCGAGTTTGGAATATACCGGATGAATTCTACATGACCGTCCATAAAGAGGATGTTGCCGCCTGCGGGACTGTGTTCGGGAGGTTCGATGAGCACGGGGATCCTGGACTGTAGCATGGCTGAAGAGGCGGCGTTGTTCAGGTCGGTGATAAGGAACCGCTCTACCCCCTCGCGCAGCCGGTACAGTTTTCCATTCGGGGTGTCAATGTCATCCTCAAAGGGCTGCTTTGCCGCAATGTGGGCTTTGTAAGCGTTGGAAAACGCCCGGAGCTCCTCGATGTTCTGTATCGCATAGCCCAGATAATAGTAGCTGCCGTTGTCCAGGAGTCCCGGCCCCGGTGTGCTCCGCAGCGCGTAGTGCCGCGTGTCATTCGGACATATCATGATTGTCGCGTCCGACAAGTATTCCGGATAGACGCGCTGCCCCCCCGGGTTCTCGTTGGCGAAACTCAGATGCCCCGCCCTGGGGTCAAGGACCGGCCAGCATCTCCGCTGGTTCTCATTCTCAAACATCTTGAAAACCAGGCCGAACTGCTTCATGTTGTTTTGGCACGAAGTGCGGCGGCCACCCTCGCCACTGAGGATGTCCCTCAGTCCCATCCACAAACTGGACAGGGTGTTGAGCATGTTGTCCCAAATGCTCGTGTAACTGCTGGAAGCCTGAAACCGTTTCAAGGCCTACGGGTTGATGGCGAGTCCCTGTGGGGCGGGGGGCTGAGAGGCGCTCTTCTCATCGTTCTTGGGTGACGCGATTACTGCGGCGGCATTTGTCTGCGGTTCTGGGGCCTTGGCCGCAACGGCAATGGGCGACTCCGGGGCTGCGGGCGCTGGCCTGCTGGCGACGTTAACGTGCTGCGCGACGGGAGCGGTCGGCCTTGCAACGGTCCGCTGCACCTCCCAACCCGCAAAGGCCACGACGGAGAGGCTTGCCGCGCCCGCCAGGAGGGTCTTCGCCGTAAAGAATCCCGCCACGCCTTTCGCCACAGGCGCCGCAGCGGCTGCCGCAGGCACGGCCATATGGCTCGTGCCACTGAGGGCGAGTTTGCCCAGGCCAGCCACCAGCGTTGGCGGCACCTCGACCGAGGCATTGGCCTTGATTGTTCCTGCGAGCACGGTGCCCGCCACGGCCACGGCCACGCCCTTGGCCTTGAGCGTCTTGCGCAGGCATTCAACGCCCTTGTCCACGCGGTGCGTCACGGTCGACCGGGGGATGCCCAATGAAAGGGCGACGGCCTCCTGCGTCTGGCCGTCGAGGAAATAGGCCACGATGGGGGCGCGCAGTTTGTCGGGCAGTTCGGCGATGGCCTCGTCCACAAAGTCCCTGATTTCGTCCCAGGCCATGTCGCGCGCCACGGGCTGCTCCGACGCATACCGGACCTCCCGTTCTCTGCGCCGGTTCTCGGCGCGCAGCCGGGCCAGCGAGCGGTTGCAGGCCACCCGGTGCAGCCAGGGGGCCAGATAGCCGCCGATGGGCTTCTCGGTGGACGCTAGAATGACGAAGCATTCCTGCGTCACATCCTCCGCCTCAGATGTGTTGTTCAGGATGCGTCGGCAGGTCTGGTAAACCATGGCCGCATAGCGCGTGGCCAGCAGCCGGAAGGCGTCCGCATTGCGGTCCCGCAGCCAGTGTTCAAAGAGCATCGCATCGGTTTGGCTCATGGTTCGCTCCTCCGTTGAGCATAGCGCCAACGGTGTTTTCACACAAGTAATACCGCTGCGGGGCGTTTTCGCCAATGCGCTCGAACTGAACGATAACCACGGGACATGTTAGGATGGCGCCAGGCCAACCGCGTGACGGACCGCGGTTCGCGGGAGTCTTTCAGCAAAGGAGTTCGGGCAAATGGCCATAGACAGCAAACTAAACCGTCGCGGCTTCCTGAAGGCGGCGGGGGCCGCCGTGGCGGCCGGGCCGCAGATCCTGACGGGCAAGACGGCGCGCAAGCCGAATCTGCTCTTTATCTGGACCGACGAGCAGCGCGCCGACACCATGGCCGTCTATGGCAACACCAAGATCAAAACGCCAAACCTGAACAAACTGGCGGCCGAATCGGCGGTTCTTGAGCACGCCTATGTGAGCCAGCCCGTCTGCACGCCGTCGCGGTCCACCGCCATGACCGGCCTTTGGCCGCACCAAAGCGGCTGCACTTCAAACAACACCGCACTGCCCGCGCAGACGCGCTGCCTGCCTGAACTGCTGGACGACCCGGACTACCGCACGGGCTACATGGGCAAATGGCACCTGGGCGACGAGGTCTTCGCCCAGCACGGTTTTTCGGAATGGGTGAGCATAGAGGACGGCTACCGCGACCATTTCAGCAGCGGCAGGGACCGCGGAGAGAAGAGCTCCTACTGGCATTTCTTGAACGAACAGGGATACAAGCCCAACGAGGAGGGCTACTATAGCCGGTCTTTTGCGGCGCATCGGCCCATTGAACACTGCAAACCGAAATTCCTGGAAACGAAAGCAACCGATTTCCTGCAACGGCACCAGCGCGACCCCTTCCTCCTCAGCGTCAATTTCCTCGAACCGCACATGCCCTATTACGGCCCGCTGAATGACCTGCACGCCACCGACGCGGTGGACCTGCCGCCCAATTTCGACGATCCCCTGGAGGACAACGAACCGCTGCGCTATCGGCTGCTCCGGCAGAAGTACATCGAACAGGGCTCCACCGACCAGGACCTGCACACCGAGGCGGGGTGGCGGCGAATCATGGCGAACTACTGGGGGCTCGTGGCGCAGGTGGACCGAAGCGTGGGGGCGATTCTGGAAGAGCTGGAGCGGTTGGGACTGGCGGAGAACACCATTGTCGTCTACACCAGCGACCACGGCGACATGATGGGCAGCCACCGGCTGCTGGCGAAGACGGTCATGTACGAGGAATCCGTGCGCGTGCCGTGGCTTATGCGCGTTCCCCAGTTGCAGGCAAAGCCTGCCGTGCTCCCGGGGCGTTACAGTCACATAGACCTCGTTCCGACACTGCTCGACCTGATAGGTGGCAAAGCGGAGGGTCTGCCCGGCAGGAGCCTGGTGCCCGCGCTCCGGGACGGAAAGCGCAGGCAGGAAGACGTCTTTATCCAGTGGAACGGCGCCGAGGGCGAATTGTCCGCAGACTTGCCGGGGGTGACCCGTCAGGACGTGGAGCGGGTAAAGGACGCGCCCATTCGCACGGTGATCACCCAGGACGGTTGGAAGCTCTGCTTGTGTGAACGGGACAAGAGCCAGTTGTTCGACCTGAACAAGGACCCTTGGGAGACCCGCAACCTCTACGGCGAAGAAAGCCATGCGGACCGGGTGCGCGACCTTTCACGGCGCATCCGCGGATGGCAGGAAAGTGTAAGAGACGATGCAGTGGCACAAACCACGGCGTAACCCGCCGCTCCGCCCGAAAGGATTTATCATGAAACAGGCCAAATTGCGCGCTAACTTCACTCTCCCCGCCCTCATCGTCCTGTCGTGCATCGCAGCACTGGTCCAGGCCGCGCCAGAAAAGAAAGCGGGGACACCGGAGTCTGAGAATCCGGCCTTTGCACCCATCGCCGAAAACCCTGCGCTGCCGCGGGTGCTTCTTATCGGCGACTCCATCTCCATTGGCTACACACTCGACGTGCGCAGGCTGCTGGAAGGCAAGGCCAACGTGCTGCGCATTCCCGTCAACGGAGGTCCGACCACCAACGGCATGGAATCGCTGGAGAAATGGCTCGGCACGGGCAAATGGGACGTGATTCACTTCAACTGGGGATTGCACGACATCAAACACATGAAAGACGGAAAGATCAATATGACCGGCGATTGGCAGGTGCCGGCCGGCATGTACAAGAAGAACCTGGAGACGCTCGTGGGCAAGCTGAAAGCCACCGGCGCCAAGCTGGTCTGGGCGACGACCACGCCCGTGCCCGAAGGCGCGGACGGGCGCATCAAAGACGACGAGGTGAGGGCAAATGCGATTGCGGCGGAGGTGATGAAGGCGAATGGTGTGGCGGTGGACGACCTGTATGCCCGTGTGTTGCCGCAGTTGCAGCAATATCAGCGCCCCAATAACGTGCACTTCACCGATGAAGGCTATGCCTTCTTGGCGAGGCAAGTCGCGGACAGCAGTCTCGCGGCGCTCAAGGCTGCACCGAAGCAATAGCATGACGCCCGCGGGTGCGGCGCGCATTGACAATCCCCGCCCGGGCTTCTATCATTGCCGTGGCCGGGCGCGTGTTCCCGGGGGTGATGCCGTCCCTCACAAAAGGAGAAGACCATGAAAGAACCTGTGACGATTTCGCGGAGAACCATGCTGGCGGCGGGCGCCGCGGCGCTGGGCGCGCCTGCGTTCCTGGCGGGCGCGGCCCCCACGTCTGACCCGGTGCGCGTGGGCCATATTGGTGCGGGCACGCGCGGATGGGACCTGCTCAAGTACAACGGCAGCGTGGAGACCGCGAAAGTGGTCGCCGTGTGCGACGTGTACAAGCCGCATCTGGAGCGGGGCATCGAGGCGGGCCACAACCCCGACGCGAAGCGCTACACCAATTACAAGGAGCTGCTGGCCGACCCGAAGGTCGAGGCCGTTGTCATCGCCGCGCCGGACCACTGGCACGAGCAGATGACGATTGACGCGTCCAACGCGGGCAAGGCGGTCTACTGCGAAAAGGGCATGACCACCTCCGTTGAGTCGGCCAAGCGCATGCGCGAGGTCATCAAGAAGAACAAGACCGTCTTCCAACTCGGCCACCAGGGGCGCCAGTACCCCTCCACCGAGGCGGCGCGGAAACTGATCCAGGACGGCGAAATCGGCCCGATGACGATGATCCACGTCGGCCGCTATTTCAACGGCACCAAGGAGCACGCTCCCTGGCGCTGGTACGGGTACTATTCGCAGTGGGACCGGCCCGACCCGGTCCAGGTGGTCAAGGACCTCGACTGGGAGGCGTGGCTCGGCCCGGCGCCCAAGATTGATTTCAACGAGAAGCATTTCTGGCACTGGCGCTGCTACTGGCCCTACGGCACCGGCCAGGCTGGCGACCTGCTCTCCCACGAAATGGACCACGTGCAGACGGTGCTCCGCTGGGGCATACCGGACAGTTGCTCCTGCACCGGGTTCAACGCCTACTACGACGACGGCCGCGAGACGCCCGACACCTGGCTGGCCAGCTACGTGTTCGAGAAGCAGAACTGCTCGCTGACCTTCGAGGGCTGCATGAATTCCGGCCGCGAGCAGGTGCCCGAGTACATCGGCAAAAAGGGCCGCATCATCTTCAACGGCATCGGGCAGGACGCGAACCATTTCGTTCTATACCCCGACGGCGCGGCCTTCCAGCACATGGCGCGGCCGGCCAAGCCCAAGTTCACCTTTGACCCGTCCAAGGGCCCGCAGTGGCCGACGCACATGAACAACTTCTTCAACTGCGTGCGCACCGGCGAACGCTGCTGGTGCAACGAGGACGAGGCGTTCATTGAGGTCGTCACGCTGCTCATGAGCGTGCAGTCCCACCACAGCAAGCGCCAGGTCCGCTGGGATCCGGTGGCCGAACAAATCGTGTGACCCTCGACACCCGCCGCGTGCCGGGGCGAGTGTCTTCGCCTCGTCCGCGTTTGAGGAGATGAGGGAAACCCTTTATGAATTCTGTGGCACCTGATGCGCAGTCTGCATCGCTTCCGAAAAAATGGGCAATGTGTCTCGTCGAATTGGCGCTGATAACAGTGGGCTTGGTCCAGACGGTTCTCTTCTGGCCCACCAGCGGCAAGGAAGACGCCTTAATCTGCTATCGTTATGCGCGAAACTGGGTGCATGGCGACGGGTTGGTGTTCAATTCCGGCGAATACGTGGAAGGATTTAGCAACCTCCTGTGGACATTTCAGCTCGCCGTCCTCCATTGGGCGGGGCTTTCTCTGGAAGCAGCCGATGACTTGCTGATCTTCAGTTATACGGCACTGGCGCTCTTGGTGCTGCGCTCGATTTGTATTCGAGCGCTTGGTGATACTTGGGCCGCGCGACTTCCGCTTTTTCTGGTCGTTTCCATGACTGCGGTGCCGGCAAGTTACGGAAATGGTTTGGAGGGGGCGTGCGCGGGGTTGGCCGTGTTGCTGCTTCTTTCCGGAGCACTCGCGCGGCGACCCTGGGTTTTGACTGCCGGGGCGGTGATGCTTTTGCTGTTGAGGCCCGAAGGCTTCGCTTATGCGGGTTGGTCGTTTCTGTGGCTATTTGCCGACTCATACCGCGACCCAGCACTTCGGCGCAAGGCGTTCGTCTGCGCCATTGCAACGCTGGGTGCGTTCGTGGCACTCACGATATTCCGTCTCACCTACTACGGGGATTACATTCCCAACACGGTGCGAGCCAAGAGCGGGGAGTTTCAAATTGGCTCTGTCCTGGCCGGATTGCGTTATCTTTGCAGGTATGCCTGGCAAATCGGTCCCCTGACGATTGCACTTGCACTCCTGGCAACACTGCCAAGACATGGACGTTCACTCTGGATGTTTGCGGCAGGGCTGGTCGCGCTGAACATGGCTGTGGTCTGCCGAAACAGCGGTGATTGGATGGTCTATTTCCGGCTCCTGACCCCCTTCTTTTCACTTGTTGCGTTTCTGGCCGGCTTGGGCATGGTTGCCGTCCTTCGGAACCATCGCACATTGGGTCCCCTGTTGGTGCTCGTCGGGCTGACGGCCGGAGCATGGACGGTGCTTCCCTATGACATCGGCGCGCTTGTGAAAAGCTTTCCGTTTAGGTTGGCTGCGAATAACCGGGTTCCTGACGCAGATCCTGGGTTGTTCGATTCGCATGTTTCGCTGCACGATGTGGGCGAGCCTGACGACCGATGGGTGATAGAGTACGGAGGCTGGCAGGGTTTCATCCTTGAGGGTGTGCGCGCCACTGAGATGTGGGGGTTGACGGACCGCGAAATTGCCCGGAGTTCCGGGCCCGGCACATCCTATTACCCAATGGCTGGCCGCATCTGCTGGCCGGCAACATTCGACAAGCGGCCCACCTATCTGGCGTTTTCGGCCGAGTGTTTTCGGGCCCGGTTGTCAGCCATTGCGGCAACGCCGGGACTTCGAGACGTCGTTGGCGGCTATATGGTGATGCAGGATTTTCCCATCAACGCCCCGAAAAGCAGGTTCAATCTGTTTGCCGCGCGCTGCGACCGAAAGCCGATGTCCAAATTCGTGCTTCATTATGGCGCACTGGCGCCAGCAATGGACTATGTGCCCTCCGGGGTTGGGGATGGGCAGAGTGACCAGGGTGAAATCAGCCTGCTCTTGGATTCGCCGTTCCGCACAGCATGGCAGAAGGCAGATTGGTCCGATGCCAAAGGCAAGAGGAGACCCACCGCATGGATGAAATGGGACGACGACCTCCGCCTGTCGTCGCAACTTGCGCTTGAGTGTGGCGTGAACCGCTTCACGCGCGAAGTCCCTGATGATTCACCGGTTATTCTTGTCCTTGGACGGTTTTCCCTGCTGGCCCCAAATCTCCGTTTTCGCGTGATTGCCATGGGCGAAGACGGCAACGAAGTGACAGTTGCCCGATCCGAGCTGTCGGAACCCGTTTCGGAGGACTTCATCCTCACGCCCCTTTCTATTTCCAACTGGGGGGGCGTAAAGCCGGTTCGTATGGCTGTCGAGCTGGAAACTGACTCACCCTGCGCTGTTTTTCTCGCGGCGCATCGATGGGCCCGCGCACCTCTGCCCGAACTGCCTTCTCGCTTTGTTGCGGACACACGCGTTCCCCACACTGAAACGCATCGAGGACCCGGCTTGTCCATCATTGACAGGACGGCGGAGCAACAGCGCACCGGCGTTGACGCAGATTCGGGCAGCGTGGAGAAACAGTTTCAACTCGCCGTGGCCCTGGCGCACGGGGGTGACTGGACGGCGGCAGAGGCTCAGTTGCGGCTGGTATTGTCAAAGGATCGGAGTATGTGGCCGGTGGGCGCCATTCTGTGCGCGGAAGAGGCAGAACAGCGGCGCAAGGACGGCGACCCGCGAGGTGCGGTCAGACTGTTTCAAATGGTGCGCATGCTGGATCCCTCCACGCTTGGTTATGCACTACGCCTGGCGGAGGGGTTGAAGGAAACCGGCGAGTTGGACGCGGCGCTGGCGCAATGTCGCGTTGTGCTTTTTAAGCAACCGGAGTTTCCGGCTGCTGCAGACCTGTTGGATGACATTTGCGGGCAGCGCGGCGATGCGGGGGAACGGGTGGCCGAGTGGCGCGCCATCGCGGGGCGCCATCCAGGCGATTTGTCCGCAACGCAGCGCCTTGCCAATGCCCTGGAGGCGGCCGGCGATACAAGTGCGGCATTGAGCACTTACGGCAGTTTATTGGACACTTCCTCCAGTACGTCCGCCGCGTCGCGCATGGATGCCATGCTTCTTGCCTGCAATGATGCACCGGGGCGCGCGGCAGAGTGGCGGGCGATGGTGAAACAGCATCCGAAGGCGCGGGCTTCTTGCCTGTATCTGGCGGATGCGCTGGCAGCCAGCGGAGAAATTGTCTCCGCTGTGGATACATACCGGGCTTGGTTGGCGGCACATCCCGACGACAGTGAGGCGCAGTTGGGACTTGTTGACGTGCTGGCACGAGGGAGGGATGTGGCCACCGCACTCATGGTCGCCGGTGATGCCGGTGCCGCCGTTGCCAAGTATCGCGAGTTGCTGGTCGCGAATCCCAACGACAGCGAGTCGCAGCTTGGGCTTGCGGATGCTTTGGCGCGGGGCGGGGACACGTCGGCTGCGCTGGATACGCTGCGTGCCCTGGCAAGGGTAAAGCCCGGCCGGGAGAACTCGGCTGCTGCAGCCTTGGACCGGGTAGCGGTGGCGATGCTTGAGCACTCGGAAAAGCAGGCGGCGGTGGAGGTGTTGCGCCGGTCGGTGTCTCTGGAGTCGGACAATTTCAACCATGCAGTGCTCCTGGCGCACGTCCTGGAACAATTGGGTGATGGAGCCGGTGCATTGGAACAATACCGCACCATCGTGCTTGCCCTGCCCGAGTCGCCCAAGTCTTCAGTCAGGATCGACGCGATCTATGGGCAGCGTGGCGATGTGGCGGGACAGGTGGAGGAATGGCGTGCAATTACGGAAAAGAACCCGGATGCAGTCATTCCCTGGCAACATCTGGGCGCCGCGCTTGACCAGATGGGGGACCGGGATGGTGCCCGTTCAGCGCGGGAGCGCGCGGAAAGAAACGCCGGCAAGGCGGGATCTTAAGTCGGAAGTCTGAATTCTGAAATCTCCGAGACCAGGAACTCTGCCCCTGACTTTCCTCTGCGCCAGCTCGCGGTCAACTCCTTCGTCTTACACCCAAATGTGTATTCTTCCCCCTGAAATTGATACTATAGGTTCCCGGCGGCACCGTTCGGGCCGTCTCTGTATCCCCGATTTCCACTTCTTGCGGAGAAAAACGCCCGATGGAACTGCACGAACTGGCCGAGACCATACGCAACGTGCCGGATTTCCCGAAGCCGGGCATCCAGTTCAAGGACATCTCCACGCTGGTGTTGCGGCCGGATGCGTTCCGCGAGGTTATTTCCCGCCTGCTGGCGCGCTACGCCGATGCCGGGCTGGACGCGATTGTGGGCATCGACGCGCGCGGGTTCATCTTTGGCGGCACACTCGCCTATGAGATGCGACTGCCCTTCGTGATGGCCCGCAAGAAGGGCAAGCTGCCCGCAGACACGATTTGCGAGACCTTTCAACTGGAGTACGGAACGGACACGCTCGAAATCCACCGGGACGCGCTGAAGCCGGGACAGAAGGTGGTCATCGTCGACGACCTGCTGGCCACGGGCGGCACGGTGGCCGCGGTGGCGCGCATGGTGCGGCGGTTGGAGGCGGAGGTGGTGGAGGCCGCGTTTGTGGTGGAACTGCCGCCGCTCAACGGCCGCAAGAACCTGGGTGCGATGGATATCCAGGTGTTCTCGCTCGTCGAATTTATGGTCGACTGAGAAATACTCCGTCATTGCGAGCGAAGCGCGGCAATCTCGTGTTTGCGATGGCCCAGACGCTGGGCATGGATACAAGAGATTGCTTCGTCGGGCTGAAGCCCTCCTCGCAATGACGACTTGCTCTAAACGAAGTGTGTGATGTGAATTTACATGACAGCCGAGGGCGGCTGTCCTACACTATCCGAAAACAACCCGCCCCGGAGGGGCGCAAGCAGCATCAAGGAAGCATTATTCATGGAACAGCGTCTTCTGCCCGGAACACAGATTGAAATCGTCAACGAGAACATCGAGCGGGGCCGGCTCAAGCACCTGCTCTTCGATTTCGACGGCACGATCAGCATCCTGCGCGAGGGTTGGCCCGAAATCATGGCACCCGCTTGTGTGGAGATGGTCTGCGGCGATACGGAGCCGACCCAGGCGATCATCGACGAGGTCAACAAGATGATCGACGACACCACCGGCATCCAGACCATCTACCAGATGGAATGTCTGCAGGAAATGGTCATCGCCCACGGGCTGGTGCCTAAGGAAAAGGTGCTGTCCCCGGCCGAATACAAGCAGACCTACCTCGACCGGCTCATGGTGCCGGTGCGCGCGCGCATCGCCAGGCTCGAAGCGGGCGAGAAGACCGTGACGGATTTCACCGTCGCCGGTTCGATCCGTTTCCTCGAACTGCTGTCGAAGCGGGACGTGCACATGTACGTGTTCAGCGGCACCGACCAGGACGACGTGCGCAACGAGGCGGGCAAGCTGGGCGCCGCGCCGTTCTTCGAGGAAATCTGGGGCGCGCTGCCGTCGAAGGAGGAGTACTCGAAGGAAAAGGTCATCCGCGACATCATGTCCCGGCACGACCTGCACGGCCCGCAGGTGCTCGCCGTCGGTGACGGCCCCGTCGAACTGCGCAACGTGAAGGACGCGGGCGGCATCGCACTGGGCGTCTGCTCGGATGAGAAGACGGGCAGCGGCTGGGACATGCACAAGCGCCAGCGCCTGCTCAAGGCCGGCGCCGACATCCTCGTGCCTGACTTCAACGAGGCCGAAAAGTTGGTGGCCTACCTGTTTGCGGAATAAGATAGACCTTTCGGCACGAAGCCGATGCTGTGGGGCCGGATCCGTCCGGCCCCCGTTTTTTACCGGGGCATGCATCCCGGCAGGAGTTTGGCAATGAGCAACATCAAAGACTTCACTTTGCACATGGTCGGCCACGGACACATTGACCCGACCTGGCTGTGGCGCTGGACCGAGGGCTATGAGGAGGTGCGCGCCACTTTCCGCAGCGCGCTCGACCGGATGAATGAAACACCGGAGGTGCATTTCACCGCCAGCAGCGCCTGCTTCTACCAGTGGGTCAAGGAATGCGACCCCGAACTCTTCGAGGCCATCCGGGCACGGGTGAAAGAGGGCCGCTGGGAAATCGTGGGCGGTATGTGGGTCGAGCCCGACTGCAACATCCCCTGCGGTGAATCTTTCGTTCGTCACGGCCTCTATTCGCAGCGCTTCTTCCAGAAGGAATTCGGACGTCGCGCCGTGGTCGGGTTCAACCCCGACAGTTTCGGCCATGCCGCCGCACTGCCGCAAATTCTGCGCAAGCTCGGGATGGATTACTACGCCTATATGCGCCCCTGGCCGATGGGGGAGATGAACTATCCCGACGGCACCACCTTCTGGTGGGAGTCGCCCGACGGCGCGCGCGTGCTCGCCGTGAACATCATCGAGAACTACTCCGCTGTGGGCGAGGAACTGCACAGGCGCGTCCGCAACATCACGCGCTATCCCTACCTCAACCCGGGCCAGCAAAACATACTGAGCTTCTTCGGCGTCGGCAACCACGGCGGCGGCCCGACGAAGCAGGCCATTGAGGCGCTGCTTGCGGACCGCGACGACCCCGAAGCGCCCACGATAGCCTTCGCAACGCTGCAAAAGTATTTCGAGGCCTTTCTCAAAGATACCAAGGCGGAAGACATTCCGGTCATCAAGACGGACCTGCAGCATCACGCGCGCGGCTGCTACAGCGTGTGCTCCGAAGTGAAACGGCTCAACCGGCAGGTCGAGCACGCGCTCATGAACGCCGAACGCTTCGCCACGGCGGCATGGATGCTGGAGGCGATGCCCTACCCGGAGGATCAGTTCGACAAGGCATGGAAGGACCTGCTCTTCAACCAGTTCCACGACATTCTCGCGGGCAGCAGCATCCAGTCCTCCTACACCGACACCCGCGACCAGCTCGGCGCCGCGCGCCACCGCGCCGACGTCATCCGCAACATGTCCATTCAGGCTATTGCGCGCACCATCGACACCACGGCTGAGGGCAACACCATCGTCGTGATCAACCCGCTCACCTGGCCCGTGAAGACCGTCGTGCTCGCGCCGCCCATGGCGGAACGCACACTGGACAAGCCGTTGCATCTGGTGGACGATTTGGAAATACCCGTGCCAAGCCAGACGGTGCGCGGCGAGCGCATCGACCACAACCGCCACGCCTTCATCGCCCAGGTTCCGGCCATGGGTTACCGCCTCTATCATCTGCGCTCGCAGGCGAAACCGCTCCGCACCACGGCGATGCTGGAAGCGTCGCCGCAGCGCCTTGAAAACGCCTGGTGGCGCATCGACTTCGACCAGAACTCGGGCGCGATCTGCGGACTCTACGACAAGACCCGCCGGACCGACGTGCTCAAGCGCGGAAACGTGCTCGCCGCACTCGTGGACCAGACCGACACTTGGAGTCACGGGCTGGAAGAATGGCGCGTCGAGGCGGGCCGTTTCGGCCAGGCGCAGATCGACGTGGTCGAAAACGGCGACGTGCTCGCCACGGTGCGTGTGCGCAGCCGTTACGCCAAGTCCGAGGCCATTCTCGAAACCACGCTATACCGCGACATCGACACCATTGACTGCTTTCTGCGCGTCAACTGGCAGGAGCAGTACCAGGTGCTCAAGCTTGCCTGGGAAACTAACATTGCCGCACCCACCGCCACCTACGAGTCGGCCTACGGCCACACCGTGCGCCCGGCCAACGGGGGAGAGGAGCCGGGCCAGCAATGGTTCGACCTGAGCGGCGAGGCCGGCGGCAAGCCCTGCGGTCTGGCCGTGTTGAACGACAGTAAGTACGGCTTCGACGTGCGCGACGGCGTGTTGCGCATGACCGTGCTGCGCAGCCCGGCCTATGCGCACCACGACAACGGCCGTTTCAACGCCGAAGACGGTTGGCCCATCATGGACCAGGGCTGGCAGGAGCTGCGCTTCCGGCTGGTGCCCCACGGCGGTGACTGGCGCGACGCGCGCGTCGTCAAGCAGGGCTGGGAACTCAACGCCCCGCCGGTGGTGCACTGCGAGTCTGCCCACCCCGGCACCCGCGGCGCCCATGCGAGCCTGCTCGGCACGGAGTCGGACAACGTGCTGCTCAGTGTCATCAAGCGCAGCGAGGACGGCGGCGACATCATCATCCGCGGTTACGAGACGGCCGGACTTCCGGCGAAGACCTGCCTGCACCTGCCCCATCTCGACAAGAGCTACGACCTGGAATTTGCCCCCCATGAGATCAAGACCGTTCGCATCGACAGCGGCGACTGGACGCTGCGCGAGGTGAACCTGCTTGAAGAATAGCACCCGCCGCAAGGAAACCCGGCCATGAATCTTGAACGCGTCGAAGAACTCTGCCTGCGCTATCTCGGACAGGCTGTCAACCCGCTGGTGCCCGTCGTCAAACTGCACGCCTACCTCGAGCGTGAGGACGCCGACCAGGCGCCTTCCATGCAGAGGTTGCTCGATTTCCTGCGCCCCCATGCCGAGATCGTTGTGCTCGACGGTCCGGGGGAGGATGACCCGGTCGGCACGGAGGGATTTGCCGCAGCCGGAATCATGATGGGGCCGCGTGCGATGGTCAAGACCCGTGTTCCGTCCCGTGCGCAAATGCTGGCCATGATGTTCGAGCAAATCGACGAGATGCGCGATAAACTCGACGCAGCGCTGGAGGAGGCCAACCAGTCCCAAAACACGAAATGGGCGGCGCAGGTGGCCGAGGCGATTATTCGGTCCGAGCAACTGCGGGAGAAAATCCAACAGATGGCACGGGCCCACTCGAACTGACACAGGGCGCGTTGGAATTGAACGCTATGCCGTTTCGAAAGGGTCACGCTCTCCGACCACGGTAACCGGCAACCCTTCCAATGCCGCGTTTAGCCGCCGGGCGATTTCGGGAAGCACAAGCACCTCCGTTCCGTGATGGCCCCCGTCGACCACCAGAAGGTTGCGCATCTGCGCCGTGAGCGCATCGTGGTATTTCACATCGCCGGTCACATAGGCGTCCACGTCGGGCGGCATGCGCGCAATCATATCGCCGCCCGAACCGCCCAGCACGGCAACGCGCCGCACCCGGCGGCCCGTGCCGGGAGACACGGCGCGGATGGGGGCGGGGGAGAGGCATTTGCGCGCGTGCTCCACAAAGGCGCCGCCGTCCATGGTCTCGGAAAGCTCGCCCACCCGGCCCAGGCCGACCAGGGGGTCGGTGTTTTCCAGGGGGATGACGTCATAGGCGACTTCTTCATAGGGGTGCGCCTGGAACAGGGCCCGGAGCACCGCACCCAGGCGCGCATTGGGCACGAGCGTTTCAAAGCGCCGTTCCGGTTCCTCGTTGAGCTTCCCGGTTTCGCCGCTGAAGGGTTGTGCCCCATCGCCCGGCAGAAAGGTGCCCACGCCCGGCGCGCTGAACGAGCAGTGCGTGTACGCGCCGATGACGCCCGCGCCCGCCGCGCCCACGGCATCGCGCACCTGTGCCAGGTGCGATTCGGGTACAAACACCACGAGCTTCACCTGTTTTGCCTCGTCGGCGGCAAAAAGCGGTTTGGTCTTCTCCAGCCCAAGCGCAGCGGCCAGCGTGTCATTCACCCCGCCCGGCGCGGCGTCCAGATTGGTGTGCGCCGCAAGGCAGGCCATGCCGCCTGCGGCAATATCGAGACACATCCGCACCAGCGGATCGTCGGTGCGCAGCGCGCGAATAGGATCCCAGATGAGCGGATGATGGGCCACAATCATGTTTGCGCCCGCCGCTTTGGCAGCGGTCACCACGCCCGGCGTCACGCTCAGGCACAGCGCCACGCCCGTGACCGCAAGGTCGGGCCTGCCTGCCTGAAGGCCCACCCGGTCCCACGAGGCCGCCCATGCGGGCGGGGCCCAGTTGTCCATTACCCCTTTCACATCAGACACGCGCCAGGTCATTGTTCGCTGCCTTCTTCGTCATACTCCATGGAAATGGCCGAATAGCCGACCACATGGCCGGTGTCGCCGCTGGCGTGGGCGCTGGTCCGGTAGTCCAGCAGATGCCAGTCCACGGCGCAGCGGGCATTGGCATAGGCCATGGCCGCCACCACCGCCGCGCCGCCGCACATCGAGCAGGCTCCGGTCGCAAGCCTCCGCGCAAGCTGGGCGGGGTCGCGGTCCAGTATCGTCCCGGTCGATTCGTTGTCGATGGATTCGGCCTGGGGCTCGGTGAGATAGTGCGAAAGATCCGTCGAGGCGATGACCAGGTCGCCCGGTTCCAGGAACAGGGCCAGCATCCGGCCGAATTCCACATGCCATTCCCCGGCCTCGTCCCCGAAGAGCACCGGCACAATCGGCACCGTGCCAATGGCGACCTGCACAAAGGGCGCCTGCACTTCGAGCGTGTGCTCCGTTTCGTGCGCCTCTTCGGGCGCGCCGCTGCCGAATTCCTGCGCCAGTATGGCGGCCATGTTTACGTCCACGGGCAGAATGCCCAGCGGCGATTCGTAGCCGCCGGACGGCCATATCGAGGCACCCCGGAATGCGTAGCGGTGCGAGCGCCCCAGCAGCACGACACGCTTGGGCTCCGCCCCGCGCACGCGCGCATAGGCGAATCCCGCCGTGGGGCCCGAATAGACATAGCCCGCATGGGGCACCACCAGCGCCGCCACCTGCGAGGGCGAGGCCACCACGCCCGATGCGTCCATATAACTGCGCACATCCTTCTCCAGCATTTCGGGCTGTTGCGGGTAGAATTGTCCCGCCACCACTGCGTGCCGTACTGTCATAATGCCTCCTTTTGGTCCCTGGAACGACTTTGCACGATACCCTGTCCTTGTCATGTCTTTCGGCGTCATGCCTGCCTGCATGATTCGCAACAACGACACGGGGCCGAAAATGCCGGCTTTGACCTGCAACGCATTGCCATGCGCGCTCGGGTGCCCATCCGCGAACTGCGGTCCGAGCAGGGTCTTTTCCGGGCAACGACTCCTCTACAAGTATAACGCACAGTGCCCGAATAATGCGGCAGGCCCATTTTGCCCGGCAACCCGGCGCCGGAGAGTATTGTGCTGCGGTTCCCCGGCTTGAAGTGCACAGTGCGCAACGGACATAGTAGCGATCCGGTTTGTCCGGAATGGAGGCTGTGCCGGTGGAAGGCTTCCGGCAAGTGTCGATGCGGTGGACAAAATGGTGGCGGCCTTTGGTGGCCGGGAGAGTGTGGATGAGTCCGGTTCCTTTCCAGGAACGGTCAGGCAGGTATTTCTTTGCGTGGGCGGTGGATGCCGTCCTCGTGTTGGCGCTGTTTCTGGGCGGCACGGCGTTGGGCATGGCCTCTCTCAACGCGGGGCACGGCAAAGACGGTCTTACCTCCATCCGCTGCCCGGACGAGTTCTTCGGACAGTCGCTGATGATTGTTGCCGGGCGCGGTTCTTTCTCCCCCGACGTTGACAGTGTTCCAGGGATGAGTGATTTCGTTTCGCGCCGGTCGAACACCTTCGATATTGCCCGTCTTCCAGCAGTTGTTCCGCACGCTGTCATCACTGCGGCGGACTATCACGTCTACCTGATTTGGGCCGTGGCGGCCCTGTGGCGGCTCTTTGGCGTCTCCTGGCTGGTCCTGGAACCGTTCCTTGCCCTTGGATTGGGGTTTTGCGCTGTATTTGTATACGGATTGTTCCGCCTGGGAATGAACCGCTTGTTGAGCATTGCCGGCACGGCGCTCTTTATCAGTTCACCGGCGGTGCTCAGTCAACTGGGTAGTCTGCGCGATTTCTCCAAGGCACCCTTTCTCCTGGCCGGCATTCTTGCGCTGGGCTGGCTGGCAACGCGGAAGACACCGCAGCGTTTCATACTGACGGCGACCGGATTGATGGGGCTTGTCACCGGGGTGGGCATGGGTTTTCGCCAGGACCTGACCATACTGGTCCCCGCGAGTCTGGCGGTCATTCTTGTTCTTTCCCGTAACGAGGTGTACGGCACACGCAGGCGGCGTATTGTGGCGGTGCTGGTTTACCTGGCCGCTTTTGCCGCCGTGGCGTGGCCCATGCTCCTGCGCATGGAGGGCGGGGCCCAGCCCTACCATCCCCTGGCACAGGGATATTCCATGGGCCACCTGCGCCGGTGCTCCCTTGATCCGGGAGTGTGTGAACCCTTGGCATGCTCCAATGACGGTTTCGTTTACGACATGGTGCTTGGATATGCCCGTCGCGCCGCCGGAGATGGGCGTCTTTGTTTCCAATACAACACACCGGAAGCGGTTCATTTTACCCGCGACTGGGTCCTGTCGGCGGCCTTTCAGTTTCCTGCGGACACGGTGGCCCGTATCTACGGTTCAACCTTGAACATGGTCTCTGGCGCCGGAAACTACCTGCTGTTCTTTTCGCCGCTTCAGCCACCGGTGGCCTGGGCTGAAGCCGTGCAAAGGCCCGTTGCCGCGTTTCTTCACATGGCCGGACCGGCTCTGGGGTTGCTCGCGCTGCTGGCCGCCGCCGCCGTGAGTATCCGCTCGGGTTTTGTGCTGCTGCTGATCACCCTCTATTTCTGCGGTTATGTGAGTCTCGACAACGAGTGGCGGCACACCTTTCATCTCGGCGTTGCCGCGTTCTGGGTGGCGGGCTTTGTGGTGCAGTGCCTGGTTGCTTCGGTGGTCCGCACATTTACCGGGACCGCCGAGTGGGGCGCATGGATGCGCCGGGCAGCACTGTTTGCCCTGATTCTCCTGCCGCTCCTCGCGATTCCCTGGCAGGCCGCCCGGGTATGGCAGTGCCGTTCCTTGGAAGGACTGCTGAAGCAATATGCCGCCGCGCCACGAAGCTTGGCGGTCACCAAGCCAAAGCCCCTGGGCGACTGGACTCTTTTTCAACTGGAGGGAAAAGACTCGGCGGACAAGGCATCCGCAGCTTCGGAAAAGGACAACGGGGAGGATGACTTAAAAGAGTGTTGGGGCATTCACCGCACCCTGTACGCGGCCCGCTTTCGTCCGCGTGAGGCGGGGCGGACGATAATGACCAAGTACGTCAAGGAAGACAGGGGGCATGACTATTCCCAATTGCTTCGCGTTTCTGGAACCGCCGCAAGCGGCGGTGAGGTGTGGTACTTCTTTCCAGCCTATGACTGCAATCGTCTGAACCAGTTCGAGGGGGTCGCCTTGCCTTCGGAGGATGCGGACAACTTCCTGGGGCTTTATGCGGTGGGCGAGGAGAATCTGATCCCGCTCCTGCCCTGTGCAACCGTTCAGGAGGGCCAGCCAGCGGGGCGCCTCTGCGCCCGCATTCATGTGCCCAGCAGCCCGCTGGACTTTCAGTTTCCTGAGGAGGACCGGGGAGCTTGGCCCGAGAGGTCCCTCCTGGCGGACCAATTGGGCCATGCCGATGACGCCCTTGCCTACTTTCGCGCCTGCGTTGCGCTGAACCCATCGTGTGAGAATCCGGAGAGAAGAGCTCTGCTGCTGCATCGAGCGGGCCACACCGGTCAGGCGCTGGAATTGCTGGTATCACTGGTGAAAGACCGGGGGGATTACGGTTCCTGTGAAATACTGGACCGGTTTCTTGCCAAAGTGAAGCCGCCGGAGGAGCGCCTGAAAACCTGGGCTTTGGTTGTCCCGCAATGCCCCAACATCGGGCAGGTGTGGTTCTTTTATGGAAAGTTGCTGGCCGGGTCGGACCCGGACGGTGCCATTGCGGCGTTCCGCACGGCAATGCGCCTGCTTCCATCTGATGAGAGAGTGCCCCCGGCCTTGCAGCAGTCTCTAATTGCCAGGGGTTGCCGTGAGGAACGGGATGGCGACATCCCGGGCGCCATCGACGCCTATCGGGAAGCCATCGTGGCAAATCCAGTCAATGATGAACCCTACCGGCGCCTGACTGCCGCATTGCCCGGAGACAGCCCTGTCACCGCCATGATTGTCTGGGATGAGCTTAGGCAGACCGACCCTGTGAACGTCCCGGTCGCTTTTCGGTGCGGGGTTGCCCATGCCGTTTGCAAGGACCTTGCAGGCGCGCGCGAAGCATTTGACGCCGCATTCCAGTTCGGTGGGGGAAACGAAAAGACATACACTGCAGCGGGTGATGCTTACATGAATTTGGGCGCATGGTCCGACGCCGTCTCCGCCTACCAGCGCGCTTTGGCCCTCAATCCCGAATTGCGGCCTCAGCGTTTTCTCATAGCGACCGGGTGCCTGAACGAGGAGAAAGGCGAAATCCCCGCAGCCATCGATGCCTATGTGGAGGCCATACTGTCGAATCCGTCCAACGGAGAGCCCTGCTGGCGGCTTGACACCGCCTTTCCCAAGACCAATCCGGAGGCCGTGGCTGAACTGTGGCGCGGGATTTGGGAAAGAGTTCCCGAGAATGCGGTTGTTGACGTCCTTTACGGCGAAAGCCTCGCCCTAGCCAAGTCAGCCGCCGCCCGGCCGATGCTGGAGGCCGCATTGCGCCTTGGCGGGAACGACTCCAACGTGCTGGCCCACGCGGGCAGCGCATACGCATCCATGGAAGATTGGCGGAATGCCGCGTGTTGTTACGGGCGCGCACTTTGCGCAAACCCCGGAATGGAGTGGATACATCCGCGCCTTGACGATGCGCGCAGGCGCGCCGTCCCGGAGAAACCGTCTTCCAGGGCTTCTGTTTCTCCCGGCTGACCCGGGCCGGTTTTCCGTGCGGCTTGAAGTCTGAAGCACTTTGCGGACATAGTTATGGCAGAAGTCTGTCTGCATGATGTAGGTGACATGATGAAAGAAGACCCGTTTTCAGAGATACTGTTCGTGCTTTTCGTCGCGGGGGTTTTAATGCTTGCCGTCGCGCTGGTCCTTTATTATCAGCGCCTGCTCCGCAAAGCCTGGTTCGATGCGGCCACCGATTTGCACCTTTCCTACGACTACGTGAGCTATGGTCTGCCCCGGCGTCTTCCCCTGGTCTATCAGTTGCGCCGCGGCAAGAACCGCTATGCGTCCAACGTGTTCTCGGGCCATTACAAGGGTTTTCCGGCCCACGTCTTTGACTATCACTACACCACCGGGGACAAGAACAATAAGGCGCACCACCATTCCAGCATCGCCATGCTTCGCCACGACCTGGAAGCCCCCGAAATACACGTTTATCCCCCGGACATTCACGAGAAGGTGGGGCATATGGCCGGCATCGACAAGATCGAGATCCAGACCGGCGACGAGGCCTTTTCCAAGGTCTTTACGGTGCTTTCTGCCGATGCCGATTTTGCCAAATCATTCTGCGCACCCGGCATGATGGAGTACCTGCTGCGCCATCCCGGCATGTCCGTTGAAATCGGCGCCGGCTGGGTGGCCACCTGCATCCAGCAAAAACTTGTCCCCGACGAGATTCAGCGCCGCATGGACCAGCTCATCAAGATCCTGCGCTTCTTTCCCACCCAGAAGGGCTGACCCCCACCCCTCCGCCGCCGTGGCAGAGCGATGTGGAGGAGCTTCTGCTTTGATATCCCCGAGACAATCTTCAAGCAGTCTGCCTGCTTGCCCCTTTTTTTGACTGCGGTGGCCATGCCGCCGCTTTTTTTTCGCCGGGGCCATGCGCCGCGGCGTGGCACGGGCGTCCCGCCCGTGTTCCCTCCTTGCGAAGCTGCACTTCGCAAGGAGGGAAGCAGGCCAATCGGAGATTGGCGGTCCCAGGAAAGGCCGTCCTGTGCGTGGACGCCGCTTAAGGTGCCAGCAGTTTGATGTAGTCGCTGTACACGACAGAGTAGTTGTTTGCACCGTCCAGATACTGCACACGCACGGTGTTGTAGCCCGTTGCGCCGACGAGGCTGTGCGTGATGCTGGCCTGGGGAAGGTACCAGTAGGACCAGTGAGAACCGTCGTCGCTGAAGCGCATCCGTGTCACGCCGGCACCCGCTCCGTCCGCCCAGGTCATCCCAAGCGTCACCGTGCGGCTGGACGTTGTCAGCGCGCCGCTGTTGATGATGATGCTGCCCGTGGGTTGCGCCGTGTCGAGCAGGATGTAGTCGCTAAAGATTGCCGAGCGGTTGTTTGCGCGGTCAATGTACTGGACCCTCACCGTCTTGTGGGCGTCCCCCGCCGGCAGCGTGTAGGGCAGGGTTGCCGCCAGCGCCTGATAGGCGGTCCAGTGGGAACCGTCGTCGCTGAAGCGCATGCGCGTCACCCCGGAGCCCGTGCCGTCGTTCCAGGTCAGCGCGAGGGTCACGCTGGGTGTGTTGGTTGCCGAGCGGTTGTTGTTGATCACGATGCTTCCCGTCGGCGCCGCCGTGTCCACCACCGTCACCACACGCGAGGCTTGGGCCGAGTTGCCATGACCGTCGTTCGCGGTGTAGCGCACCGTTTGCTCGCCGAGAAGCGCCGTGTTCACCGTGGTGCCCACCGTCACCGCAACGTCCATGGCGCAGCCGTCCGTCGCCGTGGCGCCGGGTTCGGTGTAGGTTCCTCCAAACTGAATCGACATCGTGGTGGAACCGGCCAGCGTGATTTCCGGCGGCGTGGTGTCCACAACGGTGACGGTGCGCGTGACCTGGGCCGCGTTGTTGATCCCGTCGCTTGCGTTGTACATGAACGTGTAAACGCCTATGACGCCAAAATCCGGCTGCGGCACGGCGCTGACAGTGACCGACAGGGTTCCCGCGCAACTGTCCGTCGCCGTTGCGCCGGGGTCGGCGTAGTTTCCGCCGCATTCGACCTGCACGGCTGCCGACCCATTCAGTTGAACCACCGGAGGCGTGTGGTCCGCGACCGTCACAAGCCTGCTTGCCTCCGCGGCGCTGTTCCCGTTGCCGTCGTCCGCGTTGTATCGGACTGTATAGGTTCCGGGCAATGTCGTGTTCACCGGATTGGTTGTCACGATGCGGGTGCTTTGGTCGCCCGCGCAACTGTCCAGGGCGGTTGCCCCGGCGTCCGTGTAGGTGCCGCCGCACTCGATCGTCACGGTCTGCGGCCCGGTTGGCGTGATTGCCGGCCCCGTCGTGTCCACCACATTCACCATGCGTGTGACTTCGACGGCATTGTTACCATTGCCGTCGTTCACGTTGTAGCGCATGGTGTAGGCGCCCAATACGGCCGTGTCTACCGGGTTGGTGACCGAGATGCCGCCGGTGCGGTCGCCCGCGCAACTGTCCACAGCGGTCGCGCCGGCGTCCGCGTAGGCGGCGCCGCACTGGACGCTTGCCGGGTTGGAACCCAGCAGCGTGATAACCGGGATAGCGGTGTCGACGACGTTGACGATGCGTGTGGCCTCGCCGGCATTGTTTCCGTTGCCGTCGTTCACATTGTAGCGCACCGTATAAACGCCCAGCACCGCAGTGTTCACCGGGTTGGTGACCGAGATGCTGCCGGTGCGGTCACCCGTGCAACTGTCCACAGCGGTCGCACCGGCGTCCGTGTAGGCGGCGCCGCACTGGACGTTTGCCGGGTTGGAACCCAGCAGCGTGATGAGCGGAACGGCGGTGTCGACGACGTTGACGACGCGTGTGGCCTCGACGGCATTGTTTCCGTTTCCGTCGTTCACATTGTAGCGCACCGTGTAGGCGCCCAATACGGTCGTGCTCACCGGATTGGTGGCTTGAATGTCGGCGGTTCTGCTTCCGGCGCAACTGTCACTGGCCGTGGCCCCCGCGTCGGTGTAGGCGGTACCGCACTGGACGGTGGCCGGATTGGCGCCCAGCGGCGTGATGAGCGGCGGGGTCA
>CAITNO010000113.1 GCA_903893795.1 Candidatus Hydrogenedentota bacterium | reverse complement strand
TGTCTATCTCGAATTGCTGCACGGACAGGCGCTGCGCTTTGGATTCCGGGTTGACGGCTACTGCCTGATGACCAATCATGTTCATGTGGTGGGGGTGCCCAAAGACGAGGCGGCGCTTATAAAGACCTTCGGTCGGACCCATTTTCTGTACACGCAATACATCAACCGGTTGCACGGGCGCAGCGGGCATCTGTGGCAAAACCGCTTCTTCTCCTGCCCCATGGACGAGGACCATGCGCTCAACGCGCTCTGCTACGTCGAGTTGAACCCGGTGCGCGCTGGAATCGTCCGGCTGCCCTGGACCTACCCATGGTCAAGCGCGTCGGCGCATTGCGGCAAAGCTTCGGCCCGTCCCCTCCTTGACCTGTCGGAGTGGCGGAAGGACATGTCCGCCGAAAGGTGGCGCGAGACCCTTGCGGAAGTCGCCCGGGACACCGGTGCCATGGACAGCATCCGCCACAACACCCATACCGGCCGTCCGCTGGGGAACGATGCGTTTCTCAGCAAGGTCGAGAAAGCCCTGGGCCGTCGCGTTCGTCCCCTGCCCGTGGGCCGACCACGGGGCTGGCGCAAACACGCACCTGAGAACACAGGGACACAGGATGATTAAAAGGCGACTGTCCCCTTTTAATCACGAGGGCAGACGCGAAGTCTGCGGTGTTTTCACAAGGGTGAAACTGATATCATCCGGCGGTTGTCCAATGGTGAAGGACGAGTGTGTTCCGTCGCCCCTGGGCGGAGAGGGCATGGCTGCCGGGTTGTGGTCCGCCGACAGCGCAATTCCCTGTAAATTCGGGTTTCCAGGACCAATCTCAACCCAAAACGGAAACGAGCAAGCATGGACAAGAACCAGATTACCCGCAGAGCGTTCCTGGCCGCCTCCACCACCACGGCCGTGCTGGCGGGCTGCGCCTCCAAGCCGAACACGGCCAAGGTGGTGCCGGGCAAGATTTCGCCCAATCAGAAGGTCAACGTGGCCGCCATCGGCGGCGGCGGCAAGGGCCTGGACGACATTATGAACGCCAGGAAGGCAGGCGTGAACATCGTGGCCATCGCCGACCCGGACTGGAAACGGGCCGCCGAGGGGTTCTACCGCTGCAAAGACGCCAAACAGTACAAAGACTACCGGGTCATGCTGGACGAGATGGGCAAAGAGATTGACGCCTGCACCGTCAGCACGCCGGACCACACCCACGCCCCGGCGGCCTACCGCGTGATGAAGCTGGGCAAGCACGTCTATTGCCAGAAGCCGCTGACCCACACCATCGCGGAAGCGCGGCTCCTGCGCAAGGTGGCCAAGGAAACCGGCGTGGTCACCCAGATGGGCAACCAGGGCCACTGCCAGGTCGGCGTGCGCGAACTGTGCGAAATGATGTGGTCGGGCGTCATCGGCGACGTCAAAGAGGCGCACGTCTGGACGAACCGCCCGATTTGGCCGCAGGGCATCGCCGCCCCGCTGCCCGCCGAGCCGGTGCCTGCGGAAATGGACTGGAATCTGTGGATCGGCACCGCCCCGGACCGGGCCTACAACAGCAAGTATGCGCCCTTCAACTGGCGCGGCTGGTGGGATTTCGGCTGCGGCGCCATCGGCGACATGGCCTGCCACATCATGGACGCGGCCTTCTGGTCGCTGGATCTGATTGAGGCGGAGACCTTCACGGCCCAGGCCATCGTGTCCGAGCAGATGACCGACCAGACGCCCCCGCTCAAGTCGACCATCAAGATCGATTTCCCGGCCCGCGGCAAGAAATGCCCGGTCACGGTGTACTGGCACGACGGCGGCATCCTGCCGGACCGCCCGAAAGACATTCCGGCCGACCAGAAGATCGGCGACGGCGACAACGGTTCACTGTTCATCGGCACCAAGGGTTACCTGACGGCCGGCGAATACGGCGGACATCCGCGCCTGCTTCCCGATTCGAGGATGGCGGACTTCAAGAAGCCGGCGCAGACCATCAAGCGCGTGCTGCACAACGACCCCTACTTCGACTGGGTCGACTGCATCCAGAACGGCGGCAAGACCGCCTCGAACTTCGAGTACGCCTCGCCGCTGACGGTGGTGGCCAATTTTGGCAATGTGGCCCTGCACGCCAAGGGCGAGCCGCTCATCTACGACGTGAAGAACGGCAAAGTCACGAACAATCCCAAGCTGAACGCCCTGCTGACCAAGGAATACCGCAAGGGCTGGGAACTGCCGGTCTGATCCCTGTTACAATAGTGCATTGATCTCCGCGCGCCCTGCCCGGAAGCCGGGCAGGGCGCCGGATTTATTGGTGGACAGGACTGTGTTTTATTTTGAGTGCGGTGGCCATGCCGCCGCTTTTCTTCGCCGGAGCCATGCCCGGCGATTCGTAAGCGCAGCCGCCGCCGTCAAAACAGGCGAGTAACCCGGATGAAAATTAAAGCCGCCAAATGGTTTTCCCCGCTGGAGATGCGCCTGGTGGAGGTGGACAAACCCGCGCCTGGCCCCTGGGAGGCGCTGGTGCGGGTGGAGTCGGTGGGGGTCTGCGGGTCCGATGTGCATTATTTCCGGGATGGGCGCATCGGCGAAAACACCCTGAAAGAGCCCACTATCCTCGGTCACGAGTACGCCGGAGTGGTGGAGGCCGTCGGCACCGAGGCGGACCCCACCCTGGTGGGGCGCCGCGTGGCGGTGGAGCCGGGCATTCCGTGTATGCACTGTGAATGGTGCCGCACGGGACATTATAATGTGTGCGAGCGGATGTTCTTTCCGGGCGGTCCCGGCTGTGACGGCGCGCTGCGCGAATACATGACCGTCGATGCCCGCTTCTGTTTTCCCGTGCCCGACGGCATGACGGCCGCTGTGGCGGCCATGATTGAGCCGGCCGCCGTGGCGGTGCACACCCTTGAACTGGCCCGGCTGCGGCCGGGCGACGCGGTGGCCATCATCGGCCTCGGGCCGGTGGGCCTGCTGACGGCCCAGATGGCGAAGCTGTGCGGCGCGGGCCGCGTGCTGGGCGTTGATTTGCTGGACTACCGCGTTGAAGCGGCCACCAGCCACGGTGTGGACGCGGCCTTTGCGGGCCACGCGGGCGCGCCCGCCGAAGGAGGCGCGGCCACGGTGGCGTGGCTGCGAGAAAAGACCGCCGGGCGCGGCGTGGACGTGGCGATTGACTGCTCGAACGGTCCGGACGGACTGGCGCTGGCGTGCCATGCGGCACGGCCCGCGGGACGTTGTGTGCTGACCGGCATCAGCGGAAGGGAAAGCGACCCGTTGCCGGTGAGTCTGGCACGGCGGCGCGAACTGACGCTGCACTGGTGCCGTCGTTTTTTGAACAATTATCCTGCTACCCTTGCGCTCGTCGCGTCGGGACGACTCGATGTGGCATCGCTGATTACACATTCGTTTCCGCTGGAACGCGCACAGGATGCGTTCCGGTTGGTGACAGACAACGCAGACGGCGTTCTGAAAGCTTCCGTCGATTTCTAATCGGCGGGAACGAAGAACACCTCGGAGGCAGTACCGGTTATGAGCCTGTTTAAGAAGATTATTCTCGGCGTCCTGGTGTCCTTTGCCGCGGGTGCGGTGCTGTTTGTGGGGATCATCGGGCCCTGGCCCGTGTATAAGGACTCGCAGTTTGCGGACTCCGCCTACTGCAAGAAGGCCATCGCGGACATTGACAAGGAGGTGGCCCTGTCGGACTTTACCGGCACCCCCGGCACGCTGAAAGCAGGCTGGGGTGTGGCGGAAATGACGCCCAAAATCGGCACCCCGCTGGGCGGACTGGGCGCACGCAAAGGCAAACCCTCGACGGGCGTGCGTGACCCGCTGTACTCCAAGGCGATCTGCCTGAGCGACGGCAAGGACACGGTGGCGCTGATCGGCGACGACATCCTCATCGTCCCGCCAAACATCGCCGAGATGGCCCGCCGGAAGATCGCCGTGGAAATCGGCCTCACGGCCGACAACATTCTTTTCTGCGCCAGCCACACCCACTCCGGCACCGGCGCCTTCGCCCCCGGCCTGGCCGGCACCTTCTCCTCGGGCAAACTCGATCCCGCCGTGCCCGAAATGGTCAGCACGGCCATGGCCAACGCCGTCATTGCTGCCTTCAAGAGCATGGCGCCGGCCAAAATCGCTAACGGCCAGGTGGACGCGCCCGAATTCATCCGCAACCGCACGCGCGAGGCCACCACGGACTCGATGCTCAAGTACCTGGTGGTCGAAAAACAGACCGGCGAGAAGTGTTTTGTCATCCGCTATTCGGCGCACCCGACCATCTTCGGCACGAGCAACATGCACTTTAGCGCCGAATACCCGGGCGCGCTCCAGCACTATGTGGAGGCGGAAACGAAGGGCACGGCGATCTATCTCGGCGGGGCCGTGGGTTCCATGGGTCCGAAAGCGCCCGACGCACCCACGGACGACGAGCGGGTCGAACTGATGGGCAAAGGGCTGGGACGGAAGATGCTCGACGCCATCGCCGCCAACCCGCCGCAGTTCAAGACCAACCTCGACATTGCCTCGGTGGGCATTCCCATAGGCATGCCCCCGGCGCAGATGCGCCCGCTGGGACCGGGCTTCCGCGTGTCGCCCATGTTCGCCAAACTGGCGGGCATCCTCCCCGAAGGCTGGGTGCAGGGCATCCGCATCGGCGACATTCTGTTCGTCGGGCTCCCCTATGACACCAGCGGCGAGATGGCTCGGCAGTGGCGCGAGGAAATGGCCCCCAAAGGCTGGGACCTGTGGGTGCACGGCTTCTCCGGCGCCTACTGCGGCTATCTCTCGCCGGACAAGTACTATTACGAAGTGGACAAAGACGGCCATCTGGGCTATGAGAACGGGTTCATGAGCTGGTTTGGCCCCAATGCCGAGGCCTACATGCGCACGCTGCGGGATGAAATCATCACCAAGATGGGGACGTCGCCCCTGCGCGCCCAGAATGGCGCACCGCTGAGGGAGGCCACGGCCACATCGTGAGCGACACCGACCTGACTCCCCTTGAGGAAACGACCATTCCCCCCGCCGCACTGCCGGTGCGGCGGGGGCTGTTCTACCCCTTCGTGCTTCTTTTCTGCGGCATGGCGATCATTGCCGCCGCGGCCACCATGGATGCGGGCTGGATTGCCGGAAAGCCCTGGTCCTCGGCGCTGCTGGTGCTCGATGATGACGATGAGGCCATCCCCCCCAACGCCTACGAGGTGTACGCCTATCCCGTGGTGGAACACCCCCCCTCCGAGGGGGACGCCATCCGCGAGATGCTGCGCGGCTTCACCGACACAGAAGGGGAGAACGGCGACCTTAAAGAGGATGACGAGACAGCGGTTGCCGTGGTCATGCCCACGGCCGAGGCACTGCCGCTGCTGGCGTCGGGCCGCCTGCCCAAGCCCGGCGCGCGCGAGGCGCTGGCGGGCGACATGGTCCCCGAGGGATACTTCACGCTGCGCGACGGCGACCATACCGTTCGTTTCGAGGTGGTCGGCCGGCTCAAGCACACGGTCAGCGGGTTTACCAATGCGTACATGATCGTTGACGACCCCGTGATGGAGAAGAGCATTACCCCGGACAATGACGCCCGCTGGGGTTGGCTGGTTCCCGACGGGTGGGAGCACATGGACGATCTGCGTCCGTGGATTGGAAAGAACGACCCCGAAGTGGGCACCGGTGAATCGGGTGATGATGCGGACAGCGATGGTGAGGGGGATGACGGAAGCGATGACCCGCAAATGGCGCCCAGGCACGATTCGCCAGACGCAAAACCCTCTGAGCGGCCCCAACTGCTGGCAGAACCGGAGTTGACGCCCCTTTCCCCCGGGGAACTGCGCGCAAAGGACGGAAAATACGCCGATGTGACGGTGGTGCAGCGCCAAATCCGCGTGCCCGCCGACATTTTCTGGACAACCCTGCTCGGCCTGATGCTGGTGGCGGCCGCGGGATACAGCATGGCGACCCGCCTGTGCCTGCGCATGAGCCCCGCCTCCGGCAGACTCATTGGACCGCTATTCCGCGAGGTTGCCCGGCGGCGCAGGCTTTGGGGCACGCTGCACGGGGTGCTCTATTTCCTCTTCTTCTATGCCATGGTCGCCGGGTTTGTGCTGCCCGAGGCGAATTTCCAGATCGTGCAGTACGTGAGCGGCATTTTCAGCAAAAGCGGTGACCTGGGCTACATTGGCGACGCCTACGCCTCCGGTGACATCGTGCGCGCGGCACTGGCGACCTTCAACAACAATTACGTCATCCAGACACTGGGAATGACGATGTTCGTCTCGCTGCTGGGCGTTCCACTGGGGGCGATCAAGACCGCGGGCAGTTTCCTGCTTGCCGGCCTGGCGCTCAGCCCCATCTGGGTGAATGGCGCCGCCGGATATGTCTTCCACTCGGTCACCATGGCGATGGAGTTTGAAGGATACATTATCGCCTGCTTCGCCGTGCTGGTGTGGATGATCTGCGTCTACCGCGCACTGGTAAGGTCCGCGGGCCACTGGGGCACCTTCCTGCGTGGCGCGCAACTGCTGGTCTACTTCCTGCTCACCACCGGCGCCCTGGGGTTTTCCCTCGCCGTCTTGGGAGCGGTGTTCTGGTTCCTGCGTGTGCTGGGCGTGATCATCGCGCGCGATGAGCGCAAACACGAACTGGCGGTGGGCATGCGCGTGTTGTTTGCCGCCGTGATCGCGAGTGGCATGGTGCTGGCCGTGGCGGCGTTCTACGAATCAGCCACACTGATAATGATCGTGCGCGCAAAAACCTGATTTCCGGGATCGTGGACGGAACACGAGCCGCATTCCGGATTTCGCTGGTTCATAGACGTCTGCGCACCTGTACCTACGCGGTGCTGCCCGTGCGGTAGCCCACCAGGTCGAGGCTCACATGCCGGTAGCCAAGCGCCTGCAGGCGCTGCACCACCACCAAGCGCAACTCCGGGTCAATCATGCGCGCGAAGTCGTCGGGCTCAATCTCGATGCGGCACAGGTCGCCGTGGTGCCGGGCGCGGTACTGGCGGAAACCCAGGGACTTCAGGAGGTCCTCGGCCTCTTCAACACGCCGCACCTCCTCCATCGTGAGCCGGGTGCCCTTGGGGAAACGCGACGACAGGCACGCGAAGGACGGCTTGTTCCACGTGGGCAGGTGCCGCAACTGGCTCAGCGCGCGCACGTCCTCTTTGACCAGCCCGGCATCGGCCAGCGGTGTCACGGCGCCGCGCTCATGGGCGGCGCGCACCCCCACCCGGGTCTTGTCCTGCGCGTCGTCGGCGAGTTCGCCGTGGGCCATAAAGGCGATGCCGTGCTCGCGCGCGTACACCTCGACCTTCTCGAACAACTGGCCCTTGCAGAAATAGCAGCGCATGCCGTCATTGCGCAGGTACGCCTCATTTTCGAATTCGGTGGTCTGCACCACCTCGATGTGCCAGCCCCGGTCGCGGGCCAGCCGCAGCGCCGCGCCCAGTTCGCCCCGGGGCAGGCTCGGCGAGTCGGCAATGACCAGATGGGCCGCATCGCCCAGCGTCTCCGCCGCCACATCGGCCAGATAGGTCGAATCGACGCCGCCCGAATAGGCGACCACAATCGAGCCGTACCCGCGCAGGATTTCCTTGAGCACTTCCTCTTTTTGCAGTGTTTCCGGGGCAATGTCCATGGGGCATGGGTCCTTGTATTGAGGAAGGACCGTCATTGCGAGCGCAGCGAAGCAATCTTGTTTCACCAGAGTATTGGCGGGCAAGAGGTTGCTTCGCTACGCTCGCAATGACGGTTTCCATCTCTTCGTTTTCACAGGTTCAAGTGTAACTCAGTCCATCAACGTTCCGGTCATCCATTCTCCGTCTATTCCATCCAGCACCACCCGGCGCAGCCGGTTGGTCAGGTCCTCTTCGCAACGCGCCGCGACCTCCAGGTAATTCCCGGTGTGGCCGCGCCAGGCGCCGCCGTGGCGGTCCTCAAACAGCACCTCCACCGTGCGGCCCAGGTGGCGTTCCTGAAACGCGCGCAGCTTTGCCGCGCCCAGTGCGCGCAGCGCCTCGCTCCGGACCGATGCCGCGGCGGGGTCCGTCTTTTCCGGCAGACGCGACGCCACCGAACCGCGCCGTTCAGAATACTTGAATACGTGGGTGAAACATACCGGACTCTCGCGCAGCAGCGCAAAGGTGTCGTCGAAATCGGCGTCGGTCTCGCCGGGGAATCCGACCATGATGTCCGCGCCGATCCCCAGCTCCGGCACCATCTGCGCCGCGCGGCCCACCAGCGCCAGGTAGTCGGCGCGGGTGTAATTGCGGCGCATGGCCGCCAGAATGCGGTCCGAACCGGCCTGCATCGGCACATGCAGATGCGGCACCAGCCGGTGCTCTGGGTCGGCCATCCGCTCCAGTATCCCGTCGGGGATGGTGGTCAGCTCAATCGAGGCCAGCCGCACCCGCGCCAGTTCGCCGATGCCGTTCAGCGCATCCGCCACCTCCACCAGGGTCCTGTTTTCGAAGGCGTAATCGCCCACATTGATCCCCGAAAGCACAATTTCCTGCGCGCCCCGGCGCGCAAGACACCGCGCCTCGGCCACCAAATCATCGAATTCGCGCGACCGCGACCGACCGCGCGCGAAGGGAATGGCGCAGAAACTGCACATAAAGTCGCAACCGTCCTGAATTTTCAGGTTCATGCGGCGCGCAACGGCCGGGGCATCGGCCACCCAGGGCACCGTGAAGGGCTCGCGGCCCTTGCGCGCGTGCAACACCCGCGGGCTCCGTACCGCAGGCGTCCCGCCTGCCGCTTCGTCACGCCCGGCGTCCAGCGCGGCAAGGTGCCGCGCCAGGTCGAGCTTGTCGCGGTTGCCCAGAATCAGGTCCACCCCGGGGATGCGCGCCACCGCATCCGCGCCCGTTTCGGCGTAACAGCCGATGACCACCGTGCGCGCGCCCGGATTGGCCCGGACAAACTGGCGGATCATCTGCCGCGACTTCGCGTCCGCCTCCCGCGTCACCGTGCAGGTGTGGATGATGCCCAAATCGGCCGCTTCGCCCCACGGCGCAATGACATACCCCACCGCCGCAAGCTGATCGGCGATCAGCCCACTTTCCGCCTGGTTCAGTCGGCAGCCCAGGGTATGTATGGTGGCGCGCTTAGATTGCATGAATTTCCGGTTCCCCGCCCCGTCCACAGACCCTATTTTACCGCATCCCTCCCTGGTTCCCAACTTGGCCATTCTGGGTCGTCCGCCTCTAGAACAAACACGATGCCTGAATTTGGACCACTGGTTGTGGCATGGTCCGGAGACCATGCCACAACAGGGGGTTGCCACCGCAGTCCAAATGAGCGCCGTCTGCCGGTCATCTTGCGCCGTCCGGGGCCAATGTGGATACTTTCGGCTTCAACCCGGAGAATCCATGATGATGACCCTATCTTTATTGGTGGCGATGATGGCCTCGACCCTGGCGCAGGACGTGCAGCCCACGGCGGCGCAGGGGCTGCATTATGACAAGCCCGCGATGGTGTGGGACGAGGCCATGCCGCTGGGCAACGGCCTCCTGGGCGGGCTGGTCTGGGGTGACGGCAAGCCCATCAAGATTTCGCTGGACCGCACCGACCTGTGGGATTTGCGGCCCGTGCCGGAGTTCCATGAGAAGGATTACACCTACAAGACGATGCGCGAGTGGGAGAAGTCTGGACGGATTACAGACCTTTTGGCCATGTATGACAACCCCTACAACCGCCCGGCACCCACCAAAATCCCCGCGGGCCGCATCGAACTAAGCTTTCACGACGGCTGGAGCGCCGTTCCGGCCACTCTGGATCTGGCCAAGGCCGAGGCAAAATGCAGCGATCCCGCCGGAAACGAGTCCCTCTCTGTCTGGATTCACGCGACGGAACCGGTGGGCTTTATAGAAATGGCCGGGGCTTTACCGACCATAAAACTGGCCGCACCCGCTTTCGCGGGCGAGGAGCCGGGCGATGGGAAGCCGGCCATCTCGATGGGCGACCTGAAACAGTTGGGCTATCCCGCGCCGAAAACCGCCGAAGGCGGTGATTTCCAGTCCTATGAACAGGAAGGCTGGGGCGGATTCCGTTGGGCCGTATTCCTGACTTGGAAGAAGGTGGACAATGGCGACCCCGCGCTGGCAGGCGGGACGCCTGCGGTACACAGTGACCGCTGGCAGGCCGTATGGTCCATCGCCACGACCAATGAGGACGCCAACCCGCTGGCGCTGGCCGAAAAGCGCGCCCGGGCAGGATTGCAGACAATTGAAACGCTGCGCGCCTCCCATCTGGCCTGGTGGCGCAAATGGTGGGACGACACCTGGCTCGAAGTGCCCAATGCGGCCGTCCAGCGCCAGTGGTATCTGGACACCTACAAATTCGGGTCGGCCGCCCGGCGCGACACGGCGCCCATCACCCTCCAAGGTCCCTGGACGGCCGATGACGGCAAGCTGCCACCCTGGAAGGGCGACTACCACCATGACCTGAACACCGAACTGAGCTACTGGCCCTGCTACAGCGGCAACCGGCTCGACCAGGGGCTGGGCTACCTCAACTGGCTTTGGGACACGCGGGAAAACGCCCGCGACTGGACCAAGCGCTTCTTTGAGATGCCCGGACTCAATGTGCCCATGACGGCCGACATCAAGCAGGACCAGATCGGCGGCTGGCGCCAGTACACCCACTCCTCGACCACCGGTGCGTGGCTCGCCCACCACTTCTACCTGCACTGGAAATACAGCCAGGACCGCACTTTCCTCGAACAGCGCGCCTATCCCTGGCTGCGCGACTGCGCCATTTTTGCCGAGAACATCACCGCCGAGCGCGATGCCAACGGCAAGCGAACGCTGCCGCTCAGTTCCTCGCCCGAGATTAACGACAACAAGCCCGACGCATGGTTTCCCGCCATCACCAATTATGACCTCGCCCTCTTCCGCTGGCTCTTTGCCGCCACCGCCGAACTGGCCGACGAGATACACAGTCCCGAAGAGGCGGCGCACTGGCGGGCCGTGCTTGACGAACTGCCCGGCTTCGCCCTGGGCGACGACGCGCGGCTGCTGGTCGCGCCCAACTATCCGCTCAAGGACTCGCACCGCCATTTCTCCCACCTCATGTCCATTTATCCGCTCGGGCTGATCGACGTGTCGCAGGGCGACAATTGCAAGATCACCATCGATGCGGCGCTCAACGAACTGGACCGGCTCGGCTCCAGCCAGTGGTGCGGCTACAGTTTTGCCTGGCTGGCAAGCCTCGCCGCCCGCAACCATGACGGCGCCCGGGCTGAAAAGGCGCTCGACACCTTCGCCACCGCCTTCGTGCTGCGCAACGGCTTCCACTGCAACGGCGACCAGAGCGGAAAAGGTTTCAGCAACTTCACCTACCGCCCCTTCACGCTCGAGGGTAATTTCGCCGCCGCCTCGGGTTTGCAGGAAATGCTCATCCAAAGCCACACGGGCGCGATCGAGGTCTTCCCCGCCGTTCCCAACACCTGGAAAAACGCCCGGTTCCACCAGCTCCGCGCCATGGGCGCCTTCGTGGTGTCCGCAGACATGCAGGACGGCACGGTGCGCTCCATCCAGATCGAAAGCAAAACGGGCAAGGCCCCCGTGGTCCGCTCCCCCTGGTCCGGCGCCATCTACGCACTGGAAAAGGGCGTGACCCCCTCCGGCATGCGCGTGGAGAATAGGGACAACCTGTGGCTCATCAGCCCGGCGCTGTAGGCTTGGAATAGTCATCAAGGGGCCTTGCGGGGTCCGTCCGGGACCCCGCAACCGGGGAGTGTCATCCAACTTGACCCCGTGCGCCGCCTCTCGCATAATGGTAACCGTTGGGACGTCCTGCGGCCATTCCCCTCCGCCGGGGTCCCGCGGGACGTGCGTATAAGGTGGGCAAAGGCAGGCCCGGGCAGCGCCCTACAGGGCAGGAAGCAAGGGGCAACGTGTTCGGATTCGGCAAAGCGAACAAAGAAAAAGCGGCGATCCAGCGGATCTTCAAGGGACATCAGGATGCTTTTCGCCTGATCGTCGAGCAATACCAGCCGGCGGTGTATGCGATTGCCCTGGCGCAGTCGGGCAATGTTGTCATTGCCGACAAGGCCGTGGTCGCCTCCTTCCGGCAGGCCTTTGAACGGCTGGTCTCCCTGACGGACGCCAAGCGCCTGGGCCACTGGCTCTGCGCGCTTACCCACAAGGAAACCGAGTTGTTCATGGCGGTGCGCGGCCCTGACCGCCTCAAGCCGCGTGATCGCGACCCCTCGGCCAAACTGGTGGATTTCGCCTGGCTTCAGTCGGAACTGATCGAGCCGCTCAACGAGGACCTCAGCTCTTTCTCCGTGCAGGAGCGCAAGGGGCTGCTGCTCAGCGCGCTCTGCGGCGCATCGGCCCGCACTATCGCCGACTATCTCAAGATCGAGGTCAAAGAGGCCACCGAGGACCTGGCGCGCACCCGCGAAAATGTGGAAAAGAAGCTGTTGCGCGAGGTGGTCGGCGCGCTGGCCCCCGAAATGAACAGCAAGGAGCGCATGGTCCACATCATGCGCGAGGTTGCAGGCGAGACCGCCGCCATCAAGGCGGCCCGTGAAACCCGGTTGGGCCGCTCCAAGGGCCGCGGACTGTCCCTCTTTGTGGGGGCGGCCTTCCTGCTGGTGCTGGCCATCGCTGGATTCTTCGTCTACAACGCCTTTTTTGCCCCGCCTGTCGGGGCACCGGTGGCCATTGCCCGGTCGGCGACCCAGCCTACCCCACCCCCGACGCCGTCCACGGTGACAACGCCCCCGGCGCCGCCGGGACCCACACCGCCCGGTCCGGCAGCCACAGCGCCGGAGACGCCTGCCCCGGCGCAGGAACCGGCGCAATTGCCCACCAACTATTCCCTCAAGGGCCGCGTGGTTGATCGGCGTTTTAACAACGGCATTCCCGGCCTGACCGCCGGCACTGGCGATAAAACGGCCGAGACGGACACTTTCGGGGGCTTCGAAATCAAGAATGTCGCCCGCGGCGAGTACGAGGTGGTCATCTCCCACAAGGGTGAAGTGCTCTCCAAGGGCAACATCATGCACACGGAGAAGGACAACCCCAAGATACAGGTGGACGTGACCGACAAGGTGCCCACGCGTTTTGCCTTCCACGGCAAAGTAATGGACGCCAAGACCGGACAAATCATCCCCAACTTCGAGATTGCGTCCAGCAAAGGCGAGCAGCAGATGATGCCGCCCTACCTGCTCAGCGAGTTTCAGCCCCAGTCCAACCCGGACGGGCTGCTGCTTGACCGCTATGTAACCTATGGCACCTACACCCTCTACGTCCGCGCGCAGGGCTATGCGCCCCTGCCCACCACGGTCACCATCGGCGACGGATGGAACAACGACACGGTGCATGAGCTGCGCCTGCTGCGCTCCGCCACCATTCAGGGACGCGTCTACGGCGCCAATGAACTCACCATCCAGGACGCCCGCATCATGCCGCGCGAAGGCAATCTGGAAAACCTCGCGCGCAACCGGCTCCACTACGCCACCACGGACGCCAATGGAAACTTCACGGTCTACAGCCTCCCGGTGGGCGTCAACTGGTTCCTGATCGACCACAAGACCGGCGGTATTGCCCATGCCGTGATTGTCACCGAACCGGGCAAAGTCACCGACGTCAAGATTCAGATGCCCAAGAAGGGCTCCCTGGCCGGCGACATCACCCTCGAAGGGTACCCCTCCAAGTTCAGCCAGTTCCGCATTGCCAGCGGCATGGTCGCGGGAAGCCGCACCGTGGAGCCCCAATACAATTCGCCCGGCGCCTACGAAGTGCCCAAACTGCCGCCGGGGGAACTGACCATTCTGGCCAGCATCGTCCCGACGGACGCCTCCCCCTGGTTTGACCGCGTTTACGAGCGGGCCACCACGCTGGACCTGAGCCAGCCGACTTGGCTCGATTTCAACTACGCGACCGGCACCAACAGGCTTTCCGGCTCGGTCAGCCTGCACGGGGCTGCGGCAAAGTCCGCCTTTGTCGAAGTGAGTCTTTTCCGGCCCGACGCCGCCAATGTCGAGCATCTGTACTACGACATCGGCGCATCCGGCACGTTCTCTGCCGACAAACTGCCCGTGGGAAAGGGCGAAGTGACGGTCTACTGCTCTACCAAGTCCATCGCCAAATCAGACTTTTCCGCCTCCCGCGGCGCCATGGAAAAGTCCACCAAGCCCTTCGAATTCATCGAAGCCCGCGATATTCGCCTCGATTTTGCGCTGTGAGCGAAGGGTGAAGGGTAAATGGTGAAGGGTGAACACGGAGGAGAAGAGATGGGGCGTGAAAAGGGGGGGCGAGATATTCGGGGGCGGACGATGGAGTATGAGGTGCGGGCGGTGCGGCCATATCGGGCACTGACCGATAGGAGAGAGGATGCGGCTCTGGTCATCGGCAGGTAATTTCTCCCGTCGATCACTTCCATAGAAGTAATCCTGGCGGAAGCGCCGCAGATTTCATCCACAAATACCGTATGGCACAGAAGGAAGCCAGGGAGTGTGAATACTGACTGGCACTGATGGAAAAGTTGTAACTTATTCCACCAGAACGGCTTGCGGACATGAGACAGGAAACCGGCGAGTTACTCGCCATCATCACCACTATCATCGTGAACAAGAAACGCAACCGGGCAAAACCGTGAGTTGGCCTGCTTCATTTCACCCTTCACACTTTACCCTTCACCCTTATATCGTATCTCCGCGACAGCAAAAGAGTTGACTTCTGTTTTGCGTCTATGGCATACTCCGCAAGACTCGAAAAGCTTGACAGGCACCCTGCAAAGAATGGCAGGGGGAGCAACACTCCGAAGTGCGTGATTTTCCCACCTCTCGCGTCCCGCAGGGGAGGATGGCAGGTCAGCCGGGACAAACACCCAGCAGATTGCATAAAGCGCGCGCACGGACTGAATCTCAGGGTAAAACCCGGAGCGGCCTGTCGGAAAATGGGCTTTGTCCAGAGCCGCCTCAAACGGTCTCTGTAATTTTACACCTTTTAACGCCCGGACACTCGAACCACAGTTAGAGAAAGGACCTTGACCATGGCAACGAAGATTGGCATCAATGGGTTTGGCCGCATTGGACGCAACGTTTTTAAGCTCCTCATGAAGCACCCCGAGTTCGAGGTGGTCAGCATCAACGATTTGACCAATGCCAAGACCCTTGCGCACCTGCTCAAGTATGACAGCGTGTTCGGCGTGTACGACGCTGAAGTTTCCCATACCGAGGACGCCATCGTCGTCAACGGCCAGGAAATCAAGATTACCGCCATCAAAGACCCGGCCCAGATTGGCTGGGGCGACAAAGGCGTCGAGATGGTGCTTGAGTCCACCGGCCGGTTCTCCACGAAGGCCGACTGCATGAAACACATCGAGGGCGGCGCCAAGAAGGTGCTGCTCAGCGTTCCGCCGAAAGACGCGATTGACGCGATCATCGTCATGGGTGTCAATGACGAAACCCTCAAGGCGACGGACCAGATCGTGTCCAATGCCTCCTGCACCACCAATTGCCTGGCCCCGATGGCCAAGGTTCTTGACGCCAAGTTCGGCATCGTGCGCGGACTTATGACCACCGTGCACGCCTACACCAACGATCAGATGGTGCTGGACATGCCGCACAGCGACCTGCGCCGCGGCCGGGCCGCCGCCAACGCAATCATCCCCACCACGACGGGCGCCGCCCGCGCCGTCGGTGAAGTTCTTCCCAAGCTGAAGGGCAAACTGGACGGCTTTGCCATGCGCGTCCCAGTCATCGACGGTTCCGTGGTTGACCTCTCCGTCGAGTTTGGCCAGTCCGTGACCAAAGAAGAAGTCAATGCTGCGATCAAGGAAGCCGCCGAGGGCGAACTGAAGGGCATCCTGGAATACTGCGACGCCCCGGTCGTCTCCTGCGACATCATCGGCAATTCCCATTCCAGCGTGTTTGACTCCCAGCTCACCCTGGTGCTGGGCAAGACCGGCAACTTTGCCAAGGTCGTTTCCTGGTACGACAATGAGTTCGGCTACTCGAACCGCTGCGTGGATCTCTTCCTGAAAATGCGCGCCTAATCCGGCGCACGGCGAATATCGGGGCCGCGCCGCCATGGCGCGGCCCCGTACCATTATTGTCCCCGTTCATTCGGAGGCACGACATGAAAAAGAAATTGAGCATTGCTGACCTGGAGCTTCAGGGCAAGACCGTCCTGATGCGCGTCGATTTCAACGTCCCCCAGAATGCGGACGGCACCGTGCGCGACGACACGCGCATCCGCGCCGCACTCAAAAGCATCAATTACGTGCGGGAACAGGGCGGCAAACTGGTGCTGATGTCCCATCTGGGCCGTCCCAAAAAGGTCAAGGACGATGCGGCCAAGCTTGCGCTGCTGAAGATGGACCCCATTGCCGACCACCTGCGCACGCTCGTCGGCGGCAATGTGACCAAGCTTGACGACATCGTCGGGCCCACCGTCGAGGCGGCCGTCAAGGCCATGCAGCCCGGCGACATCATCCTGCTCGAAAACACCCGTTTCAATCCCGGCGAGGAAAAGAACGACCCCGAGCTGTCCAAGCAGCTCGCCGCGCTGGCCGATGTGTACGTTTCCGACGCCTTCGGCACCGTCCACCGCGCCCACGCCTCCACCGAGGGGGTCACCCACTTTATCGGCCAGAGCGCCGCGGGTTTCCTCGTGGCCAAGGAAATGGAATATTTCACCCGGGTGTTAACCAATCCCGAACGCCCGCTGGTCGCCATTCTTGGCGGAGCCAAGGTGTCGGACAAGATTCTTGTGATTAACAACCTGCTCAACCTGGTGGACACGCTGGTCATCGGCGGCGGCATGACCTACACCTTCATGAAGGCGCAGGGCAAGGAAATCGGCAAGTCCCTTCTGGACGAGGCCGGCATCGAGGTGGCCAAGAACGCCATCGCCAAGGCGGCCGAAAAGGGCGTGAAGCTCCTGCTTCCGGTCGATTTCACCATCGCCGACGCCTTCTCGAATGATGCAAACACGCAGACGGTCCTGGCCGACGACATTCCCGCCGACTGGCAGGGTCTGGACATCGGTCCCGAGACGATAAAGTTGTTCTCCGAGGTGATTGCCACCGCCGGCATGGTCGTGTGGAACGGCCCGGTGGGCGTGTTCGAAATGCCCAAGTTTGCCATCGGCACCCGTGCCCTGGCGGACGCGATGGCCGCGAGCAAAGCCACGACAATCATCGGAGGAGGAGATACGGCCGCGGCTGTGGTACAATTCGGACTTGAATCGAAAATGTCCCATGTGTCCACGGGCGGCGGCGCGTCGCTCGAGATGCTTGAAGGCAAGGATCTCCCCGGCCTTGCCGCACTGACAGACAAACCGGGCGGATGCTGCTGCAGCGGGTGCTGCTAGGCTTCGCCCACAACACTTCCCGCGCTCGGCCGCAAGCGACACCTGCGGCGTGCTGGGCACGGGTGAATCGAGAAAGGAATAGGTGTTATGCCGCTGACCAAGGACAAGAAGCTGGAGCTGATCAAACAGCACGGCAAGACCGAGGTGGATACGGGTTCGCCCGAGGTGCAAGTCGCGATGCTCACCGAGCGTATCAACCACCTCACCGAGCACACCAAGGTGCATGCGAAAGATTTCGCGTGCCGCCGCGGTCTGCTCAAGCTGGTTGGCAAGCGCCGCAACCTGCTCAACTACGTCAAGAAGAACGACGTTGAGCGGTATCGTGCGCTTATCAAGACACTGGGCCTGCGCAAATAATCCGGGGCCGGGGCGGCCCTGCGCCGCCCCGGCGCCGCTCTTTTGCGGACCCAGAGAAGGGCAAAAAGCCCCGCGCCGCGCGCGTCCAAGGACCCGCGCGGCCCTCTCATGAATGGAAAAGGGAAAACAGAAATGTCGAAAACGAATGTGGAAGGACTCTACGGGAGCCGTTCCATCACACAGGAGCCATTAACATGGTAGAACGTCTCTCAGTCATGGTCGGCTCGGACGAAATCGAGTTCGAGACCGGCCGAATCGCAAAACAGGCACATGGGGCGGTTATTTGCCGCAGCGGTGACACGATGGTCCTTTCAGCCGTTGTCGTCGCACCCGAAGGCAAACCGGGACAGGATTTCTTCCCGCTCACCGTGGACTATCGCGAAAAGTTCTACGCTGTGGGCCAGATCCCGGGGAACTTCTTCCGCCGCGAGTCCCGCCCGTCGGAACGCGAAATTCTCGTGTGCCGCCTGACCGACCGGCCCATCCGGCCGCTCTTCCCCAAGGGCTTCACCAATGAAACCCTGGTCTGCCAGACCGTGCTGTCGGCGGACAACGTGCACGACCCGGACGTACTGTCCATCAACGCCGCCTCCGCGGCGCTGCACATCTCGAAAATCCCCCTCTCCGAGCCGATCGGCGCCGTGCGCGTCGGCCACATCGACGGGGAATTCGTGGTCAACCCGGTCATGGACCAGCTACCCCTGAGCCTGCTCGACATCATCGTCGCCGGCACCAAGGACGCACTGTGCATGGTTGAAGGCCGCGCACTCGAGGTTTCCGAAGAATTCATGGTCGAGGCGCTGGAATTCGCCCACGGCCATATCAAGACCATCATTGCGGGCATTGAAGACCTGCGCGCCCGCGTGGGCGTGCCCAAGATGGAAGTCACGCTGCCCGCACAGGACCCGGAAGTCATTGCCGACGTCCAGAATCTGGCCGCCGCCCGGCTCGCCGAAGCCCTCGGCATTCGCGACAAGGCACTGCGCTACGACACCCTCGACGCGGTCAAGGCCGAAACGGTCGAGGCGCTCAAGGCAAAGTACGGCGAAGAGCTGTTCCTGGCACGTGCCGGAATGATTTCGGACGCGATCAGCGCCCTGAAGAAGAGCACCATGCGCAAGTCCGTCGTGGACACCAATATCCGCATGGACGGCCGCCAGCTTGACGAGGTCCGCCAGATCTCCATCGAGGTTGGTGTGCTGCCCCGCGCACACGGTT
>CAITNO010000112.1 GCA_903893795.1 Candidatus Hydrogenedentota bacterium | reverse complement strand
GGAGGTGTTCGAGGAGAACCCGAACGAGATAGTCGATCCTGCCAAGTGGACGAAGTTCGTGCGCGAGCAGGTCGAGCGCGGCGAGGAGCGGCTCCGGAAGGACCCGGACGCCATGGACTGGCTGCGCCGGGAGCGCGGCCTCACCCCCGAGACGGTGGGCAAGCTGCGCCTGGGTCTGGTCAGGGACTTCGGGTGGATGTGGCGGGACCGCTGCGGCCTGCTGCCCTACCAGAGGTGGGACGGCCACTGGGTCAAGCAGTTCACCCTGCCCGACGGCATCCAGATCCCCTACTACCCTGCCGAGGGTCCCCCCATGGCGCTCCAGGTGCGCTGCTGGGAGGATAAGGGACAGGGCCGATACCGCTTCCTGCCGGGCTCGCGCCTGGAGGCGGTGGTCATCAGCTTCCGGCCCCCGGCGCGGACAGATACCGTCGTGGTCGTGGAGAGCCTGCTGGACGCCGCGCTCATCCATCAGGAGACGGCGGTCCCGGTCGTGGCGCTGGGCGGCACCAACGCCCCGCTGGGCGATGCGGCGCTGGAGGCAATCAAGAACGCCGCGCTCGTGCCGCTGGTGATGGACAGCGACGACGCGGGACGCAAGGCGGCCAGAGCCTTCGAGGCCGAGTTCCCCAACACGGTCGCATGCTTTGTTCCGGACAGCGTCGGGCAGAAGGACGTCACGGACGCGTGGCGCGAGGCGCGGATGCCCGTGGACAAGTTCATCACCGCGGCCATCCGCCGCACGGCCAAGATAATCAGGGAGCGCCAAGCCGATGCCTCCCAGCCGACCATCAGGACGGCACCCGCGCCCCGTGCCGACAGCACACCGCCTGCACCGGCCCCGGTCGCGCCGCACGTGGTCCAAACTGCGCCACCTGCCGAGACCGCGCCAACTGCACCGACTCCCGCTGCTTCCCGCGAGCGGACCTACCGGCACATCACCGACCCAAGCGAGGCCGCCGGGGAGGTCCGGCGCATCGCGGCAGAGAACGACACGCTGGGCGTTGCCATCGAAACGACCAAGCCGCCCGAATACGCCGACCACCCCAAGGCAGGCACCAACCCGCACCTGTCGCGCATCCGGCTGGTGCAGGTCAGCGGGCGGCGCGGCGACGCCATCCTCGTGGACGGACCGGCCTGCGGCGGCGAGCTGGGCGCGATACTTGCCCCGCTGCTGGGACGCAGGCTGGTGGCGCACGACGGCGTCCGCCTCATGGAGCACTTTCTCCACGCGGGGGTGCCGGTGGGCACCGTCGAGTGTACGATGCTCATGTGGAACGCGCTGACAAACGAGACCTCGGGCATCAAAGATCCAACGGACTCGAAGCGCATGGCTCTCGGGCTGGAGAGCGTGCTGCATCGGTCCATCGACGTCGAGCTCGGCGGGGCCGGGAAAAAGACCGACTGGGGGTGCGAGACGCTGCCGGAGGCGCTGCTGGCCCTCGCGGCGGGCCGCGCGCTCCACCTTGTGCAGTTGGCCGACGCGCTGACCAGCCGACTCCGCATGCAGCGGCTGGAGCCGGTCTACCTGCGCATGCGCGACGCCCAGCGCGCCGTGGCCCGCCTGGAACTGCGTGGGTTCGGCTTCGATGCTGCGGCGCACGCGGCGCTGGTCGCCCGGTGGCGGGCGGAGGTGGAGCCCCTGGAGCGGCGGGTGCGCGCCATCATGGGGGCGGACATCAACCTCGACTCGGACAAGCAGAAGAGCGAGTGGCTGCGGGACGCACTGTCCCCGGACCGCGTCGCGGCGTGGCAGGAGACGCCAGGGGGGCTGCTGAGCACGGCGGCGGACGTGCTGGAGGCGAACGCGGACCTGGAGGTGGTGTCCCTGCTGCTCCCACTCAGCAAGCTGCAGGAGCTCCTGTCCAAGTGCGGCGACACGCTGGGGTCCTTCGCCAGCCCGGCGACGGGGCGAATCCACGCTAGCTTCCACCTGACCGGGGCCGTCACGGGGCGCATGTCCAGCAGCGACCCCAACCTGCAGTCCATCCCGCGCGACGCGGAGGTGCGCAGACTTTTCCCGGCAGGAGCCGGGCGGGCGCTGGTGGGTGCCGACTTCAGCCAAATCGACCTGCGCGTGGCGGCCCTGCTCTCGGGGGACGAGGCCATGCTCGACGCCTACCGAGAGGGCGCGGACCTGCATCGGCTGACTGCGTCCCGCGTGCTCGGTATACCCTCGGAGGAGGTCAGCAAGGAGCAGCGGCAGATGGCCAAGGCGGTGGGCTTCGGCACACTCTACGGTCAGGGGGGCAAGGGGCTGTGCGGCTACGCCAAGAACACCTACGGCGTCGAGCTGACGCTGGAGGAGGCCACCAGCTTCCAGCGGGGCTTCTTCGCGGCCTACCCGCGTCTGGGGCAGTGGCGCGACGGCACGGAGAGGCTGGCCCGGTCGAGGCGTCCCGCGCGGACGAAGGGTGGACGGGTGCGCTCCTTCGCGGACGGCGAGAAGAGCGTCTTCCCGAAGAGCCTGAACACGCCCATCCAGGGCACGGCCGGTGAAATCATGCTCCGGGCATTGGCGCTGGTGGACGAGCGGCTGGAGCCGCTGGATGCTTTCATCGTCAACACCGTGCACGACGACATCCTGGTCGAGTGCGCGCAGGCGGAGACGGACAGGGTGGCCGACGCCCTTCGGGAGTGCATGTCCCAGGCTTTTCTGGAGATGTTCCCCGGCGCGCCGACGGTCAATCTGGTCGAGTGCGGCATGGGCAGCAACTGGGCCGAGGCCAAGTAGTCCCGCAGGGCAAACTCCGCAGGCTCCGTCGATGCTCCGCAGGGCCGGTGCGCCCGAAAGTCCATGCGCTGCAAGGGGTCGATGGCAAACCTGTCAAACTCAGCAAACTCCCCCGGCCCCAAAGGGCCAGCAGGATGTGAAGCCTCTGCCCACCGGGCAAACTCCGCAAGCGCCGCTGGCCCGCTGCCCGTGCGGTGTGCCTCAAAGTCCAACAGTCGCAACGAAATGGAGGCAAACGCCCCAAACTCTGCAAACTCCCCGGCCCCATGTGGAAGGAACATCCTGTCCCCTCTCACCATGCAAAGGTCATCCCATCCAGGCCACCACGGCGGAAAAGGAAGGATCGCCGGACAGGGGACTCTCCCTCCCCCGCTCCGTGAAGAAGATGAATCCCCTCCCCCTGATTTCACACAGCAAAGAGCGGAGCGAGTGCACATCTCCACACACTTGCACACACAGAAGCCCCCGTGCCGACGCACACCGGCCCCTCTGCTGGGACGGCATCCACTCCATCTTCCCCGACCCCGCGCGGAGTTTGCTGTGTTTGCTGTGTTTGCCCCGAAATGGCCATTTTCCAAGGGAAAACGGCAGTTTTTTCCTTGCGGTCAGGCGTCACCGCGCTGCGGCGTTTGCGGTGTTTGCTCGAAGGTCAAGCGTGGGTCGTCTCTTTGCTCACCGGCCCCACCAGGCCCGCCAGCGGGCGGCCATCTGCTCCAGCCGCGACACGGGGAGCAGCAGGAGCCACAGCACCACGGCCAGAAAGCACAGCGGCACCAGAGACGCAAGGGAAAGCCAGACCGCGAGTTCGGCCATCGGGTGGGTGTCGAGATAACGCGTCGGGCCAAGGGTCCACATTTGGACAATCATCTCCATCATGGCGGGGGGAGTCCTTTCCTGCAGTGGGTCGGGAAGAGAAGGGCCGCCGTCGCCCCGCGCGGAGCGGGGCGGCCCTTCCTGTGTGCGTGTCTGCAAAGCGCCTCACTTGGTGGCTGCGGCGATGCTCTGCGCAACGGTCTCCGAGGCGGCGCGCAGCGTGTGGTCACTCAGGTGACTGTACCGCTGGGTCATCGCGGAGTTGGCGTGCCCCAGGAGTTTCTGCACGTCGTAGAGGCTGGCCCCGGCGTTGACCGCGAGGCTGGCGAACGAATGGCGGAGGTCGTGCATCTTGAGGTTGTCCAGCTTCAGTTTCCTGCACAGCTTCTTGAAGGCGTTTCTCGGGCAGCGGATACCGTCATTTTCGAAGCGCCCTGGGAAAACGAACGGGTGGTTGTTCTTGCGCAGCGCCTGCATCTCTCGCAGTACCTCCACCGCGAGGCTGTTCATCAGGACGGTCCGGGTCCGGCCGGACTTCGTCTTGTCCAGGAAGACAGTGGCGTTGTCCAAGTTGACGCGGTCCCACGTGAGGTGGGCGCCCTCCCCGAAGCGCGTGCCCGTGAAGAGCAGGAAACGCAGCAGACCGGAGACGGCGCGGCTGGGCCACGCCTCCAGTTCTTTGAGCAGGCGAGCGATTTCGTCGGCTGTCAGGTACCTCTCGCGGGCGTTGTTCTCGGGGTACTTCTTCAGGCCGGTCATTGGGTTGCGCTCCAGGTAGCCCCACTGGACGGCCAGGTTGAACATCCTCAAAATCACGGCGAAGTAACGGTTGGAGGTCGAGGCGGTCCGGCGCTCCTTCAAAGTCTCAAGAAGCCTGGCGACATCCCGGGTGGTGATCTCCGTGATCCGCCGCCGCCCGAACGCCGGGACGAACGCGGTCTTGATCATCCGTGAGTCGTCGAGCCAGGACCGCTTGCGCGACTTGGCGAAGGGCAGGTAGTGCTTCGTGGCGAACTCCTCGAAGGTCGGGACAGCAGCCTTCGTCTCGCGCTCGGTCAGGGGGTCGATATCGCGGGCGACGAGCGCCTTGAACTCATGGGCGCGGAGCCGGGCGTCCTTGACGGTCACGCTCGGAAAAGGGCCGATGCGGATGCAGCGCTTTCGGCCCAGGAGCCGATAGCGAAGGTGGAAGGCCTTTCTTCCGCCCTTGCCGACGAAGATTTTCAGGCCCGGCACCTCCAGGTCCGAGTATTCCGCGTCCGTGCTGGCACTCTCTTGCGGGGGCGGGGGCAGGGCCTCGATGGTCCGGTCGGTGAACCGGAACCGGGTCTTGATGGTGTTGTCGGTGGCCATGGGGTCTCCTCCTGTGGGGTTGGGGTTGCGCGCGGCGGGGGTGTGCGACGCCTGGAGGCGGCGTTGGGACCGGTCACAGTCCATCAAGTCCTGTGACTTCGTGGGACCGGATTTTCTCATCGCCCAATCGCCGCAATTGAATGTTCGGTCGGGTGCCCGCACACGCGCGGGCACTCCGGGGCATTTCCGGTCCCCGCGTGCGCGGGAACCGCCGTTTGGGGGGCAAAGGGAGAGGCGGGTGCCGTCGGACGCCGCAGGCGCGGCGCGGTTCTGCATCCGCCTCTCCGGGCTTTTCGCGCCCCGTCGCCGGGGAGTTGTGCGGACACGCCGGTGGGGCGTGCCGTCGGTCGGCCTTCGGCGCGCCGCTGCCGAGGCTGGGTCCTTTTCGCGCGCTTCCGGTCAGCGCCGGAAGCGCCTCCACCGCGCGGGGCACTGGCAACACGCTGCCCGTGGATGCGGACGCGCCGCGGCGTGTTGATGGGTGGTTTTGGGTGGACTCTGGTCTGGCTTGGGTGCCAGTCGGCCCGTCCTCAGCGAATGTCGAGACCGGTCCGCATTGCCACTGTTTTACTGGGTGATTTGAACTCGCGCGCCGTTGCGCCGTCTAAGGTCACTCGGGACCGTCATCGGCGCGGCGCTCGGGGTAGTCCACCAGATATTCGCGGCGGATGACTTCAGCGAACTCGTTCCGCAGGGCGTCCACGTAGAGCGACGGGTCCGTCGCGAGAAATATGCCCCCGCCGTCGAGGTACAGCAAGATCACGATTGCATGCACCCCGTTGGTGAAGTCCACATCAACAACCGTGCGTCCAGCGAGGGACGCCCGGATGCCCTCCAGCCGGGCCTCACCCTCGGGCGAGCGCATGACGCGTGCAACATCGTTTAGGTCACTCAGGTCGCCCATGGCTCAGCCCTCCCTGCGCGGCCTTGCGGGGCGGCGCGTACTGGTACACAGTCACCCCGTAGATTGTGATGTGCGTGACCGGACTTCCGTGGTAGGTCCAGGCAGCAAATCGCCCGATGACCTCTGCGAGCGTCGCAGGCGTGTAGTCGAGCAGCAAATGGAAGTGCTCCTTGCTGCCCACGTGCTGTGCGAACAGCCCGCCGGTGAAGCCGGGGTCGTGGAAGTGCTCCATCGCGAACACAGCCCGCCATGCGTAGAGCGAACTGGGCCGCTTCCGGGCCTCCAGGACCAGTTCGTGCAGCCGGACAACGCGCGCCAGCACCGCCTCTGAGTCCGTGCCGTGCCAAACCCTCTCGTCGTACTCGGGCGCTCCCAGGCCCATCGCCCTGCTCGTGTCCGTGGTGACGATCTCCCATGCGACCGGGTTTCTGTCGGCCCACCGCACGGCGCGCGCGTTCTCCGGAGTCCACGCGGCGACGAGCCGCATCACGCGGGACTTCACCGGCGGCGGGGGCGGTGCCATGTAGGGGTGGATCATGCGTTTGGTCATGATGCGCCCCCCTCAGTATTCGTCGGGCAGCAGGAAGGTCGTCGCCTGCCGGTTGTGGTTGTCGTCGATTTCCGCGTCGGTGATGACCCACAGCTTCGTGCCGTCTGGCAGGGTGTAGACGCTCATGATGCGCGCGCCGCTGGTGAGCGCCGCCGCGTTGGCCGCCTTGTCGGTTTCGTCGAGGTCGCCCCAGTCACCGGCGGCATGGCGACGGAGGTACTGGAGGGGGTCTGCACCGCATGCCCGTAGCGCCTCAAGGGCACCGGGCGTGCTGACGATGGGACCCAAGCGCATCGCGGGCGCGGCGGGGATGTCATTGTCCATGGGAAGATTCCTCTCTGTCCGCTCTCCCGGACAGTCTCTGTCAGGCGCTGCTGGGGTTGATGCCTGTTTGCGCCAATTGGCAGCGCGCGTTGGGCGTTTGCGGTTTTTCGAGGTGTCAGGTTGGGCGGTCCATGCGGCGCACGATCTTTGAGTCGAGCGTCACGTACTCGGTCAGGCAGTCCCGGCCGCACCACTCAATGAAGCGGGTCACCACATCGCCGAGCGTCTCGGGCGTGTAGTCCATCGTCATGCAGAGCCGGTGGAACTGGCCGTCGTGCTGGCGGAAGAAGCCACCCGTGAAGCCCTTGTCGCGGTAGTGCTCCAGAGTGAAGCGCGCTCGCCACGCGAAGATGGAGGCCGGACCCTGGAACGCGTCGCGGCCTTCGGCGAGCCCGTGGAGGTGTCTTGCCCGCTCTAGGACCGCCGTCGGGGCCATGCCGCGCTGCGCCCATCCGATGTATTCGCAGGAGCCGAGCCCGAAGGCTTTGCTCCTGGCACGGGTCACGACGTCCCATGCGCAGGGATGGGCGTCGGCCCATGCGATGACCTCTGCGAGCAGGGGCTCGGTTGTGCCAATTTCCGGCCGGATATCGGAGGTCCAGACGGTGGTAGTGCTAGTGTGCTCATCGCGGTGCATGGTGTGTGCTCCTGTGACCCGACAAGGCCGGGCCGGGTGGTTGCATGCGGGAAGTGGAAAGGCCTTCCCCCGCGCATCTTTCTCCAGGCGCTGCTCGGCGGGGGGCATGTTCGCGGGGAAACCCAGAGGTTCCTGAGTGTTTGGCCTTTTGCAGTGGACGGGCGATGCCCGACGGTACCCCCCGGCGTTGCCGCGAGGGGGGTACCCGGCATCCGGGGCGGGGCAGGTGCGATGGAATGTGGTAATCGGAGTTGGCCCGCCCAAGCTCGTGGAACGTCCATCCCCGCCCGATTGCGGTGTCCGGCGCGGTTGTGCGTCGGCGGGCGGGGATGGGCATGCAATGCGGGGGTGGTCAGGCGTTGGCCATGCAGGACTCGGCGTCGGCTGTGTCGGTGGCGTCGCCATCGGCGGTGTCCGATTCATCGGCATCGGCAGCGGGCTCCCGGCGCTTGCCGCCGGGCTTCTTCGCCGCCCCGTCCTTCGGCGCGGAGAACGGGCTCTCGCGCTTCGGCGGGACCAGCGGCTCCAGCTTCACCGTGCCGTCGTCGTTCTTCTCGGGCTCGGCGTCGAGCACGCCCTGCACCCAGGTATCGAAGCCGCCGTTCAGGAGGCTCATGCCCCTGTGCTCGGTGTCCTCGTAGGCCAGACCCTCCGCCCTGATAGCCGCGGTGAGGAATCCTGCATTTGTGGTGGACCGTCCCGTGAAGGCGCTGTCGAGCGCGTGGGCCTTGAAGGGCTGGCCCGTCAGCACGGCGGGCGAGAAGCAGGTGCGCAGTCGCTCGAAAGGCACCCACTCGCGGCTGAATCGGCCGCCGCCGTCGTTGTCCTTCAGGCGCAGCACGACGACTCCGTCGCCCTCGATGCGGCCGACCTGGTAGGTGATGCCGCCGCCGCCCCTGGCGGGGTTCAGCTTCACGCACTGCCGGGTGGCCACGACGGTGACCATCACCGGCGCCGGGGCGCTGCTGCCCTCGGGGGTGTCCGCGCCGCCGTCGGGCAGCTCGGTGCTCTTGTCTCTCTTCGGTTTCGGTTTGCTCATGGTATGTCATTTGCTCCTTGTTAGTGGTGGCACGGACCGCAGAATTTCCGTCGTCCTGGGGCCGAGGCGGTCGAGCGCGACGGCGACGGCGACGTCGGTCGCCTTCTCGGCCGCGCATCCGGCCAGTCGGCCGAGATCGACGCCCGCGACGGTGTGGTCCGGCCTGGGTGAATAGCGGTAGCCCGAACCGCACGGTTCGGGCAGGTTGCTCTGCTTACTCTTGCTCAATGTCGGGGACTCCTTTTCCTTTCGGATTTGGGGTTGCGGGGGGCAGGACGGGGAGGTGCAGGTCAGCCCATCGCGTCGATGAGCCGAGTGAGGGACTCTGGGGCGAGCCAGGGGGCGTCGGGGACGACGATGGTGTAGCCGAACTCGTTGTTCATCAGCACGACGGCCACGAAACAGCCGTGCTCCAGGGTCGCCCCCTCGAACAGCGCAGCCGACAGGGCGCAACCCATCAGGTTGCGCCAGTCGTCGTCCGTGTCGCCCCTCTCGGCCAGCACGACAGGCCCCTCAGTGGCGGGATCGTAGGTGAACCCCGCGCCGGACAAGGCCGACACGAGGTCGCCCATCACCCGCTCCAGGGCCAGCCGCCAGCCGGGCTCCAACCCGTCGGCAGACCGCACCTCCTCCAGGGAACGAAACACGCGCATGGTAGTGGCTCCTCATGCGCCGGGCACCGCATGGAATCAATATGTGCCCGAGAGGGAAGATGTTGCGGGCGCGCGCTGGAGCACAGAGAAAGCTGCCGACGCAGTGGGTGCCAGACCGCCGGGCAAGCTCCTCAAACACCCGGCAAACACCGCCGGTGTGCCCCCGCTGAAAGTGGAAGGGGTGGAATGGAATGGAGGGAAGCGCCCCAAACGCTGCAAACTCCGCAGGGCATCCGCGAGAACGGGGGCGAAGTTGCCAGCACAGGGCACGGAGACACGGCAGAGGCCGCGCCGGAATCTCGTCCCAGTGCAGGACGGTTGTCGAAACCCTGCCGCGCCGGGCGGGGTCAGTTTTTCACGTGCACCCTGTTGCGTCGGCACGGACCCGTCACTATACTTGAATGGCAGGTGGCCGATGGCCACCTCGTTGAACGAAGGAGAAAAGGAGAGCACGCAGTAAGCCGCCAGCGGTGGCCGTCATTAAACATAGCGAATGCTTTGGCATTCGGTCTTGGGCGACGTCAACTCAAATTACCACATGACTATTCCTGCCTTTGCCCAGGTGCCGGATGCCCCCGATGGTTCGGGGGCATCGTCTGGTACCGTGTGGCAGGAGGGGTGTGGTAACCCCCGAGTTGGCGCGCGGTGCGGGCGGTGTCCCCCTTGCTTTTTGGGGGCGGGGGCGCAGGGAGCCTTAAGGTGCCCCCCAGTTAATTCGCTTTCATTCTTGGTTTCGGCCGCACGCGCACTGTTCAAGCGAGAATCCGGATGGTGGCATGGGGCTGCCGCCGGTGGCAGAGGAAAGGGGAACTCCCGCCCTGAGTCGGGACGGCAGTTGCCACAAACCAGAGTTTTATAGAAAGGAAATGATACCGTGGTACTACTCCTGATTGGTGCCTTCGTGTTCTTCATCCTAGGACTCTACAGCCCTTGGCCGAAATGGCTTTTCTGGGCGGCGTGCCTGCTGTTGGTAGGGTTCATCATCCCCGTGCTTTGGGGGGTACTTGGCCTGCTTGTAATCATCAAGGGAATGGTCGCCCTGTGGCGGGCCGTCCAAGACTAAGTGCCTGGCCGAGCTACCGCCAGCTGCGTGTGCGATGCCGCGATGGAGCACAGGTCCACTCTGTCGTGGACAACGACTACATCAAACTGGTCGCCCCGTGACGGGAAAACCGGCCTGACCCCAAGAGTGCCAACACAACTCTCCCGGCGCAGAAAAGCGCCGGGGGAGTTCTTCTCAGCAGATGTGCTCGGGCGGGGGGCCATCGACGGCAACAAACTCCGCAAACATCTGGCAGGCATCGCCGGCCACATGCGGCAGAAAGTGGAAGGGGTGGAATGGTTTGGGAGCAGGCGCCCCAAACTCCGCAAACTCTGCGGGGAGGTCGTCGGGCGGAGCGCAGAAAAAGCATTCCCTTGCAAAATTCGCCAAACACTGCAAAAAACGCCGGAACACGGCGGCCAGAAACTCCATGGGGGGTATGGACTTCGAACAAAAACCGCAAAACCCGCAAAAACGCCACCCCTGCCTCTGCACCCGCACATGCCATGGCATCTGCCAGCGTTCTGTCGGGAAAGAGTCCAATGTCTTGGGGTGAAAGAGGGGAATTGGCACAGCTGCACATTCTCCCCTCGGCCCGTCCCACTTCACCGCATGCGGAATCCCATTTCACGTTTTTGCGGTCTTTGCGGTCTTTGTTGCAACCTTCTGCACGTCTTGGAGTTCCCGCACGCCGGTTCGCGGCGGGTTTGGTGGCTCCCTGCGGTTTTTGCGCGCCCGGCCCCAGTTGAGTTGAAGGTGTCTGCACAGTAGAATGCTCCCCACAGCCAAAGAGTGGTGGAGATTGGTCCGATTTGACCTAATGGGGTGCGCGGAATAGACATGTCGGAAACACCGGAACAGCTAGCGCGGCGCGAAATTGACGCCGATCTGATTGCAGCGGGGTGGCTCGTGCAGAGCCGAAATGAACTCGACCTCACCGCTGGCCGGGGAATTGCCGTGCGCGAGTTTCCCATGAAGCAGGGTTTTGGCTTCGCGGACTACCTGCTCTATCTCGACCGCAAGGCCATCGGCGCTGTCGAGGCGAAGGCCGAGGGCACCCTCTCGGGCGTCGAGGCCCAGTCGGCCAAGTACGCCGCCGGTCTGCCGGACAACCTTCCCGCGCACAAGCGCCCGTTGCCGTTTCTTTTCGAGTCCAACGGGGAAGTGACTTTCTTCACCAATGGGTTGGACCCTGTTCCCCGCAGCCGTCAGGTGTTCAACTTCCCGCGTCCAGAGACGCTTGCGGAGTGGGTCTCGCAGCCCGACCAGCTTCGGGGGCGGCTGCGGCAACTTCCAGCTCTTGATGACGCCGGGCTGTGGCGCGTGCAGACGGCCGCAATTCGCAATCTGGACGGGTCCTTCGCGACAGCCAGGCCGCGCGCGCTGATTCAAATGGCGACAGGCTCCGGCAAGACATTCACCGCCGTCAACATCGCCTACCGCCTGCTGAAGTTCGGAGGGGCAAAGCGCATCCTCTTTCTCGTTGACCGGGCCAACCTCGGCAAGCAGGCCGAGGACGAATTCGCCAATTTCACGCCGCCCGACGACCCGCGCAAGTTCCCGACGCTCTACACGGTCCAGCGACTCAAGACAAACTCCATCAACCCCGCCACGAAAATCGTCATCACCACCGTCCAGCGGCTTTACTCGATGCTCAAGGGCGAAGCTGAGTTCGATGCGGGCAACGAAGAGGGCTCCGCATTCGACACCGCGAAACCCTGGCAGGCCAAGCCCCCGGATGTGGTCTACAACCCCGGCATCCCTCCCGAGTTCTTCGATTTCGTCATCGTGGACGAGTGCCACCGCTCCATCTATGAATTGTGGGGGCAGGTGGTGCTGTATTTCGACGCGTTCCTGATCGGCCTCTCCGCGACACCCGCCGGAAAGACCATCGGCTTCTTCAATCAGAACCTCGTGATGCAGTACGGCCACGCCGAAGCCGTGGCGGATGGCGTCAATGCCGACTTTGACGTCTACCGCATTCGGACCCGCATCACGGAACAGGGCGCGACCATCGTTGCGGGCGACACGGGTGTCTTTGTCGAGAAGCGCCACAAGCTCACCCGGCGCGAGCGGCTGGAGATGCTCAACCAGGACCTCACCTACACCGCGAACCAGCTCGACAACGACGTGGTGTCCGAAAGCCAGATTCGCACCGTCCTGCAGCAGTTCCGCGACAGGGTGCTGCCCGATGCCTTCCCGGGCCGCGCCGAAGTCCCGAAGACGCTCGTCTTCGCCAAGGACGACTCCCACGCCGACGACATCGTGCGCTTCGTTCGCGAGGAGTTCGGCGAGGGAAACGATTTCTGCCAGAAGATCACCTACCGCACCGGCTTCACGAAAGTGACCAAGACGGTGACGAACGAGGACGGCACGCAATCCGAGGCCGTCGAATGGGTCAAGACCTCCAGCCTCACGCCCGATGAGATCCTCGCGCATTTCCGCAACAGCTTCTTTCCGCGCATCGCCGTCACAGTGGACATGATCTCCACCGGCACAGACGTGAAGCCCATCGAGTGCGTGTTCTTCCTGCGCAACGTGAAGTCCGCCGGGTTCTTCGAGCAGATGAAGGGGCGCGGTGTGCGCGTCATCTCGCCGGACAAGCTGCGCACGGTGACGCCCAGCGCCACCGGCAAGGAGCGCTTCATCATCGTGGACGCGGTAGGCGTCTGCGAGCAGGACAAGACGGAGTGCCAGACCCTGAACCGCACGCCGTCCGCAAGCTTTCAGCAAATACTGGAATACGTGGCCCAGGGCGGAGTGGACCCCGACGCGCTTTCCACGCTGGCCGGACGCCTCTCGCGCGTGAACCGGGGACTCACCCCCGGCCAGGTCATAGAATTGCGGGAGCTTGCGGGGGGCGTCTCCCTACCCACCATTGCCCAGAACCTGCTGAATGCCATCGACCCCGATGCGCAGATCGAGGCGGCGAAGGCGCAGTTCTGCGTCACGGGGGAACCGACCGAAGAGCAGGTCAAAGCCGCCGCGGAGACGCTGGCACAGGAGGCCGTTACGCCGATCCTCAAGCCTGCTTTCCGCCGCCGTCTCCTCGAAATCCGCCAGCAGAACGAGCAGGTCGTTGACCGGCACAGCATCGACGATGTGCTGTACGCCGGATTCGACGCCGCCGCCGTTGAGAAAGCCCAGAGCAAGGTGCAGGATTTCCGCCAGTGGATCGGGGAACACCGCGCCGAACTCACGGCGCTGCAGGTGCTCTACGCCGGAACGCGCCCGCTCAAGCTCACCTTGAAGGATCTCCGGCAATTGCGCGACGCGCTCGCCGTGCCGCCCGTCGCGGCCACGCCGACCCAGCTCTGGCGCGCCTTCCAGGCCGTCGAGAGTAAGGCCGTGAAAGGCGTCGGCGGGGAAGTGCTGACCGATCTGGTGAGTCTCGTGCGCCATGCACTGACCCCCACTTTCACCCTCATGCCCTACCGAGAGGAGCTTCGGGAGCGCTACCAATCCTGGCTGGCGGAACGGGACGCCGACAACGCGTTCACTCCCGAACAACGGGAGTGGCTCGACCGCATGGCCGAGCACATCGCCAACAGCCTCAGCATTGAGCCGCAGGACTTCGAGGACGGCTGGTTCGGCCAGCACGGCAGCTTGGGCCGGGCGCACGCCCTGTTTGGTGCCCAACTCCAGCCCCTCATGGCGGAACTCAATGAGCGGCTGGTGGCATGAATCAGAAATTCATTCTCGACCACTACCCCCTGCCCACAAAAGATATCCCACAAGGCTGGCAGACAGTATCCATCGCTCAGGTCGCTCGCCTTGTCGCATCTGGTTTCCCTTCGGGGGACCACAATCAAGAACAGCGAGGCACACCGCACATTCGCCCAATGAACATCGACCGCGAGGGCCAACTAAATCTTGACGTTCTGAAGTATGTCGAGGGCGGCGTTCCACGGGAGTTGACGAAAGGCGACGTCATTTTCAACAACACAAACAGCCCCGAATTGATTGGGAAGACCACTGCAATTCTCATTGACAGGCGGCTCGCCTACTCGAATCACATGACTCGCATTCAACTGGAGGACGGGTTGGATCCTGCTTTCGTCGCCCGCCAACTTCATTTTCTTTGGATGAGCGGTTATTTTAGGCATCGGTGCGTCAACCATGTCAACCAGGCAAGCATCTCGGCGGAACCCCTGTCAGGGACTGTGCCTTTGCTTCTCCCGCCCAGCAAGGAACAAATCCGTATAACTGACACTCTAGATGAACTCCTTTCCGACCTTGATGCGGGCGTGGCTGCGCTTGTGCGGGTCAGGGAGAAACTGAAGCTCTTTCGTGCGTCGCTGTTGAAGGCGGCGGTGGAGGGGACGCTCACCACAGAATGGCGCGAACAGCATCCGCAGATTGAGCCTGCTTCCGAACTCCTGAAACGCATCCTCGCCGAACGTCGTCGCCGTTGGGAAGAGGATCAGCTCCGCAAGTTCAAAGAGAAGGACCAAGCGCCCCCAAAGAACTGGAAGGCGAGATACGATGAGCCCGTTGCTCCCGACACAACCAAGTTGCGGGGGTTGCCGGAAGGCTGGTGTTGGGCGACGGTGGATCAGTGTAGTACCATCATCCAATATGGTAGCTCGGCAAAAGCGAGCGAGGATGCACGGGGTGTCCCAGTCTTGCGAATGGGGAACTTGCGGTCGAATGGTAGTCTCGTACTTGATGATTTGAAATACCTTCCTTCAGAGCACGAGGAGTTTCCCAGTCTCTTGCTGTCATCGGGCGATCTCCTTTTCAATCGTACAAACAGTGCCGAACTGGTTGGTAAGACTGGGCTCTACAACGGAACGCCAAGCCCTTGCTCCTTTGCCTCATACCTGATTCGTGTTCGTCTCACAAATCTCCTGCTTCCTCAGTTTCTCATGTATGCCATCAATGGCGGCTTGGGGCGAGCATGGATCAGGGATGTCGTCAACCAGACGGTTGGACAGGCGAACGTCAATGGGACAAAGTTAGCTGGATTCACCTTCCCGCTGCCGCCTTTCCTTGAACAAGAAGCCATTGTTGAGGTTGCCGAAGATCAGTTATCCGGCATTGACCACCTCGAAGCCGGTCTCGATACCAAATCAACGAGCGCCGGTGCCTTGCGGCAATCGCTTTTGCGCCACGCTTTCACCGGCCAACTCGTGCCACAGGATCCCAACGACGAACCAGCCTCGGAACTCATCAAAAGCATTGCCACGGGGCGCGAACAGAGTACCCGTGATGCGGCCACTGCGAAACGGAATGGCAAATCAGCGAAGAGTTCACACACAGCACGGCGCGGACGAAAGAAAAAGGATGCTCAAGGATGATGGACTCCTCACAGATTGGCAAACGGGCATGGAGCTACGCGGGCGTGTTGCAGGACGCCGGGCTCTCCTGTTTCGAATACGTGGAGCAACTGACGCTCCTGCTCTTCCTCAAGATGGCAGATCAACTGACCGAGCCGCCGCACAACAAGGCCCCCATCGTGCCGGCCGAACTGGGGTGGAAGGCGCTTTTACCGCTCGACGGTGCGCCGCTGGAGGACAAGTACCGCGACATTCTCGAAAAGCTGTCCTTCAAGCCGGGCATGCTCGGCGTCATCTTCAAGAGCGCACGGTGCGAGATACACAACCCCGCCCTGCTCAAGCAGCTCATCGTGAACCTCATCGACAAGGTGGACTGGCTCAGCCTGCCCGTAGACGTGAAGGGAACCATCTACGAGGAGCTGATGCAGCGCTCGGCGTCGGAGTCCGCGCGCGGGGCGGGCCAGCACTTCACGCCGCGCCCGGTCATCCAGACCATGTGCGAGGTGGAGCAACCCACGCCGCAGGACCGGATCTGCGACCCGGCGGCAGGGACCGGCGGATTCCTCTGCGCCGCCTACAGCCACGTGCTCGCCAAGTTCGAGAAACAACTGGACCGCGACGAGAAGCGTGCGCTCCGCGAAGAACTGGTCGAGGCCATGGAACTCTCGCCCAAGGTGGGCCGCATGTGCGCCATGAATCTCTACCTGCACGGCATCGGCGGGGACCGGGTGGTCGTCCACTCCGGACACGACAGCCTGGCGGCCCCGTGGAGCAGGGAATACACCATGGTCCTTGCCAATCCGCCGTTCGGAAAGAAGCAGAACCTGCTGTTCGTCAACGAGGAAGGCGACACGGAGAAGGACGACCAGGTCATCGTGCGCGAGGACTTCTGGACATCGACCAGCAACAAGCAGCTCAACTTCGTGCAGCACATCTACACCCTGTTGAAGATTGATGGACGCGCCGCGGTGGTCGTGCCGGACAACGTGCTTTTCGAGGGCGGTGCGGGCGAGAAGGTGCGGCGCAATCTGCTCCAGAAGTGCCGGGTGCACACGCTGCTTCGATTGCCCACCGGCATCTGGTACTCGCCGGGGGTCAAGGCCAACGTGATCTTCTTCGAGAAGAAGGAAGGCCGCGCGAAGGCGTGGACCGACAAACTGTGGGTCTACGACCTGCGCACCAACATGCACTTCACCCAGAAGCAGTCGCCCATCCAGCGTTCGGACTTCGATGAATTCGTCGCCTGCTACAAGCCCGGCAAGCTCCACACGCGCAAGCCCACATGGAGTGAGGACACCCCCGAAGGCCGCTGGCGCTGCTACGACTACGAGGAACTACTGAAACGCGACAAGCTCAGCCTCGACCTGTTCTGGATGAAGGACAAGAGCCTCACGGACACCGACTCCCTGCCCGCGCCCGACATCATCGCCCAGGAGATCGCCGACGACCTCGAAACGGCGCTGGAGCAGTTCACCAAAATCGCCGCACGGCTTCAGACGAAGAAGGAGTAGCTCTCTGCATTGTGTGGCGACCTCATTTGCATTCGGTCACAAAGGGATTCTTGTCCACCGTGGCCGCCCGGACCTTTTTTTCGTGAGAAGACTCCGCAGTTCGAGCCCCTGTTCCAGCATGCTCGCAGCGATTCGCGCCACACCCGCCCGGGGGATGCCCCAGACGGGTGTCGTAGTTGCGCCAAGTATTTTCCACTCATGTGCCCAGAACGCCACGTGGAGACCGCCGACAAGGTGGTACGCCGGTGCTCACAGGCCAACCGGCGGCGGGGGCAGGACAAAGCCCGCCAACCATCGCAAAAACCGCGGAAACGTCGCGGGTTGGAAGTCGAAGGGAACCATCGGGTTCTAACAAAACCCGCAAAACCCGCAAAAAAAAAGGCTGCTCGCCAGTTCACCTGCCAAGGTGCACAGAAAGCGTTTTTGCGGTCTTTGCGGTCTTTTGTTGCAACTGCCTGTGCCACCGTGACTTGCCGGGCGCCGCACTGCGGCGGGTTTCGCGAATGTCTGCGGGTTTTGGTCCCCCATGGCCACACAGGGGCGCTGGGCAGTGTCCGACGCACACCGGACACCGCCCTGCAACATCCGCGAATGTCACTTCGCCTCCGCCCAGTTCTTGCCCACACCGCACTCAACCAGATTGGTCGGCGGCGCACTGGGGACCATTTCCAGAACCGCCCGCGTCATGCAGTCCTGCAGAACCGCGGCGACTGCGGCCGCATCTGCCTCGCGACACGTGCCCACGATTTCGTCGTGGACCGTGGAGCCACACCGCCTGCAGTGGAACGTGTTCGTTTCCACCCACACGGCCAGTCGGTCGGTTCCCTCACAGCACGTCGGGCGGGGTCCGCGCATCACTCCTGGACCGCCGGGGACGATTGGCGCGAACCCCATATCTGAAAGGGCTTGAATGATGTCCATTTTGTAAATCTCCGCCAAGGCGCTGCAGCGCCGATTGAGTGCGTTGAGGCGGGCGGGAACGCCGTGTCCCCGCCCGCCATGTTCACCGCGCGGCCACTACGAGCGCATGCTCCAATGCCGCATTGCCCCAGTTGTCAGCCTGTAGATCGTCCGGGCCTTCGCCACGCCCGCTCGCTTCGGCAGCGACGTGGTGGTCAGCCACCCTATGCCCTCCAGGAAGTCGAGGACTGGCATGAGTGTGCGCTTCGCGCGCAGATGGTTGGGTCCGTGCTTGTAGCACCAGCTGCGATCGAATTCCCGAAGACCCTTGTCCGTGAGTGCGTTCATCAACGCTTCCACCGAATCGCGGTGCTCACAGATCGGCGGGGGTGTGGACAGGCGCAGCGCCTCACTCATGTAGTAGTCAGCTAGCTGAATACCACGCTCCATGTGCTCCCCGTCCAGCACCACAGACGACGGGTTCTCGGCTATCTGGAGGGTGGCGGCCAAGCGCAGGGCGTGTTGCGGAAATTTATTCAGGATGCAGATCTTGCTACTCTCAGACCCGAACTTGCCCATCATCTGCTCAACCTTGTCGTAGAACACTGCAAACTCTCGCTCGGCGCCCTCCGTCATCGTCAGTGCGGGCGGGCACAGATCGTTCCGGCTGTCCCCCTCCAGGGCAAGCGGGATGTTGAGAAGATCCGTCATCCACCGGTCGTACTCCTCCATCGTCGCGATGGCTTCCGAAGGCCTCAGCACCAGCGGGCGGCTGCCGATGAGGCTTGGCGGGTAGCTGACGAGCAGGCGGCTGATGAAACCCTGTGCAAGGCTCTTCGGGTTCGAGAGGAAGCCGCACACGATGTCCCACTGCCCGTAGAGTAGCAGGCTAAAGCGCTTGTCCCTGACAAGAATTCTGCCGTCGCCCCGGCGGTAGTTCTTCACCGGCTCACCGTCAAACAGGCAGGACATCTGTGTAAGCTGTTCAAGATAGTTATCTGCCTTCATGCTATAACCACCGATGAAACTTCCTGCCTCCGACGTGATCATGCACAGCCTGCCGAGGCAGTTTTGCAGCACATGGTAGAGCGCCGGTGTCGTACTGCCCGTGAAGATGATGTCCGGCAAGAGCGGCTCTTCCTTCCGGGCGTTCTTGTCCTCCCCACACTCTTGCACCAGCTGCTTCAGCGTCTTCTCCATGCGTTTCTCGAAGCGGTCGAATGGAATGCGTAAAATATCTGTAACACTTGTCTTACGCTCCCCGGTAGACCCGATGATGAGATGGTACAGCCCGAGCTGCTTCTTGGAGCTGATGAACTGCACGTCCGCCAGCCCCTGCACGCAGATGTTCACGAAGGCGATCAGGGAGACGGCGCACAGCTCGATGGGCGTTCCCGTCAGCACCTGGAGCGCCAGCGCGAAGGACATCAGCATGCCGCCCAGCGCCGCGAGCGGGAACTCGGTGGACGGCGGCAGCTTGCCCTCCAGCGGACTGCACTCGGGCTCGTCCGCCACGGCCTCGTCGCTGTGGCGCTGCGCCGTGCGGTCCATGGCCGCCTCCAGCGCGTTCACCTCGGAATCATCGTCCTGACCGTCATCGCCCAGCAGCGCGACAGCTGCTGGATTGCGCGGCGGCGGGCCGTCGATCGTGCCCTGCGGCACGGTCGGCTCGGGCTGCACATCCGCCTTGGCCGGGTCATCGTTCTGGCCATCATCATCCTGGTCTGCGGCGGATGCCACATCAGGTGTGGCCAGTGTCTCCTCGCACGGCACGGCGGTGTCGGCCGTGTCCTGCAAAGGGGTTGGTACGTGGAGGGCGGACGAGTCAGTTGCCCCGTCCATTGTGCTCTCGACGGGCAGTGCGCCTACCTCGTGGTTGGTCGCGCTGCCTTCATCATAAGACTGTGTACTCATGTGAGTACCTCCTTGAGTTGTGTTGGCAAATCAAGGAGTGCGAATCCCTCTGCTTCCGTGTCACGCAGGACTCGGAAGTGCCCTCTCGTCGTCTCCATTTTTGAGGGGGGTTGCGTGGGGTTCAGGCACAGCCCCCATCCGCCGCCCGACATGAACAGCATGCCGGGCGAGCAGCGGAAGTTGTGCCATGATGCGAAGGCTTCTGCCTCGCGCTGGCCTGGAAAGCAAAAGCACCCTTCGGAAAAGCAACGAGGGAAAACCTGAAAGTGCTCGGGCGCGTGCATCGACATGCACACCACCACACTCATGACACAGTGACCGGCTTAAACCAACCGGACACTCTTCACACTTTCATCGAATCAACCCTATAGCCATGCCATCTGAGACATGGCCTCTTGCTTTTCCGAAGGGTGCCATCAGAGTCCAGAAACTAGACGGATGAACCATCCCTTCGAAGGGAAAAGGAAAGAGCCCGCGAAGCGCGGGTCTGCCTTCTGAAGAGGTGCTCTTGAGCTCACGGGAACGGTCTCACAGCCCTTCCACGCAAATCCAAGCTCGCACAAAGCTGGCGCCTAAGCGTCAGCACTCTTCAATTTTCAAGGAAAGTGTAACACAGACGCCTGGCATTCATCAATGGGAAATTTTGCGGCTTGCCTCTTCACCAGGTGTCCAGCGCCAGACGAGCCGAGCGGGCAAGCCGCGCATCCGCCCCGCATCCCCACCTGGCCGCCCCGCACAGACCGGGCCGACCCGCTGCCACCCGCACCCGTCCTGCGTGCCCGCAGCCACCCCACGGAGCGCAGCGCCGGTGCGTGCGGGTCCAGCGACACAAAGTTCCCGCCGCGGCCCAACGCGGCAAGGGGACCATCGAGCGCATATTTCATCCAGAGAAGGTCAGCGGAGGATTTCACCGCACTGCGGGCGCGCGCATGGCCGCCCGCGAAACATGGAGGACATGACGATGGGATTCACGAGGTACTGGCACCGACCGAGGGTGATGGACGCCGCACGGTTCGGCGCATTCGCCGATGCCTGCCAAGAGGCATGCGTCGAACTGGATGGGTGCTTGGCCGCCCCCACCTTCACAGAGGACGAGGTTCGCTTCGACGGCAGTCCCGGCTGCGAAACTTTCCTGGTCGAGCGCATCGCGACGCGCGGCCGGGGCGAGGAACCCGTCTTCGAGTTCTGCAAAACGGCGCACCTGCCCTACGACACCGCCGTCGAGCAGTGCCTGCGCATCCTGCAGGAGCACTTCCCCAATGAGGTCGAGATCCCCGACCCCGCCTGATTGCCGACAGGCGAAGCAGAGCGCCGGAACCCCGCGTTGGGTTCCGGCCTTTTCTTCCACTCTCAACGACCGCCACGTCTTGTGTCCCCGTGCCGGATGGCTCTTCGGGAACCGGCGGTTCAAATCTTTACCAAATCTTTACTTTTCGTTTACCGAAACTTTCCGCACATCTGTTTAAATTCTTTTGTGAATGCGCCCGGGGCAGGATTTATGTGGTCAGATGGAGACACTTTCATGGTGAACGATGAACCGGTGGATGTCCTCGTGGTAGAGGACGGCGCGAGCGAGCGAACCTCCATCGTGGAGGCGCTGCAAGCCGCTGTCCCCGATGTCAATGTCGTCGCCGTTTGCGATGGCACGACGGCCCTGGACTTTCTTTTCGCGCGGGGTGACTGGGCTGCCCGTGTTGGGGCAGATCCCCCCAGGCTGATTCTGCTGGACTTGTCGCTGCCGGGCGCGGACGGCTTCTCCATCCTCGGCCAAATACGGTCACTCGACGCGGAAAACGCGCTGACGCTCACCCCCGTTGTCATCTTCAGCGATTCCCAAGACCCCGACAGCATCACTAGGAGCTATCGCTGCGGCGCGAACGGCTACATCATGAAACCGGTGAGTTTCAGCGATTTCCAGGCCGTTGTGAAGAGCATTGGCCAATACTGGATGACACACAACAGAAGAGCTGCCTAATCCGATACTGCAATGCGATAGCCCAGGCGCGCATCAGGGCGGGGTGGTGCCGCACCGGTGGCCATACTCGCGGCGAAGCGCCTGTCGGAATCAATCGGACTTTTGGGATATCGAATGTCGTAGCCAATCGGACTTTTGCAATGTCGCGTGGTGCGCCTCGCCCGACGCGCGAAAAAAGTGATGCCGGACAAGGCAAAACGAGCCGACGGGAGGCCGGGATGGATGGACCGGAGACGCCCCGGAGAAACCGGGCTAAGTCCGGCAACCTGGCCCCCACGGCCCAATCACCGTTGCAAACAAAGGAAAAAAGATGGCGGAGGGTGCGGGACTCGAACTCGCAAGACCGAAGTCGCCGGTTTTCAAGACCGGTGCCTTACCATTAGGCTAACCCTCCGCAGGGGGAGAACGGGGTTCTTTACAGGGATTTTACCCGTACCCTTCCCCCGGAGTCCAGCGGAATGGCACGGGCAACCCAAGAACGCGGCAGGATGCCGCGTCTACTGCTGAAACCGTGGTGCAACCAATCGGGTCTGAACTGTGCATAGTGCGGCAGGCCGCATTCCGGGCACCCCTGCCCGGAACAACTTGGAGTCCACTGGAATGTCCACGAAACGCACCGGTTTTACCCTCATCGAGCTGCTGGTGGTCATCGCGATCATCGGCATCCTCGCCTCCATCCTGCTTCCGGCGCTGGCACGGGCGCGGGAGGCCGCGCGGCGGGCAAGTTGCCAGAACAATCTCAAGCAGTTTGGCCTTGTCTTCAAGATGTATTCGGGCGAGGCGCCGGGCGCCAAGTATCCCCCGATGGAGTTTGAGGCCCATTCGGCCCACAATGCGGACATCGCCATCGGCCCGCTGGTCGCTGCGATTTATCCCGAATACCTGACCGACCCGGCCATCATCCTGTGCCCCTCGGACCCCAACAGCAAGATTGAGGATCTGAAGGACAAGTCCACGGGCAAGTTCAAAATCGCGGATGACCCGGAACTGATCGACATGAGCTACGCCTATATGGGCTGGGTGCTGGACAAGTGCGACGACAGCGACCCGTCGATCGACCTGACCACCATTTTCAGCATCATGCCGGGCCTGCCGAACAACCTGATTCTGGACGATCCCAACGGGACAGGCCCCTACCAGTTCATCAGCCTCTTCACCGCCACGGTCTCCGAGGTCATCAGCCTGCACAGCACCATCACCAACGAAAACCAGGTGCTTGCGGCCAGCCGGGGCGTCGCCGACAGTGACAAGACCGTGCAGCCCTACAACAACCTCCCCATGGGCAACGGCGGCGGCAGCACCATCTACCGCATGCGCGAGGGCGTGGAGCGCTTTCTGATCACGGACATCAACAACGCGGGCGCAAGCGCCAAGGGCGAGAGCGCCATCTGGGTGATGTTCGACACGATTTCCAAGAACGTCAAATACTTCAACCATGTTCCGGGCGGCTCGAACGTGCTCTTCATGGACGGCCACGTCGAGTTTGTGAAGTATCCCAACGCGCAGGCGCCGGTGAGCCGGGGCATGGCCCTGTTTCTCGGCACCCTGCTCGACAGAAGACGCTCATCATAGGGGGATTGCACTATGGCAGACCGGCGCAAGACAGCAAAAACCGTTTTCTCGCTTCTCGGCATCGCCTTCACGGCAATGGTCATGTTTGCCATGTTCGGTCCCGAATCGTGCGGACCCAACGAGGAGGACCTCCAGCTCAAGGCCACGGTGGACAACATTGACGAAATCGTCCAGAAGGGCGGCCACGTCAAGACCATCACGACGGAGCGCGCCAAAGACAATGACGGCAATTTCTACCGCTATGAGGCCGACATACTGAACGAGCAGAATGTGGCCATCGGCAAGCTGCGGGGGCGGCGCGTGGAGGGTTTTGGCACGATGAAACCCCGCATCCTCTGGTACAAGACCCCCGGTGTGCCCGAAGAATTTCCGCCCTACCAGGGCCGAGGCGGACGCGGCGGTGACCGCGGCGGCGGCGGTAGGCGTGAAGGCGGCGGCCAGGACGGTCAGAAGAAGTAATTCCTTTTGGGATCGCGATGGCAAAGCGCAGCGGCGCAGCTTCCGCCGCACTGCGTTTGCAGGTTTCGATGTGCCCGCGGGCCATAATGGCACTAATTCCCACGACACAAACTGGTTTCAAGGCTCACGCTCTTGTCGTCCCGCGCGCCGAAGGCGCACAAGATGACAGCCCGGGGTAACGCCCTGGGAAACCAGATTACAGGGAAAGACAAGCACTGAAAGTACGAAACAAACGCGCTTCTTGCTCAGTCACTGCCATTCCCCGCATTCCCTAATTATTTTGTATTATTCTTATCTTTCTCTTCAATACCATATTCTGTAACAATTTTCCTGCCCGCCGGTATTACTGGGCAGTTGTTTCTCCCCACCACAACCGGTGGTGAAACTTTTTCGACCGGCGGGATATAAAGTGTACTAAAGACGGCTGCCGGTGATACAAAGGACGGTTAACCGTTCCGGTCCGCCGCTGGGATGCGGACTGCGGACGGGTGGCTGAAAAAGACCGGCAAGCATATTGGAGACTGTGATGAGCACGAAAAGCATGTTGAAAGTGATGGCGCTTATGATGGTTGTGTTGGTGGTGCTCAGCCTTGCCGGGTGCAAGCACAAGCCTCCGATAAAAACCAATTTCGGCGCGGGGAGCGGCGGAACCGACTCCGGGACCTCCGTTTCGGGCGACAGCAGCACGGGCCTGCCCGGCGGCGTAGACCTGAACGGCAAGAACTTCGTGTCGGGCAGCCAATACGGTCTTCAGACCGTCTACTTCGACTATGACAGTTCGTCCATCCGCCCCGATGCGATGGCGACGCTGAAGTCGAACGCCGAAAACATCAAGAAGGTTCCCGGTCTGATGATTCAGATTGCCGGCCATTGCGACAGCCGCGGCACGCAGGAATACAACCTCGCCCTTGGCGAGCGCCGCGCGCTGGCCGTGCGCACCTATCTGATCCAGGTGGGCGTGCCGGGCGACCGTCTCATCACGATCAGCTACGGCGCCGAGATGCCCGCCGTGCCCGGCAATGGCGAGTCCGCATGGGCCAAGAACCGCCGCGCCGAGTTCAACGTTTCCAAGTAGGCAACCCTGCCAACCCCTCCGGGCAGTCCGGCCGCCACGGCCAGACTGCCCGGTTTTCTTTTCGTAGGGTGCGTGGAATTTTGTGAAACAAAATGGAACGCACCGTCCGTTGCGGCAATGCGCAAGACTACGAAATCCGAAGAAGCCGGCAGGGATGCCGGCGCTCCCAGTATCCCAGTCCCATCCCTGCTTTCATTGTCAACTGTCAATTGTCAATTATCCATTGCAGACTATGCTATCGTAATTCCCGCAACCCCAACCCCGGAGTCTTTCCCCATGGCTTTGAAGATAGCGTTTATCGGCGCGGGCAGTATCGGATTCACGCGCAAGCTCATTCACGACCTCATGGCCGTCCCGGAACTGCGCCATGCCCACCTCGCGCTGACCGACATCAGCAAGCGCAATCTCGACATGGTGCACCGGCTGGTGAAGCGCGACCTGGAGGCGAACGGAGTCAAGGCCCTTCTCACCGCCACCACGGACCGCCGCGACGCGCTCAAGAACGCCAACTACGTGTTTTCCGTGGTGCGCGTGGGCGGGCTGGAGGCATTCCAGCACGACATCGACATCCCCCTCAAGTACGGCGTGGACCAGTGCGTGGGCGACACGCTCGCCCCGGGCGGCATTCTCTACGGCCAGCGCAACATCCCCGTCATTCTCGATTTCTGCAAAGACATCCGCGAGGTGGCCGCGCCGGGCTGCGTCTTTATGAACTATGCCAACCCGATGGCGATGAACACCTGGGCCGCCAATAAATACGGCGGCGTCTACACCATCGGCCTGTGCCACGGCGTGCATGGGTCGTGGTGGCAGATTGCCGAGGTGCTCAAGGTTCCGATGGAGGAACTGGACGTCATCGCCGCAGGGATCAACCACCAAACCTGGTTCATCTCGGTGAAGCACAAGGGCAAAGAGATGACGCCCTTCCTTCTGAAGGGCTTCGAGAAGCATCCCGTGTTCAGCAAGACCGAAAAGACCCGCATCGACGTGCTGCGCCGTTTCGGCTACTACTCCACCGAGAGCAACGGCCACCTGTCCGAGTACGTGCCCTGGTACCGCAAGCGCGCGAAAGAGATCAAACAGTGGATCGACCTGTCCTCCTGGATCAACGGTGAGACCGGCGGCTACCTGCGCGAATCGCGGCAGGGGCGCAACTGGTTCGAGCATGACTATCCCAACTGGCTCAAGGCCGAGCCGCCCAAATTCGGACCGGAAAACCGCTCGTCAGAGCATGGAAGTTATATCGTCGAGGCCCTGGAGACCGGCCGCATCTACCGAGGCCACTTCAACCGGCCCAACGGCGGCATCATCACCAACCTGCCCGCTGACTGTATCATCGAGGCGCCGGGCTATGTGGACCGCAACGGGCTCAACATGACCGTGGTGGGCGATCTGCCGCTGGCCTGCGCGGCCACCTGCAACGCCAGCATCAGCGTGCAGCGCATGGCCGTCGAAGCGGCCGTCCACAGCGACCTGACACTGCTCAAGCAGGCCGTGCTCCACGACCCGCTCACCGCCGCCGTGTGCAACCCGCCCGAGGTCTGGCAGATGGTGGACGAGTTGGTCGTGGCGCAGGCCAGATGGCTGCCGCAGTACGCGAAGGAGATCGCCGGCGCGAAGAAGCGCCTCGCCACAGAAAAGCCCCTGGGTACCAATAAAACCAAAGGCGCGGCCCGGCTCAAGGAAAAGAGCGTCACGGACATTCAAAAGGACAGCGCCGCCCAAGCCCGCCCCGCCGCCGCCGACAAGGCCATGGCGGACAGAAAAGCCGCGTCCGCGAAGACAATGCGGCACACCCGCAGTTAGGCCGCACAGCCGGAGTTAGGCCGCACTTCCCCGCAAGGGGAAGAAGCAACTCAACTCGCGGCTGCATCTCACTCGCTCTTCGCCTCCCACCATCCACCACCCATCCACCGTATCCTCTACCCGCCACACCTCGCATAGCGCCCCATTCTTCTCATTCCACCCATGCTTCTCGTCCCCCACCTCAGTTCTCCGCCCGCTGCTTCCATTTTGGCTGCTGGTAGACCTTGGCCGCCTGGTGGCTGGGCAGACGCATCCCCGCCGAGAAGTACACCGTGTCCTGACCCAGGAGTTCTTCGACCGCATAGCGCAGTTGCCGCGTGGCCGACACGCGGCATGCGTTCGGGGCGTGGATGACCACTTCCCCCTCCTCGGGCAGGCCGCAGTGCAGGTACACATCGCATGAACCGGGCACGGACCCCATGATCAGCGCCAGTTTGTCGAGCGTTTCCACCTGCTGCCGGGGCGGATGGAGGCGCACGTGCACCGCTTTGGTGAGTGTCCGCTCAGCGTCATCAATCGACACAATGTCGTTGGCCACAAAGCCCAGTTTGTCGTCCCGGTAATTCACTCGCGCCACGCACACCACCACGAGGTCGGCCACGAGCATGGGGGATTTCTGCTCGTACAGGTCGGAGAAGATGGTCACCTCGGACGGGCCCAGCAGTGTTTCGAGGCGCAGAAAGGCCATCTTGGTGCCCTTCTTGGTCGAGATGACGCGCACGGTGGACACGAGTCCCGCAATGGTGACCTCCTCGCCCTCCTTCAGGTTGGAGGTGTCTTTCAGATCAAGGGTGCTGTAGCGTTCCACGAGGTCGCGGTAATTCTGAAGCGGATGGCTGCTGATGTAGAGCCCCAGCATCTCCTTCTCGCCCTCCCAGATCACATGGTCGGGCCACTCGGGCAGCTTGGGCTGCTCATAGATGCGCTGGAAGGATTCCTCCGTGCCGCCCATGTCGAACAGCGAAGTCTGGCCGATGGCCTTGTCGCGCTGCACCACCTGGCCCTCGCTGATGGCCTTCTCCACGGCGCTGTCCACCTGGCGGCGGTTCCAGCCCGTGCTGGCAAAGGCGCCCGCCTTGTTCAGGCTTTCCACCACGCGGGCGTTCGCGGAGGAGGTTTCCACGCGCTTGCAGAAGTCGTAGATGTCCCCATAGGGGCCGTTGGCGCGCTCCGCCACAATGGCTTTTGCCGGACCTTCACCGACGTTGCGCACGGCGCTCAGCCCGAAGCGGATTGCCCTGCCCTCCACGGCGAAATTGAGCATGCTGTGGTTCACGTCGGGCGCCAGCACGGCGATGTCCATGCGGCGGCATTCCTCGATGTACAGGGCGGCCTTTTCCAGGTTGCCTATTTCGCTGGTGAGCAGCGCGCACATGTACTCTACGGGATAGTTCGCCTTGAGCCAGGCCGTCTGGTAGGCCACAAAGGCGTAGGCCACGCTGTGCGACTTGTTGAAACCGTAGCCGGCGAAGCGCTCAATCTTGGCCCAGAGCGTCTCGGCCAGCGCCTTGCCGATGTCGTTCTTGGCGCAGCCCTCGATGAATGCCGCCTTCTGCTTGTCCAGCTCGGCCTGGTTCTTTTTTCCCATGGCCCGGCGCATGATGTCGGCATGGCCCAGCGAGAAGCCCGCCGCCGCCTGCACCATCTGCATCACCTGCTCCTGGTACACGGCGATGCCGTAGGTTTCCTTCAGGATGGCCGCCACGGACGGATGGTCATATTCGACGCGCTCGGGATGGAATTTCCAGTCGATGTAGGTGTCGATGAACTGCATGGGGCCGGGACGGTACAGCGCCACGAGCGCGCTCATCTCCTCGATGCTCTCCAGGCCGATGCGCCGCGCCAGGTCGCGCATGCCGGAGCTTTCCAACTGAAAGACGCCCATGGTCTCGCCGCTGCGCAGCAGTTCGTAGGTCTTGGCGTCGGTGGTGGAGATATTGTCGATGTCGAGGTGCACACCGTGCCCATCGCCAATCAGGCGCACCGCCTCGTGCACCACCGTCAGCGTGCGCAGCCCCAGAAAGTCCATCTTGAGCAGACCAATCTTTTCGACGCCCTTCATCTCCGCCTGGGTGACCACCGTTTCCGAGTTGGCCGCCTTGAACAGCGCCACATGGTCCGTCAGGTCATGGTCGCAGATGACCACACCCGCCGCATGCACGCCCACACTGTTGATGGTGCCCTCCAGCCGCAGCGCCAGACGCCACAGCCGAGCCACCTGCGGATCTTCCTGCACCAACCGCCGCAGCTCCGCCTCCTCTTCCAGGGCGTCCTTCAGCTTCTTCTTCGGGTCGTTCGGCAGCAGGCTGCAGATGCGGTTCACATCGCTCAGGGGCATGCCGAGCACGCGGCCCACATTGCGCACCACGTTGCGGGTGAGCATGCGCCCATAAGTGACGATCTGGCTCACATTGGACGCGCCATAGCGCTCGCGCGCATAGGTGATCATTTCCTCGCGGCGCCAGAAGCAGAAGTCGATGTCGAAGTCCGGCATGCTCACGCGTTCCGGGTTCAGGAAGCGCTCGAAGAGCAGCGAGTAGCGCAGGGGCTCGATGTTGGTGATGCGCAGCGCGTAGGCCACGATGCTGCCCGCGCCGGAACCGCGGCCCGGGCCCACCGGTATTTTCACCTCGCGCGCGTGCTTGATGAGGTCCCACACCACCAGAAAGTAGTCGGTGAACTGCATCTTCTCGATGATGTCGAGTTCGAACAGCGCGCGATCCTTGTGGGTCTCCGGAATGGGATCGCCGTACCGTTCGACGAGCCCCTGCATCACAAGCGCATGGAGGTATTCCGGCTTCGTGAAGCCGTCCGGCGGGGCGTAGTCGGGAATCAGCCGCATTTCGCCGGGCATCTTGAACTCGCAGCGCTCGGCCACCAGCAGCGTGTTGGAAACGGCGTCGGGCCAGCGGGCAAAGAGCCCGCGCATTTCCTCGGGCGTGCGGAAGTAGTATTCGTTGCCGCCCGACATGCGCATGCGTTCCGGCGCGTCGAGCGTCTTCTGCGTCTGGATGCACAGCAGGATTTCGTGCGCCTCGTAGTCTTCCCGGTCCGTGTAGTGGCTGTCATTCGTGGCGATGGCAAGCAGGCCGTGGCGCTGCGCCAGTTCGTAAAGCAGCGGGTTGATCTGCTCCTCCTCCTCGATGCCGTGGTTCATCATCTCAATGAAGAACCCGTCCCGGCCAAACATCCCGGCATACTTCTCGGCTACCTGGTCGGCCTCGTCCAGTTTGCCCTGCCGCAGCAGCCGGGGAATGCGCCCGCCCAGACAGGCGCTGGACGCCATCAACCCACCGGAATACTTTGCCAGCAGTTCGTCGTCCACCCGCGGCTTGTAATGGCGGCCTTCAATATGGGCGATGCTGCTCAGTTTGCAGAGGTTGTGGTAGCCCTCCTCGTTGCGGCACAGCAGCAGCAGATGGTCGGAGGCGTCGGAGGACGATTTGCCGGACTTGTCCGTGTGCGTCGTGGATGACACATAGAGTTCGCACCCGATAATCGGCTTGATGCCCGCCGCCTTGGCGGCGCTGTAAAAGTCCAGCGCGCCGAAAAGCACACCGTGGTCCGTGATGGCGCACGCGCCTATCCCGTATTCCTTGCAGCGCGCAATGAGGTCGGCGGGCTTGCTCAGCCCGTCCAGCAGGCTGTAATGGGTGTGCACATGCAGCGGGACATAACCTGCGGTGGTTTCCATACGGCTATATCTCCCTGCTGTCGCAAAGCGTAAGACTGATCATTCTGCTTCTCACTTATTTCCTCTTGTCGGGAGTCCTGGTCACCGCTCCCGATTCACAATCATTCAAAGTATTCCAGCAGCAGTTTCATGGCTGTTTCCGCTGTCTGGTTCTTGATTTCCATGCGCGTTCCCGAAAACTGCCTGCGGATTACCGCCGTGCCGTCCTCGCGCGCCACAGCCAAGTAAACCAGCCCGACCGGCTTGTCCGCAGTGCCGCCGGTCGGCCCCGCGATGCCCGTCACGGCAACGGCGTAGGTCGAGCCGATCAACCGGCGCACCCCCTCGGCCATATACCGGGCCGTTTCCTCACTTACCGCGCCGTGCGCCGCGAGGATGTCTTCCGGCACGCCCAGCAACCTGTGCTTCACGCTGTTGTGGTAGGCGACCACCGCCCCCAGAAAGTAGGCGGAAGCGCCCGACACGCTGGTCAGGCGGTGCGCGATCAATCCGCCGGTGCAGGATTCCGCGGTGGCGAGCGTCATTCCCGCCTCGATGAAATAGCTGCCGACTTCTTCTTCCATGCTGGGTGGCGTGGCCATGACCGTGTTCTCCCGATGCGCGCCCCTTTTCGGGGTTGCACCGCCATTCAAAACACTCCTGAGCAATCATGTCCTGACAGAAACGCATGTCTCTCTCGTCAACAGGGGGACCGACCCCCTGCACAAATGAGTGTAGTCCAACCCCGCCGCGAATGTCCATGCCCACGGCACGTCTGCCCCCCAAAACCCTTCCAAGGCCTACCCTGTTCTCAAACTGCCGCCCTCCCCTGACATTGCCCATGGGATGCTCAAGAAAGCAAGTCGTATTACTTGACAATAATTTCCATTTCGATTATACTATAGCAACATAAGCGGGTTTGTTGTGTATCCCGCCGTAGTTGAAAAGACACCGCATATAGATGAATCTTGGAAAAGAGGTACAACATCACGGCCAACGTATAATTTTGAGGCGAAAGGAGGAATGCACACCCATACGCCCAAAGGGCTTACCTCAATGCTTTGGCCGACCATAAAGTGATGTGCCCATACAGCGGTTTCCGCTCGTGCGGCAGACCCGGCACCCGATAGGGTGCAAAAGAAACGACAGGAATGATTGTAAATAGGAGACAACGTACAATGCGTACGCTTAAAATGTTGGTTCTTGCAGCGCTGGTCCTGAGTGTGTCCAGCGTCGCGCTTGCCGAGCTTCAGAATGTTGAAGTCGGCGGCAGCCTGAAGATTCGCGGCAACTACTGGCGCTTTGACAAGCAGGGCGCCACCTCCTTCGTCGAACAGCGCACCGCGCTGAACGTGAAGGCCGACTTCACCAATGACGTCAGCACCTTTGTCGAATTCGACAGCTATGGTGACTGGGGCCAGGGTTTCCGCTCCAATTACCTGACCGGCATTGACGGCCGGGGCGCTTCCGATGTGAGCCTGTACCAGGCCTACATCAACGTGAAGAATCTGTGGGGCACCCCGCTGAGCCTTCGCGTCGGCCGCCAGGAGCTGTCCTTTGGCGCCGAATTCCTGCTGGGCAACAACAGCTCGGCCCCGTACTTCCGCGGTCTGTCCTTCGACGCCATCCGCCTGACCTACGCCACCGACCAGTTCAAGGTTGACGCTTTCGCCGCGAAGCTTGCCGAGTCCTTCCAGAATTTCGGCAAGGGCGATGTTGACCTGTACGGCGTCTACGGCAGCTACATCGGCATCGAGGACATCACCCTTGACGCGTACTGGCTCCTTCTTCAGGACAGCTCTGTTGTCGACAAGTATGTTGACATTCACACCTTTGGCCTCCGCGGATCGGGCAAAGTGGGCAGTTTCGACTTTGAAGCAGAAGTTGCGTACCAGCTTGGCAGCGTTGACGGCCAGCCGTCCGCCTGCCCCCTGGGCTTTGGTGAGGCGAACGTGAACTACGGCACCTTCGGCGCCCACGCCATCGCCGGTTACACCTTTGACGCCCCCTGGCAGCCCCGCGTGTTCGGCCTCTTCGCCTATTACGGCGCCGGCAAAGCGGACAACTGCCGCTGGTCGAATGACCGCACCCTTCCCTTCAACCGCCTCTTCTCGGACTTCCGGTACAGCGATTTCGTTGACGTGAACTCCAACGCGACCAACGTCATCGGGTACGCCCTCGGCGTGCAGGTTTCCCCGACCGAGTGCACCAAGCTCTCCCTCGCGGGCAAGTACTTTGACCTTGACAAGAACATTGGCGAACAGAAGAGCTGGGGCTGGGAAGTCAATCTGGCCGGCACCTACAACTACAGCCAGGACCTTGCGTTCTCGGCCGGTTACTCCCACTTCTTCGGGTCTGAATGGGCCGATGAGAGCAAGCCTGACTGGGATTACTTCTACGCCCAGACGGAAATCACTTTCTAACCCGTTATACCCCCTCTGTTAATTGAAGTCGCCCCCCGCGATGCTTTCGCGGGGGGCGTTCTCTTTGTCTGAATGCCTGTATGGAACACCATAAACAGGTGTCGAGAGTGTGTCTTTGCGCGCCTCAGACTGCCTGCTGCGGGGATTCGCTTAAGAAGGGGGCAATGGGTACGGGAGAAAAGCCAAACCCCTTCCACTGCCAAATAACGGCCCTATTGGGTGACTCGGGTACAGGCACCCGTTTCCGATACGCGACAGCGCTGCCGTCCCTTGGCCTTCGGCGGAAACGGGAGCCAGTCCCCCGGCGGCTTTCGCCCGCAATGACGGCGTGTCCATTGGCCTTGGGCTGCAAGGGCTTCGCTGGCGCAGACTTGCTCGTGGGTGCCGTGAACTGGTGAGACTTCCGGATTATGAGGCCAGCCAAAGCGGTGTCGCCGCTTCGTTCTGCCACCGCGCTCCACAGTGGAGAACACAAGCGCCAACACCCACAGGTCAGCATCTTCGACTGCTTTGGCGGCAATCGCAAAACCCGGTCAGGAGCACTCCCCTCTATTAGAACATGCCGCCGAGACCGGCGTAGGACTTGCTTGCGGGGAATGCGCTGGGGTACTTGACGAATTCAACATGGCCGTCCATGTAGAGCACATTGGCACCGCCCGGCACGTGGTTGAACTGCGTGGAACTGGCCATGTCGCCGGCGATGTTGTCCCAGGTCACGGGTATGTTGCTCTGGGCAATATTGGCACTTCCGGCGTTGTTGATATCGGTGATGAGAAACCGCTCAACGCCCTCCTTGAGACGGTAGATGGTGGAACTGTCCGCATTCCCCAAGTGGCGGTTGGCCGGTGTGGACATCCCCGAAATCAGCGTTTCCTTATTGGAATCGTTCACATCCTTGTCCAACTCAACGTCATTCACGGGATTCCCATCGGAGAACACACCGGAAGTGTTAAACGTTGGGTCATAACTGATGCTGAAGAGAAGGTAGCCCATCTGGGAATACACGGGAACAGAGGGCGTCTGACCCATAAGACCTGATTCGAGGGTCGGGTCGCTGCTGCTCACTTTGTTCAGAACCCACCCAAAGTAGGTATAGCTGGCATTTCCGTTGGAGATCTCCCCCTTATAGGGGCATACCTGCCCGGGGGCGTCGGACAACTGCCCGAGAGGGTTACTCTTGGTGGCGTCCGGGTCAGACGGGCAAAGCAACACCTTGGGATCCGTGAGGTACTCAGGATAGAGCGCCCGCATATTGGGCGAGAAAATGGCCACTGCCGACCCAGGCTTGGTGGCAGTGATGGCGCCAACACAGCTCGCCGGAGGGGTCATGCCCCAGGACTCGTCCCCATGCACCCGGGGAAAGAGCCCGCCTGATTCACCGTCGTACATCTTGAAGATGACCCCCAACTGCTTGAGGTTGTTTTGGCAGCTTGACCGCCGGGAAGCTTCCCGGGCCCTTGCCAGGGCCGGGAGCAGGATTGCCGCCAAAATGCCAATGATTGCGATTACCACCAGCAATTCAATAAGTGTAAATCCGCGCCGTTTCATGAGTTCAGTTCCTTTAATAATTCCAAAGTGCCTGACCGTCGGCAGGACCGGGTACTGTTCCCACGAAGAGAACCGTCACCGGCAATCCTTGCCAGAAGGGCAGTATATTCCCACACCGGGAGTGTCGATTCCAAATCCGTGCCCCTCAGGGTGAAAACTACTTCTTCTCAGGCCAGACCCAGAGCAGGTCCACGCCAATCTGGGTTCCTGAACTGTCGTGGTTGCGGTCGCGGCTAACGACCGTCACGGTGTGCGGGCCTTTCTCCAGTGTCGCCTGGCCAAAGAATAAAAACCTAGACAGGGTCAGATGGGGAGTATAGAGGTCAAACTCCTGATCCATCGGCGGTTGCCCGTCCACCGATATGGCATACCGGCCCGAGGCGGGCGTCAAAATGCTCTTTGTGACAATAGTGTAATTTCCCGGTGCGGAAATCTCAACATTGAAACCAAGCCTGTCGCCGGTCCGTTCCGGCTGCCACAGCACCGCCTTGCCGCCCGACCAAAGGTCCCCCTCGACCACCCGCACATTCTTTGCGCCGGGCGCAAGGCTGTTTTCAGCCTCGAAGAAGGCCACGGGACCGGGCGCGCCCGCCGCGACGGGTTTCCATCTACCGGGAAGCGACATGCCCAGGCGCACCTCCGAGGGACCAATCCGCGCCGCATCGTCGCGGGTCTGCGGCGGCGCATAATAATAGGCCGTCCGCGCATAACTCAGCCCCTCGGTCTTCGAATGGTGAAACAGTTCCATGAAGAATCCGATGTGCTCGCGGAAGGGAATCGGGTCAAGAATGTGCCAGCGGATATTGGTCGTATACCCTGCACAGCCGGGGCCGCTGCACATGGGTTGGGCGCAATAGGCGAAACTGAAGAGGTCGGGGCGGCTCCATGAATAGTTGAAGTAGTCCTCGCTGCCCGTGCCCACATAGGCGGGAAAGGGCTTGCGGTCCAGCCAAATCTTCTCGTCGCCCTCACCCCACCAGCTTCCGCCGATGGTAATCACCGGCGTCGTGTTGAGCACGTGGGCCGTCGTGCCGACGTAGGTGCCCTGTCCCAGCGCCACCAGGAAGGGCAAATCGCGCACTTCGGCACCGCCGCCCGCCTCCATGTCGTGGTTCACCCGCCACTTCGCGTAGAAGTGTTGGGCCGTCTCCATGCCCGCCCCGACCACCCGCCAGCCGGTCACATGCACCGGCTGATCGCTGAAATTGCGCAGCTTCAGCACGGCCGATTTGGCATAGGGCATGACGAAACGGCATATCATCGTGCCGTCGGGCCGGACCGTCATCGGGAGCGAGTCGTAGGGCGTGATGCCGGGCCAGGACCCGAAGAAATCACCCAGCGGCGCCTCTATCTGCGGGGCGGGCGCATCGTCAAACCACGCCAGCAGAACCGTCTGCCGAAGTGCCGTCTTGATGTCGGCCGCTTCGGCCTTCACGGCAAACTCCAGCACCGTGCCGGCTCCTGTCTCCTTGAACAGTTCCTGAAGCTCCCCGACGGCCGCATCGCAGGTGAACGCTGTTATGGTGCCGACCGGGTGGGTGCCGCGCCAATGGTCGGGCGCGGCCAGATGGCGCGATGTTTCCTCGAACACCGCCTGGAGCGCGGGCAATTCTTTAGGGTCAAAGCTTTTCACCTTCACGTCCTTGTCATACTGGCGCACACCGATGTGGTAAAAATGCAGGTCCGACACCTCGCCCGTCCACTCAATGCGGAGATGTTTGGCGAAGGGAATGGGGAAGTAGTTTGCATCTTCCTGCGTGATGCCGGGCATCTTGGGGTCGAACCCATAGGGCCAGCAGGACTGGCGCTTGCGGATGAAATCGGCCGCCTTGCCGTCGTAGACCGGCTTCTTCTTCCCGTCGAGCCACATGACCAGTTTGCCGTTCATGGGATGCGGCATGGGCGTCCAGGTGCGCACAATCGCGCCCGGCCCGTCCATCTCGGCGATGAGGTAGCGCCCCACACCGTCCTTGCCCGGCGCGTCCAGCACCTGCATCACGTTGGGGGCAGGCTCCCCGCCGAACCCGTCCGAGTTTGCGTACCACCCGGGCAGGTAGGGTGCCACGCTGCTCCGGTCATAAGATGAGAACTGGAAGGTCTCATAGGGCGCGGGCTGGGCCAACGGCCCCAGGGCCGTCATTTCCCGCAACAGCGACTCCGTCGTGACCAGTTCCGCCTCCGCCGTTATGCCCCCAAGAACCGCGGCAAAAACCGCCATCGCAGCACCCACTCTCCGCATTGCCGATGTCTCCTTTGGCTGAATTTCTCTCTACAATACACGAGCCCGACTATTGGCACAAGACCTCCACACATGGGCAGAGCGTCATGTGGAGTGCGGCGGCAGAGCGCAGCGGCGACACCGCTTTGGCTGCTGCTGCTTTCGGCAATCCAAAGCGGCGTCGCTGCCGCCGCACTCCAAAATCTGTGTTCGTCCATATGAGTCCATCCCCGGTTCCGCTGTAGAATAGTCCCCGTGATCTTACAAGAAGGCTTTCCGATGTCAAAAGACATTACCCTGCCCATCGTCTTTTTCGTTCTTACCCTCGCGGTCCCGGCGACCGCCCTGGAGAATCTGGCCGCCAATCCGTCCTTTGAATCGGGCGACACGCTGCCCGACGGCTGGGCCAGCGCCAATCCGAGGAACGCGTCCTTTCTCCGCGACAGTTCCCGAGCCCATGGCGGCACCGCCTCGGCCCTGATTGAATCCCAAAGCGGCGATGACTACCCCTCATTCAAGTATCGCATCGCCGTCATGCCCGGGGAGGAGTATTCGGCTTCCGTATTCGCCTGTTCCGAGATGGCACAGGGCAACGGTTACATCGTCCTCGAATTCTATCGGGGTGAAACGCGCCTCGAATTCGCCCAAGGATCCTACACTGGCGGCGGGGACAAGGGCTGGGTTTCCCTGCAGGTGTCCGGCAGCGTGCCCGAGGGGGCCGACGGATTGGCCCTGGCCCTGGTGGTCCACGGCGAGGGCAGGACTTGGTTTGACGATGCCGAACTCATCCGCACCGCCGAAGCGCCTGCGGCTTTCACCGGGGACAATGTGGCCGTGCACATACGTCCCGACCATATAATCACGTCCAATTTCCTGGGCTGCGGCGCGCAGGGCGATTTCTTTCTCACGCTGCCCTCCAATGCCAAATTTGGTGTCGGTCCCGAGGACATTGAATTGGTGAAGGACCGCGTCCGGGCAATGCGCCCGGCGGTGCTGCGCCTGTTCTTTTCCTACGCCTGGTGGGAACCGGAAGAGGGCAGGCAGACGCCCGACAGCGCCGAGGTCCGCGACATGGTCGGCTGGATGGGGTTCCTGAAAGAGATCCACTGCACGGTGCTGCTCTGTCCCTGGGGCGACCACTTCGCCTACAGTCCCTGGATGAACGCCAACGGCGGGCGCCTGCCCGCGCCCGACAAGCGCGAGGACATGGTCCGCAGCCTGGCGGACTTTGTGGCGTTCTGCCGCAACCAGGAAGGGCTCGACAATCTCCGCTACCTCTCGCTCATGAACGAGCCCGACAATGACTGGCAGCGTATGCCCGACCCGGACGCCTATGTCGCGCTCCATCACCGGCTCGACGCGCTGCTGCGGGAACGGGGCCTGCGGGGCCAGGTCATGCTCCTCGGCATCGACGGCTCCAGCAGCGGACGCACCATCGCCGGGGACTGGTTTCACAAGATTGTCGAAAGCGGAACGGAATATATGGACGGGCTTTCCTGCCACACCTACGCCTACAAGAACACCGCCGGTCTGCCCGCGTGGATCGCATCGCGCCGCGAACTGGTCCGCGACGGCAAGGCGCTCCCCTTTTGCATTACCGAATTCAACACCTGGGGTGACACCTTCAAGAACCCCGACAATGACCGCTATGACCATGCCCTGTTTCTGGCCGACTTCGCCGCCACCGCGCTGAACCAGGGCGCGGCCATGCTGTTGCAATGGTGTCTCTTCGACACCTACTACGGACCCTTCCGCCAGGAATACGGGCTCTGGCGCTACAAGACGGAGAACTGGTCCCCCCGCCCGGGATTCTATTCCTGGTCGCTCATCACCCGATACGTCCGGCCCGGCAGCCGGGTTGTTGCTGTCGAGACAGACCCCGCCGCACCCAGGCTGCGCGCGGCCGCGGTGATCTCGCCGGAGGACAAGTGCACCCTGCTGCTCATCAATCGCTATGACCGCCCCTTGCAGATTCGCCTCGACACCGGCACCAAGACGCCGCGCGATCTCCGCGTCCATGCCTGCACCGAATCCTCCATCGCCAACGCTGGCGGGGAACTACTGCCATCCACTCAAACCCTGCACGATGTCCCCGGCACCACCCTTTCACTCGAACTTCCCGCCCAGTCTTTCCTGCTGCTGACAGACCTGCCCTGAGTCCGATGTGTCGAGCTTTGATTCTGGCCCCCGTCGCGCAAGAAATGAGCGGGAGGCGGTCGCAGCGCATGCCGTATGACAGGTGCATGTGCGATAATGCCCCAAGGCGATGGGCGGTCCCTGTGCCTCCCGCCTGGCCGGACAGGGGAATGTCTTCCAGGAGCGGCAGACGAAAAAGGAGCGATAAACATGTCCAGACATCCCAATAGGCGCATGCTTGCGGCGATGGTCTTGTTGGTGCTCGGCGTGGCGGCCCTGTGCGGGGCATCCAGCATCCCGTGCGACCATCCTGATTTCGGGCTGTGCCCCTATGCGTGGAAACCGTCCGGCGCGGGCGACAATGCCCGTGCTGAGGCAACCCTGCCGGGGGCCTATTTCAAAACCATTGTCCGGGGAACGGCCAAGGTCGATTTGCTCATCGACGGTACGGCCAATGAGGGCTGTCCGCCGCCGTCCATGCCGTTTGTCGAGTATTCGGTCGATGACGGCCCTTTCACCGCAAAGCAGCTCACCGAGACAGGCGGAGTCTATACGTTCGCCATGGCCTCCGGGCTGGGCCCGGCCGCGCCGCACTGCCTTGAGGTTTACTTTCGGGCCGCGGACCTGGCGCAGAAACGGTGGACCGCCCCGACCGCCCATCTGCGCATTGCGGGACTGGCGCTGGAGGACGGCGGCACGGTGGCGGCCTATCCGAAACGCGCCAAGCGGGCAATCGGCTTTGGCGATTCAATCACCGAGGGGGTGGGGGTGGACGGCCTGTTCACGTCATGGCAGATACTCGGCGTAAACAACGCGCGCGGCGCCTGGTTCCCCGTGGTGTGCGCGGCGCTCGACTGCGAATACGGCCAGTTCGGCTCGGGCGGGCAGGGCATGGTGAAGGAAATTGAAATGCCCCCACTGCCCAAGACCTGGGACCACTATGATGCCGCGACGTCGCGTCTGACTGACGGCCTGCTGCTGCCCGAACCGGACTACCTCTTCTGCAACATGGGCACCAACGATTTCGGCGGGACCGACATTACGGCCGCCTACACCGATTGGCTGGCCGCCGTGCGCGGGGCCTGCCCCCACACGCAGCTCTTCTGCGTGGTTCCGCCGTCGGGCGTCCACCGCGATGAGATTCGGGCCACGGTCGCGGCGCGCAACGCCGACCATGATCCTGCCGTCCACCTTATCGACACCGCCCCGCTAAACGCCACCATCACCGTCCATCCTCCCGCTGCCACCCAATTGTGCTGCGACGGGGTCCATCCCACCCTGCAGGGACAGGGCCTGTTCGGGGCCTGCATTGTCGCCCAGGTGCAGCAGGCGCTGGACGGTCATTGACAATTCTTTTGGAATGGGAGGAAAGCTGGGCCGTTCAGGCGGGGGCGATGAGATCGGCGCTAATCCGGCCCGATTCGTAAATGGTGGGCAGGCCGCTCCCGGGGTGTGTGCCGCCGCCGACAAGATAGCAGTTTGCGACCTCCTCGAAGCGGTTGTGCGGGCGGAAGTAGAGCATCTGCGTCATCGTGTGCGCCAGGTTGAAGGTGGCTCCAAGATAGACGTTCGACCGCTGTTCCCAGTCCTGCGGAGTGATGATGCGCTCGGCGACGATATGCGACTCGATATCCTTGAGCGGAGTGCGCTCGACGATCCGGCGAATGACCTTGTTGCGGAATTCCGTCTTCTCCAGGGCCCAGTCGATTCCTGATTTCTGGTTGGGCACTGGCACAAGAACATATAGACCCGACTGGCCGCCCGGAGCCACTTGCGGGTCCGTCATGCTGGAGTTCCGGATGTAAAAGGAGATATCGTCTGTCAGTTCCCTGGTTTCAAAGATCGACTTAATATTCGATCGATAGTCGCCAGCGAAGACAATGGTGTGATGCGGTAACTCTTCATAGAGTTTATCCACGCCCAGGTACAACATGAAGGTGGAACAGGAGTAGCGCTTCTCCGCCAGCCGCTCCGGCGAATACTTTTTCAATGTCCCGGGAGCGATAAGGTGATTCATCGCGTAGGCAAAGTCGGCGTTCAGGACAACTTCATCGGCCATGATCCGCTCGC
>CAITNO010000111.1 GCA_903893795.1 Candidatus Hydrogenedentota bacterium | reverse complement strand
GCGGGTGGCAATGGTGGCGATGCTGGCCATGGCAGCGCGATTTTCAGTCCCGGGGGCGCGTCCTTTACGGACTGCACCTTTTTTGGGAATACCAACGGGGCGGGCGGCACGGGCGGCACGGGCGGTGCGGGCGGTCAGGGCGGCACAGGCGGCACGGGCGGCACGGGCGGCTATGGAACGCCGGGCATGATTAAGCTAGTGGGTTCAGTCGTTCTCGCCGAAGGCAGGACGGTGCAACTGGGCAATGTGCTCGATCAACTGCCCGTGCACAACGGCCGCTTTACCCGGTTGTCCAACATGAGCAGTCTGGCACTGCTTGGGCATGCGCCCACGTTTGACAACCCCGACGGGAAAGTCATTCCGGTTACCGGCGACAACGCCTATGACGGCTTGCTGAAGACCAACAATGATCTTTTCCCGCTTGACCTTCCCATGCCCAAGATTCCGCAGATTATCGGCGGCGCGGCGGCGCTTGGCTGCCTCAACCCCGGCTACTGGAATGCGGGCGACGTGAATCCCGCGCTGGATCCGCTCAGCGGTCCGCTGCGCTACACCGTGCTGCGCCAGTATTCGGCGGGCGGCACCTCGGTGTATGCTGGGTACGATCAGGTGTTCATCAAGAATGCCGGTGACGTGACGCTGAGTAACATCGTCATTACGGCAAACGGCAACCCTGCCCGTCTCCTTCCCAACACCACCACCGGAACCAACGGGCGGCTGGCGGCGGGCAGTGTATGGACCACCACGGTGCCCGCGGGCGCCTTTGTGTCCGTCTACACCAAGCCCGGCATTACCCCCGTGACACAGACTGTCAATGCGGACACCACGGCCCAGTTTACGGCCAATGCCGCGTCAACCAATCTTCCCATCACCTACCAGTGGCGGCTCAACGCTGTCAACCTGGCAAACGGCGCGAAGTATAGCGGCGTTGACACCCCCATCCTCAGCGTTGCCAATTGCGTCAACAGCGATGAGGGGCTCTACACCTGCATGATCACCCAGGCGGGTGCTGGCTCCACCGAAATCATCTCGGCAAGCGAGGGCGGCACCCTTATTGTGTCAGACCCCGCGCTGTTGAGCCAGACCGGATCGCTGGCGCTTGACCCGCACGCCACGGCATACTTCTCCGTGACCACCGCGGGCACGGTCACCAAGTTTGAGTGGCGCAAGGGAGGAGTCCTGCTTGCCGACGGCCCCACGGGCTGGGGTTCGGTTATCGCCGGGGCGACCACGGCAAATCTGGAAGTCCGCGTGGTGGACCAGCAGGATGAAGGAAGCTACACCTGCACGATTACCGGACCGGACGGCACCTTCAGTTCCACCCCCGCCTCGCTGACGGTAAGCGATATCCCGATTATCAATGTGCAACCGGCCAGCCAGAACATTGTTGTCGGTCAGACCGGCTCCGTGCTGAATGTGGGGCTGTCCGCCGGGTCAACCCCCGTGGACTACCAGTGGTTCAAGGAAAACACCTCGTCGCCCACCGGTGAAGACGTGCTGCGCACCGTCACCAAGGGAACGCTTTCCGATGCACTCAATCTGCCCCTGGGCGGCGGCGGCGCACACTTGAGCGACACCGGGCGCTACCGCGTGAAGATTAAGAACTCGGCCTCCTACGCGCTCAATCCGGCGGACCCGTGGGTGACGTCGAACTGGGCCGTGATCAACGTGTACGAGGCGCTTGCCTTCCTGCAGGTGCCTGCCAACAAGGCCGTGAACTATGACGGCACCGTGAAGTTCACCTGCCAGGTGTCCGGTTCGCTTTCCGGACTGACCTTCACCTGGCTGGATCAGAACGGCGCGGCCCTGACCACCAACGCGCATGTCACCATCGGCGGAACTGCGCCGGTGAGCTGGCTCCAGATCACCCACCTGACCAATGCCGACGAAACCACGATGTATCCCGACGCGGGCTACAGCTGCGTGGTCACCAACGACTACCAGAGCGGCGCGCAGGCGCTCAAGTCGAATCCGGCGCAGTTGACGGTGTACGATCCGGTCATCACGCAGGATCCTGCCGACCAGGTGGTGGCGCTGGGTGGCAACGCCAGCTTCACCATCGCAGCCAAAGGCAGCGCCCCGCTGGGCTTTGCGTGGTACAAGTCGAGCGATCTGACCACGGTGCTCAGCACGAACACGACGCTGAACATCCTCAACGTGACAGAACCGCAGACGGGTGATTACGAGTGTCATGTCACCGGTGCCGATGGCACGCTCATAGCCACGGCGAATCTGCGCGCCCACGACCCGTCAATCCTGACGCATCCCGCCAGCTTGACGGTGGACCCGGGCCAACCGGCGACCTTCACACTCACCGTGGGAAGCGCCAGCACGAAGCCGATTGACTACCAGTGGTACAGGAACAACGTCGCAATCACCCTGCCTGGCGGGGTCGGCACCCTGACCGCTGGGGCGGGAACAAACGACATCACGTACACCATCGCAAGCGCGGCCAAGACTGATCAGGCGCAATACAAGTGCCAAATCACCGGTGTGGAAGGCGCGGTCATGTCCAACACCGCGACGCTGACCGTGAACGACCCGCCCGTGCTCAACGGAATCACCGCCAATCCGAGCAACGGCATCAGCCCGCTGGGTTCGCTTGCCACGCTGACAGTGCAGGTGACTTCCGGAACGGAGCCCATCACCTTCAAGTGGACAAAGAACGGCGCCGACATCGCCGAGGCGAACGTGACAGGCGCCGACGCGGAGACGCTGACCTTCAACGGCGTGATTCCGGAGAATGAAGGCCTGTACCGCTGCACCGCGACCAACTCCGCAGGCAGCGCGCATGCCGACAAGCAGTTCTACGCCGGGGCGCTGATCTCCATCGTCGGTCCCGACTCGCTGAAGTCCTACTACGGCGAGGATGTGGTCCTGCAGGTGATTGTCACCGGCGGTCACGGTTCCATCACACACCAGTGGTATCACGAAGTGTCGGGAACTGCCACGCCGATTGGCGGCGACACGGACAAACTTGCCCTGGGCAACGTTTCTACCAGTGATGCGGGCGACTACTACTGCGTGGTCACCGACGACCGCGATGCCTACTCGTCCGGAAAGGCCACGCTCACGCTCGCCGAGCATCTGGCGCCGGTGATTTCACTGCCGGCCACCGATTCGGCGATTGTGGGCCAAAGCTACACCTTCCGCATCACGACGACAGGCGGCTTCCAGCCTGTGACCTACACCTGGCAGGACAAGGATGGCAATCCCATCAATCCCACCGACAGTTACGCCAACGGTTCCGAACTGACGCTCGACCAGCTTCAGTTGACCGATTCGGGCGAGTACACCGTGACGGCCCTTGACGCGCTCACGGACGGCTTGGTCCAGAGCACCGTACTTTCGGTCGGTCTGGGCGTGCCGGTGGCCGGCCTTGGCGGCCTGATTGCCATCGCGGGCGCGATGGCCGCGGGCGGCGCATCCCTGCTCCGCAAGCGCCGCCGCTAGGCATTAACCTCCCAGTAAACGCGGGGCTGCCGGAACTTCCGGCAGCCCCTTTTCTATGTTGGCCCTTATCATCCGGGCACTTTATAGAGGCGGTGCCCGTTCCCCGCAGTCGATGGCCGTCCCGGACCTGCTTAGCCGTGAATTTCCTTAATCCGTTCCGCCAGCGACGCGACGGCGGCCTCCAGCGGTGCTTCACCCGCAACCGTCACATCGGCGCGCGCCGCCAGCGGCACGATGTGAAGCGCGTGCATGGGGCGCACCGTCGCCTCAAACTGGGCGATCACCTGCGCGGCAGTGCGGCCCCGCTCCCGTGTGTCACGGGCCAGCCGCCGCGCCAGCCGCACGGAATCAGGGGCATCCACAAAGATGCGCAGCATGGGGACCCGGTCCAATTCGGGCATGCCGATGACGTGGAGCCCTTCCACGAAGATGATGGGGGCCGGTTCCAGATGCAGTGTTTCGGCGCGCCGCGCATGCACTGCGAAGTCGTACTGCGGGGCTTCAATGAAGCGCCCCGCAGCCAGTGCGGCGACCTGCTCGCCCAGCAACACCGCCTCTATGGCCTCCGGCGCGTCAAAATTCACCGCGGCCCGCTCCGTCGGCGACAGCGCAGCAAGGTCACGGTAATACCAGTCCTGGGAGACGGTGACACAGTCGCGGCCAAAGTGCTGTGCCAGCATCCGCGCCAGGGTCGTCTTGCCTGAGCAGGTCCCCCCCGATATTCCCACCACATGACAAAGCATCGTCCTATCTCCCATACCCGTAACCCTTTCCAGTCGGCTCCACTGTTGCCATAGCCTTGCATTTTGCCCCCCTTCCGGGCAATCATAACGCACTTTGGAGACAAAGCTGCAATGAACAAGTCCACATGGAACCTAATAATTGCCGCAGCGGCGCTTGTGCTGTTGTTCGTCTGTGCGCCCATCTTGTCCCACCTCTTAAAGGCAACTGTCGAGATCCCTTCCCCCCAGTACTCTATGCGGCAATCGGCGCAAGTCTCCCCTGCTCCCGGCACTCCCGCGCCTCCAGCAAGTGGGTCGGCAGTGGCGCAGTCCGCCCCGGCAGTTGCCGCACCGGAGACAAAAAGGATACCACCGGCGGTTCCGACCCCACCGCCCTCCGAGAACACAACACGGCAGCAGAAAGTGCGGCACAACGCCCCGCCTGTCCCCCCGCCCGCGTATGCCGTTCCGCAGAACTCCTCCGGTGTCATTGAGAACGCCTACCGAAATCGCGCCAGCAACCTCCCCGTAATGGAATCGGGAGTGGTGTCGCGCATACTGTCCGACGACAATGACGGCTCCCGGCATCAGCGCTTTATCATCACCCTTGGCACCGGACATACCGTTCTCATCGCCCACAACATTGATGTTGCCCCCAGAATAGGCGGTCTGCGCGAAGGCGACCAAATCAGCTTTTCGGGCATGTACGAGTGGAATGAGAAGGGTGGCGTGGTCCACTGGACCCATCATGACCCCTCCGGGCGCTACAACGGAGGGTACCTCCTTCACAACGGAGCCTATTACCAGTAATCAGCGTATTCCAGCAGTTCCCTCCGGCCATTCTGTTGACATTCTCCTTGGCAAACAATATAATACCCACCAGGTATGGATTAATTAATGCGACTCTCGAAAAAATCCGATTACGCGCTGCGCGCACTGATAGGCTTGGCCCGCTGGTCCAAGTCCCAGCCCATTTCCATGCGGGCACTGGCGGTGCTGAATGATGTGCCGCAAAGGTTTATGCAGCAGATCATGATGGACCTGAAGGCGCAGGGCTGGGTAACCAGCACTGCGGGACGCGATGGCGGTTACCAACTGGCCATAGACCCCGAAGCGCTGACCATGGGCCAGGTGGTCCGCCATTTTGACGGGGTGCTCGCTCCCATAGGCTGTGTTTCCATCGGAAACCATGAGTCGTGCAGCCAGGAGGCGGCGTGCACCTTCCGGCGGGTGTTGCTCGATGTGCGCAACCACACCGCCGAACTGCTGGACCGGACAACCCTGGCCGAACTGGCCCTGGGGAGGGCCCGACCCAACACCGAAATGTACACCCAAGAATTTACCGGAGGAGCGGGAATATGAAACCAGTTTATTGCTTGTCTGTCGTTGCTTTCACCTTGATTGCGGGCGCGTTTCTTGCCGGTTGCGGCGGTCCCTCCGGGTCCGGCGGGACCGGTGGCGCCGCGCCGATTGAACTGCTGAACGTTTCCTACGACCCCACCCGGGAACTCTACCAGGAGTTCAACACGGCCTTTGCAAAGCAATGGAAAGAAAAGACCGGCCAGGAGGTCACCATACGGCAGTCGCATGGCGGTTCGGGCAAGCAGGCGCGGGCGGTCATCGACGGGCTCGAGGCGGACGTGGTGACGCTGGCCCTGGCCTATGATATTGACGCCATCGCCGAAAAGAGCAAATTGGTCGCGCCAGACTGGCGGACACGACTGCGGCACAACAGCGCCCCCTACACCTCAACCATCGTGTTCCTGGTGCGGAAGGGCAACCCCAAGAACATCCATGACTGGGCCGATCTGGTTCAGCCGGGCATCGAGGTCATCACGCCCAACCCGAAGACCTCCGGCGGCGCGCGGTGGAACTATCTTGCGGCCTGGGGCTGGGTGCTGCAGAAGGAACTGGACGACCTGGCCAAGCTTAAAGACCCTTCCCAGGCGGAGGCGGTCAAACAGGCACAGGACAAAGCCCGGGCGTTTGTGTCGACCCTGTATCACAATGTGCCGGTGCTCGATTCGGGCGCGCGGGCATCCACCACCACCTTCACCCAGCGGGGTATCGGCGATGTGCTGCTGGCGTGGGAGAACGAGGCCTTCCTCTGCCTGAATGAGGCCGGTGGGGACGCGATTGAACTGGTGGTGCCCTCGGCCACGATTCTGGCCGAACCCCCGGTGGCGCTGGTGGACGGCGTCGTGGACCGGCGCGGCACCCGCGCCGTGGCTCAGGCCTATCTCGAAAACCTCTATTCCCCGGAAGGACAACGCATCGCGGCGCGGCATTACTACCGCCCCGTCGAACCGGACAAGGCAGACCCGCAGGATGCGGCCCGCTTCCCCAAGGTCAGCCTGTTCACCATTGACGACGCCTTCGGCGGCTGGACCGACGCGCAAAAGACGCATTTCTCGGATGGCGGGGTCTTCGACCAAATCTACAAACCGGGAAAGTGAGCCCCGCTGCAATGGGGTCCTCTTTCAAACAGCACAGCGTGATTCCGGGGTTTGGCATGACCCTGGGTTTCACCGTGTTCTACCTTAGCCTGCTGGTGCTCATCCCCCTTTCGGCGCTGTTTCTCAAAACAGCCACGATGGGCTGGGGTGCGTTCTGGACCACCGTCACCGACCCGCGCGTGGTCGCCTCGTACAAACTGACCTTTGGCGCGGCGCTGGCAGGCGCAACGATTAATGCCGTTTTCGGCTTTGTCGTGGCGTGGACGCTGGTGCGCTATAGCTTCCCTGGCAAGGGCCTGATCGACGCGATGGTTGACCTGCCCTTTGCCCTGCCAACGGCGGTTTCGGGCATCGCGCTCACGGCGATTTATTCGCGCAACGGATGGGTGGGACAGTGGCTGGAACCGCTCGGCATCCACGTGGCGTTTACGCCACTGGGCGTGGGTGTTGCGCTCACCTTTATCGGACTACCCTTCGTGGTGCGGACCCTTCAACCCGCCATTGCGGACTTGGACCCCGAGTACGAGGAGGCGGCGGCGAGCCTGGGCGCGGGGCGGGTGCAGGTGTTTCTGCGGGTCATTTGCCCCGGCCTGCTGCCGGCGCTGCTCACGGGCTTTGCGCTGGCCTTTGCGCGGGCACTGGGCGAATACGGGTCGGTGGTGTTTATTTCGGGCAACATGCCCATGCGCACCGAGATCACGCCGCTGCTGATCATCTCCAAACTGGAGCAGTACGACTACGCCGGGGCCACGGCGATTGCCGTGGTCATGCTGCTGGCTTCGTTCACCATTCTGCTGGGCATCAACACGCTCCAGTGGCGCCACGTGCGGCGCATTCACGGGAGAGGTTGAGCATGGCCGGCACGGTTCGACTGAGAGTCTCCCCCACCAAGGCCCCGCAGGCGGTGCGGGATCCGGCCTGGGTGCGGGTTCTGCTCATTGCCATTACGTTGCTATTCCTGGGACTCTTTTTGCTGCTGCCGCTGGTGTCGGTGTTCTACGAGGCATTGCGCGGGGGCGTTCGCCTCTATTTCGCGAGCCTCATCAATGCGGACGCGATGACGGCGGTGCGCCTGACACTGCTGACCGCGGGAATTGCGGTGCCCTGCAATCTGGTGTTTGGCCTGGCCGCGGCATGGGCGCTGGCCAAGTTCGAGTTTCGCGGCAAGGGCACACTGATCACGCTCATCGACCTGCCCTTCGCGGTCTCACCGGTGGTTTCGGGCCTGGTGTTTGTACTGCTTTTTGGTGCGGGCGGATGGTTTGGACCGTGGCTCACGGCAAACAATCTTCACATTATTTTTGCCGTGCCCGGCGTGGTGCTGGCCACCATGTTCGTGACCTTTCCCTTTGTTGCGCGCGAACTGATTCCGCTGATGCAGGAGCAGGGCAGCGAGGAGGAGCAGGCGGCGCTGGTGCTGGGCGCGGGCGGATGGAAAACCTTCTGGCATGTGACCCTGCCCAACATCAAATGGGCGCTGCTGTACGGTGTGATTCTGTGCAATGCCCGCGCCATGGGCGAGTTCGGCGCGGTGTCGGTGGTGTCGGGCCACATTCGCGGCCGAACGAACACCATGCCGCTGCATGTGGAAATCCTGTACAACGAGTATAATTTCCAGGCAGCCTTTGCCGTCGCCTCGCTGCTGGCGCTGCTGGCACTGGTGACGTTGGCGGCGAAGACGCTCGTGGAGTGGCGGGTGCGCGCGAATATGGGCCAGGACGAGTCGGCAGAGACGCCGACGCCCCCCGGTGGAGGAATGACCCTGTGAGCATAGAAGTGCGGAACATAAGCAAGACCTTCAGCGGATTTGCGGCGCTGACGGATGTCAGTCTCGTGGTGCCCGACGGGGAACTGGTAGCCCTGCTTGGTCCTTCGGGGTCGGGCAAAACCACGCTGCTGCGCATCATCGCCGGACTGGAAGAGCCGGACCCCGGGCCGGACGGACGCATACTGTTTAACGACGAGGACGTGGCCGGCCGCGGCGTGGGACAGCGGCAGGTGGGCTTCGTCTTCCAGCATTACGCCCTGTTCCGCCACATGTCGGTGTTTGAAAACATCGCCTTCGGACTGCGGGTGCGGCCCAGGGGCAGCCGCCCGTCCAAGGCAGCCATCGACGCCAAGGTGCGTGAACTGTTGCAACTGATCCAGCTCGACAATGTGGGCAACCGCTTTCCGTCGCAACTGTCGGGCGGGCAGCGTCAGCGCGTGGCGCTGGCGCGGGCGCTCGCGATTGAACCGCGGGTGCTGCTGCTGGATGAACCTTTTGGCGCGCTCGACGCGCGGGTGCGCCAGGACCTGCGCCAGTGGCTGCGGCGACTGCACGACGAAATCCACGTAACCAGCGTATTCGTGACCCATGACCAGGAAGAGGCGCTGGAGGTGGCCGACCGCGTGGTGGTGATGAACGAGGGCCGCATCGAGCAGAACGGCACGCCGGAGGAGGTGTTCCACCATCCCGCGACCGAGTTCGTGATGCAGTTCCTGGGCCACGTGAACCTGTTCCGGGGCCGTATTGAGGCAGACCACGCCGTGTTTGGCCCCTGGGCGCTTCAGAATACCGACCCGGCCAAGGACGGTCAGGAAGCGCGCATGTTCGTGCGCCCTTATGACCTCGACATCAACACCACCGAAGACGGGCGACCGGCGGTCACGGCAACGGTCACGCGCATCCAGGCGGCGGGCCCAACGGCCAAGTTCGAACTGCTCGACGAAAACAGCCAGCCGATCCGTGTTGAGATGCCCCATGACCGCTTTCGGGCGATGAACGTGGCCAAGGGGGACCGGGTGTTTGTGAGCCTGAAAGATGCGCGGGTCTATGTCGAGGATTACGTCATCTGACGCAATGACGGGAATGTAGTGTAGCAGAAGCTTCAGGGTGCCCGTCTGGGCGAACAAAGGCTTGGGACAACTGAAGACCGTCTTGGGGTTAATCGCCTCCCCCTCCCCCGCACTTTGATTTATTCACCTCCTTTCCAATACCCGCCAGGGGCACCGTCCCATACCTGCACAGAGCGGAGCGGATTTGTGTGGAATACGCGATAAGCGTATAATGTTTATCAAGATTAGGATGTATTTTTGTATAAACAATAGGGCCGTGCGCCCTGCCGGTTGGTCCGGAATATAAAGGCAGAAACATCATGGGCACACTATTGAAAGAGGCCGCCATTCCCGGCACCCTCGACGGGACTCCGCTGGAAGTGCTGGAGGAGATGTCGCCGGAGGAGCAGTTTTCCTGGGCCCTGCGGGTCTATGGAGACCGGGCCGGGATTATCACCAGTTTTCAGGACACGGGCTGCGCAATGATTGACCTCATGCGGCAGGCCGCGCCGGGCATGCGGGTGCTGACCATTGACACGCTGCGTCTGGCCGAGGAATCATACCGTCACATCAAGCACGTGGAAGCCCGGTATGGCATCACGGTGGAACGTTTCCAGCCGAACCCGGAACGGCTGGCGCGCATGGTGACTCAACACGGGGAATTCCTCTTTTTCGACAGCAAGCCCAAACAGGAACACTGCTGCAGTGTGCGCAAGGTGGAGCCGAACGAGCGGGCCCTGGCCTCGCTGGATGTGTGGTTCACCGGACTGCGCCGGGACCAGTCAGCCTTTCGCGCAACGACCAAACGCGCGCAGTGGGTGGAACGGAGCGGACGGCACATTCTGAAACTGGCACCGCTGGCGGCCTGGTCCGCCGAGGAGGTTCGGACCTATATGGCCGCGAACAACGTGCCGCTGCATCCGCTGTATGCGCAGGGCTACACGAGCATCGGGTGCGTGATTTGCACCACGCCCACACGGCCCCAGGAGGCGACCCGGGCCGGACGTTGGCGCTGGTTCAATCACTTGGACCAAGACTCCAAGGAGTGCGGCATCCACATCAGCGGCAGCGGAATTTAGGCAATTAAGAATTACGAATTGAAGACAGGGAGCGGCTGTCAGGTGTTGGGGGTGGGCTTGCTGCATTCTTGCAAGAGTTTTTCTGCCTCTGCCTGCAGTAATGGGAGTAGCACTTCGGCTTCCAACCCTTGATGGCGGTTGCGGATTGCTGGGGAGGAGAGTTGATAGAGAATCCGCTTGCGCTGGGCCATTTGGGGGCAGCGTTCCAATAACCAGGCGCGGAGGCTGCCGAGAACTGTTGCAAAGGTGCCCACCCATTCGGGATTCTGGGCGGCCAGTTCATCGCGCATGGCCACACTGAGCGTCGGACAGGCGCCTCCCGTGCTGAAGGCCGCCTGCAAGGTGCCGCGCTGCAGCACGGCACCGCAGAGGGCGGAACACAGGGCCGGTTCGTCCACCACATTCACCCAGAGATTGGCGCGCCGCGCGTCCTCGGCCACGGTCTGGTTCAGGGCGGAATTGTCGGTGGCGGCAAACACGAGCCGGTAGTGGGAGAGTTCACCGGACTGGTAGGGCCCGACGCGCAACTCAAGCGCCCCGCTGAACTGCCGCTGCATTTCGGCAAAGGCTTCGTTGAATTGAAGGCTGACGGCGACAACCCGTGCACCGGCCTCCAATAGCATGGCGGCCTTGCGGTGGGCCGTTTGCCCGCCGCCGACGACCAGACAAAGGGCGTCTTGCACGTTGAGAAAGAGCGGGAGGTAGCCCATGCCTAGTCTTCCTTCTGCGAACGACATCGATTGGAGCCGACGCAGGGCGATGCGCCGCGCGGGTCCAAGTGCACCTGAAGTGAAACCACTTCGCCCACCACGAGAATAGCGGGCGACGGCAGACCCAGTACGGCAACCTTGGCGGCAACATCCGAAATGGTGCCCACGACAGTCTGCTGTTCGGGCAGCGTGCCCTGGGAGATGACGGCGGCCGGCGTGGTGCCGGGCCATCCGCGATCGAGCAGTTGTTCCGCGATGAACTCCAGCCGTTTCAGGCCCATGAGAAAAACCAGGGTCCCGTCGTCGGGTCCGGGCAACGCCGGAGGGGCCTCGCCCGCAGGCGGCTTGTGGCCGGTGATGACGTGGAATGCGCGGGAAAGACCACGGTGGGTCACCGGTATGCCCGCACTGGCAGGCACGGCCACGGCCGAGCTGACACCGGGCACGACTTCAAGGGGAATGCCCGCCGCAGCAAGGTCCAACGCCTCCTCCCCACCCCGCCCGAACACAAAGGGGTCGCCGCCTTTCAGGCGGCAGACGGTCTTGCCTTCGCGCGCAAGGGAAATGAGCAGTGCGTTGATGGAATCCTGTTCCAGCGTGTGGTGGCCGGCCTGCTTGCCGACGCAGTGAATTTGGGCGTCCGGGCGGGCCTGTGCGAGCAGGTCAGGATGGACCATGAAATCGTGGACCACGGCATCGGCCGTGGACAACAGGCGCATGCCGCGCAGGGTGATCAGTTCGGGGTCGCCCGGTCCGGCACCCACGAGAGCGACCCGGCCGACAGGGGGGGGCGTATGTGTATTGTTTTTTTCAGTCATACTGGGGTTCCAATTGGCTACAGGCCGCATCTGCGCGGCATGGAAGGATTGTAACAGGAATCCGGTCGGGTTTCCCGTAAAGAACGGGAAGAACGTTCCCCCGACGGTACAACGGAGATGGGCGCATTCGCACAAAGGACGCAGGTCTCCTATAATGGTGGGGGTCGCCGGAAACCGCCAGGGCGGTTGCCGGGTCAATAGCGAGATAAACACTGCAACCTTCACGGAGTTCACACCATGAGCGCATACAAGTCTGTAATCCTGTCCGCCGTGATGCTCACGGCTTTTCTGCTGTCCTCCTTGCCGGCCACGGCCGCCGATGAGGTGTTTAAGGCCGGTGCGGCGGTACGGATCATCACGCCCGACCCGCTGCTGCCCGTTTCGGGCGGCATGGGCAAGCCCCATCCGGTGACCTCCAAGACGGACGACCTGACAACCCGCGTGCTGGTGCTTGAAAAGGGCGGCGTCCGCACGGCGATTGTCAGTGTGGACAATCTGGGCTGGCCCATGCTGCTGGGCGACAAGAGCCGTGCGAAGATCACCGGTATCAAGCCGGAGAACGTGATCATCGGCTGCACGCACACGCACAGCGCGCCCGACGCCTATGGTTTTCCCGATGAGACGGGCGCCGTGGGCGCGGACCAGAAGTATCTGGACTGGGTCTGCGACCAAATCGCCGAGGCGGTGAACGAGGCGGTGGGCAAACTGGAACCGGCCGTGGTGCGCATCGCCGTGGGCAAGGCCGAAGGCAAGATTGCCTACAACTACTACGCCCCGCAGCTTTATGACCCACGCTGCGGCGTGATTCAGGCCGTTGCCACGAGCGGCGACCACAAGGGCAAAGCCATCGCGACGCTGGTCAATTACGCGATTCACCCCGAGATCATCGGCAACAGCAAGGGCCTGCTGGGCCCCGACCTCTGCGGACCGCTCTACAAGCGGATCGAGGAGAAGGCAGGCGGCGTGGCCGTGTTCATGAACAGCGCCCAGGGCGGCATGGTCACGGCGGACAACCGCGACCCGAACGGCGGCAGCCATGACATGGAAACCTATGAAGAGTGCGTGCGCATCGGCAACCTGCTGGCCGACGAGGCACTGCGCATTTTGGGCGATTCGCCCGCGCAGGAGAACCCAACGCTCTACGTGGCTGCCCTGCCGATCACGTTCCCGATTGACTCGCCCATCATGCGGGCCGTTTTCATGATGTCGCCGCTGGGCGCCACAATGGACCCCGACAAGGGTTACACGAGCCGGCTCAATCTTGTCAATCTCGGGTCGGCGCAGATAGTGACCATCCCCGGCGAGGCACTGCCGAACATCGGCTTTTACGTGAAACGGCACATGCCCACGGGGCACTGCTTCCTCTTTGGCCTGACCAACGATGCGCTGGGTTACATGATGACGGCAGTGGACTTCCAAAGCTTCGAGCGTTATGACTACATCAGCGAGACCTGCCTGGGCGAGAAGACCGGCGACATCTTCTGCCAGCAAGCGCTCGAATTCATCAAACTCAGCCCCAAGCCGGATGCGATGCCGGCGAAGAAGTAGGGCCTGCGGCCAGTTGGCCGCAGGAAGGATGAAGGACGAAGGACGAAAGTTAAAGACAGAAGAGGGTGCGTTGCGTTTTGCTTTGCAAAACTCCACGCACCCTACTTTTTTTTTACGCCCTGTATATTTCCGCCTATTTCGCTTGCAGGGTGCTGTTCAGTGTGCTGGCACCTTTGGCTTCGAGCTTTATAGACGCCATCTTGTCTGCGTAGCGCACGGTACAGGAACCGCCGTTTTTGGCGTGAATAACGGCGTAGGCCAGTTTTCCGTCCTTCCATTGGATATCCACCTCAAAGCCGCCGCGGGCGCAAAGGCCGCGGACACTGCCGCTGGGCCAGGCCTTGGGCAGGGCGGGCAGCAGGTGAATCTCGCCGTTGTGGCTTTGGAGCAGCATTTCGGCCACGCCTGCCGTGGCGCCAAAGTTTCCGTCGATCTGGAAGGGTGGATGGTTGTCGAAGAGGTTGGGCAGGGTGCATTTTTCGAAGAGCACGCCCAGATTCTTGACAGCGGCATCGCCGTCTTCCAGCCGCGCAAAGAGTCCGACGAGCCACGCCCGGCTCCAGCCGGTGCCGCCTCCGCCGTGTTCGAGGCGGAAGTCGAGTGACTTGCGCGCGGCCTGGGTGAGTTCGGGCGTCTGCTCCGGCGTGATGGAGCGCCCCGGATAGACACCGAGCATGTGCGACATGTGGCGGTGCCCCGGCTCGGGTTCCTTGTAGTCCTCCACCCATTCCTGCAAACGGCCGTCCTTGGACACCTGCAAAGGCACCAGCTTGGACAGGGTTTCGCCCAGTGTCTTGCGGAACTCCTCGTCTATGCCGAGTTTTACGGACGCCTCTATGCAGTTGGTGAAAAGGTCAGTGATGATGAGCGTGTCCATGGTGGACGAGTAGGTCTGGCACGCCGTCTCACGGTTCGGCTTGCGGTACTTGTTCTCGGGCGAGTGGGACGGCACGGTGATCAGCTTGCCCTCAAAGGGCGACCCCTTGGGCGCGGGCACGAGGAAGTCGAGGATGAACTGCGCCGCATCTTTCATGATTGGATAGCCGCGCTGGCGCAGAAACTCCAGGTCGCCCGTGAAGGCGTAGTGTTCCCACAGGTCCTGCGAGAGCCACGCCGCGCCCATGGGCCAGATGCCCCAGGCCCCGTCCACCGGCGCGGCCGCGCGCCAGAGGTCGGTGTTGTGGTGCAGCACCCAGCCGCGGCAGTTGTAATTCACCTGCGCCGTGTGTGCTCCCGTCACATGCAGGTCTTCCAGCAGGGAGAAGAGCGGTTCATGGCATTCGGAGAGGTTCGTCGTCTCCACGGGCCAGTAATTCATTTCGGTGTTGATGTTGGTGGTGTACTTGCTGCCCCAGGAGGGGTCCAAGTTGTCGTTCCAGATACCCTGCAAATTGGCCGGTTGGCCGCCGGGCCGGGAGCAGGAAATCAGCAGGTAGCGCCCGAACTGGAAATAGAGCGACGCAAGTTGCGGGTCTTTCCCGTCGCCGTATTGCTTGAGCCGCTGGTTCGTCGGCATGTCCAACCGGTCCGTCTTGCCCACATCCAGCGCCACGCGGTTGAACAGGGCCGTGTAGTCGGCCAGATGGTCTTTGAGCAGCGTGTCAAAGGACTTGGCCGCGGCGGCGCCCATCGTCCTGTGCGCCTTCTCGACGGGATCAGCGGAGATGTCGTTGTAGTTCACATAACTGGTCGCACTGGTGAGCAGCAGTGTCACCGCATTGGCATTGCGAACTTCGAGGCGGTCTTCTTTGGGCGACACCGCGCCGCCATCGGCCAGGGCGCGCAACGACGTAGCGAAGCGCAATCCTTCTCCTTCCCAGGCGGCATTGCCCTTCTTGTCACCGACCCGCGGCCCAAGTTTTCCCGTCATGAACAGGCCCGTGTCGCCGTCGGGATGGGTCTGTGTATTTTCCTGGGGGCTGTTCAGCAGCACGTCGAAAGAAAGACTGCCGGGATGGTCTGCGGTGAGGCGCACGACAATCACATTGTCGGGATAGGAGGCGAACATCTCGCGCGTGTACCCGATACCGTTGACACGATAGACCACCTTGGCCACCGCCTGCGACAGGTCCAACTCACGCCGGTAGCCTTCCACCTTGTCATGGCCTGGAAAGGCCAGCCGCAGGTCGCCCAACGGCTGGTAGGATTGCAGGCGCTCCGGAATGCTCATCAGGTGCTCGCCGCCCAGCTTCTCCGCCTCGTTTTCCTTGCCTTCCAGAATCAGGCGTCGCATCTCGGGCAGATACTTGGCCGCGTCCGGGTTGGTGTATTCATGGGGTCCGCCGGTCCAGAGCGTGTCCTCGTTGAGTTGGAGGTGCTCCTCGGCGGGCACACCGAAGACCATGGCACCCTGACGACCGTTGCCCAGCGCCAGCGCCTGGTTCCATTCCGCCGCGGGGGCGTCGTACCACAGCGTCAATGCGGGGTCTCCCGCTACCTTGTCAGCCTGCGCAAAACAGGCACAGCCAAGCCCCCCAAGGGTTATCGCCGCACACACCAATCCCGGCCTCAAGTTGATCCCTGCCATGGTCTTCTCCGTTCGCGGATGGTCCGCCTGTTATCCGTTGAGCGTCCAGCCCTTGCGGTATTTGCGGCACAGCAACGCTTCGGCCTCGGGCGAATTGGTGACCCGGCCGTTGGCACCGTCGTATTCCACGGCCTTGCCCGCGCGGTACGCGACCAGGCCGAGCATCATCATCTCGATCATTTTGCCCGCGTAATCGAAATCGCAAGAGGTCTTGAGGCCGCCCTTGCAGGCGTCGATCCATTCCCGCTGGAAATTGTGGATGCGCGGCAGCACGTGCTCTTTGTCGCGGTGCTTGTAGTAGCTCAGGTCGCCGTCTTCATTGTTGGGAAGCAGAATCCTGTTTTCAAAGCCGGACACGAGCACACCCTTGGTCCCGGTGAACATGGCGCCGTGGTCAATCTTGTTCAGGTCCATCTCGTCGTTGGGGTTTTTCGGCATGGCGCCGCCCTGGAACCAGGTGAGCGGGAGGGCGGGACGCCAGTCGTTGGCGGGAATCTGGAAGGTCATCTGAAGTTTCACGGGGGTCACTTCGGGGTTGACGGGATCGCCCGTGCCCTCGGCCGCCGTAGGCAGTCCGGCATCGAGCGCGTTCCAGGCGAGGTCCATCGTGTGGCTGCCCATGTCGCCAACCTGCCCGCTGCCGAAGTCCCAATACATGTTCCAGGAAAGGCAGTTGGCCCCGGCCTGTCCGGAGAAGTATCCCGGATTATAGGGGTGCTCGGGCGACGGTCCGAGCCACAGGTCATAGTGCAGCGTCTTGGGCGGCGCGCCTTCTGCGGGCAGATAGCCGGGCCGGGGAAGCTGGCGGTTGCCCCAGGCGCAGACCGATTTCAGGTCGCCGACGGCCCCGTCGAGGATGAGTTCCCGCACGCGGTTGAAATTCTCATACTGGTGCCGCTGGGTGCCCACCTGCGTGGCCAGTTTGTCCTTGTGCTTGAGATAGGTGGCGCGGACCACCCGCGCCTCCTCGACCGAATTGGCCAGCGGCTTTTCGCAATAGACATGAAGTCCGCGGTTCATGGCCCAGTTGGTGATGAACGCGTGGGTGTGGTCGCAGGTGCAGATGACCACGGCGTCGAGACCCTTGTGGTCGAGACATTTGCGCCAGTCAACGTAGCGTTTCGCCTTGGGGAACTTCTCCGCCGCAACGTCCAGATGCTTCTCGTCCACGTCGCAGATGGCGACGACGTTCTCATGGATGAGCCCGTCGTAGTGGGCCATGGCCCGGCCCCATGCGCCGATCAGGGCGATGTTGAGCTTGCTGTTGGCGGCGTCGGCGCCAAAGACGGTGCGGCTCGGCAACACGAGCAGTCCGGCCCCGGCGGCGGCAGTCATGAGGAATTCGCGGCGTTGAAGGGTGTTTGCCATGGTGCGTTGTCCTTTCGTTGGAGACCCATAAGACCGGAACCATCATAATGGGGGACGGCGTGGGTGTCAATTCTTGCGAAGAAAGCATTACGGCCCCTTTGGCCCGAGTGAGCCTGCAGGCGCAATGGAAATGCGGACGCCCCCCTCTTTCTAGTATTATTGAGATATCTTAGACTGTCCCGACCATGGGACATGGGAGTCTTGCCGTGCATCAAACACCTGAGAAGAACACAATGCCGCCTGCAGTTCTTGAACTGGACCAGGATTGGGCATTCGCCTATGCCCTCAGCGCGCCGCGCAGTGAATTCATGTGCCTCGACGAGGCATTGCGCGCGGGTGTCAGCTTTCAGGCCGCGCAGGTGCCGGGAAATCTGGAATTGGATTTGCAGCGAAACGACATGCTGCCAGACGTTTTTCAGGGGAGAAACATTGCGCTGCTCCGGGAACTGGAGCAGGCCCATGTCTGGTACGTGTGCCGTTTCAAGGCGCTGGCCGTTCCGGGCCATATCGCCCGGCTGGTTTTCGAGGGCATTGACTGCTGCGCCACCATCATTCTCAACGGCGAAATTCTGGGCAAAACGGACAACATGCTGGTTGAGCACGTCTTCGACGTGACCGCGCGGCTCAAAGGGCACAACGAGCTGCTGATCCACATTCATCCGGCGCTCCTGGCGGCGAAGCAGTATGACTACCCGCCCAATGTGGGCGCTTTTGTGACCAGTTATGACGCGCTGCATGTGCGCAAGGCGCCCCACATGTACGGCTGGGACATCATGCCGCGCGCCCTTTCAGCGGGCCTGTGGCGTCCGGTGTCGCTGCGTTTCACGCCGATTGAGCGGATTGAGACGGTCTATCTGGAAACGGCGCATCTTGAGGCGGACCGCCAGCGCGCCGACCTGTTGCTGAAGTACCGCGTCCGCACCCAGGGCACCGTTCACGACCTGTATGAACTGAAGATCGAGGGTAGCTGCGGGGATTCGTCGTTCCTTGAGACCATCCAACTGTTTTCCGACGCCGGACGGCAGGGCTTCCCCGTGGCGGAGCCCAAACTCTGGTGGCCCAATGGCTACGGCAGCGCCGACCTGTACAAGGTGCGCGTGTCGCTGGTGAAGAACGACCTGGTCCTGGACAGCCGTGAATTCGATTTGGGCATCCGAACGGTGCGGTTGGAGCGCACAAGCGTCACCGATGCGGCGGGCAGCGGCGCCTTTTGCTTCCATGTCAACGGCGAGCGCGTCTTCGCCAAGGGTTCCAACTGGGTGCCGCTCGACGCGTTTCATTCGAGGGATGCGGGACGGACCGAGGCGGTGCTCGACCTTGCCGTTGCGGCCCACTGCAACATGCTGCGCTGCTGGGGCGGCAATGTCTATGAATCAGACCGCTTCTTTGAACTGTGCGACGCGCGCGGGCTGATGGTCTGGCAGGATTTCGCGATGGCCTGCGCGGTGTACCCGCAGGATGAGTCTTTCCAGGGGCGGATTGCGGACGAGGCCCTCAAGGTGGTGCGGCGGCTGCGCCAGCACGCGAGCCTGGTGCTGTGGGCGGGCGACAATGAGTGCGACGCGGCCCACCAGTGGTTTGGCCAGGGCGACCCCAATCAAAACGTGCTGACCCGGCGGGTGCTGCCGGAGGTGCTCCGGCAGGAAGACCCGGGCCGGCCCTATCTGCCCAGTTCCCCCTACATGGATGAGAAGGGATATGCGGCCGGGGAGGCCTATCTGCCGGAAAACCACCTCTGGGGGCCGCGCGGATACTACAAGGCCGACTACTACCAATCGGCGCTGTGCCATTTTGCGAGCGAAATCGGTTATCACGGCTGTCCAGACCCGGAATCGATCCGACAGTTCATCAGCCCCGATTATGTCTGGCCCTACACCAATAATCCCGAATGGAATCTGCACTCGACGGCACCCGTTCCCGGCATCCCGGTTTTCGGCCCGGAAAACGGCCGTGTGGAATTGATGGCCAGCCAGGTCCGCGCGCTGTTCGGCACGGTTCCGGACACGCTGGAAGACTTTGCCTTTGCCAGCCAGGCGACCCAGGGCGAGGCCATGAAGACCTTTATCGAAATGTTCCGCGGCGGCAAGTGGCGGCGCACGGGGATTATCTGGTGGAATCTGATGGACGGGTGGCCGCAGTTTTCCGATGCGGTCGTGGATTACTACTTCAGGAAGAAGCTGGCCTACCACTTCATCACCCGCGCACAGCAGCACGTGGCGGTGATGATTCAGGAGCCTGCCGGGGGGAAGCAGTGGGTGGTGGCCGCCAATGACACGCTGAACGATTTACCCCTGCACTACACCGTCACGGATATCGAAAGCGGCTTGGCTGTGGCCGACGGCGAAGCGACGGCCCTGGCCAATCAAACCACGCCGCTGGTCGAAATCCCCCATGACGCCTCGGCCCAGTGCTTCTATCTCATCACGTGGAGCAGTGACGAGATCAAGGGAGTCAACCACTATCTGGCAGGCGCGGCCCCCTTTGATTTGGAACAGTACCGCGCCTGGACCACGAAGGCGGGGGTGCTGGCGTAGCCAAGATACTCGTAATGGGGCGGTGCGTTCCGTGGCGCTTTGCGCCACTTCACGCACCCTACCGACCAAGAAGGCAGTCGTTTAGCTGGCGGGCGGCGAGGGCTGCCAGGGGATGTCCGAGCGCCTTGTAGCAGTCCGCCCGATAGCGAAGGAATTCCGGGGTCCAAAGCACGTTGGGCTCGAAATCTTCCACGAAGGGCAGGGCAAACTCGGCACCCGCGCAGGACGCCACGGTGGAGGCAATCTTTCGCCGTTCCTCGTTGGCGATGTACACGGCAAAGGGCTCTCTGAGCGCCCCGGCGAGCCGTTTGGCCGTGGCGTTTTCGCGCTTGGCAATTTCCTGGGACAGTTGCAGGGCGCGTGTGACCATTTTCACGTTGGGCCATGGATTGGTCCGCAACTGCACAAACACCGCGGCAAGGGCGTCGGCGGCTTCCTGCGGCTTCCCCTGACGGTAGAGCAGCAGTCCGCGAATCATTTCCGCCTCCACCGGCTGGTCGGCGGCAAGCCCCGGCAGGAGCGCCATGACACCCCCATCGCCCGCGTTGGCCATGGCCTCCAGGACCATGGCGCGTTCGTCCGGGAACAGGGGCGTTTCCGGCTGGGCCTGCCACTCGGACAACACCCGCGCCAGGTCGCTTTGCAGGGACGCGCTGAAGGCGGCAGTCCGGTGCAACTGGCCGGGGTCCGCGGTGCCCGTGTCCTTTTCACCGCTTCTGATCTTTTCATAGGCCCGCTGCCGTTCGACCAGTGCCCAGTCCACGCCCTCGTCGGAGAATACGGGACGGCCCAGGTTTCGCTGCCGCGCGGCATCGTCGAGGGAATTGTAGAGCGGGGAAAGCTGTCTGCCGAGCGTTCGGGCAAAACCGAATTCAATGGAACAGCGGTCATCGGTATTCTGGACGTAGGGACTCTTGGGCGCGATGTCTTTTGCGAAAGCGCCGTTGGCCACATAGTGGGCGAGAAACTCCTCCAGTGTGCCGGTGCGCCAGGTGCGTAGCAGCGCGGTCTTGAAGGGTTCCAAAGACAGCCGCTTGCGCAGGCTGTCCACCGAATACTGCCGGGGAGCGTCGGAACAGACCAGCAGCAGGTCGTAGGTGTTGGTGTGCCAAGTCTCCACGGAGGGAAATGCCGAGTTCAGCGTCGCGTAAATGGCCAGCATGGTGCGGTCGTCAATCTCGTAGCCCTGCACCCACTGCGTGAATATGCCGCCGGGCGCCAGACGCTGCGCCGCAGCCTGGTAGAACTCGCGCGTGTAGAGGCTCGCAATGCCCGCGCGGTAGGGATTGGAGGGCTCTGAGGCGATGAGGTCATATTTCTTGGGCGCGGCCAGCACGATTTCGCGGCCGTCGCCGATGATGAGGTTCACTTTGGGGTTGTTCAGCACGTCCTCGTTCACCGGCGCGCAGCGCCGGGCAACCTCGCGGGTGGCCGGTTCCAGTTCCACCACGTCCACGCGCTCCATGCTGTCGACCTTGGCGAGCCAGCCCGCGCTGCTGCCGGTGCCCAGGCCGATCACCAGCGCGTTCTTCGGATTGGGATGGACGATGGCGCTCACGAGTCCCAGCATGACCTGGGTGGAGGCGTCGAGCCGGGCGTTGCCGTCGCTCTTGCCGTTCACCATGAGCGCATGGCCTTCGGCAGCAGAAAGGGCCACACTGCTCTCCACGCCCTCGGCCTCCCACACAGTATAGCGCCGAATGTCGTTTTCGGATTGGTGCAGCGAGCCCTGATTCTTGACGTCCACGAAGGGACGTCCCACACCGATTCCCGAATGGCGCCAGACGGCGGTGGGTCCCATGGGCAGCAGCACGAGCAGAAAGGCGGCGGACAGTGCGAGAACGGGGACGACCAGTCCCCCGCGCCGTCGCTCCAGCAGGGCGGAGAGCAGCATGGCGCCCACGCCCAGCAGGCCCAGTGCCACGATCACCAAACGCCAGGCCCCCACGGCGGACAGGAGCGGCAAGAGCCAGAATCCGCCCGCCAGGGAACCCAGAATGGAACCGCCGCAGTTCCACGCGTAGGCAAGGCCGGTCTGTCTTCCAACGCTTTTGCGGCCCCGGCCCAGCAGGGCAATCAGCATGGGAAATTGGAAGCCCGCGACAATGGACGCGGGCAGCACGACGATCAGGGTCACCATCGCCCAGCCGGTGATGCGGCCGGAAAAACCCAACGCCCCCAGATTCCACTGGACCGCGCTGAACACGGCTATCCGGTCGCCCAGCGCGTAGGGGAGGGCGATGAAGAATGCCTCCAGTCCGGCGGTCATGGCGAACCCGCTCAGCCGCGCCGGGAGGTTCTGGGCAAGCGCGGCGTATGCGGCCGAGCCAATGCCGATGCCGAGTAGGGCCATGGTCAGGATCAGCCCGAAGCTGTAGGTGCTCCCGCCGAGAATGGGCCCCAGCATCCGGTACCACACGAGTTCCATCAGCAGAAAGGCAAAACCCACCACGCCAGCGGCAATGAGGACATACAGGGTGGGCGCGACGCCCTCCTCCGAGGGCACATCGGCCGACGCGGCCGCTTCGCGGCGCGGGGCGGCGTCTTGCGCGTCGGTGCGGGCGAGGCCCGTGGCTATCACGCCGATGGCGGCGTTCAGCAGCGTGGCCAGCCAGAGCGTGCCGTGCGTGCCGAAGATTTCTATCATGTAGAAGGTGGCGAAGACCGCGCCCAGCACCGCGCCGAGCGTGTTCATGCCATACAACCAGGCCACGTGCTTCCGGTTGAAGTCGTCATCCTCCTCGGCGAAACGTGCCGCCGCCGGGAGGGTTCCGCCCATGAGAAAGGTGGGAACCCCAAGCACCAGCGCCGACAGGCAAAGGCGGAGACCGGTGGCGGCCGGCAGGCCCAGCACCATGGACCCGCCCGTGGCGAGGTATATCCAGCGCACAGCCATAATCAGGAAGGGGCTCAAGGCCGCGGAGAAGGCAATGCACAATTCGAGCCGTGCATAGAACGCCAACGGCTGGGGATGGCCGTCGGCGCGACGGCCCAGAATGATGCCGCCCAGACCAAGGCCGCCCATGAAGATGGCCAGCACGGCAGACGATGCCAGTGTGGATGCACCAAACACGAGGCGCAGTTCACGCAGCCAGCACATTTGGTAAACCAGGGCACATGCCCCCGAACAGGTCAGCAGCGCGGCCGTCTGGGCAACATATTTTTTCATGAAAGGTCCTCTTTATTGACTGCGGATAACGATTCTTGGGGCCAACGTCATTGCTGTCCCGCTCTGTATCGTGCAATGACCGCAGGGAAATCGTACCGGATGCGCTGGTCATCGCGCACGGCGACCTCCACACCGTCGCAGGCATTCTCCAAGAGGCGTGATTTCGGAAGGTGCAGCACGATGCCCTTTGGCATCTCGCGTTGGGGCGGGTCCAAAGTTACCTGAACGCCCTGAGCCGTTCCCTTCACGTGAAGGCTGATTGGTCCGAAGTGCGTCGGGGCTTTCTCTACCACAATTTCGTTGCCCTCATCGAGCCACCAGTCCGGGACGGCGGCGAGCAAATGGAGCGTATTGTCCTGCTCGTGGACGAGCATGTGGCGCAACAGCAGCGCATAGTTGGACGCGCCCGTCCCGTGCGGAATGGTGTTGCTCCAGGCAAAGCGGCGCTTGAAGAAGATGCCCTCCGGGAAAGCCTGGGTGGCCGTGGAATGCAGCAGGTACCAGTAGAATTCGTCAACGACCTTCTCATCCTCCCCGCGTTCCAGGGACGCCATCGTGGTGTAGACGGACATGTAGGGGTGGATGGCATCCTGCAGTTTGCCGTCGGTCCAGCGAATCGTGCCCTCCCTGAAACCGCCCAGATGCTTCTCGCGAACCTCTTTCATCGACGCCGTGACCCGGGCGTCATCGATGGGGAAAATCGGGGTCGGCCAAAGTGTTTCCGTGTCACCCCAATGGGTGCCCTCTTTTTCCCAGCTTGGCGGGAAATGGGAAAGTCCCGTGCGTTCTTCCGCCCTGTCAATGGCTCCGCGATAGGCCACCGCCTCTTTCAGCAACAGCTCCGCGTCGTCGGTCCTGCCCAAGAGTGCCGCCGCGTCTGCCGTGCAAAGCAGTCCGCGTAGGTTCCAGAAATCGTATCCAAGGATGTGGTGCTTGCCGTCCCACAGTGATTCACCATCCGCCGGGGCGGCGGGCAGCAGGCCCGCATAGGGCGAATCGTCCGGTGCGATTCGACGGGCCTGCATGGCCCAATCGGCGGCTTTGCGCATTTGCGGGTAGACCCGCTCCAGCCATTGCCGATCCCCGGTAATCTTTCCACACTGCCATAGGGCCCACTGCGCCTGCCCGTTTGCGTCAAACTGTCCCTTTTGTGTTTCAAAACACCCGTCGTCGCGCTGGTGCGTTGTAAACGGCTCGATGGCCTTTCGCGCGGCATCGCCCAGTCCCGCCTCCTCCAGTTCCATCACCTGATAGGCACCGTCGCGAATGTAGAACTCGTCGTAGAATCCCTCGCCGCCGTGAATTTCTCCGTGATCGCTGGCGATCAACTGGCACACGTGCGCGGCCAACAGGGCCTGTGTGGCCTTTTCATCGGGAACGCGAATGATGGCCGCGCCCGCCATGACGCCCCGCCAGTATTCAACGGTCCGCTCCAGCCAGAGCTTCGCATCCTCGTGCATGTAGTCGGCGTCCTTAACCGGTTCCCATGGTATCGCAACAAAGCACTCCACCGACTTTCCCGGTTCCAGGGTCCAGGAGAAATCACGGGGCGTTGCCAGGCTGGGCACGGGATGTTCGTCCTTTTCGTAAGGTCCCGCCTGCTCAAAGCGAAGTTTACCCGGGCATGCTTCGCTGCCGGTGTTTACTGCGCGCACGGCGATCCAGTTCAGGAAATTATCGCCGTCCTCGGGCCAGTCAAAGGCCTTGCGCCAGTCCTTTGCCGAAGGCAGCGGCGTCGCCCACATCGTGAACTCATAGCGCACGGGACCGTCCTGGGCCGTCAACAGATTCACGGGCAGCCAGCCGTCCATCAGCGTTTTCGTCTGTTCCCTGCCCAGCGGTGCCAGTTCCCTGCCGAAGCGAATCCGGACCGAGGCCTTGTCGGCCTCCTTTTCATCGGTGCCGATAGTCGTGCCGATCATGAGCCTGTTGTCCGGTGTAATCCGGGTGCCCCGCGCATAATCCTTCAGCCCGATCACGCTCCACGAATTGTCATAATAATCAAAGGGCTCCCCGGCCCACACGGGCAAGGCGAGGACAACAGCGACGAGCAACAGACTTGACTTTGCCATGGCAAAAACACTCCCAAACTTGGTTCAATGATAAGGCCTATAGACTCGCGCTGCAAAATGCAAATGATGGCGTTCGTCGGCTAGGGACAAACTATTCATGTTCATGGACCTTTCGGTGTGCAGGAGGGTTTATAGTTCACATAAGGATATGTAAGACGAACCGGGTAACAGGAATATCATCCGGAATATCATCAGGAATATCATCAGTTGTCCGGCCATCATGCGACTGCTATACTTGCTCTGTGCCTTTGTGCCATGGAGAGAATGCGTATGCCGTCAGAATGCGGAGCAGAAACTGTCGCGGCGATCCTGCGTTCCATTGCGGGTCCCGTGGAAAAGCCAAATGTGTTCATTTTCTCAAATGATGCTGCAGCCGAAGACTGAAGTTCCCCCCATTTTTTGGACAGTGGCTAAGTAAAGAATTGGCGGCTTGAGCCGGCTTGCCGCCAAGCGGACAATGTCCGCGAAGGAGTCCAAGAAATGGGTCAGGCACGCAAGAATCATTCGAAGGAGTTCAAG
>CAITNO010000110.1 GCA_903893795.1 Candidatus Hydrogenedentota bacterium | reverse complement strand
TCCGCCGAGGAAAAGGAGTATAAGTCCAAGCGTAAACTTGTACAGGATAAGCTGATCAAGTTTGCGACGCGGATTCCTGCGTTTATGTACCTGACCGACTTCCGCGAGAACACCCTGCAGGATGTCATTACGAAACTTGAACTGGATCTGTTCTTGGCGGTCACCGGTCTGACAGTGCAGGATTTTCATCTGCTGGTGCAGCTCAAGGTGTTCAATACCGAGCAGATGAATCAGGCTGTTTTTGCCTTCCGCCGCTATGAGGACGCATCGTTGCGATATACAGGCATCGAGAGTCACGAGGGGCTGACTCATTACGGCCTCTATGATACGGTGGTGGCGAGAGAGTGAACCAAGTTTTTGCCTAGTTTCCGCGCTCCGTCGGATTTGAGGCTAAAGAAGGACGAAGGGCGAAGGCTGAAGGGCGAAGGGGGGGAAAGAAGGGCAAAGGGCAAAGGGCAAAAGAAGGACGAAGGCTCCTGTTGTGGCATGGTCCGGAGACCATGCCACAACAGGGGGGCGGGACGCTTCGCAGATGACCCTTTTCTTGCCTTGTCCGGTCAAACACGATATATTGATGCGGGAGCAACGGGGACACGGTTTTGGGAGTGCCCTGCATGGACAAGAAACAGACGCCGCAAAAATTTCAGATGGGTGATCCGAGACTCGTGGTTCGGTGGGCGCGCCGCTATGCCCGCAGCCGCACCATTTCTTTTCTGGTGCAGTGGGCCGTGATTGTGCCCATGGTGCTGTCCGTGGGGCTGGCGGCCAGCCTGACAAACACGGCCTACCGGGCGGGAAACACCGGACTTTTCACCCTGTCCATGGCCTTCATGGGGCTGGTGGTGGTGGCGCTGGCGTGGTTTTCCCTGTCGCGCTGGGGGGGCGAACTCATCTGGCGGGTGACCCAGTGGCTCTACGGCGAGGAGGGCTACGCCGCGGTGTCGAGCCCGTCGGACCGGCTGGGGCTGCCCATATGGCTTACGGCCTTGGGCGGCGGCCTGGTGGTCTATCACATTGTGGGGGCCATGCTGGTCAGTTTTGGCTACTTGCGCATGGCGAACTTTCAGCCCTTCTCGGCGGCATACATGGCGCCCTATCTGTGCGTGCTGATTATGTACCAGAGCCTTGGTTTTTGGGCATGGGTCTGGCCCGTGCTCTACGGAGCGCACGCGGTGGCGCTGCTGTGCGGTGTGCCCATCCGCTTTCCGGCCGCGTTCCCGCTGCTGGACATGGTGCTGCCCGCCTTCGGCTACGGACTCATTGCCATATTGACGGGGCATGTGTACAGCCGCTATGCCCTGTGGAAACTCAAGCGCCTGACGCGCACCGAACTGCCCGAGTTCCCCTCGGAGGACGACACGGACGCAGACTCTGGAGGCGGTGAGAATGGCTGACCTCGACCGTCTCATCCATGAGCCGGCCCGGCTGCGCATCCTGACCCTCCTTTCAGGTCTGGAGGCGGCCGACTTCAATTTCCTGCTGAGCACCGCGGGGCTGACCAAGGGGAACCTGTCCTCCCACATAGACAAGCTGGAGAAGGCGGGCTATGTGGCGGTGATTAAATCATTCAACGGCCGCGTGCCGCACACCGAATACAGCGTGACGCCCGAAGGCTTGTCGGCGCTTGGGGAGTATTGGCGCGAGTTGGACGCGATCCGCTCGCTGCGCGAAAAACCGGACTCGGACGGGGCGCAATAGTCGCCCGGGGGAGGATTGGGCCATGAAGATTGTCAGTTCCTATCTGGGATGGGTTGTGGCCGTTGTGGCCACGGTGTGCGCCGTGCTGTTCTTCATGGACGGGCGGGCACTGAAAGACTCCATGCGGGGCACGAACCTTCAGTATGCGGCGCTTCGCGATGAAATCGGAAAGACACACGCCGCCGTGGATGAACTCACCGCGCGCTGTGCAACGCTGGAGGCAGCCGCGGCGGAGAAGACCGCCAAAGCCACCAAGCCGGGCGGCCAGGATGCTTCCGGCAGGACGGATTCACCCAGCCTTTTCGAATCCGCGATGAGCTTGCTCAAGGATTCCTCCCCGGCGGCGGGCAAAAAGGTGGATGTGGCGGGCCTGATGAAGGGGCTGATCAATGCCAAGGGCGGGGACAGCGCAGGTGGACTGGCGGCCATGTTTGAGGGGCCGCAGGGCGAGCAGATGATGGACATGGGGGCCAAATTCGCTACAAACATGCAGTACGACCCCTTCGTGAACGGGTTGCAGATACCTTCGGAGCAGAAGCAGCAGGTCCGCGACATTCTCACCAAATACAACTCGGAAATGATGCGCAAGAGCATGGGCGTCCTCCAGGGCAAAAGTGATTTTGCCGCGGTCGCCGCCGACACGGGCGCGCTCAAGGAGCAGATGCGCGCCGAACTCAAAACGGCCCTGGGCACCGACGGCCTAGCGGAGTTCGACGCCTACCAGGAGGAAATGCCGGAGCGGATGCTCAACCAGTCGATGGACATGCAATTGGGCATGTTTGCCGGCGGGCTGACGGCGGAGAACCGGACGATGGTGCGCGACGTGCTGGTGCAGGAGTTGCTGCCCGGCCAACCCGACCCCAGCGCGCCGACCTCCCCCGACCAGTTGGGCACGGTGTCCGAAACGCAGCGCGCCGCCTTCGAACGCGCACTGCAGCGCCTGCAGCCCACGCTGCCGCCCGACCAGTATTCGGAGGTGGAGGGCTTTGTGCGGCAGCAGCAGGACATGATGGAGATGGTGACCAACATGATGCCCAAGCCCGCTGCTGCGGCGACGCCGGCCCAGTAGCAGCACGGGAAGATTGAAACATGCACGCCCGGCGCAGGGGCGCATACCGGAACACAACGGCCCTCTGGGCACAAGGAGACTTTGAACGATGGCAACAGACACTCATGATGGATCCACGCTCGGGACCGGCGCGATGGACCGGCGCGCCTTTCTTGCGCGCGGCGGCGCGGTGACCGCGGCGGCGATGGCGGGCCTGGCGGCCGGGCGCGCCACGGCGGTGGAAGAAAAGGCTGAACCAAAACTGCGCGTGGCGGTGATGAGCAAATGGCATCCGCATGCCAATGGTTACGCAAAGACGCTGGCTGCCATCCCCGAGGTGAAGATCACTGCGGTCTGGGATGAGGACGCCAAGCGCGGTGAAAACTGGGCGAGGCAGTTGAAGGCGCCCTTCGTGGCCGACTACAACGAGGTGGTGAACCGTCCCGATGTGGACGGCATCATGGTCACGGCACCCTCAAGCATGCACGCTGACATCATGGTGGCCGCCGCAAAGGCGGGCAAGCACATCTTCACCGAGAAGGTGCTGGCGCTGACGATTGACGACTGCAAACGTGTGGCCGAGGCGGTGCGCGCAGCGAATGTGAAATTCTGCATCTCCTTCCCCTTCCGCACCCGGCCTGAATGCCTGTATGCGAAGAAGGTGGTGGACGAGGGGCTGATCGGACAGGTGACCTTCATCCGTGTGCGCGACGCCCACGACGGCGCCAGCGGCAAATGGCTGCCCGACTATTTCTGGGACGAGAAGACCTGCGGCGGCGGCGCCATGATGGACCTTGGCGCGCACCCCATGTACCTGAACCGCTGGCTCGGCGGACAGCCCAAGCGCATCGTGTCGGCCTTTGCCAATGTGACGGGGCATGCGCTGGAAGACAATGCCGTGTCGGTCATTGAGTTTGAAAACGGCTGTCTCGGCATGGCCGAGACGGGCTTTGTTTCCAGTGACAGCCCCTTCACGCTCGAACTGGACGGCACCGAGGGCAGTCTGCGGGTGGGCGGTCCGGACGAGAGCCTGGTGCAGATTACTTCTCAGAAGCTCAAGACCAAGGGCTGGGTTAAACCAGACGCACTGCCGGAGAAGCTGCCCGAGACGATCCCGATGTGGGTGGACGGCATCCTGAAGGGCACGCCGATTCCCTTCGGCGTCGAGGAGGGCATCCAGCTCACCGAACTGATGCAGTACGCCTACGTCGCGGCCAAGGAGAAGCGGCAGGTGGACATCCCGGCACGCGCATAAACAAAGCGGCACCAAGACTCTTGAAGCGGGCGGTTCCATGGGGCCGCCCGCGCTTTGTTGGCGGCAGGAACTTTTTGCGTAGTCCGGGTTTTAACCACGCGACCATACCCGTCCGCCAAAATGCGACAAGGAGAACAAACCGATGGCATTGAATGGCTGCACCCGCCGTGACTTTCTCACGCAGGCCACCCTGGCCACGGCTGCGCTGGGCCTGCCGCGCGCGGTGCGCGCCGCGGACGAGCCCAAACGGAAAGGCCGCCCAAACATCCTCGTCATCATGACGGACGAGCACAACGCGTCGGTGATGGGATGCGCGGGCAACCCGGTCATACACACGCCAAACCTGGACGGTCTGGCGAAGGAGGGCGTGCTGTTCGACGCCTGCTACTGCGCCTCCCCGCTGTGCGTGCCGTCGCGCCTGTCGTTCACCACGGGCAAATACGCCTCGCGCGTGGACGCCTGGAACAACAGCAGTGAACTGGCCACCCCGGACTATCCGTCCCTGCCGGCCGCCCTCAATGCGGCCGGATATGAGTCGTTTCTGTGCGGCAAGATGCACTACGCCGCCGACCGCCGCTACGGCTTCAAGGACATCGGCGGGAACTTTAACAAGTCCACCAAGACCAACGCAGGCGAACGGCGCGACCCCGATGACCTCACGCCGAAGCCGGGCATGTCTGAACGGTTTGAGCAGTTTCAAACGAAAGACAGCTCCAACGGCATGAACCATGATTTGGCCGTGACCAGGGGCGTGACCGACTTTCTGAAGGACCGAAAACAGGAGGACGCGCCGTTCTTTCTGCTGGCCGGGTACATCACGCCGCACTTCCCGCTGGAGGTGCCCGAGAAGTACTGGGAGGAATACCGGAGCAGGGTGCCCATGCCGGTCATCCCCGAGGGCTATCTCGACAAACTGCCGCGCAACTACAAGCACCTCCGCATCGGGTTCCACATGGAAAACGTGCCCGAGGACGTGGTGCGCAAGGGCCGTGAACTTTACTACGGGCTCGTGCAGTGGACCGACGGGCAAATCGGCGAACTGTTGCGGGCGCTCGCGGCTTCGGGCATGGCGGAGGACACCGTGGTCATCTACACGGCCGACCACGGCGAGAACATGGGCGAGCACGGCCTGTGGTGGAAGAACTGCGTTTTCGACACGGCGGCGCGCGTGCCGCTGATTATGCGCTGGCCGGGCCACTGGCAGGGCGGGCAGCGCCGGACCGGGGCCTGCTCGCTGGTGGACGTGGTGCAGACCATCGCCGACATCGGCCACGCGGAGATGCCCGGGGACTGCAACGGCGATTCCATGCTTGGCTGGCTGGAACATCCGGACAAAGAGTGGAAAGACCGCGCCGTGAGCGAGTATTACGCGCACAACATCGCCTCGGGCTATGCCATGATACGCATGGGCCAATTCAAATACGTTTACCATACGCCCGCCGACGCCACCCATCCCGCCGAGCGCGAACTCTACGACCTGAAGGCGGACCCCGGCGAACTCAACAATCTCGCCGCGCAGCCCGAACAGGCAGAACGGGTCGCCTCAATGCACGCCGCGCTGGTCAGGGAAATCGGCGAAAACCCGGACGAAACAGAACAGCGTTTCCGCCGAACGGCAATGAAGGAAGGGGTCGCGCCCGGAAAAGAAAAGGGCAGGAAGAAAGGCAAGCAAGAGGGGAAGAAGAAGGCTGACGACGAGAACGGCTGAGAACACCTGTCCTGGCGGCGTGTCGTTCGGTGTGGAGGAAGACGCACACGTCTCGGAACCATACGGCACGTTCGAGCCTCATGTTCCACACAAGCCGATTGCGGAAACCCGGGAGTTCCATCCACCCTGCTCAGGGCGGCGTTATTTCACCGGCTTGTCGATGAGCACCTTGTCGCGAACTGTTCCCTCGGCGTCATAGGCGCGGTAGCTGAGACGGTCACCGCCGTCTGTGTCGATATTGATCACCTGGTAGGTGGAGACATTGGTGAAACCGACGGCCGTGTAGTCGTGCTGGTCCTGTTTGTAGTATTTGGTCCCGGCATCGGCCACGACGTAGTAGGTGCCTTCGGCTGCGGAAGACACAATCTTTTCGGCCTTCATGGGATAAGTGCGCAGATAGGCATGGTCGTGTCCCTGAAAGACCATGTCCACGTGGTACTTGTCAAACAGGGTGCACCAATGCTCCCGAACCTCCTCGTTGTCCCGTCCCGGGTCGGACGAGTAGGCGGGCTGGTGGAAGAGGGCGAATTTCCAGGTGGCGTCGGTGCCGGACAGTTGTTTCTCCAGCCAGTCCCGCTGTTCCGCCGGGGGTGTGTTGCCGTCCAGCACCACGAAGAGGGCGTTGCCGTAACGGAAGGAGTATGCCCGTTCCTTGGCCACATTCTCCGGCCCGTTTTCAGGCAGCGCGAAGAGGTTCAGGTACAGCTTCGGTCCGGGGCCGTCCTTGCACTCGTGGTTCCCGATGGTTGGGAATATGTCGAAGTGGTCAAAGACACCCTCACCGAAGTGAAACAGCTCATCCCAGTCATTGCGGTCATTTCCGTGATTCACAAAATCACCGCCGGTCAGGCAAAAAGCCGCCTTGGGATTGCGCTCACGCATCTGCTGAATCATATTTCCCCAAGTGTCCATCCCGTTTTGCACGTCCGCGAAAAATACAAAGGAAAAGGGTGCCCGGCCCTGGGGGGCCGTGGTGAACGGCAACCACGCCGTCCACATGTTGGACCCCTTTTCGCCCACCCGATAGAGATAGGCGGTGCCCGGGGTCAGCCCCGTGATCCGTGCGGTGAAGTGCCTTATGACCGGCGCGTTGGTGACGGGGGCATCCTCCAGTGTGACCGATTCAGCCGCCACTACCACCGCCGCACTTTCCGGCGCGTCGCTCTTCCGGCACTGCACAAACCCCTCTGTGACCGAGGGTGCCGTGCGCCACTGCACGGTCTGGGTGGTGCAGGGATTGTCGCTCCAGGTCAGACAGATGTCGTCGGCGTGGTCGGAGGGCGGAAAGTGGGTGCTTCGGGGTTGCGCCTCCCCCTGGGCGAAGGGGGAAACGAGTGCGGTGGCGAGCAGCAGAAGTATGAATCCAAAGCGGCGAATATCGATCACAGGAAAACCTTTCCGGAAGTTGGTTGGCGTTGCGGAGGCAGAGTGTCGCGTCCCGCAGGGTAGACGGTTCTTGGACGCTCGTCAGGATGGCCGGGTTTCAGGCGCGATCACGACGGCGGTGCCGTAGCAGAGCACCTCCGTGGCGGCCATTTGCCCGCCGCCGAGGTCGGAAGTGTCATAGCGGAAACCCACGACCGCGTTGGCGCCCATTTCGCGGGCGTGCTGCACCATGAGGTCGAAGGACTGGGTGCGGGTCTGTTCGCACATTTCGGTGTAGGCGCCAATCTTGCCGCCGATGACGTTCTTTAGTCCGCCGAGGATGCCCTGGAGGATGGTGGGAGACCGCACAATGATGCCGCGGACAATGCCCCGGTACTCCACGATGCGGTATCCATCGATGGTGAAGGTGGTGGTGACCGGAAGACTCATGCTGGATTCCCTCCTGTTCGTTTCGCGCTTTCAGCGTTATTCATGTGTGCCAGACATTCCTGTCTGCCGCTGTTGCCTGCCTTTTGCTCTTCTGGATTCTGGATTCTTCCGAGGCGTCCGATGCGATTCTAAACGCAGTGCTATGGTACATTGACAGCGTTTCATGGTCCAAACTGGAGTGCAGGGATGATCGTTGTCATTGCGCCCGATTCGTTCAAGGAATGCGCCACGGCGGCAGAGGTCGCGGGGGCGATTGCGGCCGGTTGGCGGCGCGCGGACCCGTCCGCCGAGTTGCGGCTGGTGCCGATGGCGGACGGCGGCGAGGGCACCGTGGCCGCGCTGGCGGCGGCACGGGGCCGGGTCATGGACACGGACGTCACCGGACCGGTGGGGGAGTTGGTGTCGGCGCGGTGGGCGCTGCTTGACGACGGCGGGGCGGTGATTGAAATGGCCGAGGCGGCGGGGCTGCACCTTGTCCCGCGGCAGCTTCGCAATCCCATGACCGCGACGACGCGGGGCGTGGGCGAACTCATCCGGGCGGGGCTCGACGCGGGCGCGCGCCGCTTCGTCATCGGTGTGGGCGGCAGCGCCACCAATGACGGCGGCGCGGGCATGGCGCAGGCCCTGGGCGCGTCGCTGCGTGACGCGGCAGGCCGGGAACTCCCACCGGGCGGCGCGGCGCTGGCCGATTTGGCGGAGATTGACCTGTCCGCACTGGACAAGCGCATCGCCGAATGCACGGTTTTTGTGGCCTGCGACGTTGATAATCCCCTGTGCGGCCCCGAGGGCGCGTCGCATGTCTACGGGCCGCAGAAGGGTACCAGTCCGGCGCAGGTGGCCGAACTGGACGCCGCGCTGGCGCGCTATGCGGCGGCGCTGCGCGCGGCCCTCGGCATTGACCTGCGCGACACGCCGGGCGCGGGTGCGGCGGGCGGCCTGGGGGCGGGCTTGATGGCCTTTCTGGGCGCCCGTCTGCAGCCGGGAGTGGACCTGGTGGCGGAGCAGGTGGGCTTGCCAAAGGCCCTGGAAGGGGTGGACCTGGTCATCACCGGCGAAGGCGCGATGGACGGGCAGAGCCTGCGCGGCAAGGTCCCCGTGGGCGTGGCGCGCATGGCGCGGGAGCGAGGGGTGCCCTGCATCGCGCTGGTCGGCCGTCTGGGCGTCGGATATGGGGCGGCACACGACCTCGGCATCACGGCGGCGTTTGCCATTGCCCCCGGACCGGCCTCACTGGAGAGTTCCCTGGCGAATGCGCCGAACTGGCTGTCCGACAGGACCGAGGCGATCGCCCGCACCTGGCTGGCCGCCTTGGGAAAGCGCGCATGACCGGCAGGCGGGGAACGCCTGCGCTCTACGCGCACACGCTTCGCTATCTGCGTCCGGCACAGGTCGCGTGGCGGCTGCTGCGCACAGCACAGCGACGTTTGCCGTGGCGGATGCCTGCGTCAGACAGCTATGCATCGGTCCGTTTTGACTTCGATTCCCTGCAACGACTGCGCGAATTTCTCGCGGCGGCGCACGGGCATGGACTCGACGCGGACGCCGACCTGTCGGCACTTCGGGCCGACACATTCACATTCTTGAACCAAAGCGTGGACTGCAATGCCAAAATTCCCTGGCAGGACGCGTCCCTCTCCCGCCTTTGGCGCTATCAGCTCCATGGGTTTCGCATGGCCCGAATGCTTGCCGCTGCAGCTTCCGAAGTGACTGCAGGCGATGACGCGGCGCAGGTCGCCCGCTGGGTGGAGGACTGGCTGCGGCACAACCCGCCGGGGACGGACGTGGCCTGGGATGCCCACCCCACGGCGGACCGCTTGTTCAACGGCTTGCTGGCCGCCTCGGCGCTGGGCGCCGAATGCGGTGTTACGGCGGCAGACTGCGCCCAGCAGGCCGGCTGGCTGGAGCGGCGGCTGGAATATGACCTGTGCGCAAACCATCTGCTCAAAGAGGTGATGGCGCTGGCGCTGGTGGCGGAAGCCACCGGCAATGTCCCGTTGCGGCAGCGCGCATGGGAACTGGTGGAGGAGCAGATTGTCGAGCAGATTCTTCCCGATGGCGGACATTATGAACGCAGTCCGATGTATCACGCGCAGGCCCTTTTCGACGGGCTGGTGCTGCGCGCCGCGGCGGCAGGCCCGCCCGCCTTTTTCGACAATGCCCTGCGGCGTATGACCCACTTTCTGGAGGATATCCTGCATCCCGACGGCGAGATCCCGCTCTTCAGCGATGCCGTGTTTGGCGAAACGATGCCTGGCGGGGCGCTGGTAAGACTTTCCCGTGAAGTCCTGCGGATGGAACCGTCCCTGGAAGAACGCCCCGCGTTGCAGGACTCCGGGTTCTATGTGCTTGGCGGCGCTGCGAACCGCATGATTCTGAAAGCCGCCGCACCCAGTCCGCCCTATCAGCCCGGCCACGCCCATGCCGACCCATTCTCCTTCGAACTTTCCATGGCAGGCCAACGTTTAATCGTGGACGGCGGTTGCCACGGCTACGCCGACAGTCCGCTGCGGCAGTACTGCCGCAGTGCAGGCGCGCACAACACGGTCCGCATCAACGGCCAGGAACCCATGGAGGCCTGGGGCGTGTTCCGGGTGGCGCGCCGCCACCGGATAGTGTCGGCAGAATGGGAGAGGAGCGGCCGCGCATCCACATTCAGCGGCCGCTGCTGCTGGTCGCAGGGCTGGACGCACACCCGCTGTGTCCGTCATGACCCCGATGCTGGATTTTGGGCGGTGCTGGACCGTGTCGAGGGAACGGGTTTACTTGAGGTGGAGAGTTTTCTCCACTTTCATCCAGGCACGGAACTGACCGAGTCGGAAGGCGTCTGGATGGCGCAGCGGGGTGAGGCCCGGCTGGGTATAATGCCCGAATGCGCGGACCGCGTCGAAGCGCTGCAGGGCAAACACGATCCCGACCAGGGATGGTATTGTCCACGCTTCGGCATAGCCGAAGCGGCCCCAACGCTGGTACTGCGGGCAAAAGGCATGGAGCGGGTTCATTGTGGCTGGTTGCTCTTTCCGCCGGACCATTCGGACCGCGCGGTGGTCGCGTTTGAGGCGGCGCGCCGGGAGCTTCTGGGGTAGGACCGAAGCGTTTCCATTTAGGCGCTCACTCAGTGTGTTCATGGAGTCGGCAAGATATGGAAGGCACGCGATTCCGGCTGCGCCGCAGGGGACCTGCACTGTCCCGCCTCTTGCCCCGTATGGGCAAAATCGTGACCCGCGCGGACGTGTCCTGTTTTGGGAACGCGTGTGTTTGACGGGGCATTCTATATAAGAAAAGACGGTAAAACTTGACCCGGTGGCCAAAATATGGCATGATGGGCACGTCCCCGGGGCTGGGGTCCGCTGTGACTGGCGAGTGTAAACGTGGCATTGACCACGGTGGAGCAGCGGATCACGTGAAATGGAGCCGCTCGCCTGGGCGCTGACGCTAACTTGGGGGCTGAAACCGCCGGTTTGTCCGGAAAAGGTTCGGCCATGCGTAAGACGCCGCTGTTTGAGAGCTATGCGCGATGCGGTGCCCGTGTTGTGGATTTCCACGGATGGGCGTTGCCTGTCCAGTTCTCCGGAATAATCGAAGAACACACGGCCACAAGGACGCGTGCGGGCCTTTTTGACTGCTCACACATGGGTGAATTCATCATCCGGGGCGAGGCGGGCATCGCCGCGCTGGACCGGATGGTCATCGGCGACATGGTTCACCTTGCAGCGGGTCGGTGCCGTTACACCGCCCTTTTGAATGATTCGGGCGGCATTATCGACGATTGTGTCGCCCTTCGGCTGGGTCCGGAAGAGCTCTATTTGGTGACCAATGCGGGTCCCTTGGACGCGGTCACGGCGATGTTCGACACCACAATCCCCGGTATCGAGTCTGTATACAACCGAACGGCGAAACTTGACCTGCAGGGACCGCAATCCAGGCAGATTCTGCTGGAATTAGGCCTCGCCGGGATTGCGCCGCTGAAATACTGGTCGGGCACGCGCTGTGAGTGGCGCGGCGCCGAGATTATCGTGTCGCGCGCGGGCTACACCGGCGAACTGGGCTACGAACTGTACCTGCCCGCCGAAATGGCCGCCGACGTGTGGGACGCCATACTGGCCCACAGCATGGCGGTGCCCTGCGGGCTGGGCGCCCGGGACACGCTACGGACGGAGATGTGCTATCCGTTGAACGGCGAGGATGTGGATGAGTCGCGCACGCCGCTCGAGGCCGGCATGGAACGGTTCATTGCGTGGGAAACTGATTTTCCGGGCAAAGCCCGGTTGCTTGAAATGCGCGAACGCGGCGGTTACCCGCTGCTGACGCCCGTGGTCTCGTCGGACCGGCGCGCGCCCCGTCACGGCTTTGAACTGCGTCTTGACGGGCGGCCCGTGGGCGCCGTGACCAGCGGCACCTTTGGCCCCAGTGTGGGCCGGGGCGTTGCACTGGCCTATTTGGAGGCGGGTGCGGCGGTGCCGGGCACGTGCCTGAGCGCCGGACCCAAGGACATGAAAATAACTGTCGCCGAGGTGCCTGTCTATAAAGGCGGAACCTGCCGTGTGCGGCTGGACTAGCGGATAACGAGAGTTTTTAGTCTCGAAACAGTAGGAGCGCTGCGATGAATCCCGAAAGCCTGCGATACACCATGGACCATGAATGGGTGGGCGAGCAGAACGGCCTGTGCGTGGTCGGCATCACCGACTATGCCCAGGAACAGTTGGGTGACGTGACCTACGTGGAACTGCCCAAGATCGGCCAGCGCCTCAAGCGCGGCGAAGAGGCCGCCGTGGTGGAGTCCGTCAAGGCCGCCAGCGACGTGTATGCGCCGCTTTCGGGCGAGGTCGCCGAGATTAATGAGCAGGTGGAGAATGAAACCGACCTGGTGAACCGTGACCCCTACGGGCGCGGCTGGTTCTTCAAGCTCAAGAAGTATGATGCCGTCGAATACGCCGAACTCATGACCTACACCGCCTATCGCGCCTTCTGCCAGGGACGGTAGAACGCCTTTAGCGTGAGCATTCAGGACGGGCGCCCTCGCCTGTCGGCCCTTGGGTATTTATGATGAGATGACAGCCGAGGGTGGCTGTCCCACGCAGCCGCCGTGGCTCTGGTTCAACGAGAGGAGTATCCGCATGACTTGGATACCGGTGACCGATTCGGAACGGCGGGAAATGCTGGACACGATCGGGGTGGATTCGGTGGAGGACCTGTTTGCGGCGGTGCCCGAGGCACTGCGCATGCGGGGATGGGACATGCCCCCGGGCCTTTCCGAAATGGCGTTGCGGACGCACATGGAGCGGCTGGCGGCGCGCAACAACACCGATTTGGCCTGCTTCCTGGGCGGTGGCTACTACGACCATTTCATTCCCGCGGCCATCGACGCCCTTTCCGGCCGCAGCGAGTTCTACACCGCCTACACGCCCTATCAGCCCGAATGTTCCCAGGGCACCCTGCAATCCATCTACGAATACCAGTCTGCCGTCTGCCGCCTTTCAGGCATGGAATGCGCCAACGCCTCGCTTTACGACGGCGGCACTGCCATGTTCGAGGCGGCCACCATGGCCTGTCGCGCCACGCGCCGGACACGCGTGGTCTTGGACGCTTCGGTAAACCCCGTGTGGCGGGGTATGCTGCTCACGCACTGCGCCAAACTCGGACTTGATATCGTGGACGGCGCGGACCCCACCGGGGCCGCCTGCGTCATCGTCCAGAACCCCTCGTTCCTGGGCACGGTGGGCGATTTTACAGAATTGGGCCAGCGCTGCCGGGAAGCCGGTGCGCTGTTTGTGGTGATTTTCAATCCCGTCTCGCTTGGCGTGCTCAAGACGCCCGGAGACATGGGCGCCGACATTGCCGTGGCCGAGGGCCAGGGTCTGGGGTTGCCGCTGGGTTTTGGCGGTCCCTATCTCGGCATCCTGGCGGCCCGCAAGGAGCACATCCGCAAGATGCCCGGCCGCATCGTTGGCGAGACCGTCGATGCCGAAGGACGGCGCGGCTTTGTGCTGACCCTGCAGGCCCGCGAGCAGCATATCCGCCGCGAAAAGGCCAACTCGAACATTTGTTCAAACCAGGCGCTGTGCGCGCTGCGCGCGCTCATGTACCTGTGCCTCATGGGACCCGAAGGGCTGCGGCAGACGGCCCAGGCCTGCCACGCCAAGGCCGAATATCTCAAGTCCCGCATCGCCGCTTTTGCCCCCGTGCTGAATGACGGCCCCACCTTCCACGAATTTGCCGTGCGCCTGCCCCGGCCTGCCGAGAATGTGTGCGCCGCGATGCTGGGCCGCGGATTCCTGGCCGGCCTGCCGCTTGCGGCGGTGGGTGCAGGCGGGGAGGGCGACCTGCTCGTGGCGGTTACGGAAAAGCGCACGCGCGCCGAACTGGACGCGTATGCCGACGCGCTGAAGGAGCTGTGCAGTGGAACTAATCTTTGAAAAAAGCCGCGCCGGTCGGCGCGCCGTGTCGCTCGAACCGCTCGACGTGCCCGAGGCACCCCTCAGTACCGAGTTTTGCCGGACCGCCGCCCTGCCACTGCCCGAGGTGGGCGAATTGGATGTGGTGCGCCATTTTACCCTGCTTTCCCGGCTTAATTTTGGCGTGGACAGCCATTTCTATCCGCTTGGCTCCTGCACCATGAAGTACAACCCCAAGGTTTCCGAACTCGTCGCCGCCCTCCCGGGCTTTGCCGCGCTGCATCCCCACCTGTCCACGGCCAAGGTTTACGAACCGGTCTGCCAGGGCGCGCTGGAACTGGTCTTTGAAACCGAGCGCATGCTGGCCGAAATTGGCGGAATGAAGGCAGGCTGTCTCCAGCCCATGGCCGGCGCGCACGGCGAACTGGCCGGTGTGCTGCTGATAGCCGCCTATCACCGCGACAAGGGCAACACCCACAAGCGCACCATCCTCATTCCCGATTCGGCCCATGGCACCAACCCCGCCACGGCCGCCATGGCCGGTTTCGAGGTGCGCGAGATTCCGTCCACCGCCGCCGGCACGATGGATTTCGACAAGCTGGTGGAAGCGCTGGACGACACCGTGGCGGGCGTGATGATGACCTGCCCCAACACGCACGGCCTCTTTGAGCCCAAAGTGCACGAGGTGGCCGAGCGCGCCCACGCGGTTGATGCGCTGCTGTACTACGACGGCGCAAACCTCAACGCCATTGTCGGCAAGTGCCGCCCCGGCGACCTGGGTTTTGACGTGATGCACTTCAACCTGCACAAGACCTTCGCCACCCCGCACGGCATGGGCGGGCCCGGTTCCGGCGCGATTGCCGTCGGCGAACGGCTGCTGCCCTACCTGCCCGGCCCGAAAGTGGTGAAGGGTCCGGACGGCTACACCCTGGAAGCCATCCCCAAATCGATGGGCCGCATGGCCGCCTTCTTCGGCAACTTCCTGATCGCCGTGCGCGCCTACGCCTTCCTGCGCCACTACGGCGGCGACGGACTGGCTTCCGTGGGCGAGAATGCCGTGCTCAATGCGAACTACATGTTTGCGCGGCTGCGCGGCGCCTACCAGGCCGCCTTCGAGGGCAACTGCATGCACGAGTGCGTGCTGAGCGCCTCGCGCCAGGCGGACAAGGGTGTTCACGCGCTCGACATCGCCAAGGCGCTGCTCGACCGGGGCTTCCACGCGCCCACGATATACTTCCCGATGACCGTTAGGGAATGCCTGATGATTGAGCCCACTGAGACGGAGTCGAAGGAGACCATGGATTTCTTCTGCGACGCCATGCTCGAAATCGCCCGGCTGGTCGACGAGGACCCCAACGCGCTCCACGCGGCGCCGGTCACCATGCCCGTGTCGCGGTTGGACGAGGTGCGCGCGGCCAAGAACCTCAACTGCGCCTGCCTGACCTAGCGGGTCCCCATGCGCCTGCTCGACCTTGGTTTCAGCACGCCCGAGGAAAACCTCGCCATGGACGAGGCAATCCTCGACGCGGTTGCGTTGGGCAATGCCCCCGCCACCCTGCGTTTCTGGGAATGCCCCGTGCGTTTCGTGGTGCTGGGCTCGGCCCAGACCCTGCGCAAAGAGGTTAATGAGGAACACTGCGCCGCCGACGGCGTGCCCATACTGCGGCGCTGCACGGCCGGCGGATGCGTTCTGCAGGGGCCGGGCAGTCTCAATTATGCGCTCATGCTTCCCTACGCTGAATTTCCGGAAACGGCCGACCTGCACCAGTCCTACTGCTTCATACTGCACCGCATGTCCGAGGCATTGGCCTCCCTTGGCGTGGCCGCGCGGCATGAGGGCGTGTGCGACCTTGCCGTGTCGGGGCTAAAAGTTTCGGGAAACGCCCAGCGCAGAAAAAGGCACGCTTTCCTGCACCATGGCACGCTCCTCTATCGCGCCGACCACGAGGGGATGGCCCGCTGTCTGCGCGAGCCGCAGGACCGCCCCGATTACCGCGGGAAACGCAGCCACCGTGACTTCGTCGGCGAATTGTCACCGACGCCCGAGGCGTTGCGGGCCGCCGTAAGCCAGGTATTTTCAGCGGAACAGGTGTCCTCAGCCCCCACGCAGGATGAAGTGGACGCCATGCGCCGTTTGGTCACCGAGAAATACGCCACGGTCGAATGGACCCACCGCCGGTAGCCGCAGTGCGAATGGGGAACAGGCACTCCCGCCCGTCTTGCCCTCTTTACGGTATCTCCAGGTCGATGTAGTCGCTGAACGGCTGGGAGTAGTTGCCCGCCTCGTCCTGATACTCCACCCGTATCGTGTGCTTGCCGTTGGCCGCTGTCAGCGCGTAGCTGCGCGTGGCCGCCGCGGTCTCCCAAAGCGTCCAGTTTGCCCCGTCTTCACTGAACCGCATCAGCGTTACGCCGCTGCCCGCGCCATCGTCCCAACTGAGGGTCAGCGTGACCGTCGGGCTGGCCGTGAGGGGTGCCCCGTTGTTGATGAGCATGCTGCCCGTGGGCGGCGTGGTGTCCAGCAGAATGTAGTCACTGTAGACGATGGACTTGTTGTAGAGGCTGTCGCGGAATTGGGCCCGCACGGTGTTCGGGCCCTCCCCGCCCGTCAGCGTGTGTGTTTTGGCGGTGTTCACCGCCTCCCAAAGCGTCCAGTGCGCCCCGTCATCGCTGAACCGCATGTCTTTCACGCCCGTTCCCCCGCCGCCCGACCAGGTCAGGGCAAGGGTGACTTGGGGATTGTTCGTCACAGGGTCGTGGTTGTTGATGGCCAGGGATCCGTATATCGGATGCACCCCCAGCGAAATCACCAGATTGACCGCGCTCCCCGGGGTGGTCACTGCGTTCGCGGCGGGCGTCTGGCTGATGACCTGTCCCGTCGCCACGGAGTCGCTGTACTCTTCGTTTACCGCGCCAACGATTAAATTGACCCCGGTGATCAGCGCCCGTGCCGCCGCCTGGGTCTGCCCCACCACGTTGGGCACCGTCAGGGGACATTCCCCGGTGGAGACGACCAGGGTCACCCCGCCGAAAACGGTCGACTGCTGCTTTCCCGCCGCCGGGTCCTGGCTGACGACCAGTCCGGCCGTCACGGTGTTGCTGCACTGCTGGGAGACCTTGCTCACTTTCAGGCCCGCCCCCCCGATGGCGGTGGTCGCCGCGTCCTGCGTCTGGCCCACCACATCGGGGATGGAAACGGTGTTGCACCCGGCCATGAAAAGGCAGGCTGCCAGCATTGCCACATTGGTCGGCCATGAGAGCCGTCTCATTGAATATTCTCCTGTGCTGCCATTCGACGCCGAGCGTAGAACCCGCCCCCACTCCTTCGGCGCTCCTTGAAACTCTATTTTATCATACCCGTGTATTCGGTAAAGGCTGAAACGGAACAGGCAACCGGCGGGGATGACGGGCACTGCGCTCGTGCCCTGCCGCCAGACAGCCCCACGCTGTTGCGTTATTGGCATGCCTTCCCCTTCTGTACTAAGATGGCACTATCCCCAGAGGAGCACCCCATGGACATGTCCCGGCGTGATTTTATACAGGGCGCGGCGCTTGCCGCAGGCGCAGTGGCGCTCGACAGGACCGCAGGCGCGGAAGGAAATACTTCGATGCCCAATCAGGACGGCACCGTGGGTGCCATTGTCATCTGCAACCACTGGACCCAGTTCGGCATCGGTGAGACTTTCCCCCAGGGAGAGCTTCGGGGCCGGTGGTACCGGAAGAATTTCTCCAGCGTCTTTGGCCTGGAGCAGGGCCGCCGCTGGCTGGAGCAGGACCCCAACAACCGGGTTTGCCATGAGTTCGACGCGTACTTCCTGGAGGCATTGGCCGGGGAGGACCCGGAGTATATCGGCGTCCTGCGCGACCTGCTCGACCGCAGGCTGATGGAACTGCCCGGCGGCACCTTTGGCCAGGCCGAATCGCAGGTCTTCGGCTATGAGTCCGCCCTGCGCCAGTTGACCTTCGGCCAGGCGGCCTACCACAAACACCTGGGCCGGGGCGTGGACACCTTCATCGTCGAGGAGCAGAATTTCTTTCCCCAACTGCCGCAACTGCTCAAACTGGCCGGGTTCAAATACGCCAGCGTGCAGTTCCAGAATTCGGGCACACCCGACCCCATCCCGCAGGACCTCATCCTGTGGGAGGCGATGGACGGCACCACCATTCCGACCATTCCAAACCATCCGGGCATGCTGTCCTGCGCGGTTCAATGGAAGTCCTACGACGGGGTCATGGCCAATTTGAAGGGCCACAAGGCCCCGCTGATCTACCAGTGGATGGAATTGTGGCCCCCCGGATTGGACTGGGGCGCGTCCATTGCGCCTTATGCCGGGGCCATTCACGGCGCGGAGGCCAAGGGCTACCGCCAGATGCTGCTCACCGAGTACATCGAGTGGGCTCTGGGCCGCTGCGAAGCGCCCAGGATGCGCATGCCGCTGGACCACTCCAACTACAACAACAACTTCTTCCAGGGTGGCTGGGGCTACGAGAACGAGCGTACCGCCCGCGGCTCCAACCAGTGCGAGAGCCTGCTGCTGGCGGCGGAAACGCTGTGCGCGGGCGGCGCCGCGCAGGTTGTCGCGGAGCGTCTGGGCGGCCGCCTGCGCGACCTCTGGGCGCGGCTGCTGCGCTCGCAAAACCACGACCCCTACCTGGCGGGCTCCGTGCCCGCCTATGTGGACGGGTTGCGGTCCTTCCAAAGCGAGATCGCCATACAGCAGTTGGCCCAGGTGCACCAAATCATGCGCGGGGAAGGCGGTCTGGACGCGCCTCTTGGCGAGGCGGAGAAAAGCCTCCAACTGTTCAATCCCTGCCCCTGGCCGGTGACGGTGCCGGTGCTCTTTGAACTCGACGAGGCCCGCTGGCCGAAACAGGCCTTCACGCTGACGGACGACAAGACCGACACATTACTGCCGCCGGCATTTCGCGCAGACGACGGCAATGTGCTCGTCGGTCCGGTCCTCGTGAAGATGTCCGCCTGTGAAACCCGCACGCTCCAATTGAAACCGTCGGAAAAAGACGCATCCACCCTTGATGCGCCGTTGAAGCGCCTCACACCCAAACAGGATGGCCACCGCTGGGAAGTGGCGCAGGAGTTGTTTTCCGGGCTGTCTTTCGAGCCGCTCGTCGGCCAATGGCACCAGGTGCCGTCCTATTTCACCAATCCCCACCCCAACGAAAACGTGGAGGCCGCGCACGAAAATATTGAGAAGGCGCCCTTCCACCTAACCGCACAGTCCCTGTCCGACGATATGGAACTGGCGCGGTGGCGGACCGACCTCCTGCGCATCCGAGAGGTGGAAGAGCCGGGCCTGACCGTGGAGGGGTTGGTGTTCACGGGAACGGAGCCGACGCCCTTCGTTCACTTCAAGCAGCGCCTGGCCAGCATCATCCGATTCGAGACCGGCGCCCGCCCCGCGGGCACCTGGCGCTTCCGGCTCCACGCGGGCAAGGGCGCGCCGGTGGTCTATGCCGATGCGCCCTTCTCCGAAGAGCGTCGCGACGCGGAGAGTTTCTACTGCGCGCGCTATGTGCGCCTTCAATGGCCCGACCGTCACCTGCTCTGGTGCCCCTCGCAGAACACGCTCTTCCGGCGCGTCCAGGAGAATGGCGAAACGGTCTTCGAATGCACCGTCTTCGATTTCAGCTACACCGGCACCGCCAACTGGGACCTGCGCTTTTACGCGGCCTCGTCCTTTTCGCCCGCCGACTCCATGCGCTTGGCTGAGAGCTGCCACCGCAGGCCCTTCCGCGTGCCCGCCGGGGCCAGTGCGGGCCGCGTTGCCGGGGTTGCCGTGGACAATCCGGACCTGCTCATCACGCACCTCTTTCCCGCAGCAGACGGCGCGGTGGCGGTGCGTATGCTCAATGCCTCGGACAAAGCCCAGACGGCTACGGTCACCTGGCCGGGCGGATTTGCCGCCGTGGCGGCCGCCGACACGGAAGGCAACAGACTTGCCGACGGCTGGGCCCATGCGGGGGCCTCACGCACCGAGTGGCAGTGCAGTTTCCGGCCCTGGGAGCTTGCCACGTTCCGGGTGAGTTAAACGGCAGGACTGGGAGCGCCGGCATCCCTGCCGGCCCTCTTTCTTTTCCGAACAGCCGGCAGGGATGCCAGCGCTCCCAGTAAAGGCATCTTTCCTGGCGCGTGCTTCCTCTTACCGCCGCTCAGCGGCAATGATCCGCTCGTCAAAGGACGCCACAATCGTTTCTCCCGGCTGCACCACCAGGAAATCCTTCTCGTCCCAAGGGCTTTCGAGGAAACGGCGCAGGAGTCCGGGGTCGCCCTCCAGAAAGTCGCACTTCCACTTGAGCCAGTCGGCGCATTCGCGCGTGTAGGCCTTGTACCGTTCCGAATCGCCGATGCCGAGGTCCACATAGGCCGCCGTGTTGTAGGCGGTCATCCAGTTTTCCGACGCCTCCATCAGGTACTGGGCGTTTTCCTCGCCGTAAGTCTCCACGTAGTGGGCGAGCACGCTCTCATAGCGCTCTTTGCTGGGCTGGGTGCTGGTGTCAATCCAGCCGGGACTGTACCAGTAGGTGCCCGGGTGGGAATCAAAATATTCGCGGTAGCGCTCCTTCGAACCGAGCAGCAGTGTGATGCAGTCGTGTCCCCGCGGTACAACCAGCGGCAGCGTGCGCGCCTGTATGCCCACCAGCCCGTTGCTGCACAGCCCGTATCCCAGCAGAATGGCGTCCACCGATTCACGCGCGCCGTCCGCCCCGCCTTCCACGTATTCCTTGTCCACACTGTCAATGGTGCGTTGCAGTTCCACCCGCAGTGTGTCGGGCACACAGTGCAGGCCCTGCTTCAGGAAATGAAACTGGAATATCTGCGGCGCCAGCGCCGCGTAATAGCACAGTTCCCGCCAAAACACATGGCAGGCGATGATGTGCCGCTTTTCCTTGTTGTAAAGATTCGTGCCGTACCAGTCCATGCCTTGTCCTTTCCGGTCCAATTCACCGGAGTGAAACAATTCTGCATCCCATCGTGCAGCGCTGTTGCAAGAGTGCTTCGGGCACCGTCTGCCACGGACGTGCCCCCGAAACCCCAATGATATCATGCCGGGGCGATGTCGTCTCTATTGTCCCGCCCCGTACCGCAGGCGCCCCACCTGCCTTGTCCCCGCCCGGCCAGACCCGCAGCCAGGAGGCGTCCCGGCAGGGCGAGGGAAGGAGAGAGCAGCAACGCGGTGGTGGCGGTGCTGTAGGCGCGGCATCCTGCCGCAGTGCTTCCCCCCGGCGCCTCCCCACGCGTCGCAGCGCGTCAATCAACGATTGACGTCCGGGACTTGCGGGTGTAAACTGACTTTGGTTGACAGGCGAGCACGTTGCACAGGATATGCGTGTCACAAAGCGTGACCACGGTGCGGACGTGCGGGGCTTCTCAGCCATGGAGGGTTGCATCATGCGCGATCGGAGGGTTGCCGGGTCATGGGCGTGGGCGTTGGTGCTGCTGGTGGGTCTTGGGCTGATGAGCGGCGGCCCCATCTGGAGCGCCGCGGCCCAGGGTTGCGCTGAAACGGTGAATTGGATCTGGATGAAAGGGTCCTCGACGACCGGGCAGAGCGGCACCTACGGCACGCTTGGTTCGCCTTCGGCGGCCAACATCCCCGGCGCGCGCGCTTTCGGGGTTTCCTGGACCGACCCATCGGGCGGGCGGTGGCTCTTTGGCGGCTACAACGGGGGGCGTTTCAGCGACCTGTGGAAATGTGACCCGGTCACCGGTTACTGGACCTGGATGAAGGGACCCTCCACGACCGGCCATTCCGGCACCTATGGCACGCCTGGAACGCCCAACCGCGCCAACAACCCCGGCGCGCGCACCGACTCGGCCGCCTGGACCGACCTCTCGGGCAACCTGTGGCTCTTCGGCGGCTTTGGCTTTGACGTTGCGGGCACTGAGGGCCGCCTCAACGACCTGTGGAAATACGAGCCCACCACCGGCAACTGGACCTGGATGAAGGGCGCCTCGACGGCCGACCAGTCAGGGGTGTACGGAATGCTGGGAACCGCTGCGGCGGACAACACCCCCGGTGCCCGCCAGTCGGTGGTTTCTTGGATCGACGCTTTGGGCAAGCTGTGGGTCTTCGGCGGCCTCAATGGGGCGTATTTGAATGACCTGTGGAAATACGATCCGGCCACAGGCGATTGGACCTGGATGGAGGGACCGTCGACGGTCAACGAGTCCGGAAGCTATGGAACTCCGGGAACACCTGAGGCGGCCAACATCCCCGGCGCGCGCTTTGATTCGACCTCGTGGACCGATGCTTCCGGAAAGGTGTGGGTCTTTGGCGGTTATGGTTATACCACCGGAGCGGACGCGGGCTTCCTCAACGACCTGTGGAAATACGACCCGGCCACGGGTTTCTGGACCTGGATAAAGGGTGCCCAGACAATCAACCCGCTGGGGACCTACGGCACGCTGGGAACGCCCGGTTCGGCCAACACGCCCGGCGGACGCACCGCCGCGGTCACCTGGACCGACACCTCGGGCAAGCTGTGGCTCTTTAGCGGCGCCGGTTATGGCGCCGCGGGAAACACGGGTTTTCTCAATGACCTGTGGAGATACGATCCGGCCGCCGGCAACTGGACTTGGATAAAGGGCGCTTCCGCGCCCGACGCGTCAGGCACCTATGGCACACGGGGAAATTCTGCGGCGGCCAATACGCCCGGCGGACGCTGTCAGGCAGTCTCGTGGACCGACGCCTCGGGTGGTCTGTGGGTCTTTGGCGGCTATAACTGGTCCTACTTCAACGACCTCTGGCGCGCGGATACGGCGGTGCTGGACAGCACCCCGCCGGTCATTACCCTGTCGGGCGCCAATCCGGTTGTCGTGGAATGCCACGGCGCGTACAGCGATGCCGGTGCCACCGCCGAGGACAATTGCGCGGGCAATCTGACTGCGGGCATTGTCGTCACCAACCCAGTGAATGTGAATGTTCCTGATTCCTATACGGTGCGCTATAACCTGGACGACGGCAACGGCAACAGCGCCATCCAGGCGGTGCGCACGGTCAATGTGGTGGACAGGACCCCTCCGGTTCTCACACTGCTGGGAACCAACCCGGTGAATGTGGAATGTCATGGGGCCTACACCGACGCGGGCGCGACCGCGATGGACAGTTGCGACGGTGACCAGACCGAAAACGTCATCACAGACAACCCGGTGAACATAGACCTTCCCGGTGCCTACACCGTCACCTATGACGTGGTCGACAACAACGGCAACCCTGCCGTCCAACTGGCGCGCACGGTCAACGTGGTGGATACGACGCCCCCGGTCATCACGCTGCACGGCGCCAATCCCGTGGCAGTGGAGTGCCACTCGGTCCACGTCGACGCAGGTGCCACGGCAACGGACAACTGCGGCGGCGATTGGACCGCCCATGTCGTCGCCGGCAACCCGGTCAACATGAACATCCCCGGCACCTACACCGTCACCTATGACGCCGTGGACGACGCTGGAAACCATGCCCTCCGGGCGGTGCGGACCGTCAGCGTGGTGGACACGACGCCTCCGGTCATCACCCTGCTGGGCAGCACCACCGTGACCGTGGAAAGCCATGGGTCCTACACCGATGCGGGGGCCACGGCGATGGACGCCTGCGCCGGTGACCGCACCGCAAACATCGTTACCGGAAACCCGGTAAATGTGGACACCCCCGGCACCTACACCGTCACCTACGATGTGAGCGACGAAAACGGCAACCATGCGGCGCAACTGCGGCGCTTTGTCAAGGTGGCTGACACGCCACCGCAGTCCTTTGCCATCTCCTACGTGGCCAGTCCGCCCGAAGGCGGCACGGTGACGGGGCCGGACACGGTGGTTGCGGGCGGCACCGCGGCCGTGACCGTGAGCGCAAATCCAGGCTATCACCTCGCCGCCGTGGCGGCAGGCAACGGCGCCATGACAGGCACCGCGCCCTACCAACTGTCCAATATGACGGCAGACACAACGGTGACGGCCACCTTCGTGCGGACGCAACTATTGGTCACCGTGCCCGACCTTACGGGCATGCCGGTCAGCCAGGCGTGGACGGTACTTATCGGAGCAGGGTTGATGGTTTCGGTGGCGGAGGAAAGCAGCGACACCGTCCCGGTCGGACAGGTCATCAGACAGACTCCCGCAGCGGGGATTCAGGTGGCGCTGGGGACGCAGGTTGGCCTGACTGTTTCCTCCGGACCTGAAAACGCCGGTTGCAACTGGCCTGGCAGCAAGAATTCCCTGCTCTTCGTCAAACTGCGGAAGATTCTTGGCGATCTATTCCTGGGCGGTCCAAGCCTGATGCTGATGACCACGCCGTCCTACCGGAGCATATAAACTGGAATCCCCGGATTGACCGTGCAGGCAGCGCCCTGTCCAATGGGAAATCCCACGGTTTAGCCCTTTCGGGAAGGGGTGGGGTTTCACCGCCCGCGTTCGCATTCTCCCCCTCCCCAAACGGGTGTGCATTTTTGCACATTTGCCTTCCCGCCAAATCGTCGCGATTCTGTCTGTTCAAACGCCTCTTACAGAAGATTGTTTACAAACCCCTGCCACAAATCTCACACCCCTTTGAAAAGACACTGTTGCAAAGGGGGGACGAGACGGCCTTCCAGCGGCCCCAGGCCATGGATTTCAAGGCAGGCCATCCAAGGACAGCTCCCTGGATCCTTATGGGCCAAACAGCCAATAATCCCGCAAAATGGCGGGATTCGCCGCTCTTTCCAAGGGTTCTTCTTATGTCCGCCACCTGAAAAAGCCCGTTCGGCACACCCGCCAAAGGGCAGTATTTGCTGAAATATTCTCTCTTTGCATGGATGGCACGGAGCTTGCTCTAAACAAGGCACGGTTGAGGGAATTAGTCGTGCGTGTGTGGAGTGCAAAGAAGTTTAATCGTGCTGATGTGGCCATAAACAAACAGGGAGAGAACCGGAAATGCAGAAGATCATGAAAAAGAATGCAGCCTCCGCCATGCGGCCGGCTTCCCTGCCGCAGGCAGAACAGGTGCTTTTGTCACATGTTGAGATGTGCTATTCCGTCGCGCTCGCACTAACGCGGGACCCCATCCTCGGACAGCGCCTTGCGCGGGCCACCCTGCTCTGGGCGTGGCAGCGCCAGGCGACTGCGGGAGACCTGGGCGGGGGCGATGTAAAAATGGCCCTGCTCCGGGAACTGCGCAGCCGCTTTCTGAAGGACTACTACCCCGCTTGCAGTGCCGATGTGCGGCAAAAGGAACCCTTCGTGTTTCCCGGAGACGCTGAAGGCGCGCTTTGCATGGCAGGCGCTGCCGGACTCGCCGAAACCTGCAAGGCGGGGTGACATGATGGAAACTTACGCAAACCAGACAGTAACGGGGGGCGTAAAGATCCACGTCGGCCGAAACACCGCCCGGGTGCGCATACCGCGGGTGGATGGGGAATCGGACTATTTCCTGCTGGAAGAGCAACTGTTGTCACAGGTGTGCAATCGTCCGGAAACCACCTGGATTATTGACCTTTCCGAACATCGCGACGGCGTAACCCTGGTGCTTGCGGGCATGCTGTCGGGGCTTTGTGAAGAGGCGCGGAAGTTGGGCCACACGGTCCGGTGTACGGGGCTCCGCAAGCCCTGTGTGCCATGCACAGCCGACAAAGCATCGGCACCGCCCCACGCCCGTTGCACGGCGACAGAAAGCTGGATTGACAAATTCTAACGGAAACAGTTCATTCCTGCCTGCAAACAGCCACGCGCCCGCGTGGAACTGCATTTTCGGCCCAAATGTCCCATGTCGGCGTAGAAGAAATCCCATGGCCACCCTTCGGGCATGTTCATGGGATGTTCTGTTTGTGGGTGCGCCTTTTCTCCCGGCTCAGGCATGACTCGGAAGTTGGCCGGAGTTATCGGCCAAGAGCCTGTTTTGCGAGTATGGGTCGAAATTCGTCGGCGTCCGGGGAGGGGAAAGGCACGGTTGCCGTGGATTTGGGGGCGGGGGGCAACGGCTCTCCCTGATTGTCCACCAGGTTCAGCCTGTCAAAAGTGTCGGCAAGACAGGCGCTGATGGCGTCCCTGTATATCGCGCCCACCTGCGTTGCGCATTGAAAGCTCACCTCCACTGGACTTCCATCTGCGGCTTTCAGGTTGAGTTGTGTCACTTCACCCGGTTCCGACACCGGGGTTGGCACCCAAGAGTCTCTGGAGGAGCGCACCGTGGAACGTCCTGCGTCGAATTTGATTTCTAAAGAGAGCAGATCCAGTTCGCAGACCATCATGTCGACGACCCGGTGCATTTCCTGATGGGACGCCTTTGGTTTCAGGCGCATGGCGGTATAGTGTGACAGCGCCATGCAGCGTATGGTGTCCTTGCGGGATTCATACCGGCTCATGATGGACTTCGCGTGACCGGCCACGGCAAGCGTTCCACCCGCCGTAAGAAGCATGATTGCCACGGGAACCAAGGATTTGGCAGACCCCATGGGAATAACATTGCCCAAAGTGGCGGCAATCAGGCAAGCCAGAGAGGTTAGATAAAGAAATCCGGCGGTCTGGCCAGAAGTGAACCCCCTGTGGGACAGCCGGTGGTGGGTGTGACTCGAATCCGCGGCGAACATAGGCAACCGCCCAGACAGCGGCGAACGATTGACACAAACGCCTCAAACAGGGGAACCCCCAGGGCCATCATCGAACTGGCCGCCAGCACCGCGCCGGTGGTCTTGCAGGAACCGGTCAGCGAGACTACCGCCAGGGCATAGCCGAGAAACAGACTTCCCGTGCCACCCAGCGTGATTCCCGCTGAACGGGGGGCACGGTGCAGGAAGGCCAGCAGGCTGCCAGCCAGGGCGAAGCTCAGCAACAGGGCGAAAGGGGAACCGTTCAGCGCCGCCAGAATGCCGAGCGCCGCCGTTGCCATGAGTCCGAGTCCGGGGGTCAGGCCGTTTATGTCATCTAAGATGCGCACGGCCTTTATGAGGCCAACCACCCATAACACGGCGAGCAGTGTGCCGAGGCCCGGCATGCCCTCCAAGTTGACAAGGCCAGCCAGCGGGATATTCAGGGCGGAAACGCCATTCCCGGACAGGGCGACCAGCAAACCGGCCAGAACTTCGACCATGAGTTTTTGTCTGGTGCGCAGACTCCGCGCGTCATCCAGGAGGCCCAGGGTGAGAATGATGCACCCACCCAGGAATAGGAGGAGGAAATCCCGACGTTGGTCGCCAAGGGCTCGAGGCATCCCCGCCATTTCAGTGGCGCAGGCAAGGAGAACCGCCAAGAACGGCAAAGCAATTCCGAGCCCCCCGAAAAGGGGGGGGGGATTGCGCCTATTCCTGCCGTAGGGGCTTCCTCCCGCCAGGTCCGTCCAGCGCGCCCACCCGACAATAAGCACTGTCAGGCAGGCGGTCACCGCAAAACATCCCAGAAAAAGGCCCAAGGATGTCGGACTGACCAGATAGCCCTGCAAATACGGCATGTACTACTCCCTTTGCTTCCTCTGAACCGGGGCAATACCCCATTGCCCGGTGGCTCAGATTCCACAAACGCCCTGCCCCGCCGTTGCCGACGGGGCAGCATTTACTACCCAGACCGAGTCTACTCTGTGTTCAGCGAAAACCTACCGGAGATCATTCACAGGTCCCCTGACATCATTGTCATCAACTTTACGAATTATGCGCCAACCGGGCCGATTTGGCAATCGGGCATTCCCTGATAAATCACTTCGATTAACCTTAGCCCCCTGAAGTGTCAGGCCGGCCGCGTGAGATGCCCGGCCTCTTCAAACAAGAGGACGGTTTTGTCAGATTGCGATTGGGTGTCTGTTTGGCTAGAATGACCGCCGAGCCTCATAATCTATCCCCAGGGACCGTGCCCATTCTGGTGCCGTGGAGGGGTGATGGAATTTTGGCGGGTGTCAAAGCGTTGAAAAGACGCATTTTCAAGCGGATGGGCAAACGGCAGACAACAGGGACTTGGAGCAGTCTATGGCGGATCCGGCGGTCACAGGGGTTGTTTATTGGCCCCTCTGGATATACTTGGCGGCGGTGCTCACGGTTATCGTGGGGATGCTTTCCCTTTCCTATGTGCTGGGGCAGCGCAGTCGCAACCTGTCCAAGAGTGTGCCCTATGAATCGGGCATTGCCTCCACCGGTTCGGCCCACGGCCGCTTTTACGCCGGCTTCTTTCTCATGGCCATCTTTTTCGTCATTTTTGACTTGGAGGCCGTGTTTGTAATCACTTGGGCGATCTCCGCCGGTGAGTTGGGGTGGGCCGGATATGGCTCTATCTGCGTTTTCGTTGGCTCGCTCTTTGTCTCGTTGATATACCTGTGGCGCGAAGGCGCGCTGGAATCCTAGCGTGGAACCCAATCTGGACAAGAACTCGGATCTTTCCTTTCCAGGCGAAGCCCCCGGCCTGTTCGGGGACTTTCTGGAAAAGAATTTTCTGTTCACCCGCCTGCAGGACCTGGTGGCCTGGGGCAGGAAGAATTCTCTGTGGCCCTTCAATTTCGGCCTGTCCTGCTGCTATGTGGAAATGGCCACAAGCTTGACGAGCCGCTATGACCTCGCCCGCTTTGGGGCCGAGGTAATCCGTGCCACGCCGCGCGAGGCCGACATGATGATTGTCGCCGGCACGGTCTTCATAAAGATGGCGCCCGTGATCCGCCAGTTGTACGAGCAGATGATGGAGCCCCGCTGGGTCGTGGCCATGGGCGCCTGCGCCAATTCGGGAGGCATGTACGATATTTACAGCGTGGTCCAGGGTGTGGACAAGTTCCTGCCCGTGGACGTGTATGTGCCCGGCTGCCCACCCCGTCCCGATGCTTTCCTCGAAGCGCTCACCCTGCTTCAGGATGTGGTCGCCAAAGAGCGACGTCCGCTGAGTTGGGTGGTGGGTCCGCAGGGTGTCGTGCAGCCAAGCCGTGGTTCCCAGCGCGACCTGAAGACCCCTCTGCGCAGACAGACAACCATCCTGCCTGCCGTGGACGGGGTTCAAGATCCCGTGCAACCCATACACCAGTCGCCGGTACGGCTCGAAGTTGCCGCGGCTGAAGACAACGCCGCCTCCGGCGATGCCGTGCGTGCCCTGGCGGAGCGTTTTCCCGACCTGCTTGTGGAAGACCGCACCGTGCGGGACGGCACACCGACCTTCTGGGTGCCGCAGGAACAGGTCAAGGAAGTGCTTAGACACCTGAGAGTCGGCGTGGACCGGCCCTACAAGGTGCTCTATGACCTGTTTGCCATCGATGAGCGGACCCGCGTGACGAAGCACGCCTCGGCGGGTGATTTTACCGTGGTCTACCACCTGCTGTCCCTCGACCGTGCCGGGGAAATACGCATCAAGACCCCCCTTCAGGGAGAGTCGCCCGCCCACGCCAGCGTCACCGATATCTGGCCGTCGGCCAACTGGTACGAGCGCGAGGCGTGGGATCTCTTCGGCATCAAATTCAGCGGTCACCCCCATTTGTCCCGTATTCTTATGCCGCCCACCTGGAAGGGGCACCCCCTCCGCAAGGAGCATCCGGCCCGGGCCACCGAACTGCCGCCCTACCAGCTTCCCGATGAGAAAATGGCGCGTGAGCAGGAGGCGCTCCAGTTCCATCCCGAGCAGTGGGGGCTGGCGCAGCATGCCGAAGATTCGGACTACATGTTCCTCAACCTGGGGCCGCACCACCCGGGCACCCACGGGCTGCTCCGCATCATCCTCCAGTTGGACGGTGAAAACATCATCAACGCCATCCCCGATATCGGCTACCACCACCGCGGCGCCGAGAAGATGGGGGAGAGGCAGACTTGGCATTCCTATATTCCCTACACCGACCGCATCGACTATCTGGGCGGCGTGATGAACAACCTCGCATATGTGCTGGCCGTGGAAAAACTGGCCGGCATCGAGGTGCCCGACCGGGCAAAAGTCATCCGCATCATGATGTCCGAACTGTTCCGCATCTCCAGCCATCTGGTGTGGTACGGAACCTTTGCCCAGGACCTCGGGGCCATGTCGCCCGTGTTCTTCATGTTCAACGACCGGGAGCACCTGCTCGACATCGTGGCCGAGATTACGGGCGGCCGCATGCACCCAAGCTGGTTCCGCATCGGCGGCGTGGCGCAGGATTTGCCGAACGGATGGCAAAACAAAATACGGGAGTTCATCAAGTATCTGCCCCCGCGCCTGATTGAGCATGACCGGGCGCTCATGCAGAACAAGATTTTCATGGGCCGCGTCAAGGGCATCGGCAAATACACGCTTGATCAGGCCATTGAGTGGGGCATTACCGGTCCGGGCCTGCGCGCCTGCGGCAGCGACTGGGACCTGCGCAAGAAGCGGCCCTACGCCGGATACGACCAGTTCGAGTTCGACGTGCCCGTGGCGCACAACGGCGACTGCCTGGACCGCGCCCTGGTGCGCGTCGAAGAAATGCGGCAGAGCCTTCGCATCATCGAGCAGTGTGTCAACAACATGCCCGAAGGCCCCTACAAGGCCGACCATCCGCTGACCACGCCACCTCTCAAGAACAGGACGCTCAAGGACATTGAAACACTGATAACCCATTTCCTCAGCGTGAGCTGGGGACCCGTCATGCCGCCCGGTGAGGCCTGTGTGCCCATCGAGGCGGCCAAAGGGATTAACAGTTACCACCTGACCAGCGACGGCACGGCGATGTCCTACCGGACGCGCGTGCGCACGCCGAGTTTCGCCAACCTGCAAATGCTGCCGCTGTTGGGACAGAACGTGCGCGTGTCGGACCTGCTGGCCATTCTGGGCAGCATGGACTATGTGCTCGCCGACGTGGACCGTTGACAGGGTGCCGCCTGAAAGTGAAGAGGCTTCCAGCCTCTTTCCGGAAGAGAGATTGAGACAGTGCTGACAACCGAAACCAAAAACGAAATCCTCGCGGAACTCGCCCACAGCGAGACAAACCGCATGGCCTGCATTGAGTCGCTGAAAATTGCCCAGCGCCAGAGCGGATGGGTGAGCGACGAGGAACTGTGCGAGGTCGCGCAACTGCTCGGCCTCACGCCTGATGAGGTGGACGGTGTGGCCACTTTCTACAACCTCATCCGCCGTCGGCCTGTGGGCCGCCATGTTATCCTCCTCTGCGCCAGCGTGAGCTGCTGGGTGATGGGATACGCGGCGCTGCGCGCCGGTCTTGCCCAGACCCTGGGCGTGGAACCGGGCCAGACCACCCCAGACGGCCGTTTCACCGTGCTGGAGAACCAGTGTCTCGGGGCCTGCGACCATGCCCCCGTGCTGATGATAGACAACGACCTCTACCGCGATGTCGATGCCGAAAAGCTCGGCGACATTTTGGCAAGATACGCATAGGAGCCCGCACCGCAAGTTATGGCCGAATTCAACCAACAGTCTGACCCGGACAAGCGTCCGCTGACAGCCAAAGTTCAGCCGGACGGCAGGCCTCTTTCGCTGAAGGACTGCGAGAAGGCCGGGGGATACCGTGCGGTCCGCGCAATGCTGGGCGGCATGTCGCCCGGCGATGTGACCCAGCGGGTGAAAGACTCGGGGTTGCGCGGGCGCGGCGGTGCCGGCTTCCCCACCGGTTCCAAATGGAGCTTTGTGCCCATGGGCGACAATGCGCCCCGGCCCAAGTACCTCGTTGTAAACGCAGACGAAATGGAGCCGGGCACCTTCAAGGACCGTCTCCTGCTGGAAAGCGACCCGCACCAGTTGGTCGAGGGCGTGATCATCGCCGCCTACGCGATCCAGGCCGACATTGCCTACATCTTCCTGCGCGGCGAATACGTGCTGGCGGAGGAGCGGTTGAAGACCGCTCTCGCCGAGCTGCGCGCGGCCGGACTGGTCGGAAAGAATATTCTGGGCTCGGGTTGCAGCCTTGAAGTGCATCTGCACACCAGTGCGGGCCGGTACATCTGCGGCGAGGAGACCGCGCTCATCAACGCGCTCGAGGGCCGCCGCGCCAACCCGCGTTCCAAGCCGCCGTTCCCCCAAGTGTGCGGCCTGCGCGGCAAGCCGACCATCGTGAACAATGTGGAGACGCTCTGCAATCTGCCGCACATTCTGAACAACGGCGCGGATTGGTTTAAGGGACTGAGCCTGACGCCCAACGGCGGCACGAAGATTTACGGCGCGAGTGGCAAGGTCAGACGTCCAGGCCTTTGGGAGTTGCCCATGGGCACCCCGGCCCGCGAAATCTTGGAGGAATATGCCGGAGGCATGCGCGACGGAATGAAGTTGCGGGCCATTATTCCCGGCGGCGCCTCCACCGATTTTCTGCTCGAATCGCAGCTCGATGTGCCCATGGATTTTGACACGGTGGCGCAGGCGGGAAGCCGCATGGGCACCGGGACAATGATCGTGCTCGACGACCAAACCTGCCCCGTGGGAATGGTTCACAACCTGATGCGGTTCTTTGCGCATGAGTCCTGCGGCTGGTGTACCCCCTGCCGCGAGGGGTTGCCCTGGGTCGAGAAGATTCTGGCCGCCATGGAGCGCGGCGAGGGCCAACCCGGAGACCTGGAACAGCTTGCCCGGCACGTGACGGCGCTGGGCATGGGCCTCACGTACTGCGCGCTCGCGCCCGGTGCGATGGAGCCGCTGGGCAGCGGTCTCAAGCTTTTCCGCGATGATTTTGAGCGACACATCCGCGACAAGCGGTGCCCATGGAGTTGACGGAATGCCGACGCTCTACATAGACGACAAACCCCACACGGTGGGAGACGGGCTGAACCTGCTGGAGGCCTGCCTCTCGCTGGGCTTCAACGTGCCCTACTTCTGCTGGCACCCCGCGCTGGGGTCGGTGGGCGCATGCCGCCAGTGCGCCGTCAAGTCCTTTCAGAACGAGCAGGACAAGCGCGGGCGCATCGTCATGGCCTGCATGACGGCCGCATCGGAGGGCACGCGCATTTCGCTGGACGACCCGGAAGTGAAATCCTTCCGCGCCGGGGTTATCGAATGGCTCATGACCAGCCACCCCCATGACTGTCCCGTGTGCGACGAGGGCGGCGAATGCCATCTTCAGGACATGACCGTCATGTGCGGGCACAACTACCGCGACTACCGCTTTCCCAAGCGCACCCACCGCAACCAGAACCTGGGGCCCTTCATCAACCATGAAATGAACCGCTGCATTCAGTGCTACCGCTGCGTCCGCTATTACCGCGACTATGCCGGTGGGCGCGACTTCGACGCGCAGGGTTCCAACAGCCGCGTCTATTTCGGCCGCCACCAGGACGGCGCGCTTGAGAGCGAGTTCAGCGGTAACCTGGTGGAGGTGTGCCCCACCGGTGTGTTTACCGACAAGACCCAGAAAAGCCACTACACCCGCCGCTGGGACCTGCAAACGGCCCCGTCCATCTGCGTGCATTGCGGCGCGGGCTGCAACATCACCCCCGGCGAGCGCTATGGCACGCTGCGCCGCATCCGCAACCGCTACAACGGCGAGGTCAATGGCTACTTTCTCTGCGACCGGGGCCGTTATGGATATGAATTTGTCAACGGCGGCCACCGCGCGCGGGTGGCCATGCGCCGGGCCGAGCCCGGTTCCCTGGTGCCGACAGCCAAACCCCTTGCGCTGCCGCGCATCGGCTCGCTTCTCGCCGGAGGCGCGCGCTGCATCGGCATTGGTTCGCCCCGCGCCTCGCTGGAATCAAACTATGCCCTCCGAAAACTGGTGGGTGCCGAGAATTTCTTTGCCGGCGTCACCGCCGCGCACCAGTCCCTGACCGAACTGACCGTCCACCTGCTTGAGCGCGGTCCGGCACAAACGCCGTCCATGCGCGAAATGGCGCAGGCTGACGCGGTGCTGGTGCTGGGGGAGGACCTCACCAACACGGCCCCGCGCATTGCGCTGGCGCTGCGGCAGTCCGTGCTGAACGCGCCGATGAAAGCCGCTGCGTCCATGGGCATCCCCGACTGGAACGATGGCGCGCTGCGCGTCGTGCTGCAGGACCAGAAAGGTCCGTTCTTCATCGCCGCGCCCGACGCGACCCGTCTCGACGACATTGCAACAGAAACCTTCCGTGCCGCGCCTGATGACATTGCGCGGCTGGGTTTTTCGGTCGCCCATCTGCTGGACCCCAAAGCCCCCGAGGTGCCCGGCTTGGACGAAAACACCCGGCAACTGGCCGACAGGATCGCCAAGACGCTGGCGGCCGCTGAACGGCCGCTGGTGGTATCCGGTCCTTCCCTGGGCAGCGCCTCAGTGCTTTCCGCGGCTGCGGCCGTGGCAAACGCCCTGTCCACCGAAACGCGCCGCGCGGGACTTTCGCTTACCGCGCCCGAATGCAATACCCTTGGCGCTGGACTGTTGGGCGGGGGCACCCTGGAGGAGGCCGAGCGGGCTTTATCCGAAGGTGGAGCGGAATTGGTTATCATTCTCGAAAACGATTTGTACCGGCGTGCGGACCATGTGTTTGTGGACAAACTGCTCGGTGCCGCCAAACAGGTGATTCTGATTGACCACACGCTGAACCGCACCGCCAGCCATGCGGACTATTTCCTGCCCGCCGCGACCTTTGCGGAGGGCGACGGCACACTGGTGAACAGCGAGGGCCGGGGACAGCGCTGCATTCAGGTCTTCATGCCCACCGGCGATGTGCAGGAAAGCTGGCGGTGGCTGCGTGACCTGGGCGCCGCCGCAGGCAAGTGGCCCCAGACCGAGTGGGAAAACATAGACGTTATTGTTGCCGACATCGCCGCGGCTTTCCCCATGCTGAAAGGGGTCCGTGATGCGGCCCCCCTGGCCAGCTTCCGCATTGCCGGTTTCAAGATTCCCCGGCAGTCACACCGCTACAGCGGGCGCACTGCCATGCGTGCCAAAATGGATGTGAGCGAACCGGGCATCCCAACGGACCCGGACTCGCCGCTGACCTTCTCCATGGAGGGCTTTGCCGGACCCGCGCCGGCCTCGCTCGCCTCCTTCTTCTGGGCACCTGGCTGGAACTCGGTGCAGTCCATCAACAAGTTTCAGGAAGAAATTGGCGGTGCGCTCATGGGGGGCGACCCCGGCGTGCGGCTCATTGCCCCCGAATTGGAACCGGGCCGTGCAGAATATCCCGGCGCGATTCCCGAAGCCTTTGCCCCCCGCCCCGGAAAATGGATGGTGGTCCCGATGTATCACATCCATGGCTCGGACGAGATGAGCATGCTGTCAGCCGCCGTCGCGGAACGCGCACCCGCCCCCCATATTGCCCTGTCCCCGGAGGACGCGCAGTTGCTGGGGCTGGGCGAGGGCGAGATGGCGGAACTGAACATCGACGGAGAGATTCTTGTGTTGCAGGTGGCCGTGCATGCGGCCCTGCCGAAAGGTGTTGCCGGGCTGCCCGCGGGCCTTCCCGGCATGGAACCCGTTGAGATTCCCGCATGGGGTGCCGTTGCGCGGAGGGTCGGTTCATGAGCGGCATTCTCTGGCATCTGGCAAACGTGGCCGGGATCTTGGGTGTGCTCTTGACGCTTGCAGGCGGGCTGATTATGGTGGAGCGGCGCCTGCTCGCGCTTTGGCAGGACCGCTACGGGCCGAACCGCGTCGGCCCCTTCGGACTGTTGCAAGTGGCGGCCGACATGATCAAGATATTCACCAAGGAGGACTGGACACCGCCCTTCGCGGACAAGCCGGTGTTCATCATCGCGCCCTGCATCATCATGGCCACCGTGCTGATGTCCTTTGCCGTCATTCCCTTCGGACCGACCGTGGGCGTGGCCGACCTCGACATTGGCCTGTTGTTCTTCCTGGGCATGTCCTCGCTGGGCGTGTACAGCGTGGCGCTGGCGGGTTGGGCGTCCAACAACAAATACGCCCTGCTGGGCGGGCTGCGCGCCACGGCGCAGATGCTGAGCTATGAAGTGTTCATGGCGCTGTCGCTCATGGGCGTGGTGATGCTTGCCGGTTCCTTCAATCTCCGCACCATCGTCAATGCCCAGCAGCACCTGTGGTTCTGCGTGCCGCAGTTTCTCGGCCTTGTTGTGTTCACCGTGGCCGGCATCGCCGAAACGCACCGCGTGCCCTTCGATTTGCCCGAGGCCGAAAGCGAGCTGGTCGCCGGATTTCATTCGGAATATTCCGGCATGAAGTTCGGCATGTTCTTCGTGGGCGAGTATTTGGGCATCACGCTGATTTCCGCGCTCATTGTCACGCTCTTTTTCGGCGGATGGTACGGCCCATTCCTGCCCCCGCTGCTGTGGTTCGCACTGAAGACCGCCGTGCTCATCTGCGGCTTTGTCCTGCTGCGCGCGTCCATGCCGCGGTTGCGCTACGACCAGTTGATGTCCTTTGGCTGGAAAATCATGCTCCCCACCGCGCTGCTGAATCTGCTGATCACCGGCGCGGTCGTGGTGGCGAGGCACGCATCATGATCAGGGGCATGGAGGGTACGAAGAGCCTGCTGCGAAGCATGTGGATGGTGTTCATGCACTCCTTCCACAAGCGGGAAACCGTGCTCTATCCCGAAGAAAAACCGAAACTGCCCGCCCGCTGGCGCGGCCGGATTGTGCTCACCCGCGACCCCGACGGCCAGGAGCGGTGTGTGGCCTGCTATCTCTGCTCTTCCGCCTGCCCCGTGGGCTGCATTGCCCTGCAGGCCACCGAGGATGAGACCGGACGGCGCTACCCTGAATTCTTCCGCATCAACTTCTCGCGCTGCATTTTCTGCGGCATGTGCGAGGAGGCCTGCCCCACCAATTCCATTCAGCTCACGCCGGATTTCGAAATGAGCGAATACAACAGGCAGGACCTGGTGTACGAAAAGGAGCATCTGCTGATTAACGGCGTCGGCAAGTACCACGACTACAATTTCTACCGGGTGGCCGGGCTGGCCATCGGCGGGAAAGGCAAGGGCGAGGCGGAAAACGAGTCGCCGCCCGAGGATGTGAAGGGGCTGTCCCTATGAACGCGGTCTTCTACATTGCCGCGGCGGTGGCCGCCGTCTCCACCATCATGGTGGTTTCCCGGTCCAACGCCGTCTATTCGCTGCTGTACCTCATCGTGTCGCTGCTGTCCGTGGCCCTGATCTTCTTTGTCCTCGGCGCGCCGTTCATTGCCGCGCTGGAGGTCATCATCTATGCGGGCGCGATCATGGTGCTCTTCGTGTTCACCATCATGATGCTCAATCTGGGTCCGCAGACCGCGGAGCAGGAGCGGAAGTGGCTCAGCGGCCGCGCATGGGCCGGACCTTCCATTCTTGTGGCCATACTCATGGCCGAGATGCTGTATGTCCTCTGGGGCGGCGACCACCAGGTGGAGGGGCGGCACATCGTGGAACCCAAGGAGGTCAGTGTGGCCCTGTACGGACCCTATGTCATGATAGTGGAGCTGTCCTCCATGCTGCTGCTCGGCGGGTTGGTGGCCGCGTACCACCTGGGCCGCCGGGTGCATGGGGACGGAAAGGAACAGCAGCCATGATGGCCACGGTTCCAACCGAATACGGCATGGTGCTGGCGGCGGTGCTGTTTTGCACCGGACTGGTCGGGCTGCTCGTGCGCCGCAATGTGCTCTTCATGCTCATGAGCACGGAGATCATGCTCAATGCGGCCGGGCTGGCCTTCGTGGTGGCCGGTTCCCGTTGGCATGAGCCCGACGGGCAAATCATGTTCATGATCATTGTCACGATGGCGGGTGCCGAGGTGGCCGTGGGCCTGGCGCTCATCATGCGTTTCTATCATCTGTTCAAAACCCTTGACACCGACGCCGCCGACACCCTGAAAGGCTGACGATGCTGCAACTGCTTTGGACCGTGCCCGCGCTGCCCCTGCTGGGCTTCGCGCTGCTGGCGCTCTTCGGAAGAAGGCTGCCGCGCGCGGGCGTGTCCGTCATCGGTGCCGGTTCGGTGGGGCTGTCGGCGGTGGCCTCGGGCCTGGTGGCCTGGGGCTATATCACGCAGACGGTTCCCGCCGCCTACTCGCAGTGTCTTTGGACCTGGATGGAGGTGGGCAGCCTGAAGGTGGACATGATCCTCTGGCTCGACCCCATCTCGCTGGTCATGATTCTGGTCGCCACGGGCGTGGGCTTCCTGATACACGTCTACTCCACGGAGTACATGCGCGACGACGCCGACTACGCGCGCTTCTTCGCCTACATGAACCTCTTCGTGGGCGCGATGGTGGTGCTGGTGCTTGCGGGCAGCCTGCCCATGCTGTACCTCGGCTGGGAGGGGGTCGGGCTGTGCAGCTACCTCCTCATTGGATTCTGGTATGACAACGCCGACAACGCCCGCGCGGCGGTGAAGGCCTTTCTGGTGACGCGCATCGGCGACATCGGCATGCTGATAGGCCTCTTCGTGCTCTGGTTCAGCCTGGGCACGCTGGATATTCAGCCGCTGATGGAGCGGGCGCAGCTACAGTGGACGCCCAATTCGGCCGTGGCCGTGGCGGCCACCGCGCTGCTGCTCTGCGGCGCGTTGGGCAAGTCGGGCCAGTTGCCCCTGCAGGTGTGGCTGCCCGACGCGATGGCCGGCCCCACGCCGGTCAGCGCGCTCATCCACGCGGCCACCATGGTGGCCGCGGGCGTTTACCTGCTGGCCCGCACGCACGTGCTCTTTGACCTTGCCCCGGCGGTGCAGTGCGTGGTCGCCGTGATCGGCGCGGCAACACTGCTGCTGGCGGGCACCAGCGCACTGGCGCAACGCGACATCAAGCGCGCGCTGGCCTATTCCACCATCAGCCAGCTCGGCTACATGTTCCTGGCCCTTGGCGTGGGCGCATGGTCCGCCGCGCTCTTCCACTTCATGACCCACGCCTTCTTCAAGGCGCTGCTCTTCATGGCGGCGGGCGCGGTCATCCTGGCGATGCACCACGAACAGGACATGTTCAACATGGGCGGCCTGCGCAGGCGCCTGCCGCTGGTCTTCTGGACTTTTCTTGCCGGGGCGATGTCGCTGGCGGCGCTGCCGCTGGTGACGGCGGGCTTCTACAGCAAGGACATGATTCTCTGGTCCGTACTCTCCTCGCCGAAGGGCGGCTTCCTGCTCTGGGCGGCCGGCGTGGTCGGGGCGTTCCTCACGGGACTGTACTCGTTCCGAATCGTCTTCCTCGTATTCTTTGGCGAGGAAAAGGGCCATGCGTCGGCCAAACCCGGCCCGGCAATGATGATTCCGCTGGTGTTGCTGGCCGTGCTGGCGCTGGGGGCGGGTTTCGTGGAGATTCCCGAAACCCTCGGCCGTGTGGCGCTGTTCTCCTCGTTCATGGGCGTCCATGCGGCGGAAGCTTCGGCGGTGCTGGGTGAGGGCACGCAGCAGGTCCTGGCCGCACTGCTCGCGCTGGGAGGTCTGGCTGCCGCCGTGGTGCTGTACCTGCTTCGTCCCGGCATTGTTAAAGCTTGGGTCGCCACGCCGTCCGGCGCGGCGTTGCAACGGCTTTGCGCCTCCGGATGGGGCTTCGACGCCCTGTATGGCATGCTCATCATCCGGCCCGTGGTAGCACTTTCGTCGCTGTGCCGCGATGACTTCATGGCCGTGGTCTGGCGCGCCGTCGGCATCTGCGCCGAAGGCGCTGCGGCGGGACTGGGTCGGGCCCAGACAGGTCGGCTCCGCTTCTACATGGCAGGCATCGCCCTGGGCGCCGTGGTTGTCCTGGCACTGGTGGTGCTGCTATGACATTGACCGCCATCATACTGTTTCCGCTGCTGGGCGGTGTGCTCGCATGGGCCGCCGGATGGAAGAGCGCCGCTTCGGCGCGGCGTATCGCCCTCATTGCCGCCGCGCTCCAGTGCCTGCTGGTTGCCGCGCTGGCCTTGCGGCTGCGCCTGGCTCCGCTGGCAGGCACCGCGTCGCCCTGGCTCGCCGAACTGCGCATGCCCTGGATTCCGCAGATTGGCGCAAGTTTCCATCTCGCCGCCGACGGGCTCAGCATGGCCATGCTTCTGCTGACGGCCTTCCTGGGTCTGGTGGCCGTGCTGGTTTCCGAAGGTGCATCGGGAAGGAACGGCGGCGGACTGCACCTGTGCCTGCTGTCCGCACTGGCCGCCGTGTCCGGCGTGTTCCTTGCGGCGGACCTGCTGCTGTTCTTCGTGTTTTTCGAGGCCATGCTCGTTCCCGTCTATTTCCTGATTATTCTCTGGGGTGACCTCCGTGAGGACCGCTTTGCCGCCGCGTTGAAGTTCTTCCTGTTCACCCAGGCCAGCGGCCTGGTGATGCTGGTGGCCATGCTGGTGCTGTCCTTCCTCAACGCGCGCGCAACCGGACAGCTTACGCTGGACGCGCTGGAACTGCGCGGTGTGCCGCTGGCCGGTGCAGTGGCCCTGCTCCTGCCCCTGGGTTTCTTCCTGGCCTTCGCGGTGAAACTGCCCATGGTGCCGCTGCACAGTTGGCAACCCGTCACCTATGCCGCCATTCCCGCCTCCGGCGGCATCATCCTCTCCGGGGTGATGGCAAAAGTGGGGGCCTACGGACTGCTCCGCTTTGTGCTGCCGCTCTTTCCCGCAGCCTCTTCGCAACTGGCGCCCTGGGCCATGGTCCTGGCGCTGGCAGGCATTCTGTACGGTGCCTTCGCCGCCTTCGCGCAGACCGACCTGCGGCGTTTCATTGCCTACTCCAGTATCAACCATCTCGGGTTTGTTGTGCTGGGCATTTTCTCCATGAACGGCCTGGGCCAGCGCGGCGCGTTTGCGCTCATGGTGGCCCACGGATGCAGCGTGGCCGGGCTCTTTGTGCTTGCCGGGGTGATGGAGCGCGACGGCGGCAGCCGTGACATGGCGCGGCTGGGCGGCCTGTGGGCCGCGGCGCCTAGGCTCGGCGCGTTTGCGCTGCTGCTGATTATGGCCACGCTCGGCCTGCCCGGACTCGCCAACTTTGTCGGCGAGTTCCTCGTGCTGCTCGGCACCTTCCAGGCCAGTCCCAGAATCGCCGTATTGGCGGCGCTTTCCACCGGGCTTTCCGCCGCCTACGCGCTGCGCTTCATGCAGCGAATATTCTTTGGTCCCCGTCGCGGGGCGGAGCCCGCCGCCGACCTTTCGGGCCGGCAGGCCGTTGCCGCGCTGCTGCTGGTGGCGTCGCTGCTGCTGCTGGGCCTGTTCCCGGGAACAATGCTGCAGGCGGTTAATGGAGTGCTGCCATGAGCGCGTACAATGTCATGGCCATGTCCCCCTTCATCGCAGGCGCGGTGGCCGTGGTGGCCATCATGCTCGGCATCGCCGTGCGGCGCAGTCACCGGGCCAGCGCGGCGGCGACCGTCGCCGCCTTCGCCCTCATGCTGGCCTGCATCCCCGTTGCGGCGGGCGTTGCGCCGCGGCAGGTGACGCCCCTGGTCGTCATCGACGCCTACGCGCTGTTTTGGCTCGCCATCATTTTCGGCGCGGGCATGGCCACAGCCATTCTCGCCCGCGACTATCTGCGGGTGCGCGGCGGCCAGCCGGAGGAGTTCTACCTGCTGCTGCTGATTTCCTGCATCGGCGCCGGGGCCATGGTGTGCAGCCGCCATTTTGCGTCCTTCTATCTGGGCCTGGAGGTGATGACCATCCCCCTCTACGGCATGATCAGCTACATCTGCTCGGGCAAACGGGGCGTTGAGGCGGGCCTGAAATACCTGATTCTCGCCGGTGCTGCCTCGGCCTTCCTGCTCTTTGGCGCGGCGCTCATCTTCAGCGAGGCGGGCACGCTAGACTTCGTGGGCATGGCCTGCGCGACCGTCAACTACTCCGGCAGCCTCGTCGTGCTGGCGGGGCTCGCCATGGTGCTGGTGGGCGTGGGTTTCAAGCTTTCGCTCGCACCGTTCCACCTCTGGACGCCCGACGTCTATGAAGGCGCGCCCGCGCCCGTGACCGCCTTCATGGCCACCGTGTCCAAGGGCGCCGTGCTGGCGGCCCTGCTCCGCTATTTCAGCACGGTCTCGCCCGACACTTTTATGTCGCTGCGCACCGCATTCAGCCTTGCGGCTGCGGCCTCCATGATCGCGGGCAACCTGCTCGCGCTGCGCCAGACCAACGTGAAACGCATCCTCGCGTGCAGCTCCATCGCCCATGCGGGCTACGTCGCCGTCGCCTTCCTCGCGCTGGGCGACATTGCCGCCCATGCCGTGGCCTACTATTTCGCCGCCTACTTCGCCGCCACGCTCGGCGCCTTCGGTGTCATCACCCTGCTGTCGGCCAACGGCGACCTGCGCGAACACGACGCGATGGAAGACTATCGCGGTCTCTTCCATACCCGTCCCGTGCTGGCCGCGGTGCTGGCCCTGATGCTGCTGTCCCTGGCGGGCGTGCCGCTGACGGCGGGCTTCTTGGGGAAAGTGTACGTGTTCATGGCCGGCATCCGCGCCGGACTCTGGTGGCAGACCGGCGTGCTCGTCTTCGCCAGTGCGGTTGGCCTGGTCTACTACCTGCGAATTATCGCCGTAATGACCGCCACGCCAAAGGACGGGGACCACGCCTGTGAAGTGCTCCTGCCTGCAGTGAGTTCTGCCGCGAAAGGCCTGCTGGCCGCGCTAACCCTCGCCGTGTTGTGGATGGGCATTTACCCCGCTCCACTGCTTCGTATAATCGAGGGGATACACCTCTCCGCGCACTGATAAGGTGAAAATCATAGGGTGCTCGAAGCGAAGCGGAGCGCACCTATCTTGCTGGGAGCGCCGGCATCCCTGCCGGCCGTCCGGGTTCAAGAGCCGGCAGGGATGTCGGCGCTCCCAGTAACGGCACGTTGTCACCAGCGTCCCGCGCCCCAGTCTACAGTGCAATAGTCTTTCGGTTCAGCCCGGCGGTGCCGGGTTCGAGCGCCTCGATGTGGGTGACACCGAGGGACATAAGGTATTCGCGCGCGTCATTGATGCCCGCGCCGACCTGGCCGGTGTTGTGGCTGTCATCGCCAAAGCAGAAGGCGATGCCCATTTCGCGGGCGGCCGTGACGAGCCAGGGTGCCGGGTAGGGATAGCCGAATCCAAGGCGCAGGCCGGCAGTGTTCACGTCAATGATGGATTGGTTCTCGCGGATGACCTCGAGCGCCTCCATGGCGGCGCGGCGGATGGGCGGCGTTGAGGCGGCCTCGTCGCTGGCGAAACGGCGGCGGTACAGGTCGAGATGGCCCACCACTTCGGGGTGCAGGGTTGTCACCATGCGCGCCACATCCTGGAAATAGCGCACCGCCAGCGCTTCGGGACTTCCGCAGATGGCCACGGCCTTTTCGTAGCTTCCGGGCAGGTAGTCGATGATATGCCCGGCCACGTAGTGCACCGACCCGACAATATAGTCAAAGCTGTACTTTTCGCGAAATCCCAGCATGACGTCGGCATAGTTTCCCTCGGGCACCACCTCGGCCTCAAAACCCTTGAGCACGGTCAGGCACCCGGCGTATTCCAGCTTCAGCCGGTCGAGTTCGGCGGCATATTCGGCGAAAAGGCGCTCCAGCGTTTCGATGTCCCATCCCAGCGCCAGTTCCTCCTCATAGAGCCGCTCCGGCTCAACCCTCGGCGCATGCTCTGTCACGCCGTAAACGCGCATCCCCGCGTCGCAGGCGGCATCAAGCATTTCCGCCAGCGTGCTGGTGGCATGGTCGCAATAGCCGCTGCTGTGGCCTCCGTGAAGGGACACTTTCCAGTGCGGATGAGTGGATCCGGCGTGTGGATTAGTCAAAATACTGTCCTTTCGTCTCAAAGTTCCGCTTGGGGTAACACCAGAACCATGGCCCGTCCTTCCGCGCCGCTCAACAAATCTGTCGCGCCTATCCGGTACTTGCCGGTGGCCTCGTTCAGGGCCACGGGAAAATAGGTTTCACCTGTTCCATTTTCGCAGATTACACAGCGCTTCGCCCATGCCGGGGCCTGCCCGTCCTCGGGGGACATTTCCACGGAGAGGAGCCGCCTCCCCGGTGCCGGACCGTCGGTGCGCACGATTAGTTTAATGGCCACGCGCCTGCCTGCGTTGACCATGGGCGTCGCGACGACCTGCACGGAGTCCACCCTGTGGTCCAGCGCCGAATACAGCACCGCCGAGCCCGGTTCCACTTTGACCATCGCCTTCTGCGGTTTGCCAACGGACTCGCCTGTGCGCAGGTCGAAAACCCGGTCACTCCCGCCGAAAGGCAGGCGCAGCTTTTGGGCCTCTTTCGCGTCCGGTTCGGCCAGAAACGCCACCAGGCGCGCGCGGTCATAGTGGTAGGTGCGAATGCGCCCGTCAAAACGGCCCTCTCCCGGGTTGGCGGACGGACAAGCGGCGCCGTTCAGCACCTCTTCCACCACGGCATATTCCAGCGGAAACACCTTTCGTTCGCCCGACGCCGCGCGAAGCCGGGGAACGTGGTTCAGCAGCAGAGCATTTTTGCCGTCGCCGCTGTTGCGCACCCACAGCGGCGCGCCGTCCACGCCGCCCAGCGCCTTTCCGTCGTCCAGAACCAGCGCCCCGTCGCAGGTGACCATCCCTGCGAATCCCGGCTTTGACGGGGCGGACGCGGCGGGCAGTCCTTCCTTTGCTCCGCCATCGGCAGTACGATGCACGCCAAACAGCGCAGTAAGGGGATTCTCCCCGCGCACACCACCGTGTTCATCGTGCGTTCCGGGCAGGATGTCCGCCAGCACTAGGCCTCCTCGAGCGGCGAAGGTTTGCACGGCCGCAACCTCGCCGTCGCTGAGCGCCCGGCACAGCGGAAGCACCAGTGCCTTGCAGGCCGGGTCGCCCATCCTGTCCAGGCGCGTGTCGTCAATGAAATCCCAGGGACGGTTCAGCGCGTCCAGCGCTTCCGTCCATCCCTGTTGCGCCGCCTGTGTCGACGCCGCGAAGGCCCGGTCCGCATCGGCCAGATAACGGCTCGGATGGCTGTCATACACCAGCACGGCCGCCGATTCAGGCACCGCGCCCAGCAGTAGCGGGCCCAGGCCCGCTTTCAGTTCGTTCATCGTCACCGCAAGCGCGGCGAAGTTTGGCGTGGGCTGTCCGTTTGGCCCCAGCGCCGCGCCCGGCGCCGCGTGCTCCGCATCGCCGAAAGGCTCCGCAATCCATACCGCCGGAATCCGCATCAACGCGGCATTCCAGGCAAACCACTCCGCGCGCCGTGCATCGCCCAGGTCGCGCAGGTCGTTCACCACCAGCCCAGACCACGCACCCCGCGCCTGATAACAGCGGAGCTTTTCTGCCGTCACGGGATTCCAGTCAGCCGCGACGAAATCGCTGTGCGCGGCCAGTGCGGGCCACCAGTAGCCGTGCACCGGATTGGCGTCGTCCAGGGCACGGAATCCCGTTTCCCCGGCCCGGTCCACGCCGTGGACCGCCTGCCGCATCATGCCGTGGAATTCCGCAAAGGAATCGTCCTCAAAGAGCCGGAAATCCACCCAGGCGGCCGCGCGCCCCGACGAGCGCGCGGTGTCCACGCTTTCCGGCACCGCCTGCGACCAGTCGGAGTAGGTGCTGCCCCAGGACCGGTTCAGCGCCTCGATGCTGTCATATTCTTTGCGGAGCCAAGCGCGGAAGGCCTCCAGGCTGACCGCGCACTGGCACACATTCTCCTCGGTGGCGCAGAGGAGATTGCCGTTGCCGACCGAATAGCGTCCCGCACCGCCAGCCCAATGCTGGGTGACGTTTTCCTCCAGGGTCCGCTTGGTGCGTTGACGGTATTCCGGGTCATCCAGGCAGGGCCGCCTGACCTTTCCCTCCACGGCCTGGTCCGCCGCGATGCGCACCAGTTCGGGCAGAAAGCGCAGCCCCTGAAGGTCCGTCCGCACCAGACCCGCCTCGCCGCCTGCTGCCTGCAGGGTGTCCACGCCCGTCTGCGCCAGCGTCCGCAGAAAGGCTTCCTGGTTGGCCTCGCGCGGCGGCGGCGCGATGGTCACCAGACTCATGTTGGGCTCCGGCTTGGGCAGACGCACGCTGATGTAGCGGTAGGCACGGGGCGAACGTTCCAGATCCCAATTGGAAAAATGCTTGCCCTCCCCTTCAACGGCATACACCTCGATCTTAATGAGCGGGGTGATGAGGTCGGCAAGGTGCAGTGGCAGCGACACGTCGCCGCCTTCACTGGTCAGTGTCTGCACGGCCTCGCTCACCAGGCGTCCATGCGCGTCCGTCGCACGCGCATATACCGCGCAGCGGCGTTCCCGGTTGAGCACCGGGCGAACTTTCAGTGTCACGTGCAGCGTGTCGTTGGGCTGCACCCAGGTCTTTTCATACGCCACATCGGAGAATTCGGGCCACCCTGGAATGGTCAATTGCTGGGTGAACCAGTCCACCACCCTGTCGCCGCACAGGACCCAGGCGTCCATAAAATGCACGCCTGGGCCGATGATCATGTCGAAGGGATGGCCGTTATCCCCTTTGGACAGGGGGCTTTCATCGTTGTAGATCATGCGCGTGTCACTGCCGGGGTGGCGCGTTTCAACCACGACCCGGTAACGGTCGGCGGCGGGCGAGGCCAGTTGCAGCGCAAAGGGCCGCACCGGCGCGGAGGCCATCGGATCCTTCATGGCTTTCACATACTCATCCGGGAAACCCGGTGGGATTTCCTCCTCGGCGGGGCCTTTCGGCCCTGAATCCTCCAGCGCGGCGATATGGCTGGAGGCCTCGCGTCTGGCCGCCGCGCAGACCGCGCGGACAACCAGCGCCCAGGCGTTGTCCGTGAATACAGGGTCGATGTCCAGCGGGTCCAGCGGCGCTTGCAGCAGAAAATGGTTGGCCGGGAGGTCGCCGGGATAGTCAAAAAGGACAACACGGCCCTCACCGTGGGCAAGCACGCGGAGCAGCGGGGTTGCTTCGCCCCAGCCGGGAAGGCCCGTCTCGCCAATTCCGCGGGTGAGCGGCGTATCCATCTTCAGCGGTTCAAGGACCTCCAGCAGGGTGCGCAACGGCGACCCCGGCTGGTCGCGCAGATTCGCAATGACCAGGCCGAGCCCTTTGGAAACCCGGTCCATCAGGTCGGAGACGATATCGTCCGGCAGCGTGGCCGTGTCGATGTTGCCCAGTAGCACCACGTCCAGTTCACCCCGGAGTAGTTCGCGCAGCCGGGCCAGGGTCTGCTGTGTTGTCGGCCCGCCGGGATACTTCCCGGCGGCGGCCGGGTCGCAGCCCGGATGGGCCGCATCCCAGAACTCCACCGTGTCACAGTGCATTTCCAGTCTCTGTCGCAGTTCCTCCACATCCAGCAGGGCAAAACGCGGTGCCACCGCAAGCGCGCGCAGCGGGCCGCCATCGAGGGAGGTGGCCCACTTGGTCACCGTGGCGGCAGGCGTGTGCTTTATGTCTTTCTTCGCAGCCCTAAACCAGCCGAGGGTTAGGCCCGCCGGGGCAGTCGTCGCCCACATCAGCACAGCCACCGCGAGCACGCCCCCCCACAGGCGGCCCCGGCGACAAGTTCTCTTTCCGCTCATTTGGAACATCCCGTACTCCATCCAACGGTCCGGCAACTTTCCACAGACAAATAGCACCATTTGCCTTACCTAATTCTTAATTGCTAATTTCCAATTAACACGCCACATTGCGCCCGCCGCGAAGCGGGCGTATACTCTGTCGCGCGCGTTCTCCGCGTCCGCGATGTCCGGTCCCCTCCCCACCTCGGCGGGAGTGTCCGTTCCAGCATCCGGCAACTATGGTACGGCGGTCCGCCGTGGTCCTGCAATTACCGGGCGCACCCGGCATGCATCGAACAAGCGTCCACACGGGACGAAGGAGTGTCAAGAAGATGAAAATGAAGCTGGAAGGCGTGATTTCCGCAATGATGACCCCGTTCACCAAGGGCGGTGAGTTTGTCGATTTTGACAAGGTCGGCCCGCTGGCGGAGCGTTTGGTCAAGCAGGGCGCCAAGGGACTCTTCCCCTGCGGAACCACCGGCGAGGGCATGCTGCTGTCCGTTGAAGAGCGCAAGGTGATTGCCGAGGAAGTGGTCGCCGCCGTCGGGAAAAAGGCCAAGGTCCTTCCGCAGACCGGTTGTCTCGACACGGCAAGCACCCTCGAACTGACCCGTCACGCGCAGGAAATCGGCGCGGCCGGCGTCGCCATCGTCACGCCGTTCTACTACGCCTACGATGACGCGTCGCTCATGCAGTACTACACGACCGTCGCCAAGGCGGTGCCCGAACTCCCGATTCTCGTCTACAATATCCCGTCCTGCGCGCGCAACACCATCACACCCGAGTTGCTGGTCAAGCTGGTCGAGAAGAACCCCAATATCGTGGGCATCAAGGACAGCATGGGCAGCATGGTCGCGCTCACGCAGATGCTTGCGCTCATGCCCGCAGGTTTCAATGTGATCAACGGTGTGGACGAGTACGGTTTTCAGGCCATTCTGGCCGGCTGCCCCGCCGCCGTGTCCGGCCTGTCCAACGTGGTGTGCGAGATTTACGTTGCCGTGTTCAACCACCTTGCCAAGGGCGACCTCAAGAAAGCGTGGAAAGAGCAGCTTCGCCTCGCCCGCGCCGCGACCATCTTCGAGTACGGCCGCAAGGCGGCCATGTTCAAAGAGGGTTCGCGCCTGCGCGGTTTCGATGCCGGCTTTGTGCGCCCGCCGATGCGCGACCTCACCGCGGCTGAACTGAAGAAGCTGGCGAAAGACATGGAGGAACTGGGCGTGATCTGACGCCTATGGGCGCTTGCGCGCCTTTTCCTCCGCCTTGATGCGGTTCCAGGCCTCCACTGCCTCCTCCGGCGTGGAGGCCTTTTCATTGTCAAACACGTGCCCGTGGCGCCGGATCATTTTCTCGTGGGCGCGGGCCATTGCGCCGCGCAGGTCAAAGCGCCCCTCGGCCTCGGCCGCCGCCATCGATGCAAGCAGCACAAAGAGACTGTCGCCGAATTCCTCCTCGGCGTTGTCGTGATCGTCTTTGGCCAGCCCCTCCACATATTCATCTATTTCCTCTCCGGCATATTTGGCAAAGTCGATGGCGCGCTGCTTCTGGTCCCAGGGGCAGCCCTCGGGCGACCGCAGAAAACGCGCCAGGGATATGAGCGCGCCGAACCATTCCGTCTCCGACTCCGGCATGGATTGAATGTGGGGGTATTGGCGTTCCATGGTTTTCGTTCCCGTCACGAGGGTTGGGGCGGTGCCTAAATCTATTGGCCGTGGCTGTCGCGGTCCTGGCGGGCACAGCCGGGGCAGGTGCCCAGCTTGTCGTGGGCCTCGCGCAGTATCCGTTCGGTGGTTTCCCAGTCCAGGCACGGGTCAGTGATGCTCACGCCGTACTCAAGCTTCGAAAGGTCGGCGGGCACCTTTTGGCAGCCGCCCTTGAGATTGCTCTCCAGCATGACCCCGATGAGCGAGGTGTTGCCCTCCACCCGCTGCTGCACCACGTCGCGCAGCACGTGCGCCTGAAGGTGCGGACGTTTGCCGCAGTTCGCGTGGCTGCAGTCGACCATGATGCGCGGATCCACCCCCGCCTCGCGCATCTGCTCCTCGGCGCTGATGACGCTGACCGGATCGTAATTGGGGCCGGTGCGTCCGCCGCGCAGGATGATGTGCCAGTTTGGATTGCCCTGCGAGGTCACCACGCAGGTGCGGCCGTCGGCGTCAATGCCCAGGAAATGGTGCGCCCGTCCCGCCGAAACCACGCCATCGATGGCGACCTGAAGGTAGCCGTCCGTGCTGTTCTTGAAGCCCACCGGCATCGACAGACCGCTCGCCATCTCCCGGTGCGTCTGCGACTCGCTCGTGCGCGCGCCGATGGAGGCGCAGGCAAGCAGGTCCGCGATATATTGCGGAACGACCGGCTCAAGCAGTTCACTTCCCGCGGGCAGTCCCATTTCATTGACCCGCAGCAGGATTTCACGGGCCTTGCGCAGGCCCTTGTCCACATCGTAGCTGCCGTCCAGGTTAGGGTCGTTGATCAGGCCCTTCCAGCCCACCGTTGTCCGCGGCTTTTCGTAATACACCCGCATCACGACAAAGAGGCGGTCGGCCAGTTCCCGGCTCAGTGCGCTGAGCCGCTCCGCATATTCCAGGGCCGCCCCGCGGTCATGGATGGAGCAGGGACCCACCACCACCATCAGCCGCGGGTCCCGCTTCGTCAAAATGGCCGACACCGCCTCGCGCGCGTCCGCCACCGTCGCATCGGCCTTCTCGGACAGTGGCAATTCTGTCTTGAGCGCCTTGGGCGTAATCAGCGGTGTGAACTCGCTGATATTGACATTTTCTATTCTGTGCATGCTGTCCACCCGCCACATCGGCCGCTTCGGACCGGTTCAAAAACAACACCGCGCCGCACGGTGTACCCACTCTTGCCACACGCTACGGCGCACCCCCGTAGGATACACCCACCCACCGCACCGCGCCAAATTGCGAACGACTGGCAACTGCTATCAATTTCCCTGCGATATTCTTGGGTGCGGAGGAGGCCTTTATACTCAACAGCACTTTCAGGTTCTGGGGTGACTAATGGGAGCGGCCGGAGCTGACCAAGTGAACCCGGCATTGCCTCTTGTGTGTCTCTTTCGGGGCAAGACAAAGACCCGGTTCCGAGCCAAAAAAAGCGCAGGTGCGCCGGCGGGCCTGACTGTGCCGAAAAAGAAATTGCGGCCGCGCCGCAAAGGCGACGCGGCAGCACCGTTGTTGCCGGTCTTGGGCAGGCAGGTGAAGCTACTTGGCAGACCCGTCCGTAACGGTCAGAGTAAGGCTGTCCGTAGCGGACGCGCCGCCCGTCCTGGCTTCGGTTACCGTCAGGGTGACCGTGTAATTGCCGGGCGTGGGTGTGCTGCCAAAATTGAAGCAGACCTGGGCGGTGGTGCCGTCGGGATAGAAGTACGGGTAGGCCGGGGAACCATAGGGATCGGTGACTGACCAACTGTACGTAAGCGGGTCGCCGTCGGGGTCGAAAGAGGTGGTGCCGTCCACGCACACTTCGAGCGACGGGTCGGAATTGGACACCATCTGGTCGGGACCGGCATTGGCCACAGGCGGGGCGTTCTCGTAGATCACGACATAGGTGACGGGGGTGCTGTTGTCCTTTCCATCGCTGACCACAAGCTGCACCGTGTAGTCGCCGGGCACATCCGGGGTAAGAGTTGTGCTGACTGCGGCCGGGTTATCCACCTCCGTGACCGCGCTGTGCTCGGGCACGGAAATCACCGTCCAGGCGTAGCTGACGATGCTGTCCGCAGGGTCGGGGTCATAGGAGGTGGCACCGGACAGATTCACCGCCGTGACCGGAAATCTCTTCTTGTAGCCAAAGGCCAGACCGCCATAAGTGCTGTTTTCTGCAGGCAACTCCACCTCCGCCGCAATGTTGCCCGACACGGTGAGGGTGGAGAGTCTGTTGGAACGGCTTACATTCTCGGCAAGATACAGCGTGGCGGCGCCGCCGAAAACCGTGAGCGCCGTGGGCTGGTAAAAAGTGTAGTTTTCCGCCGGAGCGGCGACATCCACGGGAGTGGTCTCGCCGGTGGCAAGGTTGATGTACTGCACCTGCACCGTCTCTCCGGGGGTCTCAAAGGCGCGGGCAAGCCGGTGCCGGGCCGGGTCATAGACAATGGCGTCGTAGCCGCCGCTGGAACTGTCCAGCGACCACAAGGGGCTCATGCCTCCATTTGTCCTGTCGACCGTATACAGTGACGTGCCCTCGCTGTTGCCCACCGCGTAGAGCGTGCCGTCCTCTGCGCAGGCGAGGTCTTCGGGCCACGCCTCTCCGGTGATCTCCGCGACCAGATGGGCCACGCCCGTTTCCGGGTCAAGTGTGGTAAGGAGAGCGTGACTGCTGGTGATCAATTTGTCGGATTTGTCTGACTGAAGAAGCAGCACGGCCCAGAGTGTGCCGGTTGTCGGGTCGGCGGCCAGCCCGTAACCATTGGTTACGCCTGTGGTCGAGTTGGCAAGCACCACCGGAACGGATTTGGTCACCGAGCCGTCGGCGGGGTTGATATGGTCAAGGCTGATTCCTCCGCCGGCATACTGCTGCAGACCGTAAAGCACACTTTCGTCGGGGATGATTTCCGGGGCCAGCGAAGTGTCCGCATGGGTGGGATTGGGTGAACCCACAATCTGTGCGACCGGAGGCGTGTTTGCAGCTCCCAGATGCACCGTGATGGTGATGGTGTCGGGAGGGCTTACCGCGCCCCGGTCATCGGTCACGACAAGGGTAAACTCATGCACTCCCGCCCCAAGCACCACCGTCGGATTGGCGATATTTTCCGGGTCGGGGTCACCGCTCCAATTCCATGCGACGATGGTGCCGTCCGGATCTTCGGACAGGCTGCTGTCGAGAACAACCGGGAGCGTCGTCTGCCCGGGCGCCAGAACGACATCCAGGTCGGTGCTTGCAGTGACATCGGCAACCGGGGGTTGGTTCACAAACACGGTCACGCTGTCCGGGTCACTCACCAAACCGCTGCTGTCGGTGACCGTGAGCGTGAAGACATGGGTGCCCGGCCCAACACTTACCGTCGGCTTGGCCACATCTTCGGGGTCGGGAACTCCGGTCCAGGCGTATGCGGTGATGGACTTTTCGGAGGAAGACGAGGCACTGCCGTCAAGTGTCACATCAACACTGACGGCACCCGGTGCCAGATTGACATTTTGGTCCGAACCGGCCTTCGCCGAGGGGGGCGCCCCGCCGGCACCCGTGGAGAAGGTCCAGGCAAAATCTTCCGCCAGACCGGGGGCAGGGGCCGCAACAATCGCCAGGATACCCGCCACGACGGGGATGGAGACGGCCAGATAAGGGAAGTTGCAGTCCAGACACTTGGCCTCCTCGATTTCTGCGCCAACGCCCTTGGCGAGCGTGGCTGTGCAGAGTTTGCCGAGTGCGAGCGGTGCGGATGGAGTAAAGGCGGCCGTCTTCGTGGCCGAATCATAGGACACCTGCCCGGAGACCGCCGTGGTTCCCTGGCTCAGGGTGAAAGTGGAGGCGTTGACGGAGTCGGGATTGATGTCCCGGCTGAATGTGGCACGAATGACCGTGCCTGCGGGCACCTGTGTGGCTCCGTCCGCAGGGGTTGTGGAAACCACGATCGGAGCTGCCTTGCAGCCCGCAAGGATCAATACCAACATCCCAAAAAGCAGAACGGTCCTGCACGGTCGAAAAGCGTTTTGTTTCGTCATGAAGAGATATCTCCTTTGTTGAGAGTTCATACGATCTGCTGGGGCGAGCCATACTCAGACAGGTGTGATCGGCCACGTCTGCTCACTCACTAATTCAACGTTTCGTGGCGTATCTTAATTCATAGGTCCGCCCGATGCGGTCTGCAGAGACCAGAGGACCCAACTGCGGCCGCGCTCTTGGCAATTCCTGAACTGCCTTTCTCAGAATTCTGCTTTTACCACCGACAACGCTTATGCAAATTTCGACCGATATTATAGAGTATTGGCGGTAACCGCCGCAATCCAACTTGAATTTCTGCAACCATGCTGCGTTGCAGGGCGGAGTTGTTCATAAAGCCGGATACGCCGCTTCGTTGCGTCTGCCCGGATGTGGTGAACGATTCGCCAACCAGTTGTCAGTATGCTCTTGGATCAGTGGAGAAATGGGCTGTTCCCATGGCCCTGGCGAAGAATATCCGGACCTTGCCTGTGTGTATCACCCGGTCCCGGTCGGCCCAGAGGCTGCCTGCAATGGAAGGGCAAAACCCCGCGAATGAGGATGATGCCAAACTCCTGCGAGCTATGAAATGACTTTTCCGCGATGCGGAGCACCCTCGGATTGAAGCGCCCCAGCCCCTACTTGAGCGCGGCTTCGACCGCCTTGCGAATGGTCCGGTCCGAGCCGGGACCGTAACCCGTCTGCACAAGCGTAACGGTCCCGCTGTGGTCGATAAGAACCATCTTGGGTATGCCGGACACCCCGTACAGGTTGCCGACGACACTTTCAGGGTCCATGAGCACGGGGAGGTTTGCGTGCTCACTTTTCAGGAAGTTGCGCACGGCGTCCGGCGAATCCTGCTGGTTGACCGCGTAGACGGCCAAACCGCGCGGGCCATACTCTTGCGCGATACTGGCGAGCGCCGGAATGGATTTTCGGCAGGGGGGGCACCAGACCGCCCAGAAGTCGAGCAGCACCGCATCCTTCCCGAGATGGTCCGAAAGGTTTACCTTCCTCCCGTCAAGGGTGGTGAGAGAAAACACCTTCGCCATTTTGCCTTCCATGGGGTCCGGAATGTGCAAATAGCCGCCAAAGTAAAGCGAAATCAACCCTGCTCCCGCCAAAACCACGGCAATCTGGCGCCAGTGGTCCAAGAAGAACCGCTTGACAGGCGCTTTTTCATAGCCCTTTATCATTTCTTCCATCTATTCCGCCTCACGTCCGCGCACTTCCCGCCTCCACCCTTGCAAGATACTATAAAGAAGAACGCCGTGGATGGACAAAAAGATCGCGGGCGCGCCGGGGTTGGCAAAGGGGCAAAGCCGCCGCTATAATGCGATGGTCATGGTCAAAGCGCCTTGAGCAGTCAATAGGGAATGCCTGCGGAGCAATTCATGGATCAGCGAATATGCAGGGTATGGCAGTAAAGGAGGGGGGCGGCACCTCGTTGCAGGTGTCCTGTGTGCAAATGCACTGGGCGAGGTCCCTTGCATTCAATCTTGAGCGCACCCTGCACTATGTTCAACAGGCGGCGGAGGCGGGAAGCCGGGTGGTCCTCTTTCCGGAAGCCGGTCTGACCGGCTATTACTTTCCCCATGTGCTTGCGCTACGCCCAAAGGAGGTGCAGGCGGCGCTGGACAGGACGCGTGAGGCGGCGGCGCGCCATGGGATTTGGGTCATTGCGGGCACACTGCGCAAGACTCCCCGGCGCTATCTGAACTTGGCGCATGTGATTAACCCCGATGGCGTGATCACGCATGAGTACGCCAAGGTCCACATGGCAGGGGTGGATGAAAAGAAACACTGCCGGGGCGGGGACAAGCTTTCCCTGTTCAAGATAGACGGCATCCAGTGCACGCTGGTCATCTGCCGCGACGGGCGCCATCCCGAACTCTACCGGATTCCGGCGATGGCGGGCGCGCAGGTCCTGTTTCACCCGTCGTGCAGTTCCGATGAGGTCGAGGCGGTCGCCTGGAAGCGGGTGTCCGGACGGGCCCAGCAACCGGCCGGACCAAGCACACGGATCTTTCATTGCGTGGCCAACACCATCGGCCAGACGCCGGACGGCAAACAGACTTCCAGCGGTGCGTCGTTCATCCGCGAACCCAGCGGCCTTCCCCTGGCGGAGACCGGGTATTACCAGGAGGAAATGATTACGGCCGTGCTGGACTTGTCGCGGGCAGACCGCGCCTATGCCCTGGACAGCCTGGAGAAACCGGCTTTTCTCAAGAAGCACTGGAAATCCATGATTGACGAGGTGCGGAAACGCGCGGACGAAATGCCAACTTGATTTGGAATTGAAACGAACGCCCCAGACAGCCTGGGGTTTAACAGGAGTACGTGGACGTGAAAGCAGCCTTGATTGCGCCGAAATTTGACGTGGCCGGACGACTGGTGACCGTTGAACTGCTGGGTGACGGCAATGTGAACGACACCTACCTGGCCATCTTCCGGACCACCTTTTCCGAAGAACGGATCGTTTTGCAGCGCATCAACCAGCGCGTTTTCCCCAATCCCGAATACATCATGAAGAACATGCTCCTGGTGACCGGACATGTTCACCGCCGCCTGGAGGAGGAGGCCCACCTTTCCGACCGCATCTGGCAGTTGCCGCGCGTGATCAACGCCAAGGACGGAAAAGATTTTGTGATTGACGGCGAGGGCGAATACTGGCGGGCCATCACGCTGATCGCCTCGGCTCATTCCTACGGCCAGGTGCAAAGCGTTGAGCACGCCCACGAAGTGGGCTTTGTGCTGGGGCAGTTCCAGCGGCTCATCAGCGACATGGACGCCAATTCCCTGTATGACACTCTCCCTGGATTCCACATAACGCCCGGATATTTCAAGAAACTCGACACCGCACTGCAAACGCCCGAAGGCGCGGCGCGGCTTGCCTCGTCCATGGAGGCGCAGCGCTGCCACCGCTTTGTGGAGGAGCGCCGGACGTGGTGCTCGGTACTCGAAGACGCCAAAGACCGTGGGCAATTGGTGCTGCGCGCCGTGCATGGCGACCCAAAAATCTCGAATATCATGATTGACGACGCGACGGGCAAGGGCACCTGCATCGTCGATCTGGACACGGTAAAGCCCGGACTCATCCACTATGATTTCGGAGACTGCCTGCGCTCCTCCTGCAATCCCGCGGGCGAAGAAACCCAGGACATGGGCCGCGTCATCTTTGACTCGGACCTGTGCGAGGCCATCGTCAGGGGGTACATGGTCCATGCGCGGGCCTTCCTCACCGAAGCGGACCGCAGTTACCTGTACGACGCCATCCGCCTGATTGCCTTCGAACTGGGCCTGCGTTTTTTCGCCGATTACATCGCCGGGGATGTGTACTTCAAGACACGCTACGACGGGCAGAACCTGAACCGTGCACGGGTGCAGTTCAAGCTGACCGAGAGCATCGAGGCGCGGGAGAAACAGATTCGCAGCATTCTGGAGAGTTCCTGAAGGGCGTAGAACGAAGGGGCGAAACTTTGGAACTCCTTGGCAGGTCTGATGTTGGCATGAATTCTGGGCCACAGACCGTTTGCGCGAAGGAGTCAACCATCTGCCATGACATCCAGCAACTGCAGTTCCGCCGAAAAACGCAGCGCAGCCCTTTATGCCGGCGCGGCCTTCCTCATGATATTGGGGGCCGTGCTGTGCGCCTACTGGACCCAACTGCCGCCCAGTCCCAAACCGGCAGACGCACCCGCGAATGAGTTTTCCGCAGAGCGGGCGCTGAAGCACATCCGCGAAGTGGCCACGGTGACGCATCCGGCCGGCTCCTTTGCCAATGACCGGGTGTACGAGTACATCTTCGCCCAGCTCAAAGCCATGGACGTGCCCGCGGAAATTCAGACGGCGGTGAACACAAACGGGGGAATTGGCGTCTACCACAACGTTCTGGCGCGCATTCCGGGAACCGCAAACACCAAGGCCTTCGCCATGGCGGCGCACTACGACAGCGTGCCCTACGGCCCCGGCGCAACCGATGACTGCGGCGGTGTGGGGGCCATGCTGGAGGTGGCCCGGGCGCTCAAGGCGGGACCGCCGCTCAAGAATGACATCATTCTGTGCTTCACCGACGCGGAGGAATACTCCGGCGGCGGGGCGAATTCCTTCACCGAACATCCCTGGGTGAAAAACGGCGACGTGGGGATCATCCTCAACTTCGAGGCGCGCGGCACTTCGGGGCCGTCCTACATGTTCGAAACCAGCCCCGAAAACGGCTGGTTGATTACGGAGATGGCAAAATCCGGGGTCAATGCGCGCGCCACTTCCATCATGTATGACGTTTTTAAGAAATCGCCCTTTGGCAGCGATTTCGGGGCCTTCAAGCGGCACGGCATGAAGGGGTACAACGTCGCCTTCGTGGGGGATTTCTGCCGCTATCACACCCGTGACGACAACCCCGACCTGCTCAACCGCGGCAGCGTGCAGCACCATGGCGAGTATGCGCTCGGTTTCGCCCGGTACTTCGGCGGCATGGACCTCGCCAATGTCACGGCAACCGCACCCGACGCCACCTATTTCAACTCGATTGGCGGGCACCTGGTGCATTATCCCCAGTCCTGGGGTCGGCCCTTTGCGGCCTTGGCGACGGCTTTCCTGGCCTGTGTGCTGTTGCTTGGACTTGCACGCAAACACCTGAGCATCGGGGGGCTGCTGGTTGGTGCAGTCTTCTTTGTGCTGTGCGCGCTTTGTGTTGCCGCTCTCATGGGCGGGCTGACGGTGCTTGTCTTCAGGACCCACGGCCGCTATCTGCTGTACAACAATGACCTTTACGGTGTGGGCATGGCCCTGGCCGCGGTGGGCGTGATTGCGGGGCTGTACACGCTGTTCCGCCGCGCCGCCACGGTGCAGAACCTTGCTGCCTCCTCCTGCTTCGCCTCGGTCGCGCTGCTCTGGGCGCTCGAGCGGTACGTGCCCGGAGGCGCCTATCTGGCGCTGTGGCCGCTTGTTTTCGGTACGGCCGGCATTGCCGTGCTCTTCGCGGCGCCCGCGGACGAAGACCTGCCGCGCGGATTGGTCCTGGTGGCGGCGCTGTTTGGGCTGCCCGGCATATTCATCCTTGTTCCCTCGCTCATCGGCCTTGTCACCATGGCGACCATCATGCTCTCGGTGGTGCTGGGACTGGCCGTGCTGCTGTTGGCCGGTTTCCTGGTGCCGGCCCTGGCCCTGCTCGAATGGCCGAACAGGTACTGGCTGCCCCTGGGTTCGCTCTTCCTTGGACTGGGACTGGTGGGACTGGGCCTCGCCAACAACGGACCCAGCGCGTTGAAGCCGCATTTCGACTGCCTGAGCTACGGGCTGGACCAGGACACAGGCAGGGCCTACTGGATCAGCAACGACCAGGCACCGGATGAATGGCTGTCGCAGTTCATACCGGCTGGCACACCGCGCGCCACCATCAATGAATTTCTGCCGGGCGGGCACTATGACACCCACATGAAGCCGGGCAAACACAGCCGCTCCGAAATCTTCGGAAGCTGGATTGTGCCTGCCTACAGCGACGAATACATGAAGGCCCCGGCGCCGGTGGCCCCCCTGGGCGGGCCGCAGGTGACGGTGCTGCGCAATGAGGTGGTCGATGGCAAAAGGAACCTGACCCTGCACATCGGGTCCTCCGAGGCCGTGACGCAGATGCGCCTCATCGTGGCCTCGCCCACGGAAGTGCTGGGGTCCACCGTGCTGGGCGTGGACACGGGTGGAAGAAAAGAGGGGTGGGAGCGGGACGTGCAGTTGTTCCCGCGCGAGGGTGTCGATGTGACCTTTGTCCTCAACGCAAACGACCCGCTGCGGCTCAAGATGCTGGAGAAGATTTACGGCCTGCCGGAGTCCCTGAACATTCCGCCGCGCCCGTCGCACCTAATCACCGAGCCGAACACCACACTGGACTGGGGCCGTCCCCTGCGCAGCGCGCATACCTTTGTGACGAAGACCTTCGATTTGGGCATGGCTGCCGGGACATGAGTGGCATGGGCGTCCCGCCCATGTTTCGGGATCACGGGCAAGATGCCCGTGCCACGAGAGCGGGCGCTACTTCAGGCCAACCAGGACCATGAGTCCGGTGATTTCGCGCTCCGTGAGGTTGCGCCATTCGCCGGGGCGCAGGCCGTTGCACTCAATGCCCGCAAAAGTGATGCGGCGGAGCGTCTGCACGGGGTGGCCCACGGCATCGCACATGCGCTTGACCTCGCGCTTGCGCCCCTCGTGGATAATGAGCCGCACGAGTGAGTTGCCGGACCGGGTTTCGAGCACGCCGACCTTGGCCGGGGCGGTAAGACCGTCTTCCAACTCCACCCCCTGCTCCAGTTGCGCGGCTGCGGCAGCTTCCATTCTCCCGCGCACCCAGGCCAGGTATTCCTTTTCGATGCGGAACTTTGGATGGATGAGGCGGTAGGCCAGTTCGCCGTCATTGGTAAGCAGCAACACCCCCTCAACGTCAAAGTCGAGGCGGCCCACGGGAAAGAGGCGGGCATCGGAGCTTTGCACGCAATCCAGCACGGTGCGCCGGCCGTGGGTGTCCTTGGCGGTGGTGACAACGTTGCGCGGCTTGTTGAGAACGATGTAAACCTTGTCATCCGTGCCGAGTTCGCGCCCGTCCACGGCGACACGGTCTGTCGCGGGGTCCACGGACTGACCAAGGGTGGCAACGGCACCGTTCACACGGACACGTCCCTCGGAAATGAGCGTCTCGGAGGCGCGCCGGGAGGCCACGCCGCATTCGGCAAGGTATTTCTGCAGCCGCACCACGGGCTAGTCCAGAATGCGCAGCTCGTCGATGGACGGCAGTTCTTTAAGGCTCTTGAGACCGAAGGTGGTGAGGAATTCGTCGGTGGTGCGGTAAATCTTGGGGCGGCCCGGCAGGTCTGCAACGCCTGCGATGCGGATGAGCCGCTTGTCCTGGAGCTGGTCGAAGGCGTAGGACACGCTGACGCCGCGGATGGCTTCCACCTCGGCACGGGTGACCGGCTGCTTGTAGGCGATGATGGCCAGCGTTTCCAGCAGCGACTTGGACATGCGGTTGCTTTTCTTGACCTGGAACAGGCGCCGCACATAGGGGGCAAACTGGGGCTTGGTCATGAACTGATAGCCGCCGGCGATCTCGCGCAGGGTGTAGGGCAGCGACTCCTGCGCGTCCAGTTCCTCGCGCAGTTCCTCCAGCAGCATGGCCACAATGTCGGGGTCCATGTCGCCAAGCGCCTGGGCCAGACGGTTCGGGCTGAGCGGTTTGTCGCTCACAAACATGAGCGCGTAGAGCGCCTGGCGCGATTCCTCGCGGCCGAGCGTCTCCACCGGCTCCAGCGACTCGCCGTCGTCCGGGGGGCTTTCTATTTCGTCGAGCGGAATCAGTTCTTCTTCAGACATGATCGGGTCCACCTGCTTTTCCTGCGCCCCGTTCGGGTCACAGGGTCTTGTTCATTACCTGCAACAGCGGCCGGATTGCCTCCATCAGCATGCTGAAACGCTTGGGCTTGAGCGACTGCTGGCCGTCGGACATGGCGACTTCGGGGTTCGGGTGCATCTCGACCATGATCCCGTCGGCGCCTGCCGCAACGGCCGCGCAGGCCATGGGCAGCACCAGTTCCCAGCGGCCCGCCGCATGGCTCGGGTCGATGATGATGGGCAGATGGCTCAGTTTCCGGATGACCGGCACCGCCTGAATGTCCAGCGTGTTGCGCGTCTCGGTTTCAAACGTGCGTATGCCGCGCTCGCAAAGCACCACGTTCGGGTTGCCCTCGGCCATGATGTACTCGGCGGACATGAGCCACTCATTGATGGTCGACATCATGCCGCGCTTGAGGAGCACCGGCTTGTCCGACTTGCCAGCGGCCCGCAGCAGCCCGTAGTTTTGCATGTTGCGCGCGCCAATCTGGATCATGTCGGCATATTCCGCCACGACACCCACCTGCTCGGGCGTGGTGGCCTCGGTGACCACGGGCAGCCCCGTGGCCCGCCCGGCGGCCTGCAGCAGTTTCAGTCCTTCCAGTTCCATGCCCTGGAAGCTGTAGGGCGAGGTGCGGGGCTTGAAAGCGCCGCCGCGCAGCATGGTGGCCCCGGCCGCTTTCACGATTTGGGCCGAGCTGTTTACCTGCTCCTCCGACTCCACCGAGCAGGGCCCGGCCATGACGCAGAAGTGGCCGCCGCCTATCTTTGCGGACCCGCACTCAACGATGCTATCCTCGTGCCTGACCTCGCGCCCGGCCAGTTTGAACGGCTTGAGGATGGGAAACACCCGCTCCACGTGGGCCAGCGACTCAAGCGCCGTCAGGCGCTCCTTGCCGCGCTCGTCGCCCACGGCCGCGACAACCGTGCGCTCAACACCAACGATTACATGCGCTTTATAGCCGAGTTCCTCGACTTTTTGGACGACGTGCTCGACGTCCTCCGGCCTGGACGATGCCATTACGATAATCATGAACGGAAATTCCTATTGCGTGGAGATGATTCCCGCATTTGTCGCGGGGAACGGGAAGTATACCGTCCGGCGGGCGGGCAAGGCAAAGCGCACGGGAACTGTAAACTGAGGCAGGGGGTGGAGGAGGGAGCGGTCTTTCCGGGGCCATTCAAGTGCCAAACGGCCGGACGGCACCGTTCAAGAGAATCAAAGCGCCCAAATCTAGTATGGTGTCCTGAAGATTGCCGCAGGCACGGGTATTCCTTCGCGGACCCATGAACTTGGCGGACCGCCCGGAATTGAGGCTGTAATCGGGAAAGACCAAATCAATGAAGCGACTACCGACCCTAATCATGGTCCTGCTGCTGGGCGCGACAACCGGCTTTGCCGCGCCGAAGACCGGTGTGGTCTGGCTGGATGATCTGGAGATTCAGGCCTACAGCGAGGGGATTCGTCCGGTCCAGGCCAAGACCAACTACACTCACGACACCATGCGCATGAAGGGCACCGAGTATGCGCGGGGTGTCGGGGTGCAAAGCGTCAGCGTGCTCTCCTTTTGCCTGGACGGCAACGCCACCCGATTCACGGCCCTGGTGGGTGTGGATGACTCGGCCAACCGGTCGGACCCGGTGACTTTCTATGTGATTGCCGACAGGAAGGTGCTGTTCGACAGCGGGAAAATGCGCGTGGGCGATGCGCCCAAGGCCGTCGATATGGACCTCACCGGCGTCAGGCTACTGGGGCTGCTCGTGACGGACAAGGTGGGCGGCATTCGGAACAACCGGACCTATTCCAACTGGGCCAATGCCCAGTTTGCCATGCTTGAAGGTACTATGCCGGTTCCGCAACCGAACACGGGCGAAAAGTACATCCTCACTCCGCCCGCCCCGCCGACACCCCGGATTAACTCGGCGAAGGTCTTTGGGGCGACTCCGGGCCGTCCCTTTCTCTATACCATCGCGGCAACGGGTCAACGACCCATGCGCTTTTCCGCCGAGAACCTGCCCGCGGGGCTGTCTGTGGATGAACACTCCGGCATTATCTCCGGCAGCGTGGCCGAACGCGGCGCTTATGCGGCGAAGATTGGGGCCACCAACGACCTGGGGACCGCCACACAGGTGCTGACGATCAAAATCGGGGATGCCATCGCGCTGACGCCCCCCATGGGGTGGAACGGCTGGAATGCCTGGGCGAAGGCCCTGGACCGCGGGAAGGTGCTTGCCTCGGCGGAAGCCCTGGTCGCCGCCGGGCTCAACAACTACGGATGGACCTACATCAATATTGACGACACCTGGCAGGGACGGAGAGGCGGTCCCCTCACGGCGCTGCAGCCCAATGAGAAATTTCCCGAGATGAAGGAGATGGTCGACCGCATCCACGCGATGGGGCTCAAGGCCGGACTCTATTCCACGCCCTATATTTCCAGCTATGCCGGGTATTTGGGCGCTTCGTCCGATTCTCCCGAAGGCGGGGAACTCTTTGAGAACATACAGGGGCAGTCTTTTCACCGCATTGGCAAATACCGCTTTGAGGAGATTGACGCGCGGCAAATGGCCGAGTGGAGCGTCGACTTCCTGAAATACGACTGGCGGATCGATGTGGATTCGGCCGAACGCATGTCGAACGCCCTGCGGAAATCCGGCCGGGACATCGTGTTCAGCCTTTCCAACAATGCGCCCATCAAGAAGGTGCGTGACTGGGCGCGCACCGCCAACATGTACCGCACCGGACCCGACATCCGGGACAGTTGGACAAGTCTCTACCTCACCACCTTTACCCTGGACGAATGGCTCCCCCATACGGGGCCCGGGCACTGGAGCGACCCCGACATGATGATCCTCGGCAATGTGGCGACGGGTCAGAAGATGCACCCCACCCGGCTGACCCCCGACGAGCAGTACAGCCACATGAGCCTGTTCTGCCTGCTGGTCGCCCCCCTGCTGATGGGTTGCCCGCTGGAACAGTTGGACGCGTTCACACTGGGTCTGCTGACCAACGCGGAAGTGATCGAAGTGAACCAGGACCCTTTGGGAAAACCCGGACGGCTCGTTGCGGAAAAAGACGGCGTGCAGATTTGGCTGAAACCCATGGAGGACGGGTCTTCGGTGGTTGGCCTGTTCTATATTGACGGTTTCGGAAAAACGCCTGAGTCCTATTTCCGCTGGGGCGATGAGGCCGCAAAGAGCTTCAATTTCAACTTTGCAAGAATCGGGCTGAAGGGAAAATGGACCCTCCGGGACCTTTGGAGGCAGAAGAATTTGGGCGAATTTGACGGGACTGTCAGCACCTCCATCCCCCATCACGGCGTGGTGATGCTGCGGATGTTCAAGAAATCCTGATGCCTGTCAAACGGGCTCCGGTCCTGCGGAGCCCTTCCTGCAGCGATTCTTGAAACAGGAGGGCCGCCAACTTTCTTGACAAGCACCTGAAATGAGCGCGGAACAACAGGAACAATACCAGTGCCTCACCTGTTTCTAGAAGCCAAAGAAGGACGTCAGCCCCAGAATCGTAAACAAACAAGGAGTGCCAGGTTTTGAGGTCTCTTTTTCACGCATTTATGTCGGCCGCAACAGTCGTTGTTTGTTTGTCGCTTGCTGGCTGTTCGAATCCGAAGCCATGGCCGCAAAGCCCGCTTTATGTGACACCCATCAATGACCCGAATTGGCAGGCACCCGCAGGCAAAGCGGAGGCCATGGCCGCCATGGCGGGGCATTATGCCCACTACGATGTCGTTGCCTACGAGGCGCAGACGCCCAATGGGCCTTTGTCGACATTTATAATTTCTTATGGCTTTACGGACTTGGTCATCGAAGATGGAAAGCTCGTTGAGTACGACCGTTTTTGCCATGCGGAAGATAAAGCCAACCAGAACTTGGTCACGTCCTTCCCTGACAGTGCCACGCAGGCAATTCTGCCCCGGAAGGCACTAGTCGATGTGTATGAAGAGAATGGCGCATGGAAGTTAAGGCGGCCCGCCACGCCAACGCTGATCGGCATTGATGGCAATCCCGATGTGGCGCTGTCAACAAACCCAAAAGACCCCCTGATTAATGACGCTGACCATGACGGAAAACCCGGTGTCACGGTATTTGTGGAATTGTTTGGATTGATCAAAGGTGAAATCTATCTCGCCCGCCGGGAGATATTTCAGAACGACGTGACGCTCTACTCTGACGGCACGCTGCGGGGATCCGTGGTGGACAATTCGGAACAGCTTGTGGTCGGCGCATCGCTTTCCATTCTGAACACGCCCAACAACCCGGGCCAACACAAAGATCCGGGGCTGAACCCAATCATACTTGTTCCCATTCCTGCCGATATCGACACCTGTGAAGAACTCATGGCGAATCGGGATGCACTGTTTCCGCCTGAGCCTGCTTTCTAAGTTGTGCCACCTGAAAACTCGCAGGTGTCCCGGCGGCGGCAGTCCCGACCGTATTGCCACTGTCGGATACACGTCCACAAATTTTACCAGTGCATGCATCTGGCCGCCTGCGTGCCCTGAAAAGCCCTATCACGGGGGCCACGCCTCTCCCGATTCCCACGCGCAAAAGGGGGCTTCCGATGCGCGATTTCCGCTGGAAACGCCCGCAGTGGCAAAAGGTGAAAATTCAAGAAAACACCGTATTTGCGCCAGAAATACATTGACAGAAAAGGCGTTTGGCTATATGATGATCGCGGCGTGATGGTTATGGGTATTTTCTTACATATGGGCCAGAAGTCTGTCTGGACTCCTCCCCGGTGCAAGAAATGCAATCATTTAAGGAGTGATGTGAAGTGAACAAGTCACTGGTGTTTGTATTGGTTTGTTCGCTGGCCGCAGGACTTTTCATCGCAGGGGGAACGGCAGGTGCGGAAGCCACCATCACACAACCGCATATCGCGGGGGTGCTCGGTGGCATTGACCTGGCCCGGAACGAAAACGGCCAGGACATCGGCACCGGCAATGGGCATATTCATATCATCCCTGCTCTTTCTGCGAAATCCGTGAAAAATGGCGACCGTGTCACGGTACAGGCCGTTGTCAAGGCCTTGGACGGAGTGGCCGGGGTGGAGGCGCGCATCGAGCGGGAAGACAACGGGATGGCGGCGTGGGGAATCGACAGTCTCGCCGGGATGGCGATGGACACGCTGAAACTGGCCGGAGCCCCCCTGAATTCTGGCGGGGCGGACGCAGGCGGAACAACGGGTATCTGGCAGTCCGAGTGGTCCGCCTCGGGACTTGAAGAGGGCTATTACCGGATCGCCGTCACCGTGACCGACAAGACCGGCCGCACCTGGACGGACCGGTCCCTCCGCTTCAGCGACCCCCTGCTTGGGTACAACGCCGCGGGTAGTTCGGTTTATCCCAACAACGGCATGCGGCGGGTGGACAAGTTAAGCTCCGGAGCGAATCTTTTCCGTTGCGCGACCGGAGACACCACCACCGGCTACGCCTACCTCGGAACCGACACCAGTCCGGGGACCATCGTGAAGGTGGCGCTGGGCACGGGTTCCGCGCCGCCGACCCAGGTGGCGTCGCTGACCCTCCACACAGGCGAGGACAAGCCCAGCATCGCGCTCATTGACACCGCCAACGGCTACGCCTACTTCGGCACCTACACGGCGCCCGGGCGCGTGGTGAAAGTGGCCTTGGGCGCGGGCGCCACCGCGCCCACCTGGGTGGGCTCCGTGACGCTTTCCACAGGTGAGGATGCTCTCGCGAGCGCGACCGGGAATCCCGCGACGGGCTACATCCTTTTCGGAACCGACACCTCGCCGGGGCGCGTGGTGAAGGTGGCGACGGGCGCGGGTGCCGCCCTGCCATCGCGCGCGTCCGCCCTACCGCTCAACACGGGCGAGAACAATCTGCGCTGCGCCGTCAGCGATTTGGGGGACGGCTACGCCTACTTCGGCACCTACACCCTGCCCGGAACCGTGGTGAAAGTGCTGATTGGCGCCGGCGCCGCCGCGCCCACGCGGACCGCCGCACTGGCGCTCAACTCGGGTGACAATCTGCTCACCAGCGCCGTGACCGATGCCGCGTCAAACTACGCCTACTTCGGCACCAACACGTCGCCCGGAATCGTGGTGAAGGTGGCGCTGGGCGCCGCCGCCGCCGCGCCCACGCGGCTGGGCTCGGTGACGCTCAATTCGGGGGAGAACTCGCTCTCCACCGCCCGTCTTGATTTGGCGTCCGGCTACGCCTACTTCGGCACCAACACCTCTCCGGGCACCCTGGTGAGGGTGGCGCTGGGCGCCGCGGGCGCCGCGCCCACGCGGCTGGGCGCCGTGACGCTCAATTCGGGCGAAAACAGCCTTTCCGGCATGCTGGTCGACTTGTCGGCCGGCTTCGCCTATCTCAGCACCAACACGACTCCGGGATCCCTTGTGCGGGTTGGCCTTTCCCAGAAGGGATTCCTGAAGGCCACGAAGTTCACACTGATGGAAAACGGCGGGGTGGGCAGCGTGTCTTTCTATTCACACGCGTCCGCAGGCAGTGCACGGCTCGCCATTTACGACAACAGCGCGAGCCCGGCGCTGGTCTGGCAGTCGGCCTCGACGGCCAATACCGCCGCAAACTCCTGGCTGACGGTGCCCATCGCCGGCGGCACGCCCACTTCGCTGCTGCTGCAGCCCGGCGTCTACTGGCTGGGGTGGCAGGTGGATGTGACGACCCCGGTGCCGAGTTGGACGGCAGGCACGGCGGGCGACGGGCTGTGCACACCGACGCCCTACGGCACCTACAGTCCGGCGGCGCTGGACGCGGGGAGCGGCACGGCGGCAACGCTCACGGACGAGCGATGGAGCGAGTATTTCACCTATTGGGCGCCGCCCGCCCCACCGAACAACCCCACGGCACCGACCATCACCAGAAACGCGATTACCTGGTCGTGGGCGGACAATTCGAGCGACGAAACAGGGTTCCAGGTCTACGATGATCCCGCTCCGCTGAACCCGCCCACCTCGCTGCAGACCATCACCGCCCCCAACGTCAGCTCGTGGACACACAATGGCCTGATCTCGAACACACTGTATGCTTTCCGAGCCTGCGCCACCAACCTTTACGGCAACAGCGCCCTTACGGCGAGTTACTCGGCGTGGACCCTGGCATCGACGCCGAATGCGCCGATTGTAAACAACGCCACCCTAAGCACACTGGACGTGGCCATCAGCGCGGATGTAAACCCGGAGAACACCCTCTACGCCCTTTGGATCGTGCCCTTCACGGGTAGCAACACCTGGGTTCAAAACGACGGAACCCTGGCTCCGAGTTCGGTAAATCAGACTGCGGCGCTTTGGGGCACGAAGACGGTCCAGGGCCTGCAACCCTCCACCACCTACCAGTTCTTCAGCCGCGCAAAGAACGGCGCGGGCACTACCACGGGATTCAGCCTCAAGGGCGCGGGCACCACGCTGCCCGCGGTGCCGTCCGCGCCCACAGTGGGCAATGCGTACGTCCACACGCTGGACTTGACGCTCACCGCCGACGCCAATTCATCCGAAACCCTGTATGCCATCCAGATCATGCCGGACGTTGGCGGGAAGACATGGGTGCAGGCCGACGGAAGCGTGGGCGCCAGCCCGGCGTATCAGACCCTGGCGGCTTGGGGCACGAAGACCATCACCGGCCTTGCGGCCGCCCGAAGCTATTCGTTCTCCGTCGGGGCGAAAAATGCCGCGGGCGTGACCTCCGCGTTCGGTCCGTCGGGCGCGGGCGCCACACTGGCGGCACTCACCATGGTGGACAACCCCGTCGGTGGAACGGTCTATGTGGGAGACTCCTTCCCCCTCAGTGTCACCACATCGGGAGGACGCGCACCCCTGACCTACCAGTGGCAGAAGGGCGGCAGCGACATTCTGACCGGGACATTGCCCACCCTGTCGATCAATCCCGCGGCCCTGGCCGATGCGGGAACCTACACCTGCCGGGTGCGCGACGCGGGAACCGAGAATGTGCTGTCCGGTTCCGCCGTGTTAAGCGTGGCGGAGCATCTTTCCATCACCGCGCCGCCCACAGGCGGGACGGCCTATGTCGGGGAACTGTACTCCCTGACGGTCGTTGCGTCCGGCGGCATCGGAACACTGAGCTACCAGTGGCAGAAGAACGGGACGGATATCCCCGGCAAGACCTTGGACACCCTCTCCTTCGCGAGCCTGACACCGGGGGATGCCGGCACCTACACCTGCCGCGTGCGCGATGCACGCACGGACGACAAGACCTCTGCGGAGGCGGTGCTGGCCGTGGACGAGCATCTTTCCATCACAACGCCCCCTGCGGGCATGTCGGCCTATGTCGGCGGCGATGTCACCTTCACCATCGTTGCTTCGGGCGGCATCGGAACCCTGACCTACCAGTGGTACAGGGGCGGCGCAGAGATTACCGGCGAGACGCTGGACACGCTGCACCTGACCAATCTTGGGTCGGGCGACGCGGCGGCCTACACCTGCCGTGTGCGCGATGCCGTAACGGATGAAAAGTTCTCCCCGGACGCCGTGCTGGTCGTGGCCGACCACCTTCTCATCACGGGCCAGACCGGGGACGGTCTGGCCTATGTGGGGGACCCCTATGCGCTCAAGGTCGAGACCTCGGGCGGCATTGGCACACTGCGTTACCAGTGGCAAAAAGACGGCAACGACATCACGGGCGAAACGCTGGACACCCTGTCTTTTGCAAACCTTGCAACAGGCGACTCGGCGGCCTATACCTGTCTTGTCCATGACGCAGCAACGGACCATGAACTGTCCGCCGCGGCGGTGCTCTCCGTGTCAGAGCATGTCACCATCACGACCCTGCCCACGGGCGGCCCGGCCTACATCGGCGGCGAATTCACCTTTGCGGCGGCGGCATCGGGCGGCATCGGAGCGCTGAGGTATCAGTGGTACAAGGACGGTGCGGAACTCACCGGCGAGACCGGGGACACGCTCCATCTGGCCAGCCTCGTGGCGGGCGACTCGGCCGCATATACGTGGCGCGTGCGCGATGCGGTGACGGACGACAAGATCTCCCCCGACGCTGAGCTGGTGGTGATGGATCATCTCACCGTCACCACCCCGCCCGCGGGCGGTTTCGCCTATACCGGCGATCCCTTCGCGTTCACCATAGTCGCGTCGAACGGCCTGGCCCCGCTGAAATACCAGTGGCGCAAGGATGGCACGGACATCACCGGCGAGACCGGGGACACCCTTTCCCTCACCCACGCCGCGACGAAAGATGCCGCAGCCTACTCGTGCCGCGTGAGCGACGCGCTGACGGACAAGGAGACCTCCGCGGACGCCGTGCTCGCCGTTGCGGACCGCATCTCGATGGTGACACAGCCCCAGCCCCAGACCGTGGTGAAAAACAGCGCCGCCACCTTCACCGTGGAGGCCGCAGGCGGTTTTGTCCCGCTGCACTATCACTGGCTGAAAGACGGAATCAGCCTCCCCGGCGGCCCGGATGCGCCCGAACTCGTCATAAACAGCGCCGCCTATGAGGACGCGGGCAACTACAGCGCGGAAGTTTACGACAGCCACACGGACAGCATTGCGTCCGACACGGCCACGCTGACGGTGGTGGATGGTGTGCCCGTGACCGGTGCGCTGGGCCTGGCCGCGCTGGCCCTGACCGCCGCACTGGGCGGCGCGAGAACCCTGCGCAGGAAGAAATAGACCGGAGGCGTTCCGCCTCTATTCAGCAGTCCCGACCATGCCGCCGACAGCCCCTGCTGGAGGCGGCTTTTATTTCACCTTCACAAATTTCACCGCGTCGGCGACAACGTTTGCGTTGGCAGCGTTGGTGACGGTCACCGTGGCGGAGTTGCCCGCTTCGAAGGGGAATTCTCCGAGCAATTGCCATTCGCCGGAATGTTGCTTGAGGTTGACGGGGAGCTTCTGGGCCACTGTCTCCCCGCCTTTCTTGTACTCGACGGTGAAGGGTGCGTCGCTGGCGTGATCGTCGTAGGGATCGCCGCCGCACCAGAGGTAGGCCTGCCAGTTGCCCGCCTCGGGGAGATTGGGTTGCCAGGAGGCGCCTGCCTCCCCTCCACCCTTCTTTGCCCAGTGCATCACGCCTGCATAATCTCCGCCGCCCTTGCCGAGATACCAGTCGCCGGTGGTCTTGAAGGTGTCGCCGCCGGTCGCGTCGTCGATCACGATGGCGCCCGTTTCCTCTTTGGGTGTCTGGTCGAGGTTGAATCCCTGCTGCAGCCGGTCGCCGATGCGGTTTTCAATCTTGGCCTTCCCCTGAAACGTGTTGCCCAGGACGATGCCGCCCGCGCAGGAGTCCTCGGCCAGCACCTGCGTGCGGCCCGTATCCATGAAGAGGCAGTTGTTGACCGAGAAGGTGCCGCCCGACGCGCGCAGGTTGACCGTGCCGGTGTTGAGCGGGTCGAGCGTGATGAAGTGGCAGTTGTCGAAAGACACGTGCCCCCTGCCGCGCAAATCGGCGTGGGTCGGCTCAGCAAAGGGTTTCTCGCGGGAGGAGCCGAAAAAGCCGCAGGCGGTGAAGCGGACGGGGCCGGTGTTGGTCTCGGGCACGACGATGCGCCCGAACATCTGGCAATTCTCAAAGGAAACGCCCGCGTGGCTCTGGCAGTCCTCGACCAGGGCCGCGCTGGGGCAGATGTCCGCGCCGCTCTGCGTAATCAGCACATTGGGCGAACCGGTGTCGGTCTTGATGAAGTGAAAGCCCACCTTGTAGAAGATGGCGAAGGAGTTGGAGACAAACTCCCAGTCGGTGCGGCCGAAGATGAACGCTTCGGCGTTGGCTGTGACGAACTGGCCGATGGGATCGCTGTCGCCGGTGTATCCCCAGAACGGCCACACATGCACATTCTCGATACGGCCGATGTCGTAGCATTTGTCCACGAAGATGCCCTTGAAGAGCGGGTGCATGTAGACGTTCTGGATGCAGTGGCGGGCCGAGGGGTTGGTGCCGAAGTCGATAGCCTGGTAGGGGTTCACCAGCAGCGTGTCGCGCACCGTGCACTGGTCCGCGCCGCCCTCGGTGGAGGCGATAGTCCAAGGGTAGGGCTTGGGCGGATTGGTGCGGGTCTGGTTTGGATAGAAAATGATCAGGCCTTTGATGCAGCAGTTGGTGTGGAGCGAGATAAACGACGCGCCCTCGGTGCTGCCTTCGCCCGCCGTGGCCAGCAATACCGAGCCGGGCAGCGGTTCCTTGCCGTCGCCGAAGAAGGTATAGGAATGGGGCACGGACTCCCACGCGCCGAGCAGTGTCACATTGGGCCGGAAGCGCAGGTTCCCCGCGATGAGATAGCGGCCGCGCGGCACAAAGACGGTGCCGCCCGCACCCTCCCCGGCCTGGTGCAGCGCGTCCTGAAAAGCCCTCGTGTTGTCGGTGACACCGTCGCCCTGGGCGTTGTAGGGCGGCTTGGTGACGTCAATCCAGCCTGGTGTGCCTTCCTGCCCGTGGGCCCAGCCCGCCGCGCACAGCGCACAGGCCACGCACAATGCCCAGAAACGGTTCATGACACATCCTTTCCCGGTTGCAGCCCGCAAATATGCGGGGAGTATATACGAGCCGGGGCTTTCGCCGGAACAGGAAGGAATCTGTTCTGGTGACGTTATTTGCGGCGGCGTTTTGCGCCGAGAACGGCCAGTGCGGCGGTCAGCGCGGCCAGCCCCGCCATGCCCGCAACCGGAATGGAATCTGCGGGAAGCACCTCAACGTGGTAGGGCCTGCTCTCGTAGGCGGCCTTGCTTTCATCGGTCACCACCACGGTGTAGTCGCCGGTGTTGTAGGTGTTGGCGAAGGGAATCACGAAGGTGCTTTGCGTCGCGCCGCCGATGTTTACGGAATCCATCCGCCACTGGTAGGTGGCCGCGCCCACCAGATTCGTCGCAACCGCGAGGAAGTTCAGCGCATTTCCCACCTGCGCCAGTCCGGGACCGTACACGGTGAGTTCGACCGGAGTCGCTGCCTCCTTCACCAGCGCCTTGATGCAGGCGTTGGCATTGGACCAGGTGCCGCCCTGGGTGGGGATGTCCTGCCAGGTTGCGCCGTCATCACTCATGTAGCTTTGGCCGGCGGCGGCGGTGGCGTTTGCGTATCCGGCGACGGGTATTTCCAGCGGAAGCGGATAAGGCTCGCCGGGTGTGGTGTAGTGCACAGTGACGGAGAATTTCTCACCCGAAGCGACGCCCACCGGCGCGGGCAGATCAACCACAAAATATCCCGGCTGGTCGGCAGTGCCGCTGACGTTGGCCGCGGGATTGGAGAAGCCGCCGTTAAAACCCGACCTGTACACAACAACCTGGTACGAAGTGTTGTGTCCGGCGGCCCAGGTGCCCACGCCCGTGATGCTGCCGGCGGAGGCGGTGGTATATACGTTGGCGCCCCACATGTCGTTGGAAACGCCGGAACCCGCCGCTCCCGTCATGCCGAGGGGGTCATACTGGTAAATGCGGCTGTAGGTGCCTGCCGGAACCTGGTTGATAAAGGCCCGGGCCTCCTTGACCGCGGCGGTGTCGTAGTAAGAGATGTAGAAGAAGCCGATTTCCCCCCATGAGGTTGCCCAATTGTTCTTGCAGATCCATGCGCCCGCGCCCGGTGCGCCGGGAACTGCCTTGGCATCGTCCCAGCCGACCACCGCAACAGCGTGCCCATAGCTGGCGCCCGCGTTGTTGTGAAAGTAGTAGGTGTTGGTGCTGCTGTTGAACGCGTTGTCGTTCCAGGTCAAAGCAACGGACAGCGCGCCGAAAGTCATGATGGCGTTCTGAATTTCGGTGCGGTCGCCCCCGGCGCCCAGGGTGAAGACGGGCATTGACATCACATACTTGACGGGTTTCGCCCCGGGAACTGGAACAGTGACGCCCATGTCATTGTAGCTGTCATCTGCCTCAAGGAAGGGACCGTCACCCCGCGACAGGTAGGCCGTGGCCATGTCGTTGTTTCCGCCGTCGCAGGAACCCAGCAGGAAACCGTGGTGGTTCTTCATGTTGTTTTCGGAGAAATCAAGGGACTGGGGGAGTTTCCACAGAGCCCAGCTTTCCATCGCGGAGCAGGCGGAAAAAGCCCAGCAGGCACCGCAGGCACCCTGACTCTTCACACTGGTGAGGGCACCCTGCGTGCGCAGGTCGAAACTGGCGGGCGGCGCGGCCTTTCCAGAAGGGGCCTGCTTGCCGGCCCAGTCCACCGGTGGGGGCACGTAACCGAACTGTCCGCCACCCAGAGACTTGCCGGACTGCCACGCCACGAATTCAGGATTCGCTGGGGCAATTTGCATCGCTTGCGCGCCGGAGGACGCGAAAAGGACTGCCGACAACGCCAAAACGCAAACGAGAAATGGGTGCTTTATCATGTCTTTCACGTACACCAACTCGTTGGACACCATCTGCCTGGGGTTGGCACGATGATATCGAACCCACCCAATACTACCATTGTTTTGAGACCGTATGAGTGCAACAATCTGGTATATGGCAGGCTGACTGAAACATACTTGAGATGAACATCATGGGTGGTGGCTTCAATTCCAATGCCGACGAAGGCCCCGGAATCTTCGGATACGAACCGACAACATAAACCGAGATCGCCAGAATCGGCATTGTATTGAATCAACGGCGCTGTCTATACTGAAATTATCGGTTGGCGGCACAGAACCGCCATCTCCTGGTGGCTTGTGTTTTGCATGCGGTCTGCCTGCCCGTGACTGCAATCAGGAATGCCAACAATGAACCGGACACAAGAACTCTTGAAGTGGGCGGTGGCGCTCGCCGTGCTGTGGGCGGTGGTAACGGGGTGGTCCTGCGGACCGGTCGGGCAGGCTGCCTGGGCCGATTCGGGCATGCAGTGGGCCTGGATGAAGGGAGCCAGCACGGTCAACCAGTCGGGGGTCTACGGCACGCCTGGCACGCCCGCGGCGGCCAACACGCCCGGCGCGCGCAACAATGCGGTCTCATGGACCGATTCGGCGGGGGCGCTGTGGCTTTTCGGCGGCCTCGGCTATGACGGGACCGGGGGCGAACTCTATTACAACGACCTGTGGAAATGCGCGCCCGTCACCGGAAACTGGGTATGGGTGAAGGGCGGACAAACCAGCCAATCGGGCGTCTACGGCACACTCGGAACCGCGGCGGCGGAAAACACCCCCGGCGGACGCACCGGCGCAGTCTCATGGACCGACAGCGCGGGCGCGCTGTGGCTCTTTGGCGGCCGGGGCTATGACAGCGCGGCCCGTCTGGGGCGGCTTAATGACCTGTGGAAACTTGACCCGGCCACCGGAGACTGGACCTGGATGAAGGGTCCCAACACGGTCAACCACATCGGCACCTACGGCAGCTTTCGCAAGGCGGCGGCGGACAACACCCCCGGTGGGCGGACCGGCGCGGTGGCATGGGCCGATGATGCAGGCGGGTTGTGGCTCTTTGGCGGTTTCGGCTATGACGGCTACTCCCATCTGGACTACCTCAACGACCTCTGGAAATATGACCCAATCACCAACAGGTGGGCCTGGATGCAGGGCACGTCGGTAATCAACCAACCGGGCACCTACGGCACACTGGGAACACCGGAATATGGCAACACCCCGGGTGTGCGCGAAAGCGGGCTGGCATGGACCGACCCTTCGGGTGCCATGTGGCTCTTTGGCGGATACGGGTGGGATATCGACGGAAACATCGGCCTGCTCAACGACCTGTGGAAATACGACCCGCCGACGGGATACTGGGCCTGGGTGAAAGGCTCCAGTTCCTTCGATCAATCAGGCACCTACGGCACTTCCGGAACCGCCGCGGCAAAAAACACCCCGGGCGCGCGCTATCAGGCCGTGGCCTGGAACGACGGCACAGGCGCAATGTGGCTCTTTGGCGGCAGCGGCATGGACGGTGCGTCGGCAAACGGTGTTCTCAACGACCTCTGGAAATACGACCCCTTGACGGGGAACTGGACCTGGATGAAGGGGGCCAGCACGGCCAGCCAAAGCGGCGTCTATGGCACTCCCGGAACCGCCGCGGCGGCCAACACGCCCGGCGCGCGCACCGATGCCGTTTCGTGGACCAGCCCTTCGGGCGCGCTGTGGCTCTTTGGCGGCCGTGGGCTCGACAGTGCGGGAACGCTGGACTATTGCAACGACCTCTGGCGTGTGCTCACCCCCGACACCATCGCCCCCACGGGGACGGTTGTGATCAACGGCAACCGTTCCGTCACCAACAGTGCGAATGTGACCCTTGCCCTGACCTGGGCCGACAAGGGTGGCTCGGGCACGGTGCGCATGAAATTCAGCAATGACGGCGCCACTTGGACCGCCTGGGAAGCGCTGGCCAAGACCCGGACATGGACCCTGCCCGCGGGCGAGGGATACAAAACGGTCCGCGCCATGTTCCGCGATGCGGCGGGAAACAACTCCGCCATCTACAGTGATTACATCCGCGTGGACACCGTCCCCCCCACGGGCAGCATCCTCATCAACGGCGGCGCATCGAGCACCAAGAGCCGCACCGTATCGCTGGGGCTGGCCTGGTCCGATGGGACGGGTTCCGGGGTAAACCGCATGCGGTTCAGCATCGACGGCGCCACCTGGACTGCCTGGGAAACGATGAACACCCCAAGGTCCTACCTGCTGCCCGCCCCATTGGGTTACTACACGGTGCGCGTGCAGTATCTCGACGCCGGAAACAACTACTCCGCCGTTTACAACGACTACATCAAGCTGGTGGCGCCGTAAGCGGAGCGTTTGAACCCGGAGCAGCAGAGCCGCAACCAATGGAACTACGCTTCGCAGGCGATCTATTAGGTCCTTGCTGGGGGCAGCCCGAAGGGCGGGGGGTGTAAGCTCCGCACACACCGGAATCGTCCTCCTGTTGCGGTTGACTCTTTTTAGTGACACGCCTATACTCGTGGCACGGGGGGAGAGCGCATGACAGGCGGCTGCCGCATGGCAGCGCGGCTTGTCTGGTCCAAGGCCAATGACTGAGGAGAACGTGACCATGAAGAAGCGAAGTGAAAAGGGCAATCGGACATCGGCCATTGCCTTGTTGTTGGTCCTGCTGCTGGGTTGTGTCTGGGTGCAGGGGGGGCAGGCGGCCTGGGCAGGCACAGACCTTCAATGGGCCTGGATGAAGGGTTCCAGCACGGGGGGACAGCATGGCACTTACGGTGCGCTCCTCACGCCCGCGCCAGACAACACCCCCGGCTCGCGCGAAAGCGCAGCCTCATGGACCGATGCCTCCGGCAAACTCTGGCTGTTTGGGGGTTCCGGCTGGGACAGCGACATCCAAACGGGCTATCTCAATGACCTCTGGAAGTACGATCCGGTCACGGGCAACTGGACCTGGATGAAGGGCACCGATGTCGTGGACCAGATCGGAACCTATGGCACGGTCCTGACGCCCGCGACGGCAAATACCCCCGGCGGGCGCATCGGTTCAGCCACATGGATGGACACTTCAGGCAATCTGTGGCTCTTTGGCGGCCTGGGCCGCGACAGTCTGGGCAGTGAGGAAGACCTGAACGACCTGTGGAAGTACGACCCGGTCACGGGCAACTGGACTTGGATGAAGGGTTCGAGCACGGGCGGGCAGCACGGCACCTACGGCACGATGGGAACAGCGGCAGAGGGCAACACCCCCGGCGGGCGCTACAGGTCCGTCTCATGGACCGACGAATCGGGCAATCTGTGGCTGTTCGGCGGTTATGGCTGGGACAGCGACATCCAAACGGGCTATCTCAATGACCTCTGGAAGTTTGACCCGTCCACCAACAACTGGACCTTCATGAAGGGCACCGATGTGGTGGAGCAGATGGGAACCTACGGCACGGTCCTGACACCGGCCCCGGCCAACACCCCCGGAGCACGCAGCAACGCGGTTTCATGGGTGGACTTTACGGGCGCATTTTGGCTGTTTGGCGGCGTGGGCCGCGCCGATGACGGACCCGAAAGCAATCTTAATGACTTGTGGAAGTATGAACCCTCCACGAACAACTGGACCTGGATGAAGGGCGCCAGCACGACGAACCAAAAGGGAACCTATGGAACGGTCCTAACGCCTGTCCCGGCCAATACTCCCGGCGCACGCAACACGTCGGTCTCCTGGACGGATGCTTCCGGCGCGCTGTGGCTCTTTGGCGGCTTTGGATGGGACAGGGGTGTCGGCACCGGTTACCTCAACGATTTGTGGAAGTATGACCCTCTCACGGGCAATTGGGCCTGGATAAAGGGCTCCGATGTGGTGGACCAGTCGGGGAGCTACGGGACAGTCCTGACGCCCGCAGCGGGCAACACGCCCGGCGCGCGCGAAGAGTCGGCGGCCTGGGCCGATGCGGCCTCGGGTGCGCTGTGGGTCTTTGGCGGGCTCGGATATGACGGGGCCGGCATCGGCAGTTCGCTCAATGACCTGTGGCGCATCACCGTGCCGGATACCGTTCCGCCCTCCGGGACGGTCGTCATCAACAGTAACCGGTCCGTCACCAACAATGCCAATGTCACCCTTTCGCTGACCTGGGCGGACACGGGCGGTTCAGGCGCGGTGCGCATGAAGTTCAGCAATGACGGCAACACCTGGTCCGCATGGGAAGCGCTGGCCGCGACCAAGGCGTGGGCGCTGCCCGCGGGCGACGGATACAAGACCGTCCGGGCCATGTTCCGGGACAAGGCCGGGAACAACTCCATTATTTTCAGCGATTACATCCGGCTGGACACCACCGCCCCCACGGGAAGCATCCTCATCAACGCCGGTGCGGCAAGCACCAAGAGCCGCACGGTCTCGCTCGGCCTGACATGGTCCGACGGGTCGGGATCCGGCGTGAGCCGGATGCGTTTCAGCATTGACGGTTCCACCTGGACGGCCTGGGAGGCGCCGAAGGCGACCAAGTCCTATCTGCTGCCTGCCACGCTGGGTTACTACACGGTCCGCGTGCAGTATCTCGACGGCGGCAACAACTACTCGCCTGTGTACAACGATTACATAAAACTCATCGCTCCCTGAACGGTTCGCCATCGGACCAAAGCGCCGTCTTACCGCGATACGCAAGCATCCGGCCACGCCGAGGCTTTTTTCTGCTTTTTTCTATTATTGCCGTTGACTAAATACTGATCTGCCCTTATAATTGATGGCAGGCACCACAGAATTGGGGTTTCAGTGCCGCGGTCAAGGGCGCATGGGCCCGAAATGGGGCCGTTGAACAAGGAGGCAGTCATGGGGTTCATCCGCTGGGGAACATGTTGGTCTTGGACCTTTGCCGTATTGTGGGGAGTGTTGCCGGGATGGTTTTGCGGCTCTGGCGGCCAATCAGCCCAAGCCGATGCCAATGTGCAATGGACCTGGATGAAAGGTTCCAATACTGTTGGTCAGTACGGCAACTACGGCACTTTCAGGGAACCTTCACTAACCAACACGCCCGGCGCGAGATGCGGTGCGGTTTCCTGGAACGGCAGTTCAGGCGCGTTGTGGCTCTTCGGCGGCATAGGCTTCGACAGCAGTTCCGGGCACGACGGGTTCCTGAACGACCTTTGGAAATATGACACGACCACGGGCTCTTGGACCTGGATGAAAGGCGCAAATGCGATAAACCCACCGGGAGTCTATGGCACGCCGGGCGCGGAGGCGGAAACCAACATCCCACCGGGGCGGCAGGCCGCAAACACGTGGACGGACAGTTTGGGGAAGTTGTGGCTCTTTGGAGGTTCCGGCAACAACCCCAGCGGAAGTTATATGAATGACCTGTGGAATTACAACCCGGTGTCCGGAAACTGGATCTGGGTAAAAGGCTCCTCAGCGCCAAACCAAGTGGGGGGGTACGGAACGCCCGGAGTGGAGGCAGAAAGCAACTGCCCCGGCGCGCGCCATGCGGCCGCTTCATGGACGGACAGCACCGGCATGTTCTGGCTCTTTGGCGGCTATGGCTATGGCGGCACCGGGGGGTTGGTCAATCTGAACGACTTGTGGAGATACAATCCGGCCACGGGCTATTGGGCTTGGATGGGTGGTTCATCGACGGGGAACCAGATGGGTATTTATGGCACGCGCCTGACGGAGTCAGCATCCAACATGCCTGGCGCCCGCTTCGGCGCGATTTCCTGGACGGACCCGGTCGGTGAACTGTGGCTCTTTGGCGGCTCCGGCTACGGCTCATCCGGGGGGACGGGCCTGCTGAATGACCTTTGGAAATACGACCCTGCAACGGGCCACTGGACCTGGATGAAAGGTTCCAGCGCAATTGGTGCATCCGGAGTCTATGGAACACCGGGAACCGCGGCGGAAACCAATACCCCAGGCGGGCGCGACCTGTCATCATGCGGCTGGAGCGACGCGTCTGGCGCTTTTTGGCTTTTCGGCGGCTACGGCTATGATTCCCCAGGCTCGCTGGGCTATTTGAACGATGTGTGGAAGTATGACCGGTCAACGGGAGACTGGGCCTGGATGAAGGGCGGCAGCACGATGGGGAACTCGGGAGTTTATGGAGCACCTGGCACGGCGGCGCTGGCCAACACACCCGGGTCACGTTTGGGGGCCACTGCTTGGCAGGGTTCCTCCGGCAATTTGTGGATGTTTGGCGGTTGGGCCTACGACAGCACGGGGGCTGCGTATTACTGCAACGACCTGTGGCGGATGACCCTGCCCGACACCACCCCGCCCACAGGGTCCGTGGTGATTAACGGCGGACGGTCCGTGACCAACAACGCCGAGGTTACCCTGTCCCTGATGTGGTCCGATGGCACCGGTTCCGGCGTTGTTCGGATGAGATTCAGCAACGACGGCAGCACCTGGACCGCATGGGAACCGCTTGCGCCCACCAAACCGTGGACACTGGCCGCAGGGGACGGGTACCGCACCGTCCGCGTCATGTACCGCGATGCGGGGGGCAACAACTCCCGCGCGTACAACGACTTTATCCGCGTGGACACCATTGCCCCGACGGGAAGCATCCTCATCAACGAGGGTGCACTGAGCACCAACAACCGCAAGGTCTCGCTGGGCCTGAAATGGAACGACGGGACCGGTTCCGGCGTGACCCGCATGCGCTTCAGCATTGACGGCGCCACCTGGTCGGTCTGGGAGGCGCTTTCCACACCCAGGTTCTACACCCTGCCCGCCACGCCCGGTTACTACACCGTGCGCGTGCAGTATCTGGACGCCGGAAACAATTACTCGGCCGTCTACAACGACTACATCAGGCTGGTGGCGCCGTAAGCGGAGAGGTTCTGCGGGTGCGCGACGGAACAGGCAGGGTCCGGGTATATTGCAATACGATTGCAATATACCCGAGGAAACCCGTCTGGTGTTTCTCCCACGAACACTCGAAAAACATATCAACACCGCCATAAGGCACTTTCCCGTCATGCTCTTAAAGGCGGTTTTTCAGATGGGCAAACCACCCTGTTTAATGCCTGGCAGAAAACAGGGTGGCCCATGTCGCGCTCGGAAGCCCGCTCCTGCTCTGGCTGGCCAGGGATAAGTCCGCGCTGTAATGACAGAGAGACTTTGCTCAAGCGTAAGGAATGGGGTCTTCCATGCCTGCGGCGGTGAAGGCCTTGAGCCGCTCCACGCAGGTGGGGCAGGTTCCGCAGGCGCTTTCTCCGCCCCGATAGCAGCTCCAGGTCTGCGCGAAATCGACGCCGAGGTCGAGACCCATGCCCACGTTGTCTTCCTTGGACTGATGCATCAGCGGGGCATGGACGATGACGGGTGTGCGCCGGTTGAGGGCCAGTACGGCGTTGAGCCCCGTCAGAAATTCAGTGGTGCAGTCCCAATAGCCGTACTCGTCCTGGGCTTGGGCGCCGTAGTAGACATCTGAAATGCCCGAGGCCTCGGCGTAGGCCGCGGCCATGGACAGCAGCATCATGTTGCGGTTGGGCACATAGGTGGGCGGCTGGACACGGTCCGCCTCGGCCACGTCGGCGAGGTCGGGCACTTCCGCCCCACCCTGGACGAGGGCGGTGCCCCTCTGCACGAGCGGGGCGAAGAATGACGCGTCCACGATGCGGTGTTCAGTGACGCCCACCGTGACTGCCTGCCGCACTGCACAGTCCAGTTCCCGGGCGTGGCGCTGGCCGTAGTTGAAACTGATGGCATGCACCGCGCCGTCATGCAGTCGCCGGGCCACCAGGTGCAGCAGCACGCTGGAATCCAGCCCGCCGCTGAGCAGCACCAGCGCGGGTCGGCTTGATTTGGTTGTCATGGGTTGCGTCTCCGTCCCAGGGCGCTTTTCAGCCGCGCCATGGTTCCACCCATTGTACCGCACACGCCGGGCATGACGCGCCCCCGTCCCACGCGCTACAATAGGGAAATGGAACTCCAGTTCAAACAGGACGAATCACTCGCCGCCGGGACGCAGCGCATTCTCGAAATGCAGTTGGTCGCTGCGCTGGAATATCTCAAGGCGCCGCCCGAACGGCGCGACGAGGGCATTCACGAGTGCCGCAAGTGCCTCAAGTATGCCCGGGCCCTGCTCCGGCTGGTCCAGGAGGGCATGCCCAAGAAGGCGTTCCGCAAGTGGAACCTGTCCCTGCGCGACGCCGCCCGCTGCATTTCCGGCGCGCGCGATGCGAAAGCCCTGCTGGAATGTCTGGACACGCTTGCCGGAGAAGCCGGCACGGCGGAGGCAAACCGGGCTTCCCTGCGGGCCTGCCGTGACGTTCTCTCCCGGCCGCAGGCGGATTCGCAAACGAAACCGGTATCGGCCGAAGGCACCGCCGAGAAGGCCTTCCTGCTCATTTCCGGAAAACTCACCACCCCGCACGACCCGGCCCTGGGACGGGGCCGGGAGACGCGCATACTCCGGGCGGGACTGCGCCGGTCTTATGCCCTTGGCCGCCGCGCCATGGCGCGCATGCGCAAAACCGGCGACATGGAGGCCGTGCACGAATGGCGCAAGCGCGCCAAGGACCTGCGCTACCAAGTCGCCATGCTGCGCGCTGTCTGGCCCGGTGTGTGCGATGCGCTGGAAGCTGAACTGCACCAGTTGACCGATTGTCTGGGCCATGTGCACGATTTGGACCTGGTCGAAGCGGCGCTGGCGGCGCTGCCGCAGGGCAGCCTTTCCGAAGAGACAATTTCCGCCGTGGAGGCCTGCGCGGACCATTCCGCGGAGTCTGCCGCCGCCGAAGCGCTGCGCCTGGGCGCGCGCCTCTACGGGGACAAGCCGGACAACTTCGCGGGCGCGGTGGCAGGATGGTGGAAGCTCTGGCGGGACGAACCGCCCCCCGGGCAGAAGCGAACAAACTGACGAATGAAGGAACAACACATGGCTGAATTTGGCCGGGTCATGGGCCTCGACATAGGCGACGTGCGCATCGGCGTGGCGCTCAGCGATCCGATGCGGATGATCGCAAGCCCCCACGCCGTGGTCAAAGAGGCGTCGCGCGACGCGGCCGTGGCAGCGATCAAGAAGATCGCCGACGAGCAGGAGGTCGTGCGCATTGTCGCCGGCGTGCCGCTTAACGAGGCGGGCGGCCACGGGCCGCAGGCGGACAAAACGCTGGCCTTCATCGAGCGCCTGCGCGCGGCCGTGACGGTGGAGGTGGTGATACAGGACGAGCGCTACAGCACGGCCGCCGCCAACCGGATGCTCATCGGCGCGAATGTGCGCCGCGACAAGCGCAAGCAGGTGGTGGACAAGATTGCCGCCACGCACATCCTCCAGACCCATCTTGACCGCGCGGCGTCGGACCTGCGCGCGCGGGAACCGCGCCCATGACACAGCCGGATGAGCCCGTTTTCGACACGCCGCCCCGCCGCTGGACCTTCTTCCGAATCCTGGCCACGGCGGTGCTTTTCGGACTGGCCGCGCTGCTGCTGGCCGGCGTGGCCGGCGGCATTGTGGCGTTTGTCGTGTATGACCATGTTACCCAGCCCGGCGCGGACGGACCCGAGGTGGAGGTCGCCGTGCCGCAGAAGGCCACGGGCCGCGATGTGGGCAGGCTGCTTGTCGAGAACGGCCTGATCGAGCACGAGACTTTTTTCCAACTGGCCGCGCGGATAGACGGCACCAACCAGCCCATCCGCAGCGGGGCCTACCGGCTGCACCGGGGCAACTCGGCGCTGCAACTGTTGCGCCAGTTGTACAAGGGCCCCTCCCATCAGGTTCTCGACACCCAGTTCCGCATTACCATACCGGAGGGACTGACCATCCGGCAGGCTGCCGAACTGGTCAAGGACCCGAAAGCTTTCATCGAGGCGGCGCATGATCAGGCGCTGATCAAGAAGCTGGGCCTGGACGCCGACTCCCTCGAGGGATTCCTCATGCCCAACACCTACTTCTTCGACACCGAACCGGAGCCCCGCGCGCTGGTGGAGCGCATGGCCGCCCAGTTCGACAAGGCGTACAAGAAACTGGCGGCGCAGGTGCCGGGGGCGGAAAAGCTGAACAAGATGCGGATCGTCACCATTGCCTCGCTCGTCGAGGAGGAGACCAAGGCGGACGAGGAGCGTCCGCTGGTGGCGCGGGTGATCTACAACCGCATCGACAAGAAGATGCCCCTGCAGCTCGACTCGACGCTTCAGTTTGTGCTCAACAAGTACGGCCAGCGCCTGGTGAACGAGGACAAGGAAGTGGACTCGCCCTACAACACCTACATGAAGAACGGTCTGCCGCCGGGCCCCATATCCAGCCCGGGCGCGGCCAGTCTGCGCGCCGCCATGCGACCGGCCGACACGAAGAATCTCTACTTCGTGTCCAACGCCGACGGACACACGCACACCTTCAGCAACACCGAAGAGGAGCACAACCGGGCCGTGGCCAAGTTCCGCCGCGAGATTGAGCCCCAGCGTGAAGCGCTGGAGAAACAGCGGAGGCAACAACTGACCCCATCCACCCCCACCCCCGAGAGCGGCAGAATCATGCCGGTGACACCGCCCAATGAAAACTGACGAGATGACGACACCCTATACCGGGCAGGAATGTGGGACAACCGCCCCCGGCTGTCCTACATGTCTTGAACTGGTTCGCGCGTGGAGCGTGCACCTGCTCACCGCCTCGGGGGCCGTGTGCGGCCTCTTCGCGCTGACCACCGCAGCGAGCGGCGACGCAGTGGCATCGCTTTTCTGGATGGCCGCCACGGTAACCATTGACGGCGTGGACGGCGCGCTGGCGCGCCGCTTCCGTGTAAAGACAGTGGTGCAGTCGGTGGACGGCGCGCTGCTGGACAATGTGGTGGACTATTTCACCTGGTCTGTCGTGCCCGCGTTCTTCCTGTGCATGACTTCGCTGGCGGGGGAACTGTGGCGCTTTCCGGTGGCCGCGGCCATCCTGATCTCGTCGGGCTACCAGTTTGCCCGCTGTGACGCCAAGACTGAAGATCACACCTTCAGCGGCTTCCCGTCGTACTGGAACATCGTCATCTTCTACATGTTCATGCTGAAGTCTCCCGTGTGGCTCAATGTCGTGGTGCTGCTGTCCTGCGCTGTGGCCTCCTTTGCGCCGCTGCGCTGCCTCTATCCGAGCCGGACACAGCATTGGCGGGCGTTCAATGTGGTCTTCGGTTCCCTGTGGGCGCTGTGCCTGGTCTTTGCGCTGTTCCGCTATCCGCACGGGCACCTGCCCTTCATCAATCTTTCCTGGGTCTATGTCGTGTACTACGCCGCCGTCTGCGCATGGCTTACCCTGCGCCCCCGCCCGCATCCAGAAAAGGCGGCCTGATGGAAAAGGAACGGCTCGACGTGCTGGTGCAGCGCCGTTTCGGGGTGACCCGCTCCAAGGCGCAGGGACTCCTCCAAACGGGACAGATCTGCGCGGCTGACGGTACCGTGCTGGACAAGCCCGGTTCCCGCGTTTCGGTGGACATGGAACTGGTGCTGCGCGAAGCACAGCGCTTTGTCAGTCGCGGCGGCGACAAGCTGGAGGCGGTCTTTGCCGCCTTTGCGCCGGAAGTGACGGGAAAGGTCGCCATCGATGTGGGGGCCTCCACGGGGGGCTTCACCGACTGCCTCCTGCAGCACGGCGCGGCCAGGGTGTACGCCGTCGATGTGGGCTACGGCCAGCTCGCCTGGGCCCTGCGCCAGGATCCCCGGGTGGTGGTGCTGGAACGCTGCAATATCCGCCACCTGACGCCGGAACAGTTGGAAGAGCGTCCCACCTTCTTCACGGTGGACTGCTCCTTTATTTCATTGCGGCTTGTGCTTCCCTCGGTAATGCCGCTGCTGGGCGACGACCCGTCGGGCATCGCGCTGGTGAAGCCGCAGTTTGAGGCGGGGCGCGAACAGGTGGGCAAGGGGGGCGTCGTGCGCGACGGGGCCGTGCACGAGCGCGTGGTCGAGGAAGTCTGCGATTTGGCGCGGTCACTGGGATTCCGTGAAATCGATGTGATACCCTCTCCCTTGCTGGGGCCTGCTGGAAACCGCGAGTTTCTGGCCTATCTCCGCCGCCTCGAGCGGTGAGCCCCCGCGGGTAACGCCCTTATGCTGGAAACGCTGCGCATCCAAAACTACGCCCTGATTGACCGGCTTGAAGTGGAATTCACGCCGGGTTTCAGTGTGCTGACCGGCGAAACCGGCGCGGGCAAATCCATCATCGTCGGCGCGCTGGGTCTCGTGCTGGGCGCGCGCGCCTCGGCCGACATGGTGCGCGACGGCGCGCCCATGGCGCGGGTGGAGGCCGTGTTTCGCGTGAACCGTCCCTCGGCCCGTCTGCGGGCGCTGCTGCGCGAGCATGAGGTGGAACTGGAGGACGGCGCGCTGCTGGTGGCGCGCAGCATCAGCGCGGACGGTCGCGGCAAGGCCTACGCGGGCGACCGCATCGTGCCCGTTGCGCTGCTGGCCGCGCTGGGCGATGAACTGGTCGACCTTCACGGCCAGCATGAGCACCAGTCCCTGCTGCGTCCCGAGTGCCAGATGGACCTGCTGGACGCCTTCGCCGGAACGGAAGACGCGGCCGCCCGGGTGGCGGCGGCGGTGGCGCGCCTGTCGGCCATTGACCGCGACATTGCAGCGCTGGAAACGGACGACCGCGAGCGCACCCGGCGCGCTGAGTTTCTCCGCTTTGAAGTGGACGAGATCGACGCTGCGGGACTCCAACCGGGCGAAGAGGATGAACTGCGCGCGCGTCTGCGCCGCATCACCCATGCCGAAACCCTTTTCACGCTGGCAAACCAAGTCTACAGCGGCCTCTACGACAACGAGTCCGGCGCGGCCATCGACGGTGTTGATGCCGCGCTGAAGGACCTGGAGGAACTGTCGGAGATAGACGATGAGTTTGGCGCGCTGTTGCGCCAGTTGGCCGAGGCGCGCGAGACGATCGATTCGGTCGCGTCGGAAATCCGGCAGCACACTTCGCGCATGGAATTTGATGCCGGCGAACTGGACGACATCAACCGGCGGCTGGCGCTTATTGGTGCGCTCAAGCGCAAGTATGGCACCGATGTGGACGCCGTGCTCGCCTACCGCAACCGCGCGGCGGAGGAACTGGCGGGCTATGAGAACCGGGACGAGCGGCTGGAGACACTGCGCCGCGAACGGACCGCGGCGCTGGCCGGGGCCATGGACGCCGCCGGGCGGCTTTCCGCCGCGAGGCGCGCCGCCGCCCTGAAACTGGACAAGCAGGTGGTTGCGGCGCTGCGCGATCTGGACATGAAGGGCGCCCATTTCGAGGCCCATATCGAACCGGTCGACCTGTGCGCCCACGGCGTTGACCGCGTCGAGTTCATGCTTTCGGCCAATGCGGGCGAACGGCCCCGGCCCTTGCGCGTGGTGGCGTCGGGCGGCGAAATTTCGCGCATCATGCTCGCGCTGAAATCCGTTTTTGCGGGCGCGGACCGCATTCCCACGCTGGTCTTTGACGAAATCGACGCCGGCGTGGGCGGCGCGGTGGCGCGGCGCGTGGCGGCGAAAATGGCGGAACTGTCCCGGTCGCACCAGGTCATCTGCATCACCCATCTCGCGCAGATTGCCGCCGCCGCGAAATCACACTACACCGTGAGCAAGCACGACGTGCGCGGCCACGCCGTCACCGGCATGGACTGGGTCGACGCGGACGAGCGGGAGCGCGAGGTGGCGCGGCTCCTGGACGGTTCGGTTTCGGACATCAGCCTGGGCCATGCGCGGGCGCTGTTGGCCGACATGCCGGAAAAAGGGAAGCAGTAATGCCTTTACTGGGAGCGCCGGCGTCTCGCCGGCCGAGGCTGGCCGACACGCCGGAAAAGGCCAATCGGGAGATTGGCGGTCCCAGGGAAGAGAAAGGGAAGCGGTAATGCATTGCGGTTTGATCAAGGTCGGGGTGATGGGTTCGGCCGGCGGCCAGATGAAAGACGGCACCTTGGAGCGCTGCCGCGAACTGGGACGGGCGATAGCCGACGAGGGCTGCGCCATCCTCACCGGCGGCTGTCCCGGCCTGCCCCACGAGGCCATTATCGGCTGCAAAGAACGGGGCGGCTTCACCATCGGCGTGTCGCCCGCCATGAGCTTCGACGAGCATGTCAACCGCTACGGCAGCCCCATCGACCACATCGACGTGATGATCTACACCGGCGCCGGGCTGATGGGCCGCGAAACCATCGGCGTGCGCAGTTGCGACATCGTCATCATCGTCGGCGGCCGTTCGGGAACGCTCGGGGAGTTCGCCATCGCCTACGACGAGGGCCGCATGATTGGCGTGCTGACCGGCTCGGGCGGCGTGGCAGACCACATCGACAACATCCTGCCGGTGATAGAGAAACCGACTGGTTCGCGCATCTTCTTCGACGAAGACCCGCGCCAACTGGTGCACCGCTGTGTGGAGTCTTTCAGGGCCAATCCCCCCGTGATAGGCGACCACGAAGCGGCGGGATAATTAGGAATTAGGAATTAGGAATGGGGAACGGGCGACCAACTTCAGCTTGCCACCGCGCCGCCGCGGAACATGAAATAGGCCGCGGCAACAAGGCACAGGCCAGCCCAGAGGAAGTCGAGTCGTAGCGGTTGCTTCATGTACACCACCGAGAATGCCGCAAAGACGCACACCGTGATGACTTCCTGGATAACCTTCAACTGCCCCAACGAGAAAACACCGCTGCCGATACGGTTCGCGGGCACCTGCAGGCAGTATTCAAAGAAGGCCACGCTCCAGCTTGCAAGAATAACCAGAAACAGCGCCCTGCCCTTCAAGTCCTTCAAATGACCGTACCACGCGTAGGTCATGAACAGGTTCGAGCCAATCAACAGCAGCACAGTGTACAACTTTTCCATATAGTCTCCAAATTGGATGAATTGCGCGAATGCGCACGCATAGTATGCCAGATTTCCAGGGGGCGATGCGGGGGAAGAGGAACAAAGCAGAAGATGTGATCTGGGAATAATGCAATGGAGCGGGAAGCCGATGTTCTTGTGTTGACTGCGGTGGCCATGCCACCGCTTTTCTTCCCGCAGGCCGTGCCTGCGGGCTCCGGATCGCCGGGGCATGGCTCCGTCGAAGAAAAGCGGCGGCATGGCCACCGCAGTCAAAAGAGACGCGGACCTTGATGTGTCGCGAAAGAATAGGCGTCCGTTGCGTCACGGAACAGCGGGCGGATATCATGGAATGATGGGTAGGACGGTGGGGATGTCTCTTGCCGGAGTATCGTGACCATGTGCAAGTATCCAGCCCGTTTCAGTGCTTTGACACTGGCGTGTCTTCTGTTGTTGACGGCGGGGGCCGCATGGGCCGCCCTGCCGGTGGACTTGGCGGCACTGCACCGGGCCGTGGCCGACTTTGCTGCGGCGGGACCGGAAGCCTATCCCAAGGGTGCCGTCAGGCTTGAGCGCGTCGTCGCCTTCGAAAAGCGCCTGGCTGATGCACCGCAGCTTGCCGACGACCCGGCGTTTCAGGCTGAACTGGCGGCGTTTCAACGCGATGCCCTGCTGGCCAACCCTTTGCTGTCGTCCATCGACCGCATCCTGGTCGTCAAACGCAACGCCAATGACCACACCCTGGGTTTGCCGCAGAATTGGCAGGGCAACTGCTCGCTGCCGCTGGGCAACTATGACAACGAGATTGACTTCCTCTCCCTAAAACAGCCGGAAGCCCCGCTGGGCACGCTCTTCAGACCGGACAAGTCCAAGTTTGTGGGCGACATGGCACTGCATTTCGACGGCGACCGGCTGCTCTTTTCCATGCCGGGCAGCCATGACCGTTCCCAGATCTGGGAACTGCACGTGGACGGTTCTGCCCTGCGGCAGGTGACGCGGGGCGACGAGGAGGATGTGGACAACTATATGTCCTGCTACCTGCCGGACGGGCGGATCATCTACGCGTCCACGGCGAACTATCAGGGTGTGCCCTGCGTGTATGGTAGCGACAGCGTGGCCAATCTGTGCATCGTGAACGCCGACGGGTCGGGCGTGCGGCAATTGTGCTTTGACCAGGACCATGACTGGTACCCCGCGGTGCTGAACAACGGCCGCATCCTCTACACCCGGTGGGAGTACACCGACACGCCCCACGCGAACACGCGGCTGCTCTTCCACATGAACCCCGACGGCACGGGACAGATGGAGTACTACGGCAGCAACTCCTACTGGCCGACCTCGGTGATGTATGCAAAGCCGATTCCGAACCATCCGACCAAGGTGGTGGCGATTGTGTCGGGACACCACGGCGTGCCGCGCATGGGCGAACTGGTGGTGCTGGACCCGGCGCTCGGCCGCAGCGAGACCGAAGGCGCGGTGCAGCGGATTCCGGGATGGGGCAAGCCGGTGCCGCAGGTGACGATGGACAACCTTGCCGACAATTCGTGGCCCAAGTTCCTGCACCCCTGGCCGCTGAGTGACAAATACTTCCTCGTGGCCGCCCAGCCGACCCCGCAGTCGGCCTGGGGCATATACCTCGTGGACATCTTCGACAACATGGTGCTGCTCCGCGAGGAGCCGGGCTATGCGCTGCTGGAGCCGGTGCCGGTGATGGCAAGACCGACGCCGCCCGCGATTCCGGACAAGGTGAAGTTGGGCGACAAGGAAGCAACCGTCTATATCGCCGATGTGTACTCCGGACCAGGACTCGCGGGCATTCCGCGCGGCACGGTCAAGGCCCTGCGGGTGGTTTCCTACAGTTACGCCTACCGCAAGATGGGCGGACTGATGGGAGCGGTGGGCATGGACGGCCCTTGGGACGTGAAGCGCATCCTGGGCACGGTCCCGGTGGAGGAGGACGGTTCGGCGCTGTTCCGCGTGCCTGCAAACGAGCCCATTGCCTTGCAGCCCCTCGACACGCAGGGGCGTGCCCTGCAACTGATGCGGAGCTGGTTCACGGCCATGCCGGGCGAATCGGTGTCCTGCGTGGGCTGCCATGACCGGCAAAACTCCACGCCCCCCGCCCGCGGCAGTGCGGCATCACGCGGGGCGGCCGTGCCCATCACGCCCTGGCGCGGCGCGGCGCGCGGGTTCAGCTTTGCCCGCGAGGTGCAGCCCGTGCTGGACCGCTATTGCCTTTCCTGCCATGACGGGAAAGACGCCAACCGCCCCGACCTGCGCGGCACGGAAAAGATTACCGACTGGAAGAGCGATTTCCCCGGCAGCGTTAATCCGGCCATAGGCGGAAAATTCTCGGTGGCCTATGCCAACCTGCACCGTTACGTGCGGCGGGGCGGCATCGAAAGCGACTACCACCTGCTGACGCCCATGGAATTCCACGGACGCACGACCGAACTGGTGCAACTGCTGGAAGGGGGCCACCACGGCGTGGCGCTCGATGCCGAGGCATGGGACCGGATCAACACGTGGATTGACCTGAACGCGCCCTATCACGGCACCTGGACCGAAATCGTGGGCACGGAGGCCGCAGGAAAACCCGCCGCCCGTCGCCTCGAACTGATGCGCAAGTATGCCAACGTCGAGGTGGACCATGAGGCCGTCGTGCCCACCGAAATCGGCATGCCCGACGGACCCATCGTTCCCCCGGCGGAGCCGGAACGTGTGGCGGAGCCCGAAGCGGCAGCCTCACCGGTGGAGGCCGGTCCGGTGCGAAGCGTGGATCTGGGCGACGGTAAGACGCTGGAACTGGCCCAGATACCGGCCGGGCCCTCAGCAAAACCCTTCTGGATCGGCCGCTTTGAAATCACCAACGGGCAGTACTCCCGCTTCGACACCACCCATGACAGCGGGGTCGAATCGATGCACTCCTACCAGTTTGGCGTGCGCGGCTATCCGGTGAACGGCTCCAAACAGCCCGTGGTGCGCGTGTCCTGGAACCGGGCCATGGACTTTTGCCGCTGGCTGTCTGAAAAGACGGGCGAGACCTTCACTCTGCCCTCGGAACAGCAGTGGGAGTTTGCCTGCCGTGCGGGCACGCATACACCCTTCTGGTACGGCGGTATCGACGCGGATTTCTCGAAATATGCCAATCTGGGCGATGCGCGGCTGCGCGAATTTGCGCGCAACACCTATGTGCAGGTCAACCTGCTTCCCAACCCGAACAAGTACGACAACTGGGTGCCCCAGGATGCCCGCTTCGACGACGGCTCCTTCCTGCCGGCCGAAGTGGGCCACTACGCGCCCAATCCCTATGGCCTGTATGACATGCACGGAAATGTTTGGGAATGGACTGCCACGGCGGATGAAAAGGCCCGGCGCATCGTGAAGGGAGGCTCCTGGTATGACCGGCCCTGCCGGGCCGCGGCCTCGTTCCGGTTGGGCTACGAATCCTACCAACAGGTATTTAATGTGGGATTCCGCGTGGCAAGCACGGTTCAATAAAGCCAAGAATCGCGCTGCCGGTTTGACTTCCGGAATGGCTGTGATTAGTCTTATGCACCATTTGCCGGAAATGATTGTCCCTTTTGGCGTGTTCTTTCGGCGTTACGGGTAATCGGGCAGGCTGCAGGACTTTCCGCCCGAAGGCAAAGAAATCATCATTAACAGGGAGAGAATTACATGCACGTATCTTTGTGTGAGGGTATAGACTGGGTGGGTTTCGTGGACTGGACCGTGCGTGATTTCCACAGCTACAGCACCGAACGCGGCACGACCTACAACGCCTATTTGATCCGCGATGAACAGACAGCGCTCATCGACACTGTGAAGGAACCCTACGGGGCCATGCTGCTGGACAATATCGCCGGGCTCATCGACCCGGCAAAGGTGGACTGGGTGGTGTGCAACCATGCCGAGCCCGACCATTCGGGCGTGCTGCCCCAGGTGCTGGCGGCGATGCCCAACGCCACACTGGTGTGCAACGCCAAGTGCCTCAGCGCACTGGCCAAGCATTACGACACCACGGGGTGGAAAACGAAAATTGTCGCGCCGGGCGACACCCTTTCCCTGGGCAAACGGACCCTGGAATTCATCAACACCCCGATGGCCCACTGGCCCGAGTCAATGTTTACCTATGTGCGCCAGGACAAACTGCTGTTCTCAATGGACGCCTTCGGCCAGCACTGCGCCACCACGGAACGCTTCGATGACGAAAACTGCATCGGAACGGTGTTGGAGGAGGCCCGGACCTACTACGCAAACATACTCATGCCCTACGGCGCATCGACACACAAGGCCATGGACTCGGTGAGCGGCCTGGATATTGAGATAATCGCCACCTCGCACGGCGTCATCTGGCGCAGCCACATTCCGAAAATCCTGGAAGCGTACCGCCAGTGGACCTCCGGCAAACCCCAGCCGAAAATCATTATTCTGTACGACACCATGTGGGAGAGCACGGCCGCCATGGCGCGCGCCTTCGAAGAGGGCGCGGCGACCCCCGGTGTGCATGTGAAGGTGATTCACGTGCGCCGCAACACGCTGACCACCATTGCGGCCGACGTGTTCGACGCGGCGGCCGTGGCCGTCGGTTCGGCCACGCTGAACGGCACCATGATGCCCCAGCTTGGCGCGGTCTTCGCCTATCTGCACGGCCTGAAACCGACGGCCAAGGTGGCCGTGGGATTCGGGTCCTACGGCTGGGGCCGCGGCTCGGCCGAGGCAATTCAGGAAAACCTGGAAGGCCTCAAATGGAACGTGCTGCGCACGCCGATCAAGTCGCAATACCGGCCCACGCCGGAGATCCTGGCGGAATGCCGCGCCGCGGGCGCGTTGCTGGCGCAAAAGGCGCTGGAGATGTCCGGGGCGTCGGTATAGGCCCGCTGCGAGCCCGAACAGGGAAAACCGCAGCGAGGTGGTGCTGTCGCAGGCGTTGGCAATGAGGAGTATTTTAATGCGGTGCCGCAGGGACTAGGAAGCGGGTGTTTCCGTGCCCGATGAACCGGCGGAATGAACCTGTCTGGCCGCAAGCTGCTCCAGCAGGTGAATCTGTTCCTGTTGCAGCACCAGCAGTCCGGCCCATTTCTGCTCGCGCAGTTCATCCATTTTCCGGTGCAGTTCAAGAATCTCCAGTTCCGCCTTCAGGTTGACCTCATAGTCGTGCGCCGCATCCAGCCGGTCCTTGACGGCCTGCCGGTTCTGGGACATCATGATGACAGGCGCCTGGATGGATGCGATCATGGAGAGGAACAGGTTGAGCAGAATGTAGGGATAGGGATCGAAATCCTTTCCGGAACGAATCAGGATATAGGAGTTCAGGACCACCCAGCAGAGGATGAACGTTCCAAATCCGATGATAAACCCCCACGACCCGCCAACGGCGGCAACCTTGTCTGCCAGGCGCTGGCCGAAAGTCATCAGGTCGGCAAACTCGGCGCTGGGGTTGCGGGCCACATGCTTGCGCTCCACAAACCGCGAAAGAACAAGGTGTTCCGCCGCGGACAGCTCCTGAATGCTCTTGTTAAACAACTGAACGGCTGCTTTTTCGATAGAATTGTCCATGTTTCTCTTCCCGAATTGGTTGCGCCCTTCGAACCATCTCACACTTTGACAGGATTGTAGAACTACCACCTGCAGAAGACAAATAACGTGGGCATTGTCCACAGCCCACAAGGATTCATCGTGAGATTCTTGTTCCTTGCCGCCATGTCCCAACAGCACCGAAAGTGGCGTTGGTTTCGCCCAGTGTGGGGCAGGCATTCCTGCCTGCCTTGCTTGATGCGAATCCAAATCAGCAGACAGGAATGTCTGCTCCAAATTCTTGACCCGTCAGTTGTGAATACAACCGGTGCGGTTGTCGTCTTTTGTTGGTGAGCGTAAAGCGCCCTGGAAGGAAAGAAAGAACCGTCAATTCCGGGGCGTTGCAAAAGTGGTGGTCCCTTGACCCGAAAGGCCGTGATGCCTTTCGGCGCACAGGACAGGTATGATAAAAGAACGTGCTGCGGAACAAGGCCTCTTGTGTGCAGGGGCGCCACAATGCGGCAGCGCGCGGACCATATGGAGACAGAACATGAATACAACACGTTTTGTATGGGCACCACGGGCATGGATGCTGCGGGTTTCCGTGGCCGGCGTGCTGGTGTTGGGCGTGTCAGCGTCCGCCTGGAGCCAGGAATCGGGCGAGGCGGGCATGCAGGTGCTGACCCGCGGTCCCGTTCATGAGGCCTTTGCCAAGGCGTCCATGACCGGTGCCACGGCGGGGATCATCGTGTCGAAGGCCCCGCCCGAAGCCATCGCGGAAATTCCCCCCGACCAGCGCCCGGAAGGCGGCAATGTGGCCTGGATTCCGGGCTACTGGAGCTGGGATGACGACCGGAGCGACTTTATCTGGGAAAGCGGTGTGTGGCGCGATCTTCCCCCGGGCCGCCAATGGGTTCCCGGCTACTGGTCCGCCGTTCCCGGTGGATGGCAGTGGATTTCGGGTTTTTGGGGAGATGTCGCCCAAACCGAAGTCACCTATCTGCCGCCTCCGCCCGAACCCATCGAGGCCGGTCCGAACTCCCCCGCGCCCGGCCCCGATTACCTGTGGACGCCCGGATGCTGGGTTTGGCAGCCGCCCGGCTATGCCTGGCAGGCCGGATACTGGGTGCCCCAGCGGCCCGAATGGATCTGGGTGTCCGCGCATTACACCTGGACACCCCGGGGCTATGTGTATGTGCCGGGCTACTGGGACCATGACATCGTTCATCGCGGCATGATGTTTGCCCCGGTATACTATGAAAGGCCCCTGTACGGGCGGCCCGACTACGTCTATACTCCGAGCATCGCCATAGACTTGGGCGTGGTCGCTGCCTGCCTGTTCGTGCAGCCGCGCTCGAACCACTATTACTTCGGCGACTACTACGACCACCGATACGAACAACGCGGGTTCTATCCCTGGTACTCCAAGGAACTTCGGCGCTACGGCGATGACCCCATCTATGTGCATTACCGCGCGGAGCAGTTGCGGCATGACCCGGACTGGGATCACCATGTCCAGGAGCGGTTCGACTTTCGGCGCAGACACGTGGATGCTCGCCCGCCCCAGACGCTCGCCCTCCAGGTGAACATCTACAACAGCCGAAAAGACAAGACACCGGACGATATGCTCGTTGGAAGAAGCCTGGCCGAAACGGCGCACAGCAGGACCATGCCGCTGCAGCTTGCCCCCGTGAACGCGGAGGAACGCAAACAATTTGAAAGCCGCGGCCGGGAGGTTCGCCAGTTCCAGACGGACCGCGCAAAGCTTGAAAGGGAGGAACCCTCCGCGGACAAGCCCAATGAGGGCCGCGGGGAAATGCGCTCCACCAGCATGAAACTGCCCATGTCTCCCGTCGCGGCCAAGCCCATCGAGAATATGCCAGGCGCTAAAACGCCGCCCCCCATGCCCGAAAGGCCAAAGCCGCAGGCACTGGAGGGACGCCAACCGCGGGAGGACACGCGCAAGCTGGACGCCATACCCGGACGGACACAGCCTCAGGACACACCGGGAAGAGTGGAGGGGCGCCCTGTGGAGACAAGGGAAAAACCAAAATGGGACGCGCCCAGGCCGAACCGATTCGGGTCCGGGCCGGAGAGGCGTCCCCAAGCGTCTGAAACGACCAACGTGACGCCGAGAACCGAGCCCGTACACATGGATGCCAGGCCTGGTCCGCGCGAGATCCAGCGTGGACCGGACACCGTGGAATCCACACGCACACCATCGCGCAATGCCGAAGCTCCAAAGCGGGAGATGAGGACACCCCAGACCGAGCCCAAGATTCAGGCGCCCGGGACGCGGGAAGCCACGCCGGACAAGAGGCGGGACCCAGCATCCGTTCGAGGCAGAAAGGAAAAAGACAAGAAGCCGGAAGAGCGGTAGCCTGGCTTGGTGCGGCCATGGTCGCGACCAAAGAACGCTGCGCACAGAAGTCAGAACGGGTGCGCCCGTTCTGACTTCTTTTCTTCTGGATTTTAGATTCTGACTTCTGGATTCTCCAATTGCCCCCATGGACATTCGTGCTATATTTATCCGTGCCGGGCTGATGGGTGCCCGGCAGCATCCGGAGGCCCGCCATGTTAAACGCAGTGCAGGGCAAAATCAGGACAACCCTGCTGGCGACCCTATCTCTATCTGTCTGGATATGGGGGGCTCTGGCGGTTGGACAGGGCGCGGGAACCACAGTACCCTTTGAATCTATCACTATCCTCAACGAGCGCATTTCCACGAAGCCCATCGACCTGAAACAGGGCGGGCAGTTCATCGAGCCGCTCTGCAATCTGATTCCCTCTATGCTGGCACAGCAGGTGGCGGGGGACAGTTTCGAGGAGGAACCGCCCTACAAAGTGGCCTACAAGAAGGAACTGGACAAACCCTTCCGCCCATGGTATCCGGACGGCGCCGTGCACACGGCGCAATATTCCTTCGACACGGAAAACCCGTTCAACGGAAAACGCAGCCAAAAGATCGTGCTGGGCGGGGAGCGTTGCCGCGCCGGACTGGCGCAGGATGGCTTCTGCCTGAAGGGGGGCATTGCCTATCACCTTCGGCTGCATGCGCGCGGCGAGGGAAAGGTGCCGGTAAGGGCGTGGCTGCACGGCGGAGGCCGCGTGCTTGCCGGACCGGTGGAACTCGGCCCGGCACCGGCGGACTGGACGGGCCTTGAAGCCGAACTGCGCGCCACGGGCGCCTGCGACAATGCCACGCTCACGATCGAGGGCGAAGGACCGGGCACCCTCTGGCTCGACCGCGTCAGTCTCATCGGCGCGGAGGCCGTTCTCGGCATCTGGCGGCCCGATGTGGTGGACGCGCTCAAAGCCATGAATCCCGGCGTGGTCCGCTGGGGCGGCAGCACGATGGAAGGCTACGAATGGGATCGCTGCATCGGACCCTGGGACAGACGCGAACCATTCAGCACCTGCTGGGGCGGGCTCGAACCAAACTTCGTCGGCGTGGAGGAGTTTGTCCGGCTCTGCCAATTCATCGGCGCCGAGCCCCTGATTTGTCTGCGCTGGTCCGGTAAAACGCCCGCCGATGCCGCCGCCCAGGTGGAGTATTTCAATGGTGCCCCGGACACGAAGTGGGGGCGCATTCGCGCCGAAAACGGGCATGCCGAACCGTACCGCGTCAAGTATTGGCAGATTGGAAATGAAGTGGGCGGCAGGGAGTATGATGCGAGTGTGCGGGCCTTCGCGGAAGCCATGAAGAAGGCCGACCCGGACATCAAGATTCTGTCCGCCTTTCTAACGGACAGAACACTCGCCGAAGGCGGCGACTATCTCGGTTATCTCTGTCCCCACCATTACGGCTGCGCCGATCTGGCCGGAAAGGAGCGGGAGTTCAGGAAAATAAGGGAACAGATCGCCCGCGACGGGGGCGGACGCGATGTCCGCGTGGCCGTGACCGAATGGAACACCACCGCCGGGGACTGGAACCTGGGCCGCGGCATGCTGCAAACCCTTTCCAATGCGCTGGCCTGTTCGCGCTATCTCAATCTCATGCACCGCAACGCGGACCTCGTGGAGATCGCCATCCGCAGCAACCTTGTGGACAGCTTTGGGTCGGGCGTCATTCAGACCGGTCCCGGCTGGCTCTTTCTCGCCCCCACCTATTACGCCCAGCAACTCTACCAGCGCGCGGCCGGTTCCTGGCCGTTGCGCATCAATCGCCCGACAGCCCAACCCTGGCCCGGCCAGAACTTGGACCTCAGCGCCGCGCTCAGCGATGACGGCCGGACGCTGCGGCTGTACGCGGTAAACACCGCCACGGATTCCACCGCCGCCACATTCCGCATGGAAGCTTTTCCGTCGCACATTGTCAAGGTGTCTCAAACGGTCCTAAGAGACCGTGAAAACACCGGGACCGCAGAGGTGATGAACTCCCGGGACGATGCGTCCCGCATCATCCCGCTGGCAGACATGCTGGAACTGTCAGGCACGGAAATCCCCGTGAGCTTCGCGCCACTGTCATTGACGCTGCTGGAAGTGACACTGGACAAGCAATAGCAGGCCGCAAGCGCGGGCCGCAGAAGAACCCTGAAGTTGGGCGGTCCTTACTGCAAACCCTCACCGGGTGCCGGAGCGCCAACCCAGCAGGAAGAATACGAACCCGGCTCCCGACACGATGGGCAGTGTGTCAAACCAGTCTGCGTCATTGTTGTCAGTGCAGCCAAAACAGCCTTCTCCAGCCTTGGTACCGCTTTCCCCTTCACCTTCCCCTTCGGGAAGCGCTTCACCCTCAACGTGAAGTTCCCCTTCAACCGCAATTTCACCTTCGACGGGGACCTCCCCTTCATGCACCACCTCACCCTCAACCGGGGTCTCGCCTTCAACACCAAGCTCCCCTTCGACCACGCCTGTGTCTTCCCCCTCCCCGGGTGCGAGAACGACAAAACCGGCTTTTTCGGACACGATCTGCCCGCGCAGGTCGGTTATCACGCACCAATAGGACCCCGCGTCACCATCGACGATTTCTGTCAGCACGAGTTCCGGGGAGTCGCCGCCGACATGGTTGTCGTCCTTAATCCACTGATAGTGAAGGGGCGGCAAACCGCCGGTCACGGCGACGAGAAATGTGTGCGTTTCCCCGGCGTGCCGCTTTGCGGCCAGGGGTTGGCGGACAATTGCCATGGGTTCGGCCACGGTCAATTGCGCGGTTCGTGTGGTGACCGTTTCTGAGGCGTCGGTCACAGTACACTGGTAAAGTCCCGAGTCCGACACGCGAAGACTGTTGAAAACCAGTACAGGCGCATCGGTCCCCACAGGATTTTCTCCCTTTCGCCACTGGTAATGCACCGCGCCCTCCCAGTCCCTCACAGTCACGGACAGTGTCAGTGGCCCGCCCGTGTACCCCTGGAAATCTTGGGGTTCGGCGGTGATATGCAGCACGCAGTTTGCGCAGCAGGGCAGCGTCTCGGGGTTCAAGGCGGGGTCTTTTACGGCGGCCACATAGGCGTCCATGTTGCCGCATACCGCGGCGAATTCCTGGGCGTTTGTGTAGCCGTCACCGTCCAGGTCGGCATTGCCGGGTAGCAGACCCGCAAGGCTGAGTTTGTAGTTGGCAGGATTCAGCGTGACGCCCGCGCTGTCGCTAAACTCCGAAATGACCGTTTGGACCGCATTCGGTTCGGCCAGGGTAAAGGTCCCGGCCGTGTGCTTGTTAAAGTCGTCGCAGGTGAAATGGTAGAGCGCTTCCATGAAGACGCAGCGAATGCCCAGGGTGTTGTCCTGCACAAAACGGGCCAGATTGGCCTGGTATGCGGCCAAAACCTCCGCATGATGCGGCGCGGACTCGTCCCGCAACAGCGCGTCCAGCAGGCGGTACTGCGCCCGATCCACCACGCCGTCCGCATTGCCGTCCAAAGTGTTCGGATCCGGCGGCGGGCCACCGTCAAAAGAGTTCACGATGATCTTAACGTAGGCGTCCTCAATGCCCGCTTCCAGGGCGTTCGCAGAAAATGACACCAAGAAAATCGGTAAACATGCAAATAATAAAAGTAAAAAAACGTGTCTGTTGATATTCATGGAAAGCCCGTCCCGTTACCTGCTGATTTACTGCCACTGACCTGGTATGCGTGCTGACCGCATCGCCGCAGATTATGCGTAAAGGCTATGTCAATTTCAAGAGAAAAAAGGGACCATGCGCGCCAGTAAACCGCATGGTTTGGGGATGATGAATCTGTTTATGGTCCGGCGCGGCAAGCGCAGTGGGGGATGTGTCTTTGAGCCCACCGCACGACGGGGTCGCATCCCTGACCGCCGCGCCTTTAAGGTGTTGCTCCCCCTGCTGGAATATATCTCCTTTCTTATTTCTGTTGCTTTTTCTCATCCCAAGATTATGATTTATACGTGTTTTTCCCGTATTCAACACTGGTATAAATCCCGTATTCCTACGGATGTTTTTCCCGTATTTTTCCGTACAATTTAGAGTAACATCCGTTTTTATTACAGGACCCATCCGAGTGGGAATAAGTACATTGGATAGAAGACAGTTTCTTTGCAGGGCGGGCGTTGCCGGGCTGGCGGGCATGACCCTCTCCGAACCGGCCCTCGCTGCGGCGGACGAGGTCGGGGGCTATGGCGTTCTTGTGGACACGACCGAGTGCATCGGTTGCCGCAAGTGCGAATTTGCCTGTTCACAATCCAACAAGCTCACGGAACTTCCCTTGGAAGCCTTTGAGGACAGGTCCGTTTTTGACCAACCACGGCGCATGACCGCCGACGCCTATACGGTGGTCAACCGGTACGGCGACACGGCGGGGGCGGTTAAACCCACCTTTGTCAAGGCCCAGTGCATGCACTGTCTCAAGCCGGCCTGCGCGTCGGCCTGTCTGGTCGGCGCCATTCGCCCGCAGGCAAATGGTGCTGTAACCTACGACCCTTGGAAGTGCATGGGTTGCCGCTATTGCATGGTGGCCTGCCCCTTCCAGGTGCCCGCCTATGAATATGACCATGCGCTCACGCCCAAGGTGAGCAAATGCTCCTTCTGCTTCGAACGCGTGTCCCAGGGCGGCAAAGCGCCCGCCTGCGTGGATATTTGCCCGCCCATGTGCCTCACTTTTGCCAAGCGGAGCGAACTGCTCGGTTTGGCCCGGGCGAAAATAAAGGCCCATCCGGAACAGTATCTGGACCATGTGTACGGAGAACATGAGTTGGGGGGCACCTCCTGGCTCTACCTCACCAGCCGCCCCGTCACCGAACTGGGGCTCATGGAATTTGGGGAGAAACCCATCCCCGAGTACACCGAACCGCTCCAGCATGGCATTTTTAAGCACGGCGTGCCCCCCATGCTCCTGTTTGGGCTGCTGGCGGTGGCCATGAAGATGTTCGATAGCAAGGAGGACAAATGAGCGAGCACGCACAGCCCGTTTCCCTGCGCCGCGGACTCATGACACCCGGTGTGCTTATCCTGTCCTGCATCGCGCTGGCCGGTCTTGCCGCCGCTGCCTACCGCTTCGTGTTCGGTTTGGGTGCGGCCACCAATCTGACCAACCAGTACCCCTGGGGGCTCTGGATTGGCGTGGATGTCGCGTCCGGCGTGGCGCTGGCCGCGGGCGGATTCACTTCCGCGGCGGTTGCCCACATATTTCACCGGCACAAGTACGAAGTGCTGGTGCGCCCGGCCCTGCTGACGGCCATGCTCGGCTACACCTTCGCCGTGATCGGCCTTATGGCCGACCTGGGCCGCTACTACAACATCTGGCACCCCCTGTGGCCGACCATGTGGCAGGGCAATTCGGTGCTCTTCGAAGTGGCCATGTGCGTCACGGTCTATCTGAATGTGCTGTACATCGAGTTCATGCCCATTGTCTGCGAGCGCTTTATCGGCCACGTGAACCTGCCGGGACCGCTGAAGTCGCTCAACCGGCCCATTGACGCGCTGCTGCGGTTGGTGCACGGCACGCTCGCGAAAATAATGTTTCTTTTCATCGTGGCGGGCGTGGTGCTTTCGTGCATGCACCAGTCTTCCCTCGGCTCGCTCCTGCTGATCGTTCCCTACAAAATGAGTCCGCTGTGGTATACGCCCATCATGCCGCTGCTGTTCCTGCTGTCGGCCTTTGCCGCCGGATTTGCGATGGTTGTCTTCGAGTCCCTGCTGGCCTCATGGACCTTCCGAAGAAAACCCGAGATAGTTGTCCTGTCGTCCTACAGCCGCTTTGTGGCGCTCTTCGTGGGGGTCTACGGCGTGGCCAGACTCTCGGACCTGATGATACGCGAGGCCTGGGGCGGTGCCTTCGCCGGCGACGGCACGAGTTTCATGTTCCTGGCCGAGATTGGCTTCGGCATTGTGCTGCCTTTTGCGCTGCTGCTGTCCGCAAAGGGACGCCGTTCTCCGGCGGTACTACTAATCGCGTCTGCCCTCGTGGTGGGCGGGGTGCTACTGAACCGAATCAACGTCTTTCTTGTGGCGTTCAAGCCGCCCTATGCGCAAACGCCCTATTTCCCCAGCGTGCCCGAGATTCTTGTGACGGTCGGCCTTGTCGCCACCCTTGTTCTGGCCTATCGCGTCTGCGTTACGCTCTTTCCGGTGTTGCCGGTCGAGGAACACGAAACCCTTGGGGAGGCCAAAACTGCAAAGAAGCGGCGCCCCGCCCAGGCAGGATCCCATGCTTAATACGAGCCGTCTGACCATATTCACCCTTCTGGCGCTGGTGCTGTGCCTGCCTGCTTTCCCGGAACCGGCCGAAGGTACCCCGGCCGCACCGCAAAAAACCGATGTGAGCAACGACTGCTCCCCCTGCCATCGGACCAGCAATCCCAGCGCGGACGACCTGCTCCCCGCGGCCAAGTGCCGCCGTTCCCGCACCAATGAGAACCTCGACGAGGCCACCCCGGAACAGCCCGAGGTGGTCATCATGGACCAGTTGACCGACCTGTACGTCCCCGTCGTGTTTCCCCACAAACTTCACGCGGGGATGGAAGCGATCGGCAGTGGATGCTCCGCCTGCCACCACCACGGCGAAGAGGGCAAGATTGTCACCTGCCGCACCTGCCATGAAAAAACCAACGATCCGGGCAATCTGCAACGGCCCGGCCTCAAGGGCGCCTATCACCGCCAGTGTCTGGCCTGCCACCGCGAGTGGAGCCACGATACCGACTGCATCTTCTGCCACGCCAAGCGCGGCGCCATCGCCGGGGCGGAATCCAAGGGCAATGCCGACCCGACCGATATCACGGGAAAACTGCATCCCAATGTGGCGGTTCCGGACAAAACCGTCTATCCCACCCCGGAGCAGGAAGCCGGTTCGATGGTCACCTTCCACCACAAGGACCACGTCGAACTTTTCGGCAAACACTGTGCGGACTGCCACCAGAAGGAAAATTGCAGCCGCTGCCATGACTCGGCAGGTCCGCAAAAGCATGTGCGCCAGGATTCCCACGAGGACTGCGTCAAGTGCCATGACACCTCGGACAATTGTGCGAAGTGCCACAAGGACCATGAGACCGGCACTTTTGACCACAACAAGAGCACAGTCTTCGAACTCAAGGACTTCCACAAGCAGCTTGCCTGCACAAAATGCCATAAGGAGGGCAAATTCGCCCTCGGCAAGAAGAACTGCAAGGACTGCCACGAGGCCAACTGGTTCCCCTCCAAGGACTTCGACCACACAAAAACCGGTCTGGTCTTCAGCGAGGCCCATAAGGACAACGAGTGCGAGGCCTGCCATCCAAACGGATTGGGCGAAGCCCCGGACTGCTCCGCCTGCCACGATGACCGCAAATACCCGAAAGATCAGCCGGGGGAACGCACCTCGACCGCCCCAGAAACGCCGTCTGACGAGAAAGCACCCGTGGAAACCAAATAGTCCTGCGTGTCCTACGCGGAGCTTAGACCCTCTCCAAGGGCTGTTTCTTGACTCAGCCACGGGAATTACGTACTTTTAACGGACGCTTCAGGGCGTAAACTCACGTTTTCTCCCGATGATGCAGGGGCGGTAAGAGAGTATTATTACGGTCAAGTCTTAAGTTTTTGGTTGACTTTCGTTACAACTGTGGTACCATGTGAGGTACTTGGCAAACTGCTTGTGCCCGGGGTGGGCACGGAACTGAGGAGATTCGCTCATGATCAACAAGATGTCGGTGTGTAAAGCTGCCCTGTTGGCAGCAGTGGTTGCGTTCGCATTCACGACGGCGGCAGTCGCCCAGGATGCGACCTATGTTGGCAATTCACAGTGCAAGATTTGCCATAACAAGAAGGAAGAGGGCGAGCAGTGGACGAAGTGGAAAGCGGAAGCCCATTCCAAGGCGCTGGAACTGCTGTCCACCGACAAGGCCAAGGAGGTCGCCACCAAGGCTGGCCTGACCAAGCCGGCGGCCGAATCCCCGGAATGCCTCAAGTGCCACGTCACGGCGGCTGATGCCACCGGCAAGTGCCCCGAGAAGATCCAGCCGACCGACGGCGTGCAGTGCGAAGCCTGCCACGGCCCGGCATCGGCCCACACGGCGGAAGGCAAGAAGTTCAAGGGCGGCGACAAGACCGCCGAGCCCGCCAAGAAGATCCTGAAGCCCAACGCGGAAACCTGCAAGAAGTGCCACAACGAGAAGAACCCGACTGCGAAGCCGGGCGAAGTGTTTGATTTCGACAAGATGTACGCCAAGATCAACCACAACAATCCGGCCAAGGCCAAGTAGTAAGAAATACATTTAACCCGCAGATTTGTTTCTTGCGTGGAATGCCCTGTACGGCGGGGCATTCCACGTGTTTTCTAAACAGGGAGATTCATTGGACATGCGGAAACTGAGTGTCGTATTGGTGGCGTTGCTTGCACTCGCGGGATGCGGAGGTCAGGGCGCCAAGGAAATTAGCGAAACCCGAACTGCCGCGCCCCCTCCGGCGCCTGCGCCGGCGCAGGACATGCCTGCAGGGCATGACATGGGGATGAAGATGCCCCCCGCCGATGGAACGCTGCCTCCGGGCCACCCCTCGGTCAGTCCCTACAAGTGGCAGGTGCCCGAAGGCTGGTCGGAAGCCCCGGCCACCTCCATGCGCATTGGCAATTTCAAGATCGCGGCCAGCCCGGATGCCGAATGCTACCTGACCCTGCTCAAAGGGACGGCCGGCGGCGTTGATGCCAACATCAATCGTTGGAGCCGTCAAATGGGCCAGGCCGACCTGAAACCGGAAGAGATCGCCGCACTGCCCAAGGTGGACGTGCTGGGGCAGCCCGCTCCGCTGGCCGAGATTAACGGCAGTTTCACTGGAATGGCGGGACAACAGTTCACAGACTATTCGCTTCTGGGTACGGTGGTCACCCTGACGGAAGAGACCCTGTTTGTGAAGATGACCGGCCCGGCCGCCGTGATAAAGGCAGAAAAGGAACATTTCCTGTCCTTCTGCAAGTCACTCGCGAGCACCGTTGCCGCAGGCGACGCCACCGCCAAGGAAAAGCAGAATGAGGGGGAGGCCGCGGGCAATGCCGGTGTTCAAGCGAATAAGTAACATCCTGGCGTCATACAAGCTCTCTTGTCTGCTCTTTCTGCTGTTGCTGCTCCTGACCTACCTGGGAACCATGAACCAGGTGGAGAACGGCCTGTACCAGAGTCAGCAGAAGTATTTTGAATCTGTTTTCGTGGTGCATTGGGGCTTTGGCTCTGTGCCGATTCCTTTGCCGGGCGGCTATTTGGTAATGATTGTCACCTTCGTCAACCTCCTCTGGGGTGCGGTGGTGCGGTTCCGCTGGTCTTGGAAAAAGGTGGGCATTCTCATTGCCCATGTCGGCATCCTAACCCTGCTGGCAGGCTCGTTTGTCTCTTATGCCTTCTGCCAATCAGGGCACATGGCCCTGTACGAAAACGAGTCTTCCGACGAGTTTGAGTCCTCCTATGAATGGGAAATCGGCGTTGGTGAAGCCTCCGCCGGTGCCCCGGTCACCGAGTATATTATTCGCCAGTCCGACTTCGACGGACTCACGTACGGCCAATCGAGAACCTTCAAATTCTCAGCGCTTCCCTTTGATCTCAAGATTGGCGGTTACATGCCCAATGCGGCCATGGGCAACGGAGCCGCTTCGGCCCCGCATGGCACGGGGAAATTGACCGAGCTTTCCCTGAACCGGGAGCAGGAGCAAAACCTGTCCGGCGCCACCGCCACCCTGCTGGAAAAGCAGTCCGGCGCCGCCCATGAAGCGCAGCTTTGGGCGGGAAACAACGCACCGGTGACCGTGGAGGCCGGAGGCAAGCAGTGGAACCTGGCGTTGCGCAGGCACCGCTGGAAACTGCCGTTTACACTGCGTCTGGACCATTTCAAACGGGAACTGCACCCGCGCACGAACATGGCGCGCGAGTACTCCAGTCAGGTTACCAAGATTGAAGACGGGGCGGAGCGCGAAATTCGGATCACCATGAACGAGCCGTTGCGCCACCGGGGTTACACCTTCTACCAGTCCTCCTGGGGGCCGCAGAACGGTCCGGCCAAGGGCCCCTTCTATTCAGTCTTTGCGGTGGTGCGCAATCCGGCGGACCAGATACCACTTTATTCCTGCATCATCACCGGAATCGGGCTGGTGCTGCATTTCATGCAGCGTTTGCTGGCATACCTTAAAAAAGAAAAGGCGAAAAAGTCATGATGCGGCAGGTGATTTGTCTGGCGCTGATATTTACCGGAGTTCTCACGTCCGCTTTCAGGGCGGTCGCGGCGGAGCGGGCACCCTCCCCGCCCCAGTGGGACAAGAACACCCTGAGCCTGTTCTCCACCCTGCCGGTGCAGGATGACGGCCGGGTAAAGCCGTTGGACACTTTTGCGGCGTTCAAACTGCTCAAATTTCACGGCAGCCGAAGCTGTCCCGATGCGGAAGGCAAGAGCCTTACGCCCATGGCCTGGTTCATGAATTGCATTTTCTACCCCGATGCCGCGAAGGAATACAACGTGTTCCGGGTGGACAATGACGAGGTCATCATTGCCATCGGCCTGCTGCCCAAGAAAAAGCGGGACTATTATTCTTATGCTGAACTGTCACCCGCGCATGAAAAGCTGATAACGCTGGGTCGTCAGTACATGCAGAAGGATGAGCAGCAGCGCTCGGTGATGGAAACCGAGCTGATGGCGTTGGGGATGAATCTGCGCGAGTTTGAGGAGATTATTTCTTTTGCCGACTGCGCCCGCAAGAAGTTCAGCCTTACGGAGCACAAGGAAATGGCCGCCCTTTTCCCGAACCAGGCCGAGTGCCGGTTGAGTGAAGTGCTGCGCAAGGCTCCGCAACTTTTCACCGCTTACATGGATTTGAAGAAAAAATCCGATGCGGCCGCCCCCGAATTGAAAGATTTTGCGGCTTTCCTCAAGGAAGTGCAGGATGCTTCGGTGGACGCCACGGAATTGGCGCTGTTCCCGCCGCCGGCCGGACCGGGCAACGCTGAATGGTACTCTCCCGCCGACATGGTGCAAGTCGCTTTCTCTGGGGAAATACTTTCAGCCGCCCAATTGGACCTGCTGGCGAATTTCGAGGAACTCGCCTCCAGCACGGCAAATCTGGACGCCTTCAAGAAGCAGGCGGCCACCCTTCACGGTTCGTTGCGTGCCCAGGCAACGGCGCGCGGTGAATACGGCAAGATTGGCCTTGAGGTCTTCCTCTACCGGATGCAGCCTTTCTACAACGCCCTGCTGCTCTATGTGCTCAGCTTCATTCTGGTCGCCTGCCTGTGGATGCGCCCCGCCAGCAAGATGCTGGCCGCCGCCTCTTTTGGCGCCATTCTCCTGTCCACCGTGCTGCTCTCCTGCGGCATCGTCCTCCGCTGCATCATCCGTGAAAGGCCCCCGGTCACCACGCTGTATGAAACCATTCTCTTTGTTACCGCCGTGGCCGTGGCCGTGTCGTTGTTCATGGAATGGGTGAACCACCAGCGGGTGGCCCTTTCTCTCGCCTCGGTTCTGGGCGTGGCGGGCATGTTCCTGGCCAACAAATACGAGGTGCGCGAGGGTTCCGACACCATGGTGAGCATGGTTGCCGTGCTCGACACCAATTTCTGGCTGGCGACCCATGTGACCACTATCACCATAGGCTACGCGGCCGGACTGCTGTCGGGCGGGTTGGCCCATGTGTTTGTGCTGGGGCGGCTCTTCCGCCTGCGGCGCGATGACAGGGAGTTCTACCGGGGACTTACCCGCATGGTGTACGGTTCCCTTTGCTTCGCCCTGGTGTTTTCCGTCGTGGGAACGGTGCTTGGCGGCATCTGGGCAAACGAAAGCTGGGGCCGTTTCTGGGGATGGGACCCCAAGGAAAACGGCGCGCTCATGATTGTGCTCTGGCAGCTCGCCATTCTCCACGCGAGAATGGACGGCATGCTGCGGGACTTCGGAATCAACATTGCCGCGATTATCGGCGGCATTGTCATTGCCTTCTCGTGGTTCGGTGTCAACATGCTTGGCGTCGGACTGCACAGTTATGGCTTTGCGAGTGGGGCGCATTTGGCGTTGGTGGGTTTCTACGCATTTGAGACGGCCATTGTGTTTCTGGGCTGCATCGCATGGTTGCGTGACCACAACGTTAAAAGTGCCCGTCCGCAGGCAGGGTAGGGTAGTGCGCGTCGGCAACTCCGCCGAAGTGTCTTAAATCCATTGGACTGATTTGGATGTGGCAGAAATGCCGACCGCATTTTCAAACGTTTGCGTCACGCAGTGTATCTGGCGGGGCGATCTGTGAAAAGATGAAAAAACGCGCCCGTTGGTGCTACAGTCTGACCCCTTTGGTTAACCAAGCGGCTGGCATGCCGAAAGGATGGAATGATGGAACGAAAGAAACGCATGATTTTGGCGGCCTTGACAACGCTCTTTTGCCGGAACTGGCTCACCCTGCTCGGTGCCATGCTGGCGGGGATAAGCGCCTTTCTCATCGTCAGTTGCCTGATCGTCTGTTCGCTGGGTCTTGTTGATTCCCCCTATGTGGGCATTCTGGCGTTCATGGTGCTCCCGGGCTCCTTCGTCGGCGGACTGCTGCTGGTGCCGCTGGGCGCTTTGTGGGACTACAAGTTCGGCTCCCACGGCAAGAAGCCCGACACCCCCTTCCCCATCCTCGATTTCAACAATCCCCACACGCGTCATGTTGTGACAACCGTGGTGATTCTAACCGCATTCAATCTGCTTATTTTCGCCACCGTTTCCTACCAGGGTCTTCAGTTCATGGACTCGCCCGAATTCTGCGGAAAGACCTGCCATTCCGTGATGGAACCGGAATACACGGCCTATACGGGATCTCCCCATCTGCGGGTGCGCTGCATTGAGTGCCATATCGGACCGGGAACCTCCTGGTTCGTGAAGTCGAAAATCTCCGGGTTGGGCCAGGTGCTCGCCGTGGCCATGCACAGTTACCCCACACCCATTCCCTCGCCGGTGGAGAATCTGCGTCCGTCCCGCGACACTTGCGAGCAGTGCCACTGGCCTGAAAAGTTCGTGGGCGACCGGGTGAAGATCATCACGCATTATCAGGATGACGAGGCCAACACGCCCACCAAGACCGTGCTGCTGATGCATCTGGGCGGCGGCGGTCAGGGCAAGGGAATTCACAGTTGGCACATCAGTCCGGACAAACAGACCTTCTACACCACGCCCGATCCCAAGCGCCAGAAGATCTCCAAGGTGCGCATAGTTCAAAAGGATGGCAAAGAGACCGTTTACAGTGCCGGCAAGGATGTCTTCACCCCCGAGGCTCTGGCCCATGCGGAGGAGCGGAAGATGGACTGCATCGACTGCCACAACCGGCCCTCACACGTGTTCAAAATGCCCGTGACGGAGGTGGATGCGGCGCTGGAGACCGGTAAACTAGACGCCACACTCCCCTACATCAAGAAGCTGGGCGTGGAGACGTTGACCGAGGCCAAGGGTCAGGAAAGCGATCCGGAGCTGATTGCGCAGAAAGTCCGCACCTTCTATCAGGACAAGTATCCTGACCTGGTCAAGTCCACTCCTGAACGGGTGGACACGGCCATTCATGAACTGCAGGCGATATGGAAACGCAATGTCTTCCCCAAGATGAATCTGACCTGGGGAACGCACCCGAACAATCTGGGCCACGAACAGTTCCCCGGATGTTTCCGGTGTCATGACGATGTCCTGAAGAATGCTGACGGAAAAGCTGTCGGTCAGGACTGTGATGCTTGCCATAGTGTGCTTGCCATGGATGAAACCAATCCCGAGGTGTTGAAGCAATTGGGTCTATAGGGCTTAGGTCCCCGCCATTATTTGCGGGGCGCCAAACCCACTAAATGAATGCCATTACATGAGGTGTCCGTATTTATTACGGATACCTCTTTTGCTTTTATAGTTGTTTCTACGGATGCCTAACGTTCGGTAAACAGGTATACTTCAAGCATGCTCTCAGGGAATAATGCTTAGAACTCGTCTACGTGCCATCAAATTGGGCGTATCATGGCGTATTTCTAGGCAATCTGCAGTATTGGAGAGTGCTGGCAGACGTGAAAGGCGATTGCGGCAAGTGCCGCAGAGCAATAAGAGCTTAGTGCGTGTGGCGAATGTCAAAACTGTCGGACTTAGGAACGACACAGCAGGAGAAATACTTGTGAAGAGTTTGCGCGGAGTGAAAATGTTGATGTTGCTGGCCTTGGTGGCTGTGTGCATTACGGGATGCCCCCTCGTCGGCGTGGTCAGTGTTACCCCCTTGGCGGCTACGCTGCAGGCCAACCAGAACCTGACGCTCACTGCGTCATCCACGGACGCGGCCGATGCGCCCTTCACGTGGACGAACAGCAACCCGGCGGTGGCGAGCATTGATGCCACGACGGGGTTGTCTGTGACCGTCACGGCGCTCGCGCCCGGCGTAACCACCATCACTGTGACGGGTTCAAAGAGCAAGAGTGCTGCCACTGCGGTCATCTCAGTTCCCACGGTTGCTGTGGAACCCGAGCCCGTGGTGCTGACCGTTACGCCCGCTTCGGCTGTGATTGAAACCGGCCAGTTGGTTGGCCTGAGCGCCGGTTCCACCGATGCGACTGACACGCTCAACTGGACCATCACCAACGCGGCGGTTGTGGGCCTGAGCGGCACCACCGGCGCCAGCATCAACGCCACCGCGCTTACGGCCGGCGTCGCCACCATCACGGTCACCGGTTCCCACAGCGGCGCCACCGCCAACAGCACCATTTCGGTGCTGAACCCCGGCGGCACCATCGGCACCACGCCCCTGATTCCTGCAGGCTTCAAAGCCAACATCACGGGCGTTGTGATCCCCGAAGACCTCAGGCCTGAAGTCACTTTCACAGCCACCAACAACCGCGGCGACGTCATTCCGCCCGTTGAGTTCAGCGAAGTGCGGTTCATCATTGCCCATCTGGACGAGGCCCCGCCCGCAGGGAACTCCGCCCAGTATATCAGCTATATCTCAAAGACCGTGGCCGCCGCCGCAGACCCGAGCGTCAAGGCCACCCAGGCCACCTATGACGGTGCAGGCCCCGCCGGTTTGAAGCAGAACAGCGACGGAACCTACACGTACAAATTCAAGACTGCCCTTCCGGCCGACTACAGCAAGACCGCCACGCATGCGGTGGGCTCGCAGCTTGCGCGCCTCTCGGCCCTGGACGGGCTCACCTACCCCTCCAACAATGCCATCTTCGAGTGGCGCCCCGACGGCAACCCCGTAGCCGTTTCACGCGACGTTACCGTCACCGAGAAGTGCAACAACTGCCACACCCGCCTGGGACTGCACGGCGGAAACCGCACCGAAGTCAAACTGTGCATTCTCTGCCACAATCCCGGTACCACTGACCCGGACACGGGCAACACCGTGGACATGAAGGTGTTTATCCACAAGATTCACATGGGTATAAACCTGCCCAGCGTTGTGGCTGGCACGCCTTACCAGATCATCGGTTACGGCAACTCCATCAATGACTACTCGACGGTCACATTGCCCCAGGACATCCGCTCCTGCGACATTTGCCACGTGGCCGGTCCGGAGAACAAGTCAGTAAACGCACAGGCGGACTACTTCAACAAGCCCAGCAGGGCCGCCTGCGGCTCCTGCCATGACCTCACTTGGTTTGCAGACCCGACCACCACCCCGGCCGGGTTCCACAACCACCCGCTCGACTTCACCCAGACCGACGACAGCAAGTGCGCCACCTGCCACAATCCGTCCGGTCCCGGCGTCGCCCCAATAGCCGACAACCACATTCCTGTTGAGGAGCTTGCAGAAAACCCCGGCCTTGACCTGCAACTCACCAATGTCGCGGTCGATCCGACTGACGGCACGCTGACTATCGACTTCCTGGCCAAGAACGGCGACGGAACGCCTATTACCGACATCACTCCCATTGCCCGCGCCGGGGCAATTGTTGCCTGGCCAGCTTCGGAGTACACAACAAACTCGAACGAAACCATCAACCGGGTCGCCGGAAAACCGACGGGCACGCTCGTCAACACGACCAGCCCGACCGGTGCATACCAGTACATCTTCAAGAAGAAACTGCCGCTCGATGTGCCCGGCATCACTTTCGCTGTTGCAATGACCGGCCGCGTGGACTTCGTGGACGGTGAAGGCAACACGGAAGAGCAGGGCCTGAAGGACAACGGCATTCGCTTCTTCACGGTGGACGGCAGCACGCCGGTGCCGCACCGCACTGTTGTCGATGACGCACTGTGCGCCAAGTGCCACGGTGAAACCATCCGTGGCCACGGCGGTTCGCGCCTTGGCGTGGAAGTTTGCGAGATGTGCCACAATCCCAGCGCCGGCGAAATCAGCCTGAAGGACATGCTGCACAAGTTCCACACGGGCGAAAACCTGAATCGGCCGTTCAGCGTCGGTTCCTTCGTCGCCAACGAGGTTCGCTTCCCCGGCCTGCGCCAGAAGTGCGCCATCTGCCACGGCAAGAACAGTGTTGACCTTCCGCTTGCTCCGGAGGCGATGCCGACATTGATTGCGAATGACGATGGCAGCACCACGACGATTCTGCCCGAGCGGGCCGCTTGCACGTCATGCCATGACAGCCTGATCACCGACATCCACGCCGTGACTAACTCCGACGCGGCCCAGGGCGTCGAGGCCTGCGCCGTTTGCCACGGTGTCGGCAAAGAATTCGCGGTCGCCACGGTGCACAAGCTGACCCCGTAGTTCTCTCTTCGGCCAAGCAATTGCGGCCCGGAGTCAACCGACTCCGGGCCGCTTCCTTGTGCTGTTTTCAAAAGGTGGGAATGTACTGAAATGGTGTCTTAAGGATAACGAAGGCAGGCACCCGACATTCCCAACCGACCCGTAATAAGCAAAGCCGGTTATGCCGGCTTTTTCTCGGCGCCGTCCACCCAGGAATAATGCTCCGTCAGGCATTCCGGACACAGTCCGTGGCTGAATTGGGCGTCCGTGTGCTGCAGAATATAACTCTCGATTTTTTGCCAGGATTCATCGTCATCGCGGATTTTGTGGCAGTGCATGCAGATGGGAAGTATGCCCTGAAGTGTTCTTACATGGGCAAGCGAGGCTTCCAAGTCCGCCACCCGTTTGGCCAGCGACAGTTGAAGTTCGAGGATGCTCTGTCCGGTCTTGATGCGCGCCCGAAGTTCGGCACCGTTGAAGGGTTTGGTGACGTAGTCATTTGCCCCCGCCTCAAAGCCTTCCACGATGTCGTTCTTGTCCACCAGGCCTGTGAGGAGAATGATGTAGGGCGTAATTGCCGTTTCCCTCGCGCGAACTGCCCGGCAAAGGTCCAATCCGCTCCGGCCGGGCATCATCCAGTCAAGCACCAGCAGGTTTGGCGCATTCTCCTGTTGAAGTGTTTGCCACGCCTCTTCACCGTCTGCGGCGCACACCACCTCATGCCCCCAGCGCTGCAGACGCGCCTTCAGCATATTGCGGGTGCCGACGTTGTCTTCTGCCACAAGAATGCGCACGTATATCCGCCTCCTCGGCGGTCAGGCCGACTGTCTGAGACAGCCAACCCTCTTGGTGTTTGCGTGTGTTGTCTTTTTCTGCATTCCGTCCGCATGTGAACGCACAACCTTCGCTTTGTCACCGGGCATTTTCAATGCACACGTGGTAAGGTGTTTCGAGGAAGCGACGGCGAATGCTTTCTATTTCGTCTATTTTCGCGTTGAAGGCGCTGCATACCTCCGGGTCAAAATGGTGTCCGGCCTCGGTCGCGAGTATTCCCAACGATTTTTCCAGGGAGAACGCCGGCTTGTAGGGCCTTTCCGTGACCAGCGCGTCAAAGACGTCGGCAAGCGCCACTATCCTGCTTTCCATTGGAATGGCCCTGCCTGCAAGTCCGCCGGGGTACCCCGTCCCATCCCATTTCTCATGATGGCCAAGGGCGATGCGCGAAGCCATCTTGATGAAGGGGTTTTCGTCCCCGTCGCCAAAGAACTCCTCCCTGTCAAATCCATCCCCGTGAAACAAGGCCAGCGCCTGGGGTCGTTCGAGCAGGAGCCGCGCTCCGACCTCGCAATGGCTCCGCATAACCCTCATTTCCTCCGGGGTGAGGGAACCCGGCTTCAGGAACACCCGGTCCGGCATGGCAATCTTGCCGATGTCGTGAAGGGGGCTGGTCAGGAATATTTCCTCGACAAAATCAGGGCTCATACCCAGGCCCACCGCAATGGCGCGCGAATAGAAGGCCACGCGCATCACGTGCTGGCCCGTCTCGTCGTCGCGGTATTCGCAGGCCTTGGCGAGCCGCCAGACGATCTCGCGGTGGGAGGTTTCAAGCGCCTGGGTCCGTTCGCGGACATTGTTTTCCAACGATATTATGTGCGCGGCCAGTTCATCCTGGGATGCCTTCAGGCGCAGCGCGCTGCGCAGCCGCCCCAGCAGGTCCTCGCGGCAGATGGGTTTGTTCAGCAGGTCCGTCGCGCCCATTTCAAGCGCCTGGCGCTTGAGGCTGGGCTCACAGTCACCCGTCAGTAGTATCACCGGTATGTTCCGGGTGCGTTCCGAATCCTGAAGCGTCTTCAAGAGCCAGAATCCGTCCCTTCCGGGCATGCGGGCGTCGGAAACGATAGCGTCAAAATCGACCTGTTCGACCATGGTCATGGCCTCTTCCGCACCAAGGCAAAAAAACGTCTGCCAACCGGCGGCATGCGGCGCAATCATGCGCTCCAGCATGTCGAGTATGCTCGGGTCATCGTCAACAAAGAGCAACCTTTTGGGTGCCGCAACCACGGCGCCGCCTGTCCAGGAAGCCAGGCCAAGGATTCCGGTCGGCTCGGTGCAATTCGTATACATGGTCTTTTCCTTGGTGTCGGATTGCCTGGGAACGGGATTTCCCAAGCATTTCCGACGGTTACAGTCGTTACGTTTTCGCCGCTTTGACGGGGTCTTTCTGATTCTTGGCCCCGTCAAGTACGCGGCGCACCAGCCGCGCCATGTCGTTTGTTTCCGCAGGCTTGGCCATAAAGGCACTGATGCCGTTGAGCAGCACTTTGTCCTTGTAGGCGCTGTCGGTGTAGCCCGTGGTGAGGATTATGGGAATATCGGGGCGTATGGCGAGCATCTCCTGACCGAGTTGGTATCCGGTCATGCCGGGCATGGTCTGGTCTGTCAGCACGAGGTCAAAGTCCTGCGGGGATGCCTTGAAGGCGGCCAGCGCCTCCAGGCTATTCTGCATGGCTGTCACCCTGTAGCCCAAACGGGTAAGCACCCTTTCCAGCAGCAAGGTCAGGGGTTCCTCGTCGTCCACAACCATAATCCGCTCATTTCCTCCGACCGCGGGCTTCTCCTTGACAACCGGCTTTATGGGTGAGTCCTCCCTCATGGCGGGGAGATACACGCTGAATGTGGAACCCTTGCCCACCTCGCTGCACACCGTGACCGCACCGCCATGACTGGCAACGATGCCATGCACTGTCGCCAATCCCAGGCCCGTACCCTCGGCAGAGGGCTTGGTGGTGAAGTAGGGCTCGAAAATCCTGTCCAGGGTGTCCGGTGACATGCCTTGGCCGGTGTCGCTGACAGTGAGACACAGTTCCGGACCGCCCTGGGTGTCCGAATCATCCATGATGAAGGGGTGCAGCCCAACGGTCAGGATGCCACCCTCGTCGCGCATGGCGTGGTAGGCGTTGGTGCACAGGTTCATGATGATCTGGTGCATTTGGGTGGCGTCTGCCATTACCTGCGGACAGTTCGTTCCAAGGTTTACCACAAACTCAATGCTCGAGGGGATGCTTGGACGGAGCAGTTTCAGGCACTCCTTGATAACCATGTCCAGACGGAGCGGATAGCGCTCGCCTTCCGCCTGTCTGCTAAATGCGAGAATCTGGTAGATGAGGTCTTTGGCCCGCTTGGCGGCATCGTGAATGTGCATCAGGTCGCCGTGCAGACGGGACTTGGGGTCCACCTCCTCCAGGCCCAGTTCGCTGTAGCCAAAGATGCCGGCAAGGATGTTGTTAAAGTCGTGGGCAATGCCCCCGGCCAGGGTGCCGATGGCCTCCATCTTCTGCGCCTGGCGCAGTCGGGCAGTCATGTTGATGTTTTCCGTGATGTCCCGCTTGATGGCCACGAAATGGGTCAGCTTTCCCTGCGCGTCGGGGACGGGTGAAATGGTCATTTTCTCGTTATACAGGCCCCCGTCCTTGCGCCTGTTTACCAGGCTTCCGGACCAGACGCGCCCCCCGGCCAGGTCTTCCCACATCTGATGGTAGAAGGCGTCATCCTGCCGTCCGCTCTTGAGTATGCGCGGATTTGCCCCGACCGCTTCCTCCCGGCTGTATCCGGTTGTGTCGGTGAACGCGGGATTGACGTACTGGATGATTCCCGCCGTATCGACTATCACGACGGCTTCGGCCGCGTGTTCAATGGCGGCAATAAGCCGGGCGCTCTCGGCTTCCGCCTTCTTCTGGTCGGAAAGATCGGTCATCATGCCCATAATGGCCAACTCGCCTGTTTGGGGGTCAACAAAAGCCTGTTTGTGCATCAGGAAAGACCGCTGCTCCCTGTTGGCGCACCCTATCTGCATCTCGTAGACCTGCCTGCCTTCTCCGGACAGCAGTTGTGCATCCTTCTCCTGGCAGTCCTCCATCAAAGCTTCGGGGACCGTGCAATCGATTTCCTCCAGCGTGCGCCCCAGGATCTTCTCTTTGGGCAACCCGATGATCTGCTCGGCAAAAGGACGGTTGCACTGCAAATAGACGCCTTTGGAGTCTTTGTAATACACCGGCATGGGAAACGTGTCAAAGAGGTGTGTCAGCAGGTCTGCGGTCCTCTTGAGGCTGGCTTCCGTCTGGCGGTGCCCGCGCAGTCCGTCGAGCTTCCGTTCGAGTTCCATCTGGGCCGGTTCTTGGGACAAACGCGCCTCGGGGGGCACGTAGTAAAAATTGTCACACACGTCCAGGCCGCAAATGACGATGGGATGGGTTGCCAGCACTTCCAGCAGGGTCTCCGCCGAAAACCGGTTTCGGTCGTACAGGTCAAGCATCGTGCAGGCACTGTCGCGGAGCAGCACATTCACGTTGGATTCGTATTCGTTGAGCCTTTCCGAACCTTCGAACCCCGAAAGTGCCCAACTCATCTCCCCGACAACACGCAGCGCCCGGTAGCCCTCCTCCAGCGCCTCCCGCAGTTCCTCCTTCAGATAGGCGATCATCCGGTCCGCGTCAAATATTCCGCCGTGTGTGCAGGCGCTTTCCGAACGCACCATTTTGAGCTGCCCGCTTTCCACACGGCGTTCCATGTCAACACCGTAAAAGCCCAGCCATTCCCCAATCATCTGGGGGGTGCGAATGTCGGCGATATAGAGCACCTTCTCGGAAGCCTCAAGCCCCTGGCAAAGGTAGGGCCCCGCCACGGCCCGAGCCTCCTCCTCCGTTTCATGAATACAGCAGGCGTGGTCCCCCGGCTGAAGGTTTTCCAGCATGGTGACCACGGGGGTGCCACCCATGACATTCTGCATCGGCGTGATGTAGCCGGCCACCGACCGCACGGCCCGGACCAGCTCTGAATAGGCATGATCCTTGAGCACATATCCGGATGCGCCGGCCCGGAGCATGCTGGCAATGTAGCGCCGTTCCGAGTGCATCGAGAGCGCCAGCACCTTGGTGTCGTGTCCCTGCTCCCGGATGGCCCGCGTGGCTTCAATGCCGTTAAGCTTTGGCATCAGCACGTCCATCACAACAACGTCCGGACGCAGCAGGTCCACCATTTGCACGGCGACCTGCCCGTTCTCGGCCTCGCCGACAACCTCGAAATTCTTCTCTTTGTCCAGCAGGCAGCGCAGACTCTCGCGCACCCCGCTGTGATCATCAACAAGCAAAACACTGATGGCCATGTCACCGCTCCCTTTGTACGGCGTGCGCAGCCCTAATGGCCTGCGCGCAGCCCCCTGTTCTATTACCTCAACTTTTCTCGCTGGTGCATCGGCGCATTCCATTCGCCGAAAGGCACCTGTACTTACTGAAGTAATTATGACCCAAGGTGGGTGAGACTGAAATAGGGTATTCCCTGATTCTGCCCTTCCATTTCCCTTAGATTGAGGCCATATGTCGAGCGAATTGTGGGAATAACCCCCAAAATGGCAAGCCGTAACCAGGTTCAGGCTGCCCGCAATGGTAATGTGCACCGGCAAGTGCTTATGGGACAGGCATGAACTCCCCGCCAACGTCCAGCAGGCGGATCAAACCCAATGTGGAACCACCCCCCGTACTCGGACCATTTCACGAAGCGTCACGCGGAGCCTCGCGCCTGAAGAATGTGTTTCACACACAATAAGTGCGGATCGCCTCAAGAACGGGTCGGAAGGGGTGTTAGAGAGATGTCAAGCCTTCACGCACGGCGAATTTGGTCAGTTCGGCAACGCTGTGGAGGTCAAGCTTCTCCATTACCTGCTGCCGGTGCGTTTCAATGGTTTTCACACTCAGGTTCAGGGTGGCCGCAATCTGTTTGGTGCTGTGGCCTTCGGCCATCAGTTGAAGCACCTCGCGCTCTTTTGGGCTGAGCACCGCCGCAGGTGAGGCGTCCCTGGTCATCAACTGGCGGACGTAGTCCTCGGTCACGAGAGCGGCGATGCTCGGGCTCAGATAAACCTGGCGCCGGGCAACCGTGTGAATTGCCTGGACGAGTTCTTTGAAGGCGCAATCCTTGAGCAGGTAGCCGGAGGCGCCGGCCTGAAGCATATTCGATATGTACCGCTTGTCGGAGTGCATGGACAGGGCCAGAATGCGCACGTCGGGCAATTCGGCCTTGATCTTGCGCGACGCCTCAATCCCGTTCAGGTCGGGCATGGCGACATCCATCACAACGACATCCGGCTTCAGTTCCCGGGCGAGTTGCACGGCACTGCGGCCGTCCTCCGCCACGCCGACGATCTCCACGCGGGGATCGTTGCGCAGCAGACTGCACAGCCCCTCCCGCATAATCTTGTGGTCGTCCGCCAACACCACTCGGACGCACATGCCTTGCCCGCTGTTCATTTGACAATCTCCGGAGCAAGCGGCGCCATCAGCGCGATTCTTGTCCCCTGTCCCGGTTGCGAATCAATCACCATTTGCCCACCCAGGCAGCCCAGCCGTTCTCGGATGCTGAACAGCCCAAACCCCGCTTCGGCGGAATTTCGTGTTTCAAGGGCGGCGCTGTCAAAACCCACGCCATCATCCTCGATAAGTATACAAATGTCTTCACCCAAACGCGACACGGACAAATTCAGGCGGCTGGCCCGCGCGTGTTTCACCGCATTCATCATCAGTTCGCGCGCCGAGCGGTACAGTGTCACCTGAAGGTCCTCTCGAAGGGGTTTCTCCAATCCGTCGTCCCGACAGTGCACGGGCAGCGCATGTTCGCGCTCCATCAGCTCCGCCAGATATTGGAGCGCCGATTCCAGCCCCAGTTCATACAGTACCGGCGGGCTCAGTTCAAAGGTGAGCGACCGCAGGTCGGCAATGGCCTCGCCCGTGCTGTCCCGGACCACCTGAAGGATGTTCAGCGCCTCCTCTGTGTGCAGCGACTCGCGCAATCCGTCCAGGCGGATGGTGGCCACCGCCAGATTCTGGATGACCTGGTCGTGCAGCCCCACGGCGATGCGGTGGCGTTCGCGCTCCTCCACAAGGGCAAGGTCGGAGGCCATGGCACGCAATTGCTGTCTTTGCCGCTCCACGCGGTTTTCGGCGTTCTTGCGGACGATGGCGTCACCGAGAATATTGGCCATGGATTGAAGAAAAAGCACATCCTGGCCGGCAAAGGCGCGGCAGGTGCGGGCATAAGCGCCAAGCACGCCAAAAGGCCCCTCATCCCCCGGAATCACGGTGGCCATGCCGCTCACCGCACCGTGGGCCTTAAGCACTTCCCTCCGCCCCCGTTCTTCTCCGTCCAGCTTTTCCACGATGACTGCATCATTCGCCGCAAGACTTTGTCCGGCAAGTGTTTCGGGGTCGGCCTCGACGGCCAGAACGCCGGCAAGGCCCTCGCTCCAACCCGTGCCCGCGCGCAGCAGCAGGGTGTTTTTTTCGGGAATGAGTTCAAGCACTTCGACCAGACCGACGTCCAGCCCGCCTGCGGTCAGGTCGGCCGCCTCCTTCATGATGACCGCAAGGTCGCGCTCGACCAGCGCGCGCCGCCCCAGTTCGGCCACCGCCACCTGCTGCCGGATCCGGAGCCGCAACTGCTCCTCAATCCGTTTTACTGCGGTGATATCGCTGCCGACACTCAAAATGCCCGCGTAATTGCCCCGTTCATCCAGGATGACCCTGTTTGACCAGAGCACCCACATGCGCTCTCCATTTTTGCGGGCGTTCTCATTCTCGTTGACCGCATACCGCTCGGGCTCGGCCAGGATCTCCCGAACCATGGCGGTCATGGGGTGTCCCTCGGCCTCGGCTTCGGGAACGATGGTGCCAACGACGCTGGCCCCCAGGATCTCCTCCTGGTTGTAGCCGAAGTACTTCTCGGCGTATTCGTTGAAGAAGGTAATCCGGCCCTCCGTGTCCAGACGCAGGATGATACTGTTGGCGCTCTGCACCAGTTCGCGGTACTGCGCCTCGCTTCTGCGCAATGCCTCGGCCGCGTCGCGGCGCTCAAGGGCGCGTTGAACGGTGATCAGCAGGCGGCCCATGTCATAGGGCTTTTCCAAATAGCTGTAGGCGCCGAGATTGAGGGCCTCAATGGCCGATTCCTGGGAGGCGTGCCCCGTGAGCAGAATGTATTCCATTCCCGGATTAAGCTGCCGAAACTCGCGGACCAGATCAAGCCCGTCCATGTCCGGCAGTTTCAGATCGACCAGGGCCAACTCGGGGCGCTGCTCGCGCACCACCCTGCATGCGTCTGCCCCCTTCATCGCCACCAGTGGGCTGTAGCCCTTGATGTGCAGGATGTCCGCCAAAGTCCTGCAAAGGTTGCCGTCATCATCCACGACCAGTATTTTGCGTGTCCTGTGCATGGCGCTCTACTCGTCCCTGCCGCTCGGTGTTTCCAGCAGGCGGCGCAGTTTGACGTGGCGCAGTTCGGCGAGGAGTTCCATCAGCCGATCCACATCCACCGGTTTTTCAAGACAGGCGTGGGCCTCTATGCTCAGCGCCTCACCGGCCAACCCTCCCGTTTTCTCACAATCGTCCGTGACAAGAATCACCGGGGCGGATTCGGAGCTCTGGCGGACCTTCCCCAGAATTTCCATGCCCGTCCCCCGGTCGAATCCCGTGTCGAACAGAATGGTCTGGTGGTTCGGACCGACGGCGCCGTCGAGGGCTGCCACGTTGGAAATGTGCCTCACCGCGAATCCGCGGGCACCCAGCATCCCCTCGACGGACAGGCAGAATTCCGGCTCATGGTCCACGATCAGGACCGACCCCGCATCACGCACACCATTGAGAAAGCTGAGGAGCTTTTCCATGTCGAAGGGCTTTGTGATGGCCCCCACCACGCCCTCATTCAGCCCCTGCCGCACCATTTCCTCGTCGGCGTAGGCGGTCATGAAGATGACCGGAAGGGTGTGGCCCGCACAGCGAATGGTGCGAAACAGGGTCAGTCCGTCCATCGTGCCCATGCGAATGTCTGTCAGCACGCAGTCAAAAGGCATTTTGCCCAGGAGTTCCAGCGCGGCCTCTCCACTGTTGGCGCCCTGGGGCGCATGCCCCTTGGCGCGGAGAATATCCACGAGGGTTTTTACCATCCTGGGGTCGTCATCGACCACCAGTTCTCGAACGGGCGCGTCCATATGCTTCACTCCTGCGTCGGCAGCGCCACAGTAAATGTGCTGCCCTTGCCGGGTTTGCTTGTCACTTCAATGGCCCCCCCGTTTGCATCAACGAGGTTTTTGGTGACCGAGAGCCCCAGGCCGATGCCTCTTGCCTTGGTCGAATACAGCGGCTCAAAAATCCGTTTCAGTTCCTCTTCAGACATGCCGCAACCGGTGTCCGTTATGGACACGAGAACGCGGCCTTCCCTGCAACAGCCCCCCACCGTCAACGTGCCGCCGTTCTGCATTGCCTGGCAGGCGTTCAGCATGATGTTGGACAGCACCTGTCTCACCTGACCGGGGTCCACCGACAAGAGCGGCAGGTCCACGGGAAAATTCAGGACCACGTCCACATCCGCGGAAGGGGCAACCTGGGCCAGCACCTCGGCCACCAGCATTGGCAGGGCGACGGTCGAGCGGTCCGCCCGGCCGGTGCGCGCGAATCCAAGCAGGTCCGTGATGATCTTCTGGCAGTTGCGCACCTCCGTTGAAATGATGTTCAGGTACTCCCTGCCCGTTTCATCGGCCCCGACATTGACCAGTTTGAGATAGTAGATGGCGTTGGAAATAATCCCAAGCGGATTGCGCAGTTCGTGACCCACACCGCCCGCCAACTGTCCCAGCACCGCCAGTTTTCCCTTGCGCACCAGTTCGTCCTGCGCTTCACGCAACTGCCGGGTGCGCTCTTCTATGATGAGTCCGAGCCTGCTGGAATCGGCCTTCAGGATGGCTTCCACCTCTTTTCGTGCGGTGATGTCCCAGCAGACGCCGATCATGCGCACGGCCCGGCCTGAAGGGTCGCGGTACACCTTGCCCCGAACCGAGAGATCGTGAACACTGCCATCGGACCAGACCACCCGAAACTCTGTTTCGCCGTCCGTTTGCGTCCGCACCGCACGGTCCAGTTCTTCCAGAATGCGGTCCCGATCTTCTGGATGGACGGCCGCCATGAACTGTGTCTCCAATTCGGCGTCATTGTCCGGGGCCATACCGAAAAGGAGTCTCGTGTTGGCGTCCCAAATATGTCTTTTCTCGTCAATAATCCAGTCGAGTGTGCCCACGCCTGAGGATTGGAGGGCCAGGTACAGCCGTTCCTGTGTTTCCTGCAGTTGTTCCGCAGTCCGCTTTTGGTCGGTGATGTCCTCGGACACACCAACGATCCGCGCGGGCTGGCCCCGGTCATCCAGCACCAATTCGGCAACCACGCGAAGCGTCCTCTGGGGGCCGCCATCGATGGGGTTTAGTGTCAGCTCAACGTCATAGGCGCTTCGTTCGCCCAGTTGGTCCACCATGGCCTGATGTATACGGCCCCATTCCGGAATGCGCGACTCCACCTCATCGGCGGACACTTCCCTTTCGTGGACCGGCAGTCCCAGAATGCGGCAGGCCTCGGCGGAACCCCAAATATTGCGGGCGTGGGGGTTGTATTCCCAGCTTCCGATGCGTCCAACGGCCTGGGCGCGGTTCAGGCGGTCCTGATTGGCAATGATTTCCTGCTCTGCTTTCTTGCGCGCTGTCGTGTCAAGGACCTGGGCAAGCAGGAGACGCGGCATGCCGTCGGGGTCCCGCAGCACCCTCGCTCTGACCACGCCCCAGACGGTGCGTCCCTGTTTGTCCAGATAGCGCTTTTCCAGTTCAAAACTGTCTGCGATGCCGGCGAGCAGTTTTCTGACCTCGTCAGCGCTTTCGGCCCGGTCGCCCGGATGGGTGATGTCTATGAAGGTGTGTGCTTTCAGTTCAGCCTCTGAATAGCCCAGCATTTGGCAAAAAGCCGGATTCACCTCCACGAAATGACCGTCGGTGGAAATAAGCACCATGCCGAAGAGACCCACCTCGAAGGCAGCCCGGAAGCGCTCCTCGCTCTTGCGAAGGGATTCCTCGGCCCGCACACGATCACTAATGTCCCGGGTGACCCCCAGGATGCCGACCACGTTGCCCAGTTCATCGGTCAGGGCGGTGGTGACCACCTCGGTGGTCACCACGGAGCCGTCCCGGCAGGGTTGTTTCACGATGGAGGTGCGTGGAGACCGGAGTTCCGCGTTGGCTTCCGGATTGGCCTGGTACGCCACAATGCTTTCGACAACCTGGCGAAAGGAGTCGGGGGTTAGCGCCTCTTCCATGGATTGCGCCATCACCTCGTCCGGCGTGTAGCCCCGGAGCCGCATCACCGAAGGGCTGACGTAGGTGAATTTCAATGAGGCAAGGTCCAACTGCCAGATAACGTCTCCGCTGTTCTCCGTGATGAGGCGATAACGCTGCTCGCTTTCGCGCAGCGCCGCTTCCGCCTGTTTTCGTTCGGTAATGTCGAGCATCGTGCCAAACACGCGGCTCGGCCGGCCCAGGGCATCAAGGAAAAGCTCTCCCTGGGAGTGGACAAAGCGCACCGACCCGTCGGGGCGCACGATGCGGTAATCAATGTTGTAGGGCCTGTCCTCTTCCCGCGTGGCGCGAATCGCCTCCAAAACGGCGTCCCGGTCTTCCGGATGGACCATGGCCAGAAAGGCGGGCAGGTTGATGGGCCGTTCCTGCGGTTCCAGGCCAAACACACGGTAGGCCTCGTCGGACCACAGGATGCTGACGCCGTCGAGGGAGCGTTCCCAGTAGCCGACGTGGGCGATGCGCTCGGCCAGCACCAGGTTCTCCTCGCTCCGGCGCAGCGCCTCCTCGGCGTGCTTGCGGTCGGTGATGTCGATGTGGCATCCGATCATCTGCTCCGGCACACCCTCGGGACCGCAGCGCAGCACCGCGCGGCTCAGCATCCACCGGTAGGAGCCGTCCCGGTGTTTCAGGCGGAACTCCAATTCCTGATACTCTCCGCGCTGCCTGATAAAATCTTCAATGGCTCCCAGTGTCCATTCGCGGTCGTCCGGGTGCAGGTTTTCCTCCCAGCGTTCACGGGTGTTATAGAAATCCCCGTCCTCGTAACCGAGCTGGCGCTTGTATTCTCTTGAGAAATGGACGGCATTGGTCCGCAGATCCCAGTCCCACAAACCCAGACGCGCGCCTTCCACGGCCAGGGCCAGCCGCTGCTGCGTTTCGTGCAACTGGTCTTCGGCGCGCCTGCGTTCGGCCTCTATCGCAAGATGATCCAGGGCGAAGGAGACGTCATTCGCCGCCTCCTCCAGAAGGGCCATTTCGCGGTCCCCGAAATAGCCGGCGTCTTTGGCGCCCACGGCGAGCACGCCCCAGGTCATTTTGCCAAGGCGAATGGGCAGGGCGGCAACCGCGCAAATGCCCAGGCGGTCAATCTCCGGACGCGCCTCGTGGCCGAAGTCCATGGCGGACAGGTCCAGGCAAACCACCGGCCGGTTCACACCGGACGCAGTGCCCGCGACCGGACGCTGCCCCTGCCGCAAACATTCCGCGACCAAGGCCAGATTGGGCGTTGGGGATCCATCCATGCAGCGCCATGCGCGCGGACTTGGGGGGCTTTCCTGCGAATCATATTGACCCATCCACGCGACCTGCAGACCGCCGTGCTCCACCAGCGCGGCGCACACGCTTTCGAGCATCTCCTGCTGTGTCTGGGAGCGCACAATGGACTGGTTCACATGGCTGAGCGCGGCGTAAAGGCGGTTCAGCCGTTCAATCTCCCGTTCCCGTTCACGGCGCCCGGTAATATCACGCACGATGAAGAGCTGGTGGGCCGCGCCGCCGATATCCACCATACGTGCACTGACTTCAACGGGGAACTCTGTTCCGTCAGCCCGTTGATGCACCGTCTCAAAACGGATGTTTCCGTTTTTGGCCAATTCTGCCATCTGCGTTTCAAATTGCGCCCGGGCGCCGGGGGCGCGCAGGCTGACGAGGCCGGCGCAGCGCAGTTCCGCCTGCGATTGGCCGTAGACCTGGATGGCACGGTCATTCGCCTCGACAATGTTTCCGTTCTCGTCCGCAAGGAGGATGCAATCGTTTGCCTGGCGCATCAGGTGCTCGAAGCGCTGCGTCAGAATACCCTGCTTTGTTTCCTGGTCCAGGGTCTGGCGGAAATACTCCATGTTGCGCTGGCGCCACAGCGCAACGATGCCCAGCCCGGCCGCCAGTACCAGCAGGGCCATGATGGCCGCGATGTGGAGCGCCTGCCTGCGCGAGGCCGCATAGATTTCGGTTTGGTCGACCTTGGCCACCAGGAACCAGGTGGAATCGGGCACTTTGCGCAGGACTGCCACCACGGGCACATTGCGATAATCCACCGCCTCAACAAGCCCCGTCTTGCCTTGGACGGCCCTCACTTCCGGGAGACTATCCTGATCCACGGAAACACGCAGCTTCATTGCGGCGCCTTCCCGATGGCGCAGGTCGCTCAGATAGAGCACCTCGTCGCCTTCCCGGCGCACGATGAGCGTTTCGGCGGTGGTGCTGCGCGTGGGCCAGGTCTGGATGAGAGGAAAGAGAAACTGCCGGGGGTCCATCCGCAGCACAATGACCCCAATAGGCGCGGCGGCGGGGTCCGCTCCAGGGGCATGGACGGGCACCGTAAGACTCAGATAGACCTCATGGCCGGCCCCTTCGTGCAGGTCGGTCATGCTGATGGCATTGTCTTTCAGCGTCCCGCTCACCAGCGCGCGCATGTCGCTGTCCAGCGGTTCCGGCTGCGGGGGAATGGAGAGACGCTCATCGCCCGATGCGTCGAAAACGGAGGCGCAAAAATAGCGCTCCCCCCCCTTGAGGAGTGTCAGCCAGTTCACAACCTCGGCGCGAATCGTGCCTGCGTTGGGGTCCGCGAGAAACTCCTGCAGGTCCCGGGCCACAAATGCGGCATTGGCGAAGAAATGCGCATCGGCAAGGCGCTCCTGGCGCCAATGGGCGATATCCTGTATCTTCAGGTCTGCAACAGCATCCAACTCGGCATGCGCTGCGCTGCGCATGTTTACCTGCTGCATTTCAAGTTCAATGCCGCCCACCACCGCGATGGTGGCAAACAAAAGAAGGAAAGCCACGAGGGGGCCTTTTGCCGTCCACCTGGAGGGTTCTGCAGAATCGTCGGGAAGGATTCTGGACATGGGCCACACGCCGGGTGCCGCCCTGTAGATCAATCCCGTGCTCAGCAGGGAAAGTGCAATCCCACTGGACAGGGCCATGGGAACGGCATCGGTGCCGTACAGGACCGGTATCCCGAGGATGTAGCCCAGTACCACCCAACAACTGATTAGGCCGCCGACAAAGGCAAACGCGGAGGCAGCCTGACGGTTTGAACGCTTTCGCCTGCCGGGGGGGGATTCAAGTGCCTGGGCCGCCGCATACAAGAACAGCACGAGCGCCGTCACCGGAGATATGACACTAACCGGCTGGCCCACGACCCTGTCCTTGGCCGGTATTATCCATTCCGAAAACAGGCTTTCAGGGGCAAAGAGGAGCAGCGCCATCCCAATTATGGATATTGTCCCAGTGAGGAATGCAGAGAGCCAACAGAACTTAATGCCAAGCGGGTGTTCGGGGTGGAGAATGCTGACCAGCACGGAAAGAGTTAGCAGGAGTATCGCGCCAGCCGTGCCCGGGGCCATGGGCACATAGCCATATTTCAACGCACCTATCATCCCGTGGCCGGTAAGCCAACTCAACAGCACGAGACACGCGATCACCCCGGCCGCACCGACACAAATGCCGGACACGAGACGGATTACCCGCTCGAATGGCGTGTTTGGTGTCATGTCACAACTCACCCGCCTACCCAGTTACAGCAATTTGACCCAACAAAACCGGGTCTCTTCCATCTCAACCATATTGCCCACCAAGCGAGAAGAATACAACCTGTGACTTTGCACAGGACCCGCCCAGAATTTGACTCTTTACACGGTGGTCCCAGACTGGATCAGCCCCAATCTCACATCATAATCGTAACGCATTCTTGGCAAACTCGCAAGTGGCATATGAAAAATATTTTAGCAAAATCCGCGCCATCGCCGTTTCCCGGAACCAATATATCGTTTAACATTAAGCCAGAATAGAACTTACAGTCGCCGCATCATGGAAGGGCGCATGTAAACTTCAGGCAATGAACCGTCCAGAATCTGGAAGATGCACATTTAGTGTCCAATAATTGGAAAGCTTCATCCATCCGGAGCCTCCAGTAAAGGCTCTCATGATTATAAATGAATTCTTTTGAAAAAAATAATTTCTTATTCTTGCTCAATTCCCTGCTTCCCGGTCACTGGCCCGGTTAAGAAGTCCAAGGGCAGCATCATCGAGCACAAGCGCGGCGGCGCGGAGCAACTCCTCCAGTTGTTCAGGATTGGTGGCGCTCACAATGGGTGCGGTCACGCTGGGCCGGGCAATCAGCCAGGCAAGCGCCACCGTGGCGGGCGCGGTGCTTTGCGCCGCAGCCACCTCATCCAGCGCCTTAAGTATGCGGAATCCGCGGGCGTTCAGGTACTTCTTGACCCCCTCGCCCCGGGCGCTCTTCCCCAAGTCCTTTTCTGATCGATACTTGCCGCTCAGAAATCCACTGGCGAGCGAGTAGTAGGGAATCACCCCCAGTCCGTTTTCCAAGCACAAAGCCTCCAGACCGGATTCAAACTCCTCGCGGTCAAACAGGTTGTACCAGGGTTGCAACGTCTCATACCGGGGCACTCGCTTTGTCCTGCTCGACGCCAGCGCCTCGCCGAGTCGGGTTTCCGTGTAGTTCGAGGCGCCTATCGCGCGCACTTTGCCCTGTTCTATCAACTGCGCATAGGCTGCCAGCGTTTCTTCAAGGGGCGTCTCCGGGTCATCCACGTGGGACTGATACAGGTCGATATGGTCTGTCTGCAGCCTCCTGAGTGAATCTTCCACGGCGCGAACAATGTATTTTGGGGACAAGCCTTTATTGTCCCCACCCATGTCCATCCCCACTTTGGTGGCGAGCACCACGGATTCACGTTTGCCGCTTTGCTTGAACCATTTGCCGATAATGGTCTCCGACTCGCCCCCGGAATTGCCCGGAACCCACCGGGAATAGAGGTCGGCCGTGTCCACAAGACTGAATCCGGCCGCAACAAAAGCGTCCAGCAGTTTGAAGGACATGGCTTCATCCACCGTCCAGCCAAAAACATTGCCGCCAAAGGCGATTGGCGCCACTTCCAACCCTGAATTTCCCAGTTTCCGCTTGCTCATGGTCTTACACTCCAAAAGGTTGTGCTGAAATCACCCAAACCATGAGAGATAAACAAACTAGGCGGAAAGATTCTGCCCAATCAACCGGTTTTCTTCTGAGTGGAGGCAACCCCGCAACTGGGAGGCGCGGAGCAATGATAAGGAGCGTCACCCGAAGGCAGTAAAAAGGCTGTCCCAGACTTCAAGACAGTTTTCGCCGTTCCCCGGATATTCGGAAGAACAGGAGGGATATCGCCACGACAAGGACCACACAGCCGGCCAACCCCGTCAGGGGAAGCCTCTCCACAACATTCAGGGTGATGGGGCCATAGACGGCGTTGGACTTGCTGCCGTCGTCGTACATGCAGGCGTAGCTTCCACTGTCGTCTTCCGTGATGCTTAAGATGCCCATGCCGCGCTCGTTTGCCCCAATGACATGCTCCGAGTTCTTCAGGGGGGATCCATTCCGCATCCATTGATACGTGGACAGGGGCCAGACCGGACAGGGCACGGCCAGCAAGACGTTTCCTCCGATCTCCAATGTCTGTGAGCGCGTGACGGCACCGGCCTCGTTCTCGCAGGCGGCATACAGCGCATTGAGCAGTTCATCCCGCGACACAAACCCGTCCCCGTTGCCGTCCAGGTATTCAAACCCGGCAGGGGAGACGGCTGGCCCCGGAGCGCCGGAAATCTCCAGCCATGAAAGCAGGTGATCCGCGTCTAGGTCGAGGGTCGTGAAATTGTCCAATAGCGACTGGTACGCGTCGCGCTGGCCGGCAGAAACCGCCTGTCCGGAGGTGCAGCGATCATCCCTTAGCACGACATTGACTCCCCGGGTCTTAATGGTTGGAATGTCGCGGGCCACAGCATTGCTTGCCAGGGGGTTCCGCGACAGGTCGAGCACCGGGGTCAGCGCATCGCAAGGCAGTTCCCAGCTTCTTGGCGGAGTGGGAAGCGTGCCGCTGTCATAGAAGGTGCACCAGGGGTCGGTGAGACGGGAAATATCCTGAATGGCGTTGCCGGACAGATCCAGCACGTAGAACATGTTGGGGACCGGCATCGAGGAAATGTCTGTGATTGCGTTGGCTGAAAGATTCAGCACGTACAATGATCCGCACTTTGCCAGAGGCGTGATGTCTGCGACGGCGTTTTCGGACAAATCCAGATACTGGATGCCCTTGAGCGCCGACAATGCCGAGATGTCCTGCAATCCCGCACCGCGCACACGAAGGGCGGTTATCCCGGTGCATTGCACAAGGGAGGTGAGATCGGAAAAGGACGTGCCGGAAAGCCACAGGGAATACAGTGTGCTTTTCCACCGGGCAAAGTATGCGTTTCCGGAAACTTGTCCCTGGGACACGCCAATGGCCTGCATGTCGGCCAGTTGCGAAAGCGCACTTTCGCAATTTCCGGTGGGGTTCCCTTCCAGAAACACCTCTTTGATGCGCGGCACGGAGTTCAGGAACGCCACGGAGGAAATCTGGTTGTTGGAGAGGTTGAGCGACCACAGGTTCGGGTGCGAAGCCAGCACATCGGCGGACGTCAGCGCGTTGCCCGAGACGTCGAGCATGCCCAACGGATCTGGAATTGCCGCAGGGAGCTCTGTCAATGCATTGTTTGCAAGGCGCAGGACTTGCGCAGCAGGCAAAGCCGTCACCGTGTTTATGGCGTTGTTTGAGGCGTCAAAGTTGGACAGGACCAGCGCGCTGAGGTCGGGCAGTGCGGACAGACGGTTGTGGGCAAGGTACAGTTGATCAAGTTTCGGCAGAGACGCCAAGTCGGGCAGGGAGGAAATCCCATTGTGGGAGAAGTCGGCGTAATTCAGCGTCTGGGAGCCCGCAATGCCATCGAGTCTGGTCAGTGCGTTGTGCGAAAAATCGACACGCGTCAAACCGTGGATGCCGGCCAGGGACGGCAGGATGGCGATGTGGTTTCTCGATAGATAGATTGCGGAAATATTTGGCAACCCCAGCAGAAAGGATGTGTCGGTCAACCCGGTGTTTGACATGGAGAGGGATTGCAGGGAGTCCGGCAGACCGGCGGCCGGATTGCGCCCCAGTGGGAGATTGTCCGCGGTAAGCCACGCCAACTGTGTCAATGAAGAAGTCTCCGACAGCGTTTGGAGCGGATTGTCGGAGACAATCAAGTCTGTGATGCTGCTTGGCAGCCCGGCGAGGCTGGCCAGACGGTTCCTTGTGAGCTGCAGCGATTGAAGGCCGCTGTATTGGGAAATCCCCTGGAGCGAGGACAGGCTGTTGTCCGACGCATTCAAGAGCCGGACGGTCGGGCTGCCGCCGCTGATCGCCAGGGTTTTCAGGCGGTTGTGGGACACGTCCAGCCAATGCACCCCCGTCGGGGAGCCCAGTCCGTCAAGGGAGGAAAGCTTGCTGTGGCTGATGTAGATCTCGCTGAGACTGGGACAACCTGCGATGCCCTGCGCGGAGGTCAATTCGTTGTATCGGGCGGAAAGGTATTCCAGTTGGGGTGCCCCCCCAATGCCGGTCAACGAAGTCAGGCCGTTGTAGTCGGCATACAGGTAGAGTAGTCCCGGCTGCTGGCCCATGTTCGACAGGCTTGTCAGGAGGTTGCCCGACAAGTACAACCCTCTAAGGTTGGGGTACGACGGCAGATTGGTCAGGGAGGCCAGTTGATTACCGGTTAGGTTCAACGAGCGCAGGTCTTTCAGGGCCGACAGACCCGCCAGACTGGTGAGATCGTTGGATGAAACGTCAAACCAAACCAAGGCCGTGACGGTTGGAAGGCCGGACAGGGACTGGATTTGATTCGCGGCGAGCGTGAACGAAGATTCGGCCGAAACGTTGGGGGGCAGGAACTGCACCGCAGGCATTGAAGCGAGCGACGACAACGCCATAAAGGACAGGTTAAGTTTCCTGTACGGGCCCACCGGCAGGCCGGCCAGCGAGGATGTGGGGTTATGGCTCAGGTTCAAATCGTTAATTTTCGGCATCGACGTGATGGCGGTGAGGCTGCCTATACTGTTCCAGGACAAGTCCAGCGTCACCAGGTTGGGCATGCCTGCCAAGGGTTGCAGGCTTGAAATCTTGTTGTTGAACAGGCTGAGGGAAACAAGCGCCGTGCAGTACTGCATCCCCGTCAGTTCCGAGATCCCCTTGCTGCTTGCGGCCAGCGTGGTAATCGTGCCCAATTCCGCGTCGGTAACAGGACCGACAGGCTTTCCCAACGCCCCGCAAAACGCCTTCAGCAGTTCCGCATCTGGAACCGGCACTTCGGCCGCCGCCGCACCTTTGCCGATCAGCACCGCCGACAAAACAGCAAGTATGATCCCGCACTTCCATGACATCATGGCCCTATCCCTCCAACAGTATGCGAAAAAGCACTTCCAACGCGGAGCGCTTGCCAGGCTGACTTCCCACCGGCTCCGTCCCGAGAGCTTCTCCACCAATGATTAGAACATATTCTATGGAATGCGAGGTAATCAACCCCACAACCGCAAAAAAACATCTCTTGAAGCGTGTTCATGCGCATGGTAGTATGCCGTGGCAGACCGGGTGTCCGGCGATTTCGCCGGTGGCTCCTTATGAACTTTCCCACAGCTTGGCTGTATCTGGGCGCGATTATCCCGAGGGCAAACGCGGTTGTGATGACTCACGCGTCGGTATCAAACGCGGCACCCGGTGCCGGGCGAAAAGGCGGCCTCGACCGCCTGCTGCTCTTATTGCAGGTTCTCGGGGTGGTGCTCATTGTCATGGCGCTAATCTATGGTCCGCTCCTGTTTCTCTTTGGCCCGTCCATCCTGCTCGGCCGGGCCGATTCATGGAACTACCTCGGCGCCATGTCGTTCTTCATGGACTATTCCATCCACCACGGAGAGTGGCCCCAATGGAACCCTCTCCTGTTTTGCGGCACCCCTTTTGCCGCCAACCCGCAGGCGGCGCTCTATTATCCCGTTCATATCCTGCGCAGCCTGCTGAACGTCCATCCCACGCCCATGACCACCTTTGTCAGTCTGGCCGTCATGCAGGGTTTTCACCTTCTCCTGCTGGCGGTGGGCACCTTCTTTCTGGCGCGCGAATTTCGCATGGGCAAACTCGGCGCGCTGGTGGCCGCCGTGGGGTACATGGCCAGCGCAGCCATCAGCTACCGCCTGGTGCAGCACTGGCACCTCGTGGCCATCGCCGCCTGGTTTCCCTGGCAACTGCTGCTCTTCCGGCGGGCCCTGTCGGCAGGCCGGATCCAGGACAAGGCGCTTTACGGACTGGCCTGCGGCCTCGCCTTCGGCATCGGCATACTGCCCGGCTTTCCGCAATTCACCCTGTACGCGGGCACGTCGCTCCTGTCTTATTGGATACTGCACCGCGCGGCCTATGGAAGGCCGGAAGGCGCTGCGGGCACCAGGGCCAGGTGCCTGACAGGCGACCTCCTCCTGCTGGCACTCCTGTTTGGCACGGCCGTGCTCATCGCCATGCCCAGCCTGCTCCCCACGGCGGAGTTCTCCGCCTATGCGGCGCGGGCAAAGCAACAGTACAGCATTTCGCTCGACCCCTTCCCCATCCAGTTGAATCCCTTCAAGGACCCCGCGCTGCTGGGCCGGGCGCTGCTGCTCTTCTACGGCAAACAGGGCATCCGCATGATGGGCGCAACCATGGCGCTGCTGGTGCTGTTCTGTGTCCGTCACCGGCAGCGGCGGGAGGTGGCCCTGTGCGCCATCCTCTTCCTGGTCATGCTGGACTGCTGCATCGAACCCGCGTTTCCCTTTGGCTGGATCATCGCCGCCGTTGCGCCGTTTCAAATTACCGAACCGCAGCGGGCCATCGTGTTTGGCTGCCTGTTCTGGGCGCTGCTGGCCGGCTTCGGCGCCGACGCGCTGGCTTCGCCGGCGCGCTCGCGTTTCAGCCCCCGGTTCTGGTTCCTTGTGTATGCGTTGCTGTGTGGGTCGGTCCTGTGGGTTCTGCTGGAATGGCTGTGGCTGAGCCCGGAATACCCCATTTCCTTTGGGGCGTGGCTCATCCCGGCGTTGGCATTTGTGATGATGGCGCTTTCCTTTTATCGGCCATTGCGCGCGGTCTCGGGGGGAATGGTCCTGCTGTGCCTCATCGGCGAAGTGACTCTGTGGAACCACGCCTATATTCCGGACCAGATTCGTGACAATTTGTATCCTCACAATGCAAATGCGCTGGAAAAAACACCCGACTTTCAGACAGACAACCGCCGTTGGGTGGGCGGCACGGATGACCTGTTTACCGAAAACATGCTGATGTACCAGTTGAAGCCCGTTATCAACGGTTATGATCCACTGACGGTGGAGCGGGTCCACGCGAAGCTGGCCGCGCCGAAACGCGCCGGCCATTATGATCGGCGCCTGTACTACACGGAAGTCACACGTGTGAACGCATCGGCAACTCTGCTGGGCAAACGGCGTTTCAGGCTGTTTGAGGGCGGTGCGTCGGGGCCGGTCGTTTCGCCGAAGATTGAAGCTTTGTATGATTTCTATCCGACACTTGGGGAGATGGCGCTCTTGGATCATCCGGTGGCATATCGGCAGGAGACCGCGGAACGGGGAATGATGTTGCTGCCTGTGTTCGACGGGACGAATGGCGAGAATGAACTGTGCATCTCCTATCAGGCCGAATCTGCTGGTGACATCGAGGTAGACTTCCTCGACGCCGACAACGGCGAATTCCTTCCCGGAAAGACCCTTTCCACCCACCCGTACACCGAGGCCCGGATTCCACTGCCCGACTTCCCGCATATCAGGACCGTGTTTCGGCCCCACCTCGATGAAACGGGGAAAGAGCTAGAAATAAGCCAGGTGCGCGTGGCGAGACATGCAGACAACAACGACCGGATGACCATCACGACATCGCGCGCGAATGCAATGAGTGTGCGCCTGGGTGATTTGCCCAGACCCGCCACGCTTTGCTTCATGGAGACGCGCTATCCCGGTTGGCATGCCACGCTGGACGGAAAACCCGTATCAATTGAGCCCGCGTTTGATGTGTTTCAATCCGTCCGCGTGCCGGCGGGCACGCACGAGGTGTCCTTTGTGTTCGACTCGCTGACGGTGAAGATTGGTGCGGTGATCGGCGTGATATCTGCCGTGAGTATCTGCGCGGCGTTGCTGGTGTTGATGCGGTCCAAACGCACCACGCCGCGTCAGTAGTCACTGGGAGCGCCGGCATCCCTGCCGGCTGTATTCGGTCGATGCGCGAATCGGCACCAGAAGAGC
>CAITNO010000109.1 GCA_903893795.1 Candidatus Hydrogenedentota bacterium | reverse complement strand
TACTGGGAGCGCCGGCATCCCTGCCGGCCTTATTGGAGCGGTGCTTGTGGACAGAGAGTTTGTGGTCTTGGTCTTAAAGAGCCGGCAGGGATGCCGGCGCTCCCAGTATTTCAGAACCACACCTTGATCGTGCGGATCTCGAAGGGCTTGATGTAGAGCGGAACCTCGGCGTCATTGCACGGCAGGGGAATCTCGTTCTCCTCCATCAGGTCGCATTCCCAGGCTTCGCGCACGGGCCAGCCAAAGGACACCTCCACCGGGCCGCGTTCGCCCAGCGCCTCGTGCAGGCGGATGATGAGCGCGTCCGAATCCTCGGCCTTTTTGACGGAGTCGATGAACACGTTGGCCATGCTGGTGGAGACCATGCCCGCAAAATCGGGAAGCGGCGCGGCCTGGGGTCGGTGGTTGACGGGAGTGCCTGCAAAGGTGCGCAGCGGCACGTTCAACTTCAGCCCCTCCTCCACAGTCAGCTCGTCCCAGGTGAACTCATGGGGCAGCAGCGCGTAGGTGAATTCGTGTCCGCCCTCGTCGGCGTGCGGGTCCGGGTCCACCGGGGCGCGCAGCAGCGACAGGCGCAACGTGTTTCCGCGCACGTCATAGCCGTATTTGCAGTCATTGAGCAGGCTCACGCCGTAGCCCGGCTCGGAAAGGTCGGCCCAGTGGTGGCCTGTCACCTCGAAGCGGGCGTGGTCGGCCGCGGTGTTTCCGTGGGTGGGCCGCTCGACAGCGGCGAACTGGATGTCGTAGGTGGCGCGGGGGCTCAGCACCTCGACGGGGAACGCCACCTTGAGCAGCGTGCGCTTCTCGTGCCAGTCTACCCGGCAGCGCACGTCGATGCGGGCGTTCAGGGCATAGAAGGTGATGTCCTGCTGGAAGCGGCTCTCGCCGCTGCGGCGCACCACGCGCAGCACGGTGCGCACGGGGCCCTGCTCGACGACCTCCACCGATTCCGGCTTGTCCGGCTCCCACATCCTGTTTTCGAAGTTGTATTCGAAGTCCCAGGCGTCATGCTCCGCGGGTCGGTCCTCAAAGAGCTGCAGGACGTTTGCCTTTTCGCCCTCGGCAATGACCTCGCGGTTCGCCGTCTTGTCGTAGAGGCTGGTGAAGCGCCCCCATGCGTCTAGCTTGAGCGCGTAGAAATCGTTTTCCATCCGCTTCGGCGAGGCCTTGAGCAGGCCGCTCTTTTCGACGCGCCGCGCGCCGGACAGGATGCGGAAGACCATGTAGCCTGAGGGGGGCACCATGCCCGTCTCAAACAGCAGCGTGCCGTCGGCGGCCACCTGGTGGGGCAGGCAGTCGCCAAAGGGATTCTCGATGTGGAAGGGCCCGGACGGCAGGGGCATGCGCACTTCGGCGATATCCTCGCGCTCGAAGCCCAGCGTGTTCCACACGATGACCGGCGTGCCCTCGCCCGCCAGCGGCATGTGCCCGGCCATGTGCGTGGCCGCCCGCGCGATAATCCCCTCCAGTTTGCGGCGCAGTGCGGCGTAGTTCTCGTCGGCATCCGCATAGACCTGGTTGATGGACGAGCCGGGCAGGATGTCGTGGAACTGGTGCGTGAGCAGCACGCGCCAGGCCGACCACAGCTCGCCGTGCTCGTATTCGCCGCCGGTCAGCATCGCCCACGTCGAGAGCAACTCGGCGTCGTGCAGCAGCCACTCGCACTTGCGGTTGTTGCGCTTGGTGCGCGCCTGCGTGGTCTGGCAGGCCCGGTGCAGTTCGAGGTACAATTCGCCGTTCCACAGCGGCAGGTCCTTGTCGCTGGCAAACAGGCCCATATGGTCAATGCAGTCCTGCGCGCGGCCGAAGGCGCAATGGGGCACGCCCGCAAGGTTTTTCATGCGTTTCCCATACTCGATCATGCGCGGCGAGGGGCCGCCGCCGCCGTCGCCCCAGCCAAAGCTGAACGGGGCCACTTCGACCCGGTCGCGCTGGGCAAAGCTGTCCCATTGGTGGTTGAGTTCGGACGGGATGGGGTCGCCGTTGTAGCTGTTCATCATCATCAGCGCGCGGATGCGCGTGCCGTCCACGCCCTCCCACACAAAATAGCTGTGGGGGAACTTGCTGTAGCGGTTCCAGCTCAGCTTGGTGGTAAAGAAGGCGTCCACCTGCGCCTTGCGCAGGATCTGCGGCAGCGATGCGGGGAAGCCAAAGGCGTCGGGTAGCCAGGCCGTGCGCGTGCGCACGCCGAACTCCTGCTCGAAGAAACGGTTGCCGTAGAGCAACTGGCGCACCAGCGCCTCGCCGCCGGGCATTTGGCTGTCCTGCTCGACCCAGGGAGCGCCGCAGATTTCCCAGCGCCCCTCCTTCACCCGCCGCTTGATCTGCTTGTAGATTTCCGGGTGGTTCTCCTTGACGAACATGTACAGCTCGGGCTGGCTCGACGAAAACTTGTACTCGGGATAGCGCTCCATGAGCCGCAGCACGGTGGAGAAGGTGCGGCCCACCTTGCGCCGCGTTTCGCGCAACGGCCACAGCCATGCCGTGTCGATGTGGGAATGGCCGATGAGCGTGAGCTGGCCCGCACCCGCATTGGCGGGGAACGCGGCCAGTTTGCCCTGCAGGAAAGTCCGCGCATCCTGGAGCGAGGACCAGTAGCTCTCCGCGCCCCTGTGCGCCAGGTCCACCCGGCACACGGCCTCGAAAAGCACCTTGAACATGCGGCGGCGGACCGTGTCCGCCTCGGGCAGGTGGGTAATCACGTCCGTCAGCACCCGCGCATCCCAGTAGAAATCCCAAGCCTCCGCATTCATCACCGCCAGGTCGGCGCAGCCAAAGGTGTGCGTGCCGTCATAGCGGGTGCCCGCCGCGCCTTCCAGCGCAATGTCAAAGGTGTCGCCCGCCTTGGCCTTTTCCGACAGCACCATGAAATTGTGGTGCTTGTCGATGCCCTGAAAGGGCTTGCCGTTAACATAGGCCAGCGCCTCGCCCGACTCGTCATGCTGGCGCATGCCGGGGATTTCGGTGTGCAGGCAGGGCACGATAATCGCCACCACGCGACGGCCCGCAAACTCCGGCGGCACAGCGGCCCGCATGCGGAACCAAGTCGTCTGGTCCTTGCCGCCCCAGCGGTCCAGAACCTGAAAGGGATTCCACCCCTCTTTGGGGGGCGTTTCCGGACCGTGGCCCGTGCCCATGTCGCAGCGCCACAAATCGCCGATGGGCTGGCGCGGCACGAAGATTGTGCCTTCAATTTCGGTCAACCGCTTGCGCAGTTGCAGCAGTTCCACGGTCCAGTCAGCGTCAAAAAACGGGGGCATGCAGCCGGTCCTTTCCAGTCAAGGGGATGGGGTCGCGCCGGGTGGCGGCGGGTTGGAACCGAATTATACGCGGCCCCACCGGGGATTCCAAGACTCAACGAAACACAGAAGCGTCTTACTGGGTTCTTACTGGGAGCGCCGGCGTCCCCGCCGGCCGTCTTTGCAATTAAGCCGCGAGTTGCAGCCTTGTGCCCAAACAGCCGGCGAGACGTCGGCGCTCCCAGTGAGGCATTCCCGGTTCAAGTCGCCGGAAACCGGTTCGGCAGGGCAATCGCACTAAACCCGATTCCACACCAAATCCGGGAAACACACATAACCTCAAACAGGGCGCAGTTTTAAGTCCCCCTTCGAAGGGGGATTTAGGGGATGTTTGTTCTGCGTTCTCCTTCACCTCCCCCCGCCGCATTCGCAACTCACGCACTCCCAGAAAGCTGTTGCATGCGTTCGTGCAAATGGTTTAGTCTTGCGCGTGGATAGTGGCGTTCTATTGTCGGCGCTTCGTGTTGATCAGGCGCAGGACGAAGTGTTTGCGAATGATACGAAAAATGCCTCAACTCTCCGGGTTTATCACGGCATGCGTCGTCGTTGGTGTCCTTTGGGGTTCCTATGCTTTGACCCGAGACTTCTTCAAGCCTCCGCAGCCCGAGATCCTGTCGTCCGACCTGCTTATCAAGAAGGTTAAGTGGGGCATTCACGACGTAATCCCGGCAGACGCGTATGATATCCAGTGTGTCTGGTATGGCAGGTTTCACTGCAAATACTGGTGTGCTTTTTCAGTGGGGGAAGATGGCCTCAAGAAGATTGAAGCCAAATATGCTTCTCAATTTGCCGCGGATACAGACAAGCCGCTTCCCGTGTCTCATGCCGTTCCACAACCATTTGAACGGTATAGACCTCTATTGGGGTGGCCGAATGACAAGGGCAACTTAAAGACAGTCTATCTTGAGAGAGGGTGGATTGGAATTAATCCCGTGAACCATCGTGTCTACCATTTCTATAGCACGTGATCCTGCCATGTCAAGAACCAAGAATGACGAGCGAGAATCAGAGAGTCAACCCGAGACTGGGCTGAACTTCGTATTGGGCTTCGCCGCAGGGCTCATCGTAATTCTGATTCTCTCTCCCGGAATAGGTTTCTTTCTCGAGGGCTTGGGACCCCATGCCGCAACTTCCCAAGAAATCCTTGACCGCATCTATCAGGAATGCGAGGGTGTGCCCATCAAGGCGCACAACCTGATGTTCTACAGCGAGAATAAGAACGCATCCGAGCGTTGGGGTGCATTCACCCTGTTTCCCGAGGACTTCGCAGCTTACTTGGAAGGACTCAAGGCCCAGACGGACCGCTACGCCACCGGCGGCGAATGTAGTACTTTAGTGCCACCTCGACCGCCCGGTGTTTTCGATGTCCCCGTAGACCTTCATGAGATCAATGCAGTGGGCCATTGGTGGTTGTACAATGCAGCCAACACGACCACCTACTGCACCAAAGACCACCACCTCTGGCTCTGCTGCGATATGGACAACCACCGGGTCTTCTTCTACCGCAACCGCAATTGAACCACTTCAGCAACTGCTTTCCTGTTTGAGCCGTTCGGCCAGCCACAGTTTGATGATCGACTGGCGGGTGACGCCGACGCGGGTTGCCTCTTTGTCCAACGACTGCACCATCCATGCGGGAAAGTCCACATTCACACGGGTGGCCTTCTGGTTCACACGCCGGGCCTGGGAAAGGTCCAATGCAGCGGAAATGTCCTCTCCTCGTTCGAATTTGCTGTCCAACTCTTTAGCTTTCATACAAGGCCTGTTCCTCTTTCCGTGCGCGGCGCATTCAGTGAACGTCCTTTCTGTGGCCCCATTTCGGTATAGAAAATATACCATAATTGCGCGCAGATCTCATGTGCCGCATCGACGTTTCTCGCTCCGTCATTGCGAACGCAGTGAAGCAATCTCTTGTTCGTCATAATCAAGACCCAGGGTCGTCGTTCCAAGAGATTGCTTCACTGCGTTCGCAATGACGGCTTGTGCGCCTTTTGACCTCCCGCCTTTGACCCCGGTAGAATATGGGCACTCAATCAAGACTGCAAGACACCCCACGCACAAGGACTGCATCCCATGCTGGAAATCAAAGCTTTTCGCGGGTTCCGCTTTAATCCCGCCGTCACCGGCACGCTGGACAATGTCATCACGCCGCCCTATGACGTGATTACGCCGGACGAACGGGCGGCATTGGCGGCACGCAGTCCGTGGAATATGGTGCATGTCATTCTGCCCAAACCGGGGCCGGAGGGCGGGTCGGCCTATGACCACGCGGCGGCGGTGCTCCAGGACTGGATCGCCAAGGACGGGCTCCACCGCGATGACGAGCCCTCGTTCTACCTGCTGCGCCAGAACTTCACCGACCTGGAAGGCCTGTCCCACACGCGCCGCGGCTTTTTCGCGGCCACAAGGCTGCCCGAGTCAAATGAGCGCCATATCCTCGGCCATGAGCGCACCTTCGACAAGCCGGTGGCCGACCGTTACGCGCTGACCACCGCCACCAAGATGAGCCTGGGTGCGGTGTTTGTGCTCTATTCCGACCCGGAACGGCGGTTGGCCGCGTTTATCGCCCAGATGGAGGAACGCCCGGCGGACCTCGTTGCCCACACCTTTGACGGGGTGCAGCAGGAGCTGTGGCGCGTGCCGGCCGACCCGGACGTTTGCGCCTTCTTCCCCGGCAAGACGCTCTACATCGCCGACGGGCACCACCGTTTCCGCACGGCCTGCACCTACCGCGACGAGATGCGCGCCACGCTGGGAAACCCGGCCGAACCGCAACCCTGGGACTATGCGCTCATGGGCTTCGTCGCCTTCGAGGACGCGGGGCTCCAGGTCTATGCCGCCCACCGCGTGGTGAAGCCCTATGACGGATTCGATTTTGACGCGTTCAAGGCCGCGCTGGGCAAGTGGTTTGAGATTACGCCGACGGACGGTGACCTGCACGCGCTGGTCAAGTCCGACCCCGAGGACGGCGTGTTTGGCCTGGCGGTGCACGGCCGCGGCCAGTATCTCCTCCGCTTCCGCGGGGAACGGGAGGCGCTGCTGGGCGAGGATCGCGGTCCGGCATGGCGCGCGCTCGACGTGGCGCTGCTGCACCGCGGCATTTTCGAGCGCATCATGGGCATGCCCGAAGGCGCCGAATACGGCTACGAGAAGAGTCTCGCCACGGCGCTGGACGCCGTCAACAGCGGCGCGGCGCTGCTGGCCTTTGTGCTCAAGCCGACGCGGACGGAGCAGATTTGCGCCTGCGCCGAGGCCACCGAGCCGATGCCGGAGAAGTCCACTTATTTCTTCCCGAAACTGCCGACCGGCGGCGTGCTTTATCCCCTATATGAGCCCTGACACAGCGGAGTCCGTGGCACCAACTCTGGATACCCGCCTGCGCGGGTATGACGGAGAGGGCGGTGTGCTTTATCCCTTGTGCGAGCCCTGATGAGAGGGGTCTAGGGTCTGGTAAGATAGAAGGCCTGGAGCGTGACTCTTATGTGGCGGGCCTTGGGTCAGGGCTTCTTCTTGTAGATCACCACGGTGTCGCCGACCTGCAGCACACGATTTTTTGGCCAGGTGTTCCACTCGCAGAGCTGGCTGATCTCCACCCCGTATTGCTTGGCGATGCCCGTGAGATTCTGCCCGGCGGTGACCGTGTGCACCACCTTGGCTTCCTTTGCCTCCACTGTCTTGGCCGTTTTCGGGGCGTTGCGGCCCGCGTCGTGGCCGGTGTCGGCGGCGGCGGCCTTCTGCAGGGTAAGTTGCTGGCCTTCCTTAATCACTGACTTGGCCGACAGCTTGTTCCACGCCATCAGCTCTTCGGGCTTCACACCGTTCTTGGCGGCGATGGTGGCAATGCTCTCGCCCCGTCCGACTTTGTAGCTCACCGTAATCACTTTGGGCTCTTCCTTGGCGGGGGCACCCTTTGCCGGGGCATCGGACTTTTTCGCGTCCTTGGCCGCGACTTCGGCATGGGCGGGCTCGGCCGCCTTGCCGCCCGACTTTGGTCCCACGGCCAGTTTCTGACCGGCAAGCAGTGCGGCGTCCTTGGACAGGCCGTTGAGGCTCATCAGCTCTTCCGTCGTGAGCCCGTAGAGCTTGGCAATGGCAGCGGGATATTCACCGGGGGCGACCAGGTGATAGCGCATGTTGTCCTGATCTGCGGCCGGCGCGGGGGCAGGCTTGGCTGCCGGGGCGGCCGGAGCGGCGGGGTTCACCGTAAGCATCTGGCCTTCGAAGATGACGCCGTTCTTGCCGACCTTGTTCCATTCCGCCAGTTGGGCCTGGGTCACCTTGTTCGCGTTCGCAACGCTTTCAAGGGTGTCGCCCTTGCGCACCTTGTAGGTCTTGGGGGAGGCGGGTGCCTCTGCCGGGGCGGGGGCCGCCGCGGGGGCATTGTCCTGTTTGCCACCTTTGGCCATCTGGGGCACGGGGGCGGCGGGACTCACCGTCAGCATCTGGCCTTCGAAGATGACGCCGTTCTTGCCGACCTTGTTCCATTCCGCCAGTTGGGCCTGGGTCACCTTGTTCGCGTTCGCAACGCTTTCAAGGGTGTCGCCCTTGCGCACTTTGTAGGTCTTGGGGGAGGCGGGCGCCTCCACCGCGGCGGGGGCCGCCGCAGGGGCATTGTCCTGTTTTCCACCCTTGGCCATCTGGGGCGCGGGTGCCGGGGCCGAGGCCGGAGCGGCGCCGGGAACAATCAGTGTCTGGCCCACCCGGATGCCCTTGGCGGACTTGAGCCTGTTGAGGGTGAGCAGCACCTTTTCTGTGGTGCCGAATTTCTTGGCGATGCTCGCCAGCGACTCGTTCTTGTGCACCTGGTATTTGCCGCAGGCCATCACGGCCGGGCTCGCGCTGGGCTGCACGGTCGGCACCTTTTGCAGCGCCTCCAGGAAACGGTCTTTGTCCTGGCGGGGCACGGCCACGCGGTATTCGCCTGTGGGCGGCGTGGTGTCGCGGAGCAGATCCGGGTTCAACTGTTCCAGCGTGCCCGGCGCAAATCCAAGCGCCTCGTCCAGCCGGGCCAGCGGGTACATGCCCTGCACGGGCACCCGGTCCACCGCATCGGGGGGTTCGGTGCCGCGCGTGAATCCGTACTTCTCGGGGTTGGCGGTGACCACTATATAGGCCAGCAGACGCGGGTAGTATTTCTTGGACTCCATGCGGATGATATTGGAGGCCGGGGGGGTTTGTATGAGCTTCCAAAAGTCGGTGTCGCCGCCGTTGGCGGCAACGGCCCGCGCCAGCCCGCCCTCACCCATATTGTAGGCGGTGACGGCCAGTTCCCAACGGCCGTCGAAGAAGTCATGCAGATTCTTGAGGTACTCGATGGCCGCCTCGGTGCAGCGCTGCCAGTTGTAGCGCTCGTCCACATAGGAGTCCATGCGCAGTTGGAAGCGCCGGGCAGAGGCCGGAATGAACTGCCACATGCCGCCCGCGCCCGCCGGGGAGACAATCTTGTTCTGGAACATGCTCTCGACCATGGCGAGCCAGATCAGGTCTTCCGGCAGGCCCGCCTCGCAGAGGCGCGCCCGCAGCGGTCCCTCATACTTGGACGCCCGGTTCAGACCGCGCTGGAAGGTGCCCGCATAGTCGTTTTGCAATTCCCGGATTTCCTCGAGCACCGGTTCCGGCAGCGGATTGGGAAGCACCAGCGGACTGTAGGCCCCTTTGCCGTTTCCGTTGAGCCCGTCCACCGGCTTCAATTCCTGCGCCCCCACCTTGTCGCGGGGGGACGGCTCAAATTGAATCGCCTGACGATGGGAGCTTGTGGTGCAGCCCGTAACAAATGCCACCAAGAGCGTCGGCAGCCAAATCGCTGGAATGCGGTGCCATCCGTCCTTCAGGCGCGATACTCGCCGGTTTGCTTCGGACATTGCCGCTCCTGTGACCGTGTCTGGAAAATGCGGCGCAGTGCCTTTCGGCACCCACCGGCTTTCCAACGTTTATGCCGGGGATACAGCCATTCCCGGCCACCAGTCGCACACGCTGTTATGAATACATACCGCACGGGTACTAATGGTGTGTCGATATGCTGTTCGCAAATCGCAGTCTACACAACATGTAGTGGTTTGTCAAGCGTTTAGAGGCGAATGTTGGGCTCGGAACGGTTTCTTGGCTAACAGTTCCATGGCCTCCAGGAAGTTCGAGATCAGGAAAGGTTTTTCCAGAGACGGGCAGTTCACCGTCTCCAGGAAGCGCTGTGTCTCGAAATTCAGCGTGTCTGCGGTGATGAAAAGAATGCGTTTGGCCAACTCGGGTTTCTCGGCGGCAATGCGCAGGTACAGTTCGCGCCCGTTCATGGCGCCGAGCAGCCTGATGTCGAGCACCACACCGTCGTAGTCCGCGGTGCGGATGCGATCCAGGGCGTCTGCGCCTGTTTGGACCGAATCGGCCTCATAACCGCGCATGCTCAGCGCCGTGCAGAGCATGTCCAGCAATTCAGGCTCGTCATCGACAAGCAGTATCTGCAAGGGATGCCCGTCTGTCGTGTCTTCTGCGGAAGAGGATTCCCCGGCGGACGGCGCCCCGGCGATGGCCGGCAACTGAATGACCAAATGCGCCCCGGGCAGTTCCGGCTCCCCCTCGTGGGTCAGGAAGAGGTCGCCGCCGCAGTCCCGAACCACCGAACGGGCCAGGCTCAGGCCCAGTCCAACGGCGCCCTCGGCCCGGCGGGTGGTGAAGAAGGGCTCGAACACCTGCTCGTCCAGCTCGCCCGGAATGCCGTTGCCGTCATCGGCCACGCTGATCCAGGCCCTGCCCGCATCGCTCCCGATCTCGCAGATCACCTTTGATTTGGCAAAACACAGCGCGTTGTCGAGCACACCCATGATCACCTGCGCCAACTGGGCGGGCACGCATTCCACCCATGCAGGCTCATTGGGCAGGCGCCATTCCACGCGCCGGTTTTGCGCGTTGGTCAGCATGGGGCGCACCGACTCGCGCAGCACGGCGCAGATGTCGGCGGGGACCCTTTCCAGCGGTGTTCCCTGGCCGAAATCGAGGAGGTCGTCCACTATTTCCTTGCAGCGCAGGCTGTTCCGCAATATGCGCGTGATCATCTCGGGCAACTGCTCGCGGGGAACCCCCTTTGACATGAGTTCGGCGAAGCCGATAATCACGCCGAGCGGGTCGCGCAGCCGCTGGGCCACGGTGAGCGCAATTTGCGACACCAGCGAGGAACGCTGGTGGGCCAGAATCTGGTTCTCCATCCTTTTTTCGAGGCGTTTCTGGGCGGTCTGGTCAACCAGCCCGCAGGCAACATGCGTGACCCGTCCGTCGGGCGCAAAAATCGGCAGGATGCCCAGACTGAACCACCGGGCCTGGTCGGGCTCATCGAGCCGCACCTCGTCAAAATGGGGTGCGCCCGTGCGGAAGACCTGGCGGCAGGCACAAGTGCCTGCCGTGCCCAGACGGCGGTGAAAATGGCAGCAATAGGGCAACGGCTCCACGTTGTCCGCAAATGTGAAATCGCGCGCCAGTTCGGTGGCGTGAACGACAAGGCCGTTCTCATCGAGCAACTGCACGGGAAAAGGCACAATATCGATGAAGCGGCGGCGAACATACTCGAGCACGTCATCGACGCCGACCCGCTCAATGTTGGCCGGTTCAAAACACACGGCGGCACCGTCCCGGCGGCCGTCGCTGTCGAACATGGGCTGCACCAGAAACAGCACTTCGCGGTCGGGACAGGCGGCGAGCCGCCCGGTAAATTCATGTTTCTTCACCGTGGGCCGGCGCTGCCGAAGCAGGCGGCGCATTTCCTGGACAGTCTCCTCGTCGCAGAGCACCAGGAAATCCCGGCCCGACAGCGCCTCCATGGGGGTGTTCAACTGCTGGGAACAGGCCTCGTTGGCCTCGATGACCATGCCGTTACCGTCAATCAGCATGAAAGGGCGGCCCACGGTGTCCATGATCGACCGCTGCCGACGGCTCATGGACTGGTTCGCATCGCGGTCGCGTTGGGTGAAATATTGGGCCGCCTGCAGCACATGGATGTCATAGATTTCGTTGACGGTGCCAGCCAGGTCAAGATCCGACAGTCCGGGCACCTTGCCGCTGCAAAAAAGCAGCACCACGTCGCGGGCGCTGCGCCCCACCTCCATGAGGTCCAACAGTGTTCCGCCGTTGGCGGCGAGCGCCTCCGACAGGTTGGCCGACCATTCACGCACCCGGAAAGACTGCCCCCGCAGCATGCCGACCAACTCCTGAAGCCAGGGAAGCACAAGCGCCCGCACCGTGTCGCGGTTCTTCGGGGGCGCGGCCTCCAGCATGCACTGGCTCAGCACCTCCAAATGGGGCTCCACGTAATCGGCAAAGAGTTTTGCAGCCTGCGTGTTCATAGGACGTTGGTATCTTCCCTCAAGCACCGTGCCAACCGTCAATGGGTCAAGACTGGGGCCCTTGCAGCCCACAGGTATTATAATGCCAGTATATCGGCGCGGATACAAGATTGGAGCGGTGCCGATTGGAGCGGTGCGGGCGCAACTTTGGCCTTGCGGAATCTCCGGGGCAGGGAGTATTCTGAGAGCGTCGAAAGGGAAGTGCCGGCTGCTCCAGGCGGCTGTCGCGCCCATAACATCAGGAGGGGTTCTGACATGACACGCAAACGCAGGTCTCTGGTTTCCATTTTGGCCGCCGTGGCCGCACTGTTGCTCGCCGCCGCAACGTCTTCAGCGCAGGTCTACGTCTCCACAACGGGCAACAACGCCGACGGCAATTCCTGGGCCACCGCCTATACGGACGTGCAGACGGCCATCAACGATGCCGTCAGTGAGGGCGAGTCTGTCTGGATTGCCGAGGGAAGCTATCTGCTGGCTGCCCCGCTCACGGCACAGATCAACACACGGCTCTATGGGGGCTTTCCCGCGACCGGCAACCCCGGCATGCCGGAACGGGACCCCGCGACCCACCCCACCGTGCTGGACGGACAGCATGCCGCTCCCCATCTCATCGTTGCAAACGGCGCCTACGGCGTCCGGCTGGACGGACTCACCCTCCAGGGCGGCAATGCCCTGGGCGCCTCCCCCGACAACAGCGGCGGCGCGGTCTCCATGCGGCAGTCTAGCATGGTCATCATCGTCGACTGCACCATCACCGGAAACCAGGCCCAGTCGCAGGGGGGCGGGATCTTCTGCGACAACTCGCAACTGAACATGGCCACCACCACGATTGAGGGCAATTCGGCCGCCGAGGGCGGCGGCGTGTTTGGCGGCACCGCCACGCTCATGTTCCAGCGTGTGGCCCTGCTCAACAATGAGTCCCAACAGGAGGGCGGTGGCCTGGCCGCCTACGAGAGCAGTGTGACCATGGGCGACCAGTGCCTCGTGAAGGGAAACACTTCGAACGCCTTCGGGGGCGGTCTGGAATCGCACGAAGGCAGCCTGCTGGCCCTGAGCGACTCGGAGGTTTCGGGCAACACGGCCGCCCTGGAGGGCGGCGGCATCAAGCTGCACAGCATGCAAAACGTCACCGTGGAGCGGACCGTCCTCCGGAACAACAGCGCCGCCTCCCTGGGCGGCGGCATTGGCTGCTATTCCAGCCCCCTGCTGGTTTCCAAGTGTATTATCACCGGCAATCAGGGCGGACGCGGCGGCGGCATCGAGTGCCATGAAGGCAATTCGCTCCAAGTCGTCAATTCCATGATTGCCGGTAACAGCGCCACCGGCACCGGCGGCGGCATCAACCTGGATTATGAAACCGCCACCGTCTCGTTCTGCACCGTGGCCGACAACAGTTCAGGTGAACAGGGTGGAGGCCTCTTTGGATCCAATGGCACCACGACCGTGGCCGAGTGCGTGTTTTGGGGCAACAGCCCCGACCAGGTGACGGGCGCAAACGCGGTCAACTGGTCTGATGTGCAGGGCGGCGCCGAAGGAACGGGCAACCTGGACGCCGATCCGATGTTCGTGGACCCCGCCGCAGGCGACTATCACCTGCGCTATGGCTCGCCCTGCATCGATGCGGCACCCTCGATAGACGCCCCCATGGGCGATTTCGAAGGGGGTGCCCGGCCCATTGATTACCCGGGACTGGGCATCATCGGAGTAATCAACAGTTCCGATATGGGCGCCGATGAGGCCTTTCCCGGTCCGCCAGCCCCACCCCTTGAACCGGGTGCCTCCGCCATCAGCACCGACAGCATCCTCTGGACCTGGAAAGACGACTCGCTCGACGAGAGCGCTTTTGCCCTCTGGGCCGATGCGGGCGCGCAGGCGCCGACCACGTCGCGGGGCACGACCGAAGCCAACGCGACCTCCTGGCAGATGGACGGGCTGGCGGCAAACACGCTGTACAGCTTCCAGGTCGCGGCCGTCGGCGTCTACGGAACCAGCGCCAAGACAGCGCTCTACAGCGCATGGACCCTTGCCCGGCTTCCCCGCGGACCGATCGTTGGAAATCCAACCCTCCACTCGCTGAGCCTTGCGGTCGCGCCGGACGACGGGAACCCCTCCGGAACCGAATACGCCCTCTGGTGCGCCACGTTGCATCAATGGGTGCAGCCGGACGGCACCCTGGGCGACGCCCAGGCGTTTCACACCGCGCCCGACTGGGGCACGACCGTGCTTTCAGGCCTGACGCCGGGCACCAGCTATGCGTTCCAGATTTCCGCGCGAAACGGCGCGGGGGCCCTTACCGCCGCCGTGGAAAACAGCGCCTTCACCCATCTGTCCGTGCCCGATGTGGGCGGACTCGCCCAAACCGCCGCCGAGGCGGCCCTCACGGGCGCGGGATTGACTGTGGGCACGGTGACCGAAGCCCACAACGCCACGGTTCTGCCCGGTGCGGTGGTGTCGCAGGACCCGCCCGCAGGCGCGGAAGCGGTCCACGGTGACGGCATCAACCTGACCGTCAGCCTCGGCCCTCTGCCGGTGGCCGTGCCCAATGTGACGGGGCTGCCGCTCGCCGGAGCTCAGGCGACCCTGACCGGGGCGGGGCTTGCCGTCGGACCACTGACCTACGTCCACAGCGACAGTGTGGCCGCCGGGTTGGTCCTGATTCAGGCGCCTCCGGCAGGCACGGAAGTGGCGCCCGGCTCGCCCATCAGCCTGGAAATAAGCCTCGGCCCCGAGCCGGTGACCGTGCCCAACCTGTTGGGGGTGCCGCGCTCCCAGGCCGAAGCGGCCATCACCGGAGCCGGTCTGGTTGTCGGCACCGTGACCGAGGTCCACAGCGACAGCGTCGCGGCGGGCGCCATCCTCTCGCAAGACCCCCAAGCGGGAACGGAACTGCCCCCCGGCTCGGCCGTGAATCTGGTGGTCAGTATCGGTCCCGTGCCCGCCGAAGGGGAACAGCCGCCGGTGGACGCTGACCAGGCGCGGCAGACGCTGAACGACGGATTCGCCGCCGCCGATGCCAACGGCGACGGAAAACTGAGTTTCGATGAGGCCTCCGCCGCGGTGGCGGGCCTGACCCGGGAAGTGTTCGACGAACTGGACGCTAACCAGGACGGGCTTCTGGCCACGGACGAACTGCAGGGCCAGCCGGGCGGATGCGCCGGGCTTCAGTGCAACAAGGCCACCTCCTTCGGCGCCGCACCGGAAAAGGGCCGGGGAGGTCTCCTCACCGTGCTGCTCAGCCTGTTGGGCCTCGCAGCCCTGGCAGGTCTTTCCCAAACATAACGCACCCGATATTGCAACCCTTTTTCGCATGGCCGCCCCTTTTTTGGACTGCAGCGGCAACGGCGCCGCTTTGGCTGACCTTTCGCATAGCACCAGTCACAGCGGTGTCGCCGTTGCGCCACGCTGTCTTTACCCCCGGACCGCGTCTGCGTTATCATTGGGCCGCACAAAGCTCACCAACGCAGTCTCAAAGGACTCAGTCATATGATCTCAGCGGACAAGCAGCAGGAATACCGAGACCGCGCGGCGCGGATGCTTGCGGCGGCCCATATTGTGGCAACCGATGCGGAACAGTCGTCCATGGAACTGGCCGACTTCGGCCTGGACGAGTTTGAAACCACGGGCCTGGCCATCATCGTCTATGAGAACAATGACCGCTATTGCGCCAAGGAACTGATCATGTTTCCCGGCATGACCTGCCCGGAACACCGCCACCCGGACGTGAACGGCAGGAGCGGCAAGAGGGAAACCTTCCGCTGCCGCTCGGGCGTGGTGTTTTTGTATGTGGACGGTCCGCCCACGGCGGAATGCGCCACCGCGCCGCCCGCCGCGCCCGCAGGCGCCTATACCGTGTTTCATGAAATCGTGCTGCGGCCCGGCGATCAGCACACCATCGCGCCGGACACGCTGCACTGGTTCAAGGCCGGGCCGGAGGGCGCGATTGTCTCCGAGTTTTCGAGCACCAGTTGCGACGAGGCCGACATCTTCACCGATGCGCGCATCCAGCGCGTTCCCGATTGACCCTTTTGCACAACCCGCAGGAAGCACCCATGCCCGCCACAGACACCGTCCCCTTTCTCGAAGGCGTCAAACGCTGTTTCACCCGAATCGAGCTGCCCAATGATGCGGGGCTCATCGCCCGCCGCGGCGTGGTGCCCGAAGATCGGCTCAAGAGCATCCGCCGCGCCTATTTCCTGGAGGCGGTGATCTTTTTCCTGGTCACGCTGTCGGTGGTGTGGTGCGAGTACTGGCTCGACAAGTCGGGCACCAAGCTGTTTCGCGGGGTGGTGGGTGTGCCGGCCGTGCTGTGGATGTTCATCCTGTCACCCATCGTGCACAGCCGCACCGACGGCCCCGTCTTCCTGCAGCCGCACCAGCAGTGGAACGCGCTGGGCTGGTATTTCTGGGAGTTTCGCGGGCTGGGCAACCCGCTGCGCTACTATGTGGGCCGCGACGGCCAGCCTCCGCTGATGATCAAGCACTGGCGCTGCGTGGCGGCGGTGATGGCGGCGATGACGCTCCTCTACGTCTCGGCGGCGTTCAACTTCTCGAAGGAAATCGACGAGCGCTACGCGTCGCACTACGCGTCTTTCGGCGGCAAGCTCGGGTTCATCCTGTTCCTGCTGTGCGTCATCGACCTCGCGTGGTTTTTCATCGCCATTCCGTTCATGGTGCGGCTCGACAACTTTGCGAACAGCGTCCGCTTTATCGCGGCCTTCCTGATCGGCGTGCTGGTGTTCGTGGTGCTGTTCAACCTCTTCTTCCAGTTCGCGCTGGAACCCTTCCGGGCGTCGCTGGAGAACTGGCACTACATCCGTCTGCGCGGCGAGCCCTCGGCCGAGCGGCTCCACGTGCTCCTGCAGCCGCTGAAAATCGGCGGGCAATGGTCCGGCTATGTCACCTGGGGCTGGGTGCAGCAGTTCATCTTCGCCAGCTACTTCGGCGTGCTCTTCGGCCGGGCCTTCCCGGTTGAACGGTCGCGGGCCGACCTGATGAAGGCCGTGCTCTGCACCTCCGCCTGCTTCTCCCTGATCCATCTGCCCAATGTGTGGCTCATGGTGTTCACCTTCACCGGGGGCATCTTCGGCACCATTCTGTTCTACCAAATGTTCAACCTCTTCGCCATCGGCTTCTCCCACGGCTTTGGCGGGTCGCTGCTGAACCAGCTCACGCCGATCAATTTTAGCGTGGGCGCGGGCCAGATGCGCGGAAGGTAGGCGGGGCCATGAAGCTGTCGCGCCGGGACTTTCTGGGCCGCGCCGCGCTGGCGGCGGGTGCGGCGGCACTGGGCGGCTGCACCACGATCCACAGGGCAGGCGCAGGCCCCGGGGCGTCCCGGCCGAACTTCGTCATCTTTCTGACCGACGACCAGGGCTTTGGCGATCTCGGCTGCCTGGGCGCGAAGGATTTGCAAACGCCGCATCTTGACGCCCTCGCGGCACAGGGCGTTTGTTTCAGGAGCTGGTATTCCAATTCCCCCGTCTGCTCCCCGTCACGGGCGGCGCTGCTCACGGGCCGCTATCCCTGCCACGCGGGGGTGCGCCAGATTCTCGGCGGTGACCGCGCCACGCCGGGCCTGCCGCTGGACACGCCCACGCTGGCCGAGGCGCTCAAGCCGCTGGGCTACCGCACGGGTCTTTTCGGCAAATGGCACCTCGGCGCGGCACCCGAATTCCGGCCCGACAAACGCGGTTTTGACGAGTCCTTCAATTTTCTCGCCGGCTGCATCGACTATTACTCGCACATCTTCTACTGGGGGATGAACGACAAGCATGACCCCGTTCATGACCTATGGCACAACGGCCAGGAAGTCTGGGAGAACGGCAAATACTTCACCGAACTCATCGCCGACCATGCGACGGAGTTCGTGCGCCGTTCCAGCCGGGGCAAGGCCCCCTTCTTTATGCACGTGGCGTTCAACGCGCCGCACTACCCCATGCACGCGCCGAAGGAGTACATGGACCGTTTCGCCCATCTGCCCGCGGAGCGGCAAGTGACGGCCGCCATGCTTTCCGCCGTCGATGACGGCGTGGGGCGGGCGGTGCGCGAACTCAAGCGGCAGGGCGTCTACGACAACACCTGCATCCTCTTCATGAGCGACAACGGCCCCTCGCGCGAAACGCGCAACTGGCTTGACGGCAGGCGTGAACCCTTCGAGGGCGGCTCCTCTGGCGGATTCAAGGGGCACAAGTTCAGCCTCTATGAAGGCGGCATCCGCGTGCCGGGCCTGATGTGCTGGCCGAACCGCATCCAGGCGGGACAGGTCACGGACCGGCCCGCCATCGCGATGGACGTGTTTCCCACCTTCCTCCGCGCCGCGGGCGGCGACCCCGGCAGGTACGAACTCGACGGCGTGGACCTCCTGCCCGCGCTGACCGGCAATGCGGCATGGCCGGAACGTCCGCTCTTCTGGGAGTACGGTGAACAGACGGCCGTGCGCGAAGGCCGGTGGAAACTGGTGCTGAAGGGCCAGGTTCTCGGCGAACCCGAACCGGCCAACGGCGTGCGCCTAAGCGACCTTGTCGCCGACCCCCGCGAAACCGGAAATCTCGCCGACGCCCAGCCCGAAGTGACCGCCCGCCTGCGGCAGGCCGCCGAGGCGTGGCGCGCGAAGATGAAAATATAGTCTTTGAGGAACAACACAGCCTGCTCCTACTCCAGCAGGTCTTTCGCAACGCACACCTGTTCGGAACGCGCGCATATGCGGCATGGAAATAGGGTCTTGACGTGACAGTCCTTTGCCTGTACACTGCCCATGGCTGACGGGCAAGGATTTTGCACCGCGCCGGTTTGTCACCGGAAGTGACTCGCGGTGCGGATGTGCGCAACCCTTCCATCATGGAGGGTAAGTCATGTGTCAACGGGGTATGACGAGAGTTTGGGCAGGAGTATTCTTCTTCATCGGGGGACTCGTTATCACGGGCGGGCCGGTCTGGCGTGCCGCGGCAGATGATTGCACCCAAACAACGGCCTGGATATGGATGAAGGGGCCGTCAACCGGCGGTCTGGCGGGGGTTTGCGGCACGCAGGGAACACCCGCGCCGGGCAACTTGCCCAGCTCCCGTTATGAGTCCAGTTCGTGGAGGGATCCCTCGGGAAAGTCTTGGCTCTTTGGTGGCTTCGGCAGAGACGCATCGAATATGGGCAGTCTGAACGACCTCTGGAACTATGATCCGGGCACCGGCAACTGGACGTGGATGAAGGGTTCCACGATCACGAACCAAGTCGGCACCTACGGCACGCTGGGCATTGCGGCGTCCGGCAACACGCCCGGAGCGCGCCGATTACCAACCTCCTGGACTGACAGCGGGGGCAACCTGTGGCTGTTCGGCGGCACCGGTTATGGCGCTTCGGGAAACGCCGACGTGCTGAATGACCTCTGGAAGTATGACCGCGGCACAGGCAACTGGACATGGATGAAAGGGGCTTCTTCAACCGGTCAAACAGGAACCTTCGGCACCATGGGAACGCCCGCGGCGGGAAACACGCCCGGAGCACGCGAAGGCGCGCTGTCTTGGACCGATGCGGCGGGCAGTCTATGGCTCTTCGGCGGCATGGGCTATGCCGGAGCCCACGGCTATCTTCACGACCTGTGGAAATACGATCCGACCTCTGGTTGCTGGACGTGGATGAAGGGTTCGTTCTTGGGGAACCAAAGCGGGGTCTTCGGCACACTCGGAACACCGGGGGCGGCCAACACGCCCGGCGGGTGTGCATATGCCGTTTCATGGACCGACCTTTCGGGCTGCCTGTGGCTCTTCGGCGGCTATGGCTACGCCGCCGACGGCGGCGCCGGTTACCTCGGCGCTCTGTGGAAATATGAGCCGCCAACCGGGAACTGGACCTGGATGAACGGCTCCTCCATAAACAACCAGCGGGGAACCTACGGAACACTGGGCACACCCGCCCCAGGCAACACGCCCGGCGCGCGCGTTCGGATGGTATCGTGGACTGGCGCATCAGGCGCACTGTGGCTTTTCGGCGGGTAAGGCGTTGACAGTTCGGGCGGCTCCGGAGACATGAACGACCTTTGGAAATGCGACCCGGCAACAGGGAGCTGGGCGTGGATGAGCGGCTCCTCAACGGTTGGACAGCGGGGAACCTACGGAACGCTGGGGTTGCCCGCAGCGGGCAACATTCCCGGTGCCCGGGAAGGCTCAGTCCCGTGGGTCGACGCATCGGGCGGCCTCTGGCTTTTTGGCGGCTTGGCCCTTGATGCCGCCGGCACAAGCAACAATATCAGCGACATGTGGCGTTACGCGACGTATGCGTCCGTTGACACCACGCTTCCGGTCATCAGCCTGCTGGGTTCCACACCGGCCACGGTGGAATGCCACACCCCCTACACTGATGCGGGTGCGACGGCCACCGACAACTGTGCCGGCAATATCACCGCCGGCATCATGGTCGCCAATCCCGTGAATGTGAACACCCCCGGGACATACACGGTGCGCTATAACGTTAGCGACGGCAACGGCAACAGTGCCGTGGAAGTCACGCGCGTCGTCAACGTCACGGACACTCTGCCCCCGACAATCACGCTAAACGGGTCTTCCGTGACGTCGCTGGAATGCGGCCTGACCTACACGGATGCGGGTGCCACGGCAACTGATGCCTGCACGGGTAGCCGAACGGTGACACAGACCGGCACGGTGAACACCGGAGTTGTCGGTGCCTACACTTTGAAGTACAACGCGAACGACGGCAACGGGCACAATGCCGCGGAAGTCACACGCATCGTCAATGTGAAGGACACCCGGCGGCCGGTTATCACGCGGCTGGGCAGCACGCCGGTCACCGTGGAATGCGGCAGTCCCTACACTGATGCGGGGGCCACAGCAACCGATACCTGTGCCGGAAGTGTGCCGGTCACGACCAACGGAACAGTAAACACGGGAAGACCGGGCACATACACGCTGGCCTACACGGCGAACGACGGCCACGGCAACAGCGCCACGTCGGTGTCGCGGGTGGTGACGGTGGCGGATTCGTCGGCACCCGCGATTGCCGTGGCCGGCTCCTCCGCAATAGTTGCAGAGTGCGGCCTGGTATACACGGATGCGGGCGCCACGGCATTCGATGCCTGTGCCGGCAGTGTGCCGGTCATGACCAGCGGGACCGTAAACACGAGCGTGCCTGGTGCATACACGCTGACCTACGCGGCGAACGACGGCAATGGGCACAGCGCCGCGCTGGCGTCGCGTGTTGTAACGGTGGCGGACACGACAGGGCCCGTGATCACGGTGGCCGGCTCCTCTGCAATAGTTGCGGAGTGCGGCCTGGTATACACGGATGCGGGCGCCACGGCAATCGATGCCTGTGCCGGCAGTGTGCCGGTCACGACCAGCGGGACCGTAAACACAAACGCGCCTGGTGCCTACACACTGACCTACGCGGCGAACGACGGCATTGGGCACAGCGCCGCGCCGGCGTCGCGTGTTGTGACGGTGGCGGACACGACGGGGCCCGCGGTCACGGCGGTTGGCTCCTCCGCGATAACGATTGAGTGTGGGGACACCTATTTGGATGCGGGCGCCACGGCCGACGACAGTTGCGCGGGTGACAGGACGGCCTTTATCGTGGTCAACAATCCGGTGGATGTGAACACGCCGGGCACCTATACTGTCCGCTACAACACAAACGACGGCAACGGCAACAGCGCCGTCGAGGTCGCCCGCACGGTGAATGTGGTGGACACAACAGCGCCGGGCCTCACGCTTCTGGGCGCCGCCACGGTCGCCGTGCAGTGCCACACGTCCTACGCCGATGCGGGCGCGACGGCCGACGACAGCTGCGCGGGTGACATTAGCGGCAGCATTGCAGTCACCAATCCAGTGGATGTGAACACGCCGGGCACCTACACCGTTCGCTACAACGTGAGCGACGGCAGCGGCAACAATGCAACCGAGGTTATGCGCACGGTCCATGTGGTGGACACGACCAGACCGGTCATCACACTCCGGGGCTACGCCACGGCCATCGTGGAATGGGGTACGGCATACACCGACGCGGGCGCAACGGCCGACGATTTGTGCGCGGGCAGCCTACCCGTGACGGTCGGCGGTGATACGGTGAACCCGGCCATCCTCGGTGTGTACACCGTCACCTACGACGCGGATGACGGCAACGGCAACAGTGCCACCGAAGTCGTGCGCTCGGTCTATGTGACGGACTCCGTCAAGCCGGTGATCACCCTGATTGGAGCGGCCGATGTGACGCTGGACTGCGGCCAGACATACGCCGACGCGGGCGCCACGGCCAATGACGCCTGCTGGGGCGACCTTACGGGCAGCGTCTTCGTATCCGGACTGCCCCCATCCGCATTCCTCGGTCTCGGCACCTGGACAATCGCCTACGACGTGATCGACGGCTCGGGCAATTTCGCCGACACGGTGCTGCGCACCGTGACAGTGCAGGACAACTGCAGGCTGGCCGTGAATGCCGTGAGTGACACGTATATCCACAGCATGATCGGCAGACGGGTGGAAATCTCCGTTTCGGTGGCGGGCGCTGTCGGTTCGCTGACCTACCAGTGGCGGAAGGAAGGCGTCTTACAGGGCGGCAAGGCCTTTGACCCCATTCCCGGCGCCAACGCGGCCACGCTCGTGGTCAATCCGGTGGTGGCAGACTCGGAGGGTCTCTACGTGTGTACCGCGTCGGACGCGGTAACCTCCGTGGACAGCCCCATCTTCACCCTTGCCCAACCCGCTCCGCCCGTGCCCGTGGCGGGCCTGTTTGGTCTGGCTGTGGCTGCCGTGTCCATCGGCCTTGGGACGATATTCATCATGCGGCGCCGGAATTTCAGCCCAACCGGCGAAGGTCAGCGCTTCGACAGACCCAGTGCCAGGTAAGCCTCATAGACCGTTTGGGCATCGGGCTTGGATGCGGGTCTGATGAATTCCTGATACCCCCAGGTAATGGCCGTGACGGTGAATTCCCCGGCGAACTGGAGTTTCTCTTTGAATTTGGACGCCGGGACGGCTCTCCAGGACGGGCCTGTGCTGGGATCGTTGACGGGGGTCTTCAGTCCGAAGCGCGCCACATAGTCGTCGGACGACTTGACCTCCAGTTCGCCACTCTCGATATTGGCCCAGAAGGTCTTTCCCGTGGCGGCGCAGGCGGCTTTCATGGCCATGAAAAAGGGTTTACGCTCTTCCAGCGTGTAGCAGGACAGATGTTCGCCGCTGTCCTGGAGCGCCACAATGTCGACGGGGGCCTGGCGCAACACGCCCGTCCAGAAGGCCTCATATTCCTCCGCCGACGCCCACTGAAAACTGCCCAGCTTCTGCGCCTGGTCCAGGATGAAGAAGGGCGAGATAAGCACCGGCTTGTCGACGGCCGCTTTGCAGCGCTTCGCCACTTCGCGGTAGAGCGTTTGGACAAGCTCCTCCTGCCGCCCCCAAAACATGTACAGCTCATAGGGCACATACCAGCCGTGAAACGACTTGTGCGCCCTGTAAAGCGCTGCCAGGTTGCCGATGTATTTTTCCGCCCGCGCAAGCTCCGGCGCGGCGTCTGTCTCGCCCCACCAGTTCGCCATGGACTCGGTGTTTATGAAAATGCGCAGTCCCCGGCGGTCGGCCTCGTCAAAGAATCCTTTCAGCGGTTCAGCCTTCGGGCTGTCCGGCCCTGCCGCCGGCGTGTCCGGGACACCGGCCACCGAAATGATCAGCAGGTCCATGCCCAACGCCTGCATCTGGTCCAGTTCCGTCCGCCACGCTTCCTGGGAACGCTGCGCGTCCGCCGCAGACATCCACCAGAACGCACCAGCCAGGCGCGCTGGCTCGGTCTCCGCATGGGAAGGCGGAACGAAGCCGAACAGCGTAACCAATAAGGTTAGGGTCCAAACCGTGAACGTTTTCAACGGCCGTTCTCCCCGGAATATGGACGGCTCATTCCACTCACGCCTTCAACCCCGTCAGGTCCACCTCAAGCCTTTTGTTCTCGCGAATCAATTCTTCCATCGTGAGCCGCACCTTGCGGCTGGCGGCCTCGCGCCCAAGGATGCAGGTCAACGCCCCGTCCACGGCGCGCTGGCATGTGGGATTGTCAAAACGCCCTTCCGTGACCTCGGCGTGAAACGCGGCGATGTTTCGGTTGGCGCCGCTCTCGTAGAGGTCGGCCACCTCCCCGCCGTCATAGGGCTTGTCTCCGCCCTTCACCCAGGCCTTTCCCCAGTAGTTGATCAGGGCGTTGGCCCTCTGCCCAAAAACGCGGCAGCTCAGTTCACCCTCCAGTCCGTTGGGCAGGGCTTGTCCGAAATGGTTGTGCACCAGACCGTCCTCATATTCGTAAACCACCGAGCACACGTCGTGGCTGTCCCCCTGCGGCGCGACCCGGCAGATGCGCGACGCGCCCGACGCCGCCACGGGACGTTTTCCGGCCACCCAGAGCGCCGCGTCGATGGCGTGAATGTCGAAATTGCCTAGATAGTCGCACCCCATCGCAATGTCGTTCACCCAGATTAGTTTCTGCAGCCGATCCTCCAGATTGCCCGTCTTGGGCGGGTCGGGACAGCCGCCGCCGGTGCCGCGGGTGACCAGTTGCGCCAGTGGTCCGAGGTCGCCGTCCAGAATGCGTTTGCGCACCTCGATGTTCACCGGGTCGGTCGGCATCTGGTAATCGACCAGGAAGCAAAGCTTCTTCTGTGTTGCCAGCGCACCCGCCGCCTGGACCCGCAGGCAGCCCGGAACATCAGCCGACACGGGCTTGGCCATGTACACATGCAGCCCCGCCTCCACCGCGGCCTGCGCGTGCTCCGGAATAAAATAGGGGGGCGTCTCGCAGGCCACCGCCTCCACGCCGCTCGTGATCAGTTTCTGAAAACCCGACAGGCCCGAAAAGCGCCGGGTCCTGTCCACGCCCAGCGCGTCGCCGCAGGCGTCCGCCACCGGCTGGAAATAGTCCGCCACGGCGTGCATCTCGTAGCCGCCATGCCTGTTGAAGAGGCCCGCAATCCAGGCCCCGCGCCCGCCGCAGCCAATCACCCCGAGCCGTATCTTGCGCGGAGCGTCCACCGCCGTCGTCTGCGCCGGTGCCGAAGGGGCCAGCGATGCCGACACCGCAACCGTCAGCATGCCGCCAAGGAAATGGCGGCGCTTCATGGGTGGGTTTGACCGTTGATTCAACGGACCTGATGTGAATTCACTCATTTGGGGAAACCTCACAGAGTTCGGGAAAATGACGAACGATCACAAGACAGCTCCATCTTGTCTGAAAACAAACACCATGGACTCACCGTCGGGCCATTGCGTTTTTCAAGCTCGCACCGACATATTACCCATTGTGGCCGGTGAATTCAGCATGGCATCACTCAACCGAACGGAATCCGGATGACGGCAGTTACCTGGCGATGCGGAACCCGATGCCGTCGCCCGCGGCCTGTGGGTCGTTGTACCCGCGCCCGGCGGTGCGGCAACCGTTGCCGTAGATGCCGCCGTGGCCCCAACTGCCGCCCCGAAGCACACGGTCCGATCCCGAAACGGGCCCCGTCGGATTCGTCACCGCGCCGCCGCTGTAGTACGTGTCGGCATACCAGTCTCCGCACCACTCCCAAACCTCGCCGCTCATGTCATAGCACCCGGCGGGGCTCGCGCTGTTCAGCGTCGCCACATTGCCGTTTGGGCTTGTGTTCAGCCCGTTGTACCATCCCACCGGAGAGGTGTAGGGCATCGTGATCAGACCGAGCGGATTCACGAAGTCCGGATCGCCGTCGTAATAATTGACGCGGGCCCTTCCGGCAAACGTGTCTGACGTATACCCGTAGATCCAGTGCCTCGTCCCGTCCCACGCCGCCGCACACTCCCACTCGGCCTCTGTTGGCAGGCGGTATCCGCCCGGGGTCGGCGGCGCCGTTGTCAGCGGCCAGTCCGGTGCCGTCATGTCGTAGCAGGGTGTGAGCCCCTGCATTTGGCTCAGCCAGTTGCAGAACGCGGCCGCACCGTACCAGGACATCCGCACCGCCGGATGCGCGTCCATCGTGCAGTCTCCCGAGGAGGAAAGACAGGCCCGCAGCTTTGGCGAGAAGACGCCGCCCGCGAACTCGATGTTGCAGTCGGCTGACGTGATGAAAACGACGGGCTGCAAATCAGCGCCCGCGCAAATGTCCCCCTCGCCCGTCCAGGCGGCGCCGCTGCGGTCTTTCAGATACCCCTGCCCCAACGCCCAGTTCAGCACCTCGCAGTACTGCCCGTTCGTCACGTCGTATTTCCCCATCTCGCAGGCCGACAGGGCCACCGCATGCGCCGGGAACTCATCGGGCTGCCCGACCGCCGCATCGTCTCCGACGCCGCTGTTTCCCATCGTGAAGGTGCCCGCCGCCACCGGAATCATCTCCACGGGACGGGGGGGCAGGTGCAACCTGATGTAGTCGCTGCACACGGCAGAGTAATTGCCCGCGCCGTCCGCGTACTGCACCCGCACCGTGTGGTATCCGTCCGACATCGGCAGGACGTAGGCGGGCGCTGCCGCAGGGGCCTTCCAGGCCGTCCAGTGCGCGCCGTCATCGCTGAAGCGCATGCGCGACACGCCCGAGCCCGAGCCCGCCCCGTCCGACCAGGCCAGGTCCAGGGTGACCACCGCGTCGGTCGCGACCGGTGCGCCGCCGTTGATGACGATGCTGCCCGTCGGCGGCGTGGTGTCCAGCCGTATGTAATCACTGAACACCGCCGAATGGTTGTTCGCCCGGTCCAAATACTGGACCCGCACCACTTTGTATCCGTCCGCGCCCGGCAGCGTATAGGGCCGCATGGCGACAGGCACCTCCCAGGCCGACCAGTGCATGCCATCATCGCTGAAGCGCATGCGTGTCACGCCCGAACCGCCCACGCCGTCATCCCAACTCAGTGCCAGGGTGACATTGGGCGTGTTCGAGGCGAAATGGTTGTTGTTTATGACAATCGTTCCCGTCGGCGCAGTGACATCGGCGGCATTGGCCGCCGGTTGCGGGATAAGCGCAAGCAACAGGCACAGCGCTGGCGGCATGAATTCCAGAATCCATACGATTCTCTTTGTCATGTGCGCCTTTCTGCCCCAAAACCTGCTTGGGATGCGCGCGCGGGCCGTCCGGCAGGGAACATGCCTGATCAATTGAATACATTATACTACAAGCGGGAGCGGGTTAAGGCGGGCATGGAGTTTATGAAATGGGGGTGAAGTGGGTAAAATGAAACATGCGCGGCGTCGCAAACGGGGGTTGAGCACAACCCGACAAGGAAAGGGCATGGCAATGACTTCTCGCAGGACACCTTCACTGTTGGCAGTGTTGGCAGTCTTTTGCGCGTCCTTGCCAATGGCTTCTCTTGCCGAGGAGGTGCAGACCCCGGCCGGGTCAAACCAACCGGTGCTGCGTTTGTTTTTTGCGGACGAATCGGGGCAGCCGGTAATACCCACAACTGCAAAACTCACTATCGTCCCTTGGGGTGGGGTTCAGACGGTGGCGTTGCCTGTCCAGGGCTCCGGGGTCTCCATTCCGCTGACGCGCGCATGGATAGACCAACAGATCAAGCAGGTTGATGCCGCCCTGCATCTCTATGTCCAGCATCTCTATTTTGAGGCCGAAGGCTATGCCCCCATCCGTTCCAACGAATTTGCCTGGCCCGGAAGCAGTGATACGGTTGCCGAAAATCCTGCGACAAAGACACTTGACCTTGGCCGTGGTGCGCGGGTGGAACTTGAATCGGGCAAAGAGCTCCGCCTCAACGTTGTCTTTCGCAAACCCGGCAAACGCTCCCTGCGTTTTCTGGATGAGACCGGGGCGCCCATGCCTGGGGTGGAATTCACCCACGGCGCCTTCAAAGTCATCGAGGGGCATTGCGGCGTGGCATCGGCAATTGAGGACTATGGCAGTCGCGTGAGCGACCGTGATGGACGCGCCGACATCAGGGATGCGGATGTGGAGTATCTCATTGAGGTCCGGAAAAACCGATTTGGCGTAGTGACTCCCAAGCCTTACAGCAACCCTGACACCGATGCCATTATCGCACGGCTGCCTTCGGAAGAAACCATCGTGGTTCTTCATCGGTGGGTGCGCATGCCTTTGGAATTCAACGTGCTGCGTGACAGCAAGCCAGTCGGGAAAGGGCTGTTAACGGGAATGCTTGCAGTCTACCCCTGCGGCAAATGCGACGGACCTCTCGCGACCTCTGATAAAAATGGAATAATCTCTGTTGCAGACTTCTACCCGGAAGAATATGAGTACATCGCTTTCCCCGGGGAATCGGGCGGCCGCGAACTCTGGAAACTCACGCAAGCGGAGATGCTCTCCAAAGGATTGCCCAAGACCGTTGAACTGCCCCGGGAAGCGGATACTGCGGTGGGTGGGCCTGCCGAACATTGAGATACACGGCCGGCAAGCCGTCCATATTTCAGCGCATGCAGTGTTGACTATTTCCCGCCCACGCTGTAAGCGGCGAACTTGCTGACCGAAACCGGGCCGTTTGATTTGAGGCAGCGGAAGCGCCACCGACCCGACTCCACCGGCGCGAACTGGTCGATCTTCTTGTGGCCGATGGCCGTCCCCTTCACGACCTCCTTCCACTCGCCGTTGACCTGCGCCTCGATGACATACTCCAGCACGCGCTCGCCTTGCGAGATGTCCTCCATGAGGATGGTGTGGTCCACCGGGCGCAGCGCCGTAAGGCCCATTTCAAGCGTGTTTCCGTCACCCGCCGTGGAGGCCAATGACGACTCAAAGCGCCGCTTAATCTCGGCGCCGAATTCCGCAGCGCGCTTCGCGTCGGCCTCGGGGATGAGTCCTGTCGTGTCGGGCGTCAGGTTCAGCAGCAGTACCGCGCCGCGGCCCACGGACCGGCAGTAGATGTCCATGAGTTTGTCCACCGGCTTGATGGTCTTCTCGTTTTTCGTGTTCCAGAACCAGTCGCGCCGCAGCGACACGTCGCACTCGCTCGGCAGCCACACATCGCCAAAGGGCGTGCTGTCGGCCGCAGTCGCACCGCCGCCCGAGGCGGCCGCCTTCGTGGTGCAGTTCCACGCGGGATAGGGCGCCAGGCCGTCCTCGTTGCCCACCCACCTTATGGTGGCATACTTGCCCTGGAAGACCATCGCATGGGGGGCGTGTTTCTGAAGGATGTCCCCAAACTCAACCACATTGCCGCCGTCGAGCCAGATCTCGAACATGTCGCCGTACCCTGAAAGCACCTCCGTCAGCTGCTGCCGGTACAGTTCGGCGTATTTCGCCTGCTTTTCGGGCGTCGCGCATTTGCCCGAATCACCGGCCCCGAAATGATCGTCGCGGGGGCACAGGTACAGGCCGAGTTTCATGCCGCGCTTCTTGCAGGAGGCGCTCAGGTCCGCCAGGACGTCGCCCTTGCCGCCGCGCCACGCCGTGTTCTTGATGGAGTATTCGGTTGTTCCCGTCTGCCACATGCAGAACCCGCCGACATGCTTCACCACAAACACGATGTACTTGGCGCCCAGACTTTCGGCGACGCGCACCCACTGGTCCGTGTCCAGCTTTTCCGGATTGATCTTGTCGAGCGGCGTAGTGCCCTGGTCCCCCTCCGCGTCCTGCCAGGTGTTCGGCGCGAAATGGATGAACATGCCCAGTTCGGCATCCTGCCACAGGATCTGTTCCGGCGTCGGCACCGCGTGCGGCCCACCCAAGTCCTCGGCAAACCCACAGCAGCACAACCCCAGCGCGCACACCAGCGCCACCATCACCCATCCCGCGGTCCCTGTCGATCGATTGTTCATGTCCGTCACTTTCTGTTGGAGGAGAACCCGAAGAACCGTCAAAGCAACAATCCGGTGATTGTGCCACTGCAGGCGGGCCACTGCAAAGCGCGCAATGACCCTTATCTCTCCGGGTCTAATCACAATGCCGCGCGGTGCTCATGGGTGCGGCGCCTCTGGCCTTTGGCAGCTTATCGGTCCGTTTTTATGAGGCACAAGAAGAAACTTTCGCACTTCTTGGCTGGCCAGGGTCAACTCATTGTCAGGCGATGGGTTAGTCATGGTCGCGAAGCCGGCAAGAGTGACAGGCTGTTTCGCCGCCAAGAGCCAAGAACCTTTCCGATGCATCGAGGTGTGGTTGTGGGCAGTGCCGCGCTGGGGGGCTGTATGCAGTGGCCGGGCGAAAGCAGACAAAGTCTAAAGCCTACTTCTCCGCCGCTGATGCAGGCGCCGGCGGAGGTGCCGTTTCTGCTGGTGCAGCCGTTGCTGCCGGTGTCGGTGCGGGCACCGGCGCCGAGACAGGAGCCGGAACGGCCGCCGGTGTCGTCGGTGCCGCGTCGGGTGTTTCCTCTGCGGGCTTGGAAAAAATGTCGTCCGTGGCGTCCGGCAGCACCGCCACCTTCAGGTTGCCGATCACGGGGATGATGCGCGCCTGCTGGAACAGGTCGCCCTCTACCAGCTTGATGTGCGTGACATCGGCCTGGGGCTGGTTGAAGGTGGGGTCAACGTCTATCCACCGGCCCACCCACACCGTGGCCCATTGGTGGAAATAGAAGCCGCCGGGCTTGCCGGAAATGTAGATCAGCCCCGCCACCTCGCGCGCGGGCAGGCCTGCGGCGCGGGCCAGGCCGATGAAGAGCACGCTGTGCTCGGTGCAGTCGCCCTCCAGATGCTCCAGCACTTCCAGTGCATTGGACAGCCGCGCCGAATAGATGTTGCGCACGTTCTTGTACACCCAGTCGCAGAGTTTGGTGGAAACGGCGAGCGCGTCCTTTTCCTCGCCGGCGATTTCCTTCGCCTGCGCGATGAGTTTTGCATGGTCGCTCTGGATGAACTGTGTGGGCTTCACGTAGGGAAGCACCTTCTCATCGGTCACGGGCAACTGCGCCGCGGTGAATCCCTCCATGGGCACGGTGCGCGACCGGAAATCGACGTGATCGCCCTCGGCGGTCATGCGCTGGCGGTCGTCGTTGAAAAGCAGTTTCCCGGTCACGGGACCGCGCAGGGCCAGCCGCAGTGCGGTGCGTGTGCGCGGGTCATCGATGGGCATGTCGACCATGGCCGCATTGGAGATGATCACGTCGTTGCTGTAGGTGACGTCTTTGGCCACCTGCTCCGGCTCGAGCCGCATGGTGATGCTGTTGGCGATCTGCTCCTCCAGCGTCTCGCCGTGCTCGCTCACATAGGAGACCGAGTCGATGGCCATCAGGTCGATGGCCGTGCGTATTTTGTAGACCTTAGTGGTGATGCCGTTGAGCACCCGCTCTTCGATGTCGATAATCCGGCTGATCCCCGACACCTCCTGCTGGTACAGCGGCTCGAAGACGCTGAAATTCACCACGTCGCCCACCTGCGGATGCTGCCGCGCCCAGTTGGCGTTGCGCAGCGAGTCCATCAGCGACTCCTGCGGCCGGGGGAAGGTCTTTTCCACCGCGCTGCCGCCGACCGTGCTGGTCAGCACCATTTCCTCGCCGTTGACCACCGCGTGAAAGCGCGACTTCTGCGCCGGGTCCGTCACCTCGGACATGATTTCAATGAGCCGCCCGTCTTCGGAATAGCAGCGGTCGGAAAAAATGTGCATGTCCTGCTTCGTGCCCGACATGGACACGTGAAACTTCGCGTCCTCCACCACATGGATGCGCTTCTTGTCGTCCCGCGACACTTTGTTCAGCGAATACCCGGCTTTCTGCCCGTTCATGTACAGACCGTACCAGTTTTCGCCCAGCAGCGCGTTGACATCGGGGACCTGCGCCGCCAGTATGCGCGGAAAAATCAGCAAGCCTGCCATGAATAGCATCACTTTCTTCATATAGAGAACTCCCAGAAGACCATGCCGCATTCTACCAGAGCCGCCCACGGGACAATAAACGCGGGAACCGGCCTGCGGGGATGGTGTGTCAGCTTCGCCGACCACCCCTGCGGACCACAAACATCTACCCCTTCCGGAGGCGCAGCATGTCGATGGTCGCCTGGATTTCGGGTGTCTCAAGGGCCTCGGCAAACTGAAGCGTCCAGTGGCTGACATAGTCCCAGTCGATACGGTCCGCCATGTCGATCAACCCTTCAATGTCGGCAATATCCTTCGGCCTTCGCGCCACGGCCTTCATGATGATGAGATCTTCTGTGCGGGGGAGGCGAACTTGGCCGTCCCCGACGGTGACAGGATGGCCATTGGCGACGATGTCCTCCTCAAAGGGCATGCCCGCAAGCACAATGTCCACATCAATGCCCGACGTTTCATGCCGCAGCGGGAGCACGCGGGTGTCGTGGGCGAAGGCGACAGGGTCGGCGATGCGTGGCAGAAAGCCATGTCGCCCGCCCGATGCGACGAAGTCTGCCCAGCCTTCTTCATTCACGCTTGCCAGGACGTCAATGTCCTGGGTGACCCGGGGACGGCCGGCCAGGGACACGGCCATGCCGCCGATGAGGACGAAGGGCACAGAGTCCGCCTGCAACCAGCGGGCGATTGCGCAGGCAACAGTGGAGAGAGACTGCGGTTGCGGTGTGTCAGCCATGGAGCCTCTTCCGCAGTTCGTTCCAGAGTTCGTGCTCGTGCCAGTCGTCTTCAGCAAGGGCGCTCCGCCACCCCATCCCGTCCACCGACCGCATCAGCATGTCGGCCGCCTGCAGTTTTTCGTCTGGCGTGGCACGACGCAGTTCCTCCTTCTGGTGCGCATTCACGGCGCGCCATCGGGCCTGAAAGGCCAGCGCCTCCCCGCGTGTAATGGGCTGACTCATATTTCGTGTCCTTTGCCTGACAACACATTATAGCATTCCCCCCTGGATTTCTCCGTGAAGCCGTAGAATGCGCTCAGCAAAGCGGAGCGCACTGTCTTGATCACATTTTTAGATATTGCCTTGCCCTGCCGCTTTGGCTACCATGAGCGGCAGGCTGCAACCGAACCGCACGAGGAGATTTGCCATGCGTGGATATTTGTGGGTCGCCGCGATTGCCACAGTGCTGTGCGCGCCGCTTGCCGGGGCACAGAGCGTGACCATGGATTCGCTGCTGAAGGAAATGACGAGCCTGGACTGGCTGGCCGTGGCGCCCGGTCCGGCGTATATCACGAAGCAGTTCTCCAGTTACGACCGGAATTCGACCGACCCGAAGGTGCTGACCGAAAAGAACTGGTTCGCCAACGGCGACCGCGGGCAGTATCTGCGCAAGGAAAAGGGCGCATCGGGCGAGGAATTCGTGTTGATGGATGCCGACGGGCCCGGTGCCATTGTTCGGTTCTGGTCGGCCAACGCCAACGAGGGTGGCATCGTGCGCATCTATATTGACGGCGCGGACAAGCCTGCCGTGGAGCTGTCGTTGGAGCAGATGCTTGACGGGCGCGTCCAGCCGTTCGTCAAGCCCATTGCCGTGTCGCTGTCCAAAGGCTGGAGCAGCTATCTGCCCATCCCCTACGGGAAGCACTGCAAGGTCACGGTCAGCAAGTTCGACATCTACTACCAGATTAACTACCGCACCTACGCCCCCGGCACCATGGTCGAGTCCTATTCCGCCAAGCTGGCCGAAAGGCTCAAACCTCAGATTGAGTCCGCCGCCAAAGCGCTGGAAGCGCCCGAGACGGCCGCAAAGTTGCCGGAAAACGCCGTGCCGACGGACTACGAGGTTTCGCTGGCGCCGGGCGAGGCGCAGACGCTTGACCTTTTGGGGCCTGCCGCGGTCTACGGGATTACCTGCAAGGCCGATGCGGCCGACCTGCCCGACGCGCTGCGCGGGTCCGTGCTCGAAATCGCCTTTGACGGAAACGCCCCCGCCGTCATTGCGCCGCTTGGTGACTTTTTCGGGACCGCGCCGGGCGTCAACCCGTTCCAATCGCTGTCCTGCGGTGTGGCCGCCGACGGCAAGACGCTCTACAGCCACTGGGTCATGCCCTTCCAGCAGAAGGCGGTCCTCTCGGTGACCAACCATTCCAAGTCCTCCGTAAGCCTGTCCGGCGCGGTGACCACCGCGCCCTGGACCTGGAAGCCCGATTCACTCTACTTCCACGCCAAATGGCGCGGCGTGCGCGACCTGCCCACCCGCCCCATGCTGGACTGGAACTACATGTCCGCCGAAGGCGGACGGGGCCGTTTCGCCGGTGTCATGCTCCACATCACCAATCCGGTGCCCGACTGGTGGGGCGAGGGCGACGAGAAAATCTACGTGGACGGCGAGGACTTCCCCAGCCATTTCGGCACCGGCACGGAGGACTATTTCGGCTATGCCTGGTGCTGCAACGAAAAGTTCACCCACGCCTACCACAACCAGCCCCGCTGCGACGGTCCCGGCAACTACGGCCAAACCTGCGTAAGCCGTTTCCACATCATGGACAACATCCCCTGGACCAAATCCTTCCGTTTTGACTTGGAGATGTGGCACTGGGCCGATGTGAAGATTGCGCAGTCCGTGTGCGCCTACTGGTATGCCGACGGCGGTGCGAAGGACAATTTCCCGGCCATCGACCCTGCCCTGCTCAGCGTGCCCGCCGTGCCCGAAATGAAGGGTGTCGAGGGCGCGATTGAAGCGGAGAAGATGAAGGTGGTTTCCGTGGACGGCGGGCAGGTGGACCCGCAGGGCGGCATTGCGCCCTGGAGTCTCATGGCACAGTTGTGGTGGCGGCAGGGCAAGGTAGGCGACAAGCTGGTGCTCGCCTTCCCCGCAGCCGAGGCGGGGCGTTACGAGGTGATTGGCCGTTTCACCAAAGCGCCGGACTACGGCACCCACAAACTGGCGGTTAACGGGCAGCCCGTCAAGGACCCGATTGACCTCTACCACACGAAAGTTCTGGCGGAAGACGAGCAGTCGCTTGGTGTGTTCGACCTCACCCAGGGCGACAACACCCTGGAAGTGCAGGTGGCGGGCGCCAACGAAAAGGCAAAACCGGGCAACATGTTTGGGCTGGATTACCTGCGGTTGATCAAAAAGTAGCCAGAAAGTGACCTAAATTCGTTCACGGGCTAGTCAAATCTCGGCAATCCCCCCCTCAGGGGCCGCACAACAACCGGTGGACCGGATGCTGTGCTTGACCCCGGAGGGATTGCGTGGAAGGTCTCGTTTCTTGGCCGCCTGTGGTGGCATTCCCCGGTTCGCTGGACAGCGTGCCGATGTTCGACTTTGCCCGTGAACATGGTGCGGGCGTTTGATGCGGCCTGCAAAGCGGCTGAAATCCCCAAGCGTGACGGCGCGGGCCGGGTGGTGGACTTTCACGCATTGCGCCACACCTTCGGCACCCTGCTGGCGAAAGCGGGTGTTTCCATGCAGGTTTCACAGCCGGCCATGCGGCACAGCACCCCGACGTTGACGGCGAATGTTTAGACCCATTTGGGGTTGCTGGACACGGCGGCGGCGGTGAATGCGTTGCCGTCCATCGGCGCGGGGATGATTCACGAGCGTGAAATGGCGGTGAATTGCGTTACCCCAAATGTTATCCCATACGGCGGCAATTCGGGGTTTGGTGGGGCAAAGATGGGCACTTCTTCGCCAATAATGGGTGCAACTATGGAATCTGGGAGAGAATGCGTTCTGACCCCTATTGGAGCGGGTTTGCGACGATTGGAAAAAATAAAACTGGTGGATGGGGTGGGGCTCGAACCCGCGGCCACCGGATTAAACGTAATGCTGGAACTAGTACATAGTGACACTGGGCCGTCATTAGTGACTGAGGCGGCCCGGGTTAGAGCATGCTCCATTTTCCGCTGGTGACGCGCATTTACCCTCGTTTGTCATAGTCATTTGCACCATGAGTGCACCATGATGACGGGGGGAGCAGGGGGAATTCCGCCCGGCCAATGCAACCACGAGCCCCATCCAAGATTTCTGGAAATCATTGGGGAGTGCCGCAGACTGTTCAGGCATGATTAGATGGGTGCGGGCGTCAGCCCATCGCTTCGGTCGTCACGGGAACGAAATACGCGCATGGTTGCCGCTCCTCATGTGCTGGGCACCGCATGGAATCAATATGTGACTGGGAGAGGTGAATATACGAGTGGGAGGGGCGGAGCACGGACCCCTAATCTACGGGTTCCGGCCCGTTCCCCCATTTTCGGGCACGGTCCCCCAGCGGTCCGGGAGCACACCCCGCGGCGGAGACCGCTCTTCGGGCATCGAATTCACCGGACACCGGCGCGACGCGGGTCCTCCGTGCTTTTGACGTTGGTTCTCGGTCTCCGGCATACTTCGCTGTAGGTGTGGCGTGCCGTGTCCATAAGGGCTTTGTGGCGCGGCCTTACATGGTGTGTGTCAGAGCGCAGGAGGCCGGGCCGTGAACCGTGTTCTTATTTCCATGCTTGTGCTGGTGCTTGGGGTGTCCTTGGGTGCGGCGGCGCTGACGGGAAGCGGTAATTCCTCTCCCGGTCCGCTGGAGACGGTGGCGCCGACGGTGCTATCGGCCATGGCGGCTACAACGGCAAGCATTTCGGTCACGTTCAGCGAGCCGATGGTTTCGGCGGGGGTGCTCAACCCGGCAAACTACACGCTGTCCGGGGTGGGCATGGGCACGCTTGCGCAACACCCCGCTTCGGTCACGGGCGCGGAGCCGTACACGCTGACGTGGTCCACCGGCGAGATGCGCGACGGCCAGTCGGTCAATGTCACCGTTGCGGGTGTGCAGGACTTGGTGGGCAATCCGATCAGCCCCGCGGCCAACAGCGCCTCGTACCCGGGCAAAGGTATTGCGCCGGTCTTCTCCAGCCTCGTTGCGTCGCCCGCGCAGGCCGCCTCCGGTGATTCGGTGACGCTCACTTTCACCGCCTCCGAGGCGCTGACCGGGGAACCCGAATTGGCCGTCAACGGCCGCGCCGCGACCTTTGTGAGCGGCGTTGCAAATGCCTACACTTTCACCTACGTTGTGGCGGACACGGACACCTTGGGCATGGCGACCATTGCCGTTTCCGGCTTCGACCTCGCGGGGAATCCCGGCGGGTTGAGCAGCAGCACCACCCTCGAAATCATCCAGAAGGCGCCGGGCCTGCCGCTATACACATGGCCTGGGGCGCTCCTGTTGCTCGCCATAGGCACGCTTGTGCTGCGGCGCCTGCTTAAATCCCCCTTCGAAGGGGGGGCCGCGAAGCGGCGGGGGATGTTCTTCCTCGCCTTGGTTGCCTTTGGCGCGCTGGCGTGCTCCTCGGCCTTCGCCGCGCCCCCCGCAGTCACCAACGTGACCTTCTCCCAAGGTCCGAACGGCACGACCGCCACGCAGGCGGACATCTATTATGACCTTACCGCGCCCAACGGCCCCTGCGACATCACCGTGTCGCTGTCCAAGGACGGCGGCGCGGACGGGTTCATCCATGCCGTGACCACGGTCACGGGCGATGTCATCGGCGTGACGGCGGGCACGGACAAACACATCGTGTGGAACATCGCGGCGGACTATCCGAACGAGACCATTGCGAACGCGGCCATCCGCGTGCTGGCGGATGACCACCTCGTACAGCACGCGGTGACCTACGCGGCGGTGCCTCCTGCGGGCGGCTCGCTCTTGGGCGGGAACGCGGTGATTGACGACACAACGGGCACGACCAGCTTCACGGTGGCGGCGAATCCCGGCTACGTCATTGACGCGGTGACGGTGTCAAACGGCACACTGACAGGTACCGGCCCCTACACGCTGTCGAACGTGACGGCGGACACGACGGTCACGGCGAGTTTTAGCGTGCCCCCGGTATCGGAGGTGTCCACCTTCGCGATCAACAGCGGCGCGACGACGACGATGCCGCTTGCGGTGACGCTGGACAACACGGCGACGAACGTGCCGGTGGACTACATGGCCAGTGAGTCGGCGTCCTTCACCGGCGCGGCGTGGCAGCCCTACGGCACGGCCCCGGCCTTCACGCTGTCCTTTGGCGTGGGCACGCGGACGGTGTATTTCAAGGTGCGCGATGCGGCGCTGGTCGAGTCGGGCGTGGTGAGTGACACGATCTTCCTGGTGCCGCAGACTGTGCCGGTGG
>CAITNO010000108.1 GCA_903893795.1 Candidatus Hydrogenedentota bacterium | reverse complement strand
GCGTCCCATTGCCATGCGTGACGTCTCCCACGTTAACTACGCGCCCATTGTAACATAAGTACAGATTAATATCAATACACATACCGTAAACTCGGCCGACTTTTGCCACGGGCTGCTAGAGGCATACGAGCGCAGCCTTGCGATTGGCATTGTGCAAACAACGCTGGACCATAAGATGGCGTGGCAAAAACAGCAGTCCTCCCCGCAAATCCATTCCGCGCAGGATGACCATGTGTGGATGGAAACTTGCAAGGCAATGCGCACCTTTCAAGATGGCAAGACTAAGCCTCGATTCGTTGTATTTCCGGAGTTATCGTTGCCGCGCACCAGAATGGATGATTTTGGGCGGCTTGTCGGTGCTCTTAACGTGATTGCAGTGGTCGGCGTGGACTACATGTTGGACTCCAAGACAAGGATTGCAAGAAATCAGGGCATTGTATTTGTCCCACAGAACTTCTTTCGGGATCGACCCTCCAAATATTGCACGCAGGTTGTCTTTGGCAAGACATTCCCGGCACCGCAGGAACGGCGAGATCTAGAGAGCCTTGTTCCCGCGTGGACTTTTCATGGCGATCAGAACGTCTATGTGTTTGACTGTGAGCAATATGGCAATGTAGGGGTGAGTATCTGCTATGACTTTATGGACATAGAGCGCGCCTTGATGTATCGAGGCAGGATACAGCACCTGTTTGTCTTGGCATACAACAGGGATGTGGGAATGTTCAAATCGCTAGCAGACTCACTGTCTCGCACCGTCTTCTGCAATGTGGTTGTCTGCAATACCGGCTATTACGGTGGATCCCTGGCCGTATCGCCCTATTATTCTGCCCATCGTAGGACTTGTTACGCTCATGACGGCGCGGGACTGTTCACCACTCAGGTGATTCAACTTCCCGTGAGAGGGTTGATCCAGGCCCAGAGTGGCGCGCCCCCCATAACGGCCACCAAAAAGGTGGAACAGGAGTTCAAGGAGCCGCCAGCAGGCTTTAGGTCCGGGCTTCAGTTGACACGTCGAAGCCAAGAACTCGCAAGGAAACAGAGAAACACATGAGCCATGGACCAGAGTACGATTACGTCGAACAGCCCTTCATAGCACAGTTGGAGGGGATGGGGTGGGTGTGCACGCCCGGCGACGTGGACATCCCGGCCGCAACGGGACGCGAGAGTTTTCGCGAAGTCCTTCTGTCCGGCGACCTGCATGCGGCCCTGCGGCGCATCAACCTGGATGGCGCGGGACAGGAGTGGCTCGACGATGGACGCATTCAGCAGGCAGTGAATGCGCTGCAACGCCTGGACGCGGTGCGGCTGCTGGAGGCGAATCAGAAGGCCACGGAGTTGCTGCTGAAGGGCACCACGGTGGACGGGGTTGAAGGCTGGGATCAGGGCCGGGGCCGGACGGTGCACTTTTTCGACTGGGAACGCCCGGAGAATAACACCTTCCGCGTAATCAACCAGTTCCGGGTGGACGAACCGGGTGGACAGGCAAAGCGCTTCATCGCGCCGGACCTGGTGCTCTTCGTGAACGGCATCCCGCTGGTGGTGGTGGAATGCAAGAGCCCCTACGAGGCCGAGCCCCTTGAGCAGGCCATCGACCAGTTGCAGCGCTACGCAAATCAGCGGGACTGGGTGGACGACAACGAGGGCAACGAGCGGCTCTTCCACACGGGTCAGTTCTCCGTGGCCACGTGCTTTGAGCATGCGCGCGCGGGTACGTTCACGTCTGAGGCGGTGCACTACCTGGAATGGAAGGACACGAGCCCGGCGCCTATGGCGGAGGTGGCGGCCGCGCTGGGCAGGGAGCGGCTGTCCAGCCAGGACATCCTCGTGGCCGGGATGCTGCGACCAGCGCACCTGCTGGATATTGTGCGGCACTTCACGCTGTTTCAGCCTGTGGGCGGGCGGATCGTGAAGATCGTGTGCCGCTACCAGCAGTTCCGCGCGGTGCAGCGGGCGGTGGCGCGAATGCACACCGGCGCGACGCGCGCCCAGGATGGGGAACTCGACCGGCGCGGCGGCATCGTGTGGCATACCCAGGGCAGCGGCAAGAGCCTGACGATGGTGTTCCTCATCCGCAAGATGCGGTCAGACCCGGCACTGCGGCGCTTCAAGGTGGTGGTGGTGACGGATAGAAAGGACCTCCAGAAGCAGCTGGCCGACACGGCAGTACTGACGGACGAGGCGCTGACCATCGTGAGGGCGGAGAAGCGCGGCCTGCGGGCGGTGCCGTCGGTGGAGGTACTGAAGGAGACCCTGGCGCGGCCGGGCAAGGACCTGGTGTTCGCGATGATTCAGAAGTACCGCTCGGAAAAGGACGGCGCGGACAACGGCGACGAGGAAACAGACGCAGACGAGGACGAGGGGCTGCCGCCGATGCTGGAGCCGTTCCCGGTGCTCAACGAGAGTTCGGACATCCTGATACTGGTGGACGAGGCGCACCGGTCGCACACGAACACGGCGCACGGCAACATGTTGCAGGCACTGCCCAACTGCGTGCGCATCGGCTTCACGGGCACGCCGATCATCATGGGGGCGAAGAAACGCACGCACGAGATCTTCGGCGAGTTCATAGACCGCTACACCATCCAGCAGTCGGAGGCGGACGGCGCGACGGTGCCCATCTTGTACGAGGGGCGCACCACGGAGGGCGCGGTGAAGGGCGGCGGCAGAATTGACCAGCTCTTCGAGGACATGCTCGCCGACAGGACACCGGAGGAGTTGGAGGCCATCAAGAAGAAATATGCCACGAAGGGCAGCGTGATGGAGGCCACAGCGCTGCTCGACGCGAAGGCGCATGATATGCTGGCGCACTACGTGGCGAACGTGCTGCCGAACGCCTTCAAGGCGCAGGTGGTGGCCGTGAGCCGGCGGGCGGCGCTGCGCTACCGGAAATCCCTCGAAGAGGCCCGCACCGAACTGGTGGCGGAACTGGAGACACTCGACCCGGCATTGCTGGCGCTGGACGATGACGCCGTGGACCGGCTCGATCCGGAGCAGGCCTTCCTCGTGCGCGCGCATCGGTTTCTGCCGAAGCTGCGCGCCATCGAGTTCGCACCGATCATCTCCGGCAGCAACAACGACGATCCTGCGTGGCGGGAGTGGACAGAACGCGCCAAGGTGGACGCGCGCATCGCGCGGTTCAAGCGGGCGCTTCCGGCGGACCCGGCGGACTACGATCCGAAGAAGGCCGACCCGCTGGCGTTCATCATCGTGAAATCCATGCT
>CAITNO010000107.1 GCA_903893795.1 Candidatus Hydrogenedentota bacterium | reverse complement strand
GCCGCTGGGGCATGGCCCCGTCGAAGAAAAGCGGTGGCATGGCCACCGCACTCAAAAAGGGACCGCCTCTGCAAGAAGAATGCGGCAGGGGCAAGCGCCGTTCAAGAGGGCGGCGGGGAACAGCAGCGGCGCTGGCGGGATATAATGTGTGTAACGGACAAAGAAGGGCGTGCATCGTATGAACGCGGATACGGAATTGCCGGTGGCCTCGCAGGGATTTTCGATCAGGATTCTCAAAGGGATGGGACTGGCCCTGTGGGCGCTGTTGATCATGGTCTGCTATAACTTCGGGGTTATGCTAATTGCGGAATGGGCCGAGGAACGTTTCGGTCTTGCCCCGTGGCCCTTCATCCTGTTCTTTGGCCTCTTGCTCTTGCCGTTGTTCATTGTCTGTCTGCCATTTGCGGCTTTGGGACCCGCCGAGCAATGGGCGGTTGTGCTGCTTCTTTGTGTGTTCTACACAATATGCCACTTCTTCGGTGAATAGGCGCACCAACGTAGAAGCAGCATCCAGTGCCATTCAGAACAGCCCACGAATTACCTACCCCTCCGCCTGCTGCTCCTGAATCCACTCGCTGGCCTGTTCCAGAATCTGCCGGGCGACCTGGTTGGGACTGTAGCCGCCGGGGAGGCGGACGAAGGGTTTTCCGTAGGCGTCGCAGAAGGCCTTGATGTCGCCGAAGGAGTGGCTGGACCAGCGGATGGCCAGTATGACCAGCGCCACCTCCGAACGGGCCACGTGGGGACGGAACAGTTCAATGGACTGGTGCTCCTCTGAAGTCAGCCAAAGGAGTTCGGCCAGCTCAAAGGCCTGTTCGAGGGCCGCCCGCGCGGCGGGCCGGGGATCGCCGCCGATGAGCACCACCGTCGTGCCGCGAAGCATGTCGCGGACCCGCAGCAGTTCGGGCGTGGGCGCCTGCACCAGCGCGGCGCTGGCGCTGACCGGCATGGTCGTCAGAAAGCGGTCGATTTCGCGAATCACCAGGTCGAACCCGGCGTGGGGCGTCGCGAACACGGGTAGTTCGTCCATCACCGGCAGCAGCAGGTCGCGCAGTTCGACGCTGCTCGGCGGCATGCCCAGCCGCTCCGCCGCCTCGATGGCGTCAATGACCACCTGCCAGTCGTATTCATGGGGCGCGCCGGGCGAGCGCTCGATCATCTTGATGTGGTAGCGCGCCTTGTTGAGTGCCTTCGTCGCCTCTTTGTCGACGTTGAGCGTGTCGTGAAACTCCTCATAGAGCAGTTCCAGCCGGTCGCGCACGTCACTCCAGTGGACCGGCTCGGCGCGGTCGTTCCAGCGCATGAAACGGTCCACAAAAACGCGCTGCTCCGTGGTGGTGCGGCGCAGCCACAGGAAGCTCTTTTCCTGGTCCGGGTCGGGCATGCGGTTGCCCACGGATTCCACCGCCACGCGCAGCGCGGACTGCACCTCGGCGGTCATCTTGACGGCGCGCTCGAAGAATTCACGCTGGTCGTCCCTGCGCGGCAGCACGGCCTGAAGCACCTCGGCCATGTGGGCCAGGTTGGCGAAACACTCGCAGAGATTCTCCCAGTCCTCCTGCCCCCCACGGCTGCAGGTCCACGGGTAAAGCATCCAAAGATAGCAGTCGGGCAGGGCCTTGGCCCGCTCGATCATCAACCGTTTGCGCGTCTCCATCCCGTCGGGATCCTGTTCCTCCTCCGGGGTGAAGCGGCCCAGAATGCACCATTCCAGCGCCTCGACCTTGAGTTCGCAGCGTTCCTGAATCAGGCGCAGTTCGCCGTCTTCAATGGGGGGGCGTTCCTCCGTCCGCTCCGGCTGCACCACCGGCGGAGGCGGGAGCGGCGCAATCACGTTGTCGCGGAGTTTGTCGCCCAGGGCTGCCACGGCCTCGACCACTTTGGGGTCGGGCCGCGCGGCGGCCACCCGTGCCCGATCCTCCTTGTCCAATTCCTCGGCCAGGGCGGTCACGGCCTTTCCGACGGTGCGCAGGTGCTGTCGGAATTCCGTGTCCTTTTGGGCCAGCGTGGAGACACGGTCAAAGATGGCCTGGATGCTTGCGAGGAGTTCTTCTTGCATAATCGCTTCCGTCCGGGCGGTCCGGCTAGACCCGGCCGCCTGCTCGCCAAATCAACGTTCTAATCTTAACCAGCCCGGCAGTATAGATTTAGAATAGCACAACCAACGGCTGGCGAAAGCAACTATTTTGTCACTGCGGGAGGACGTTCCTGTCAAGCATGTCCGCTGCGGCATCCAGGAGCCGACGGGCGATGCCACCTTTGCATGCGCGCCCCAGGGATTCGGGCGCCCCATTGGCCCGAATCAGCCACGCCTCGCTCTCTTCGGCGCCGATGGCGCAGTCCGCGCCGCCGACCCGGTTGGCCAGGATGAAGTCGAGCCCTTTGGCGGCCAGCTTTGCGACCCCATTCTCCGGCACGTTCTCCGTCTCCGCGGCAAATCCGGCGACCACCTGCCCGGATCGCCTGCGGCGCGCCGCCTCGGCAACAATGTCGGGGTTGGGAACCAGTTCCAGCGTAATCGGACCGCTGCGCTTCACCTTGATCTGGGTGACTGCGGCCATCCGGTAATCGGCCACGGCGGCGGCGGAAAAGAAGATGTCGCAGCCGTCAAAGCGCTCCAGGACAGCGTCCCGCATTTCGGCCGCGGTCCGCACCCTGACCACCTCCGCCGCATGGGGCGGAGCCACGTCGGAAGGCCCGGCCACCACGCACACCTTTGCGCCCCGGCACAATGCTTCCAGCGCCAGCGCCCGGCCCATGCGTCCGGAGGACGCATTGCCGATAAAGCGCACGGGATCGATGGGTTCGTGGTTGGCGCCGCTGGAAATGAGCACAGAGCGCCCCACAAGGTCCTTGTTGGGCGTGAGCGCCGCGGCGGCGGCTTCAAGAATGGGCAAAGTCTCAATCAGCCGACCCGGCCCCTGCTCCCCGCAGGCAAGCCGACCCTCGCCGGGCCCGACAAAGGCCGCGCCCCGCGCTTTGAGCAGGGCGACATTGGCCTGGGTGGCGGGGTGCAGCCACATCTGCGTGTTCATCGCGGGCGCAAACAGGAGCGGCGCGCGCGTGGCCAGCAGCGTCGTGGACAGCCAGTCGTCGGCGATGCCCTGGGCCGCCTTGGCAAGAATATTGGCGGTCGCCGGGGCGATGAGGAAAAGGTCCGCGCGGCGGGCCACGGCGATATGCTCTATCTCCGGGTTGGGCAGCGGCTCGAACATTTCGAGCACCACCCGGTTTCCCGTAATGGCCTCCAGCGAGGCGGGCCCGACCATTTCACGGGCGGATCGGGTCATGGCGGGAATCACCGAGGCGCCCAGTTCCACCAGGCGCGAGGCGATCTCACAGGCTTTGTATGCGGCGATGGACCCGGTTATCCCAAGGACCACGGTCTTGCCTGTGAAGCGTTCCCGCATGGCTTAGTCTTCCGTCGCCTCGTCCTCGTCGTAATACACCTCATCTTCAGCGGTGGTGAAGGTGAGCTTGCCGTCGATCACCTCTTCGAGCGCGGTGATGGTGGCCTTGCGGCCGCGGGCGGCGGCGCCGAAACCGTGGGATTCGTGCTTCGTCACCTGGTTGGCACGCTTGGCGCTCACGATCACAAGCCGGTAGAGGCTGTCAAACTTCGTCTTGAAATCATCCACACAATACGGGGTAGGCATGTCGCGACTCCTGTTTCGCGGTTAATTCACCTGGTGTCGGCGTCCGCGGCGGTTCGTGCCGCACGGCGGGCGGCCAAAAGTTCTACCATTTCCGCGGCGGCGCGGTCAATGGTGTCGTTGACGATTATATACTGAAACTCCACGCGCGCGGCCATTTCTTTCTCGGCGTTGCGCAGGCGCAGGGCGATGTCCGCCTCGTCATTGGTGCCGCGGTTGCGCAGGCGGCGCTCCAGTTCGGCCATTGAGGGCGGCGCCAGGAAGATGGTGCCCACGCCGGGATAGAGCCGTTTCAGGCTACGCATCCCCTGCACGTCCAGTTCAAGGATCACATCGTTTCCAGTGGCCAGGCACCGGTCCAATTCGCTGCGGAGCGTGCCGTAAAGATTGTCGTGCACCTCGGCCCACTCGGCAAAGTCACCGGCCGCCACGCGGCGCTGAAAAGTGTCCCGGCCCAGAAAGTGGTAGTCCACACCGTCCTGTTCGCCCGGCCGGGGCGCGCGGGTGGTCGCCGAAACGGTGGACGCAATGCGCGTCTCGCGCAGGCGCACCTCCGCCAGCAGGGCGTTCTTGCCCGCACCGGAAGGAGCTGAAATCACATACAAACCACCACATTCCGCCATAACAAAATTACTCTATGTTCTGAATCTGCTCGCGCAGCTTCTCCAATTCAGACTTCATGAGCAGCACTTCCCGCGCCGCTTCGACATCGCGCAGCTTTGAACCCATGGTGTTAATCTCGCGGCCCATTTCCTGGATCAGGAAATTCAGGTCGCGGCCCACGGGCTCGGAAGATCGGAACAGCTTGCGGCCATGCTCCAAATGCGCCCGCAGACGAACCGTTTCCTCGGTCACGTCCATGCGGTCGGCCATCATGGCCACCTCCAGGGCGACACGCTCCTCTTTCACATTGGCGTCGGCAACCAGTTCGCGGACCCGCTCGGAAAGCCGGGTCCGGTACAACGCCGATATCTCCGGAAAACGCGCCTCCACACGAACCACGGACGCCTCAATGGCGTCCATCCGCGCGGCCATGTCGCGCAGCAGCGCCGCGCCCTCATTGTCACGCGCCTGGTTGAACGCCTTCAGGGCCTCGGCGAGTCCTGCCTCCAGCATCGCCTGCACGGCTTCGATGTCCTGCGCCGAATCCTCGTGAATAAACACGCCCTCAAGCGTGACCAAGCGGTCCAGGGAAAGTTCCTCGGAACTGTTCAGAAGCTCCGCGAGACGGCGCGAAGCGTCCACATAATGCGCCGAAACGTCCTCGTCCAGCCGGATGCGCACCCGTCCCGACGGCCCGTACTCCCGGCGCACCGAAATGTTGATCTTGCCGCGGGTGGTTTCCTGTTTCACCAGCTCGCGCAGGGGCGCTTCCAGGGAGGCCCATGACGGGGGCAGACGAAAGGAGCTTTCGAGGAAGCGGTGATTGACCGCGCTCACCTCGACGGTAATCTGCTCTTCCGCGTAAGCGGTTATCGCCCGGCCAAAGCCGGTCATACTACGGGCCATTGATTAATACCTCTTGGAAAAAGACGAAGAATATCGGGAAACTTAGTATACCGCAACAGGGCCAATACACGCAACCTTTTGCGCTTTATGGGGTTAGGCATGGGCCGGGGCCGCCTTTCCGGGCCGGGGAGTGTCTGTCCCGGCGCAAATTGGCCCGGTTGGCGCCGTTGGTATACACTTTATGCCACGGCACGCTGTGCCCCTGACGGTCTGAACACAATCTGCAACATGGAGAAACGCAACATGACCACCCTCGGCGTAATCGTCGGAAATCGGGGCTTCTTTCCGGCCCACCTCTGCGAAACAGGACGCAACACCATCCTTAAAGTGCTGAAAGAGGAGGGCATCAAGGCCGTCATCCTTCCCGTGGACGCGGGAAAATTCGGCGCCATCGAAACCCTCGCCGATGCGCGCCTCTGCGCTGACCTCTTCCGCAAGAACCGCGACAAGATTGACGGCGTGCTGGTGACGCTGCCCAATTTCGGCGATGAACGGGCCGTGGCTAATGCGCTGCGCTGGGCTGAACTGGATGTGCCCGTCCTCGTGCATGCCTTTGCCGACGATGCAAAGCACATGACCGTCAGCAACCGCCGCGACAGCTTCTGCGGCAAGATGTCGGTGTGCAACAACCTGCGCCAGTACGGCATCGGCTTCTCGCTGACCACGCTGCACACGGTGGACCCCGAAACCGAATTCTTCCGTGAAGACCTGCGCCGCTTTGCAGGCGTCTGCCGCGTCGTGCGCGGCCTGCACCATGCGCGCATCGGCATGATCGGTGCCCGTCCGGCGGCCTTCAACACGGTGCGCTTCAGCGAAAAACTCTTTGAGGCCTCCGGCATCTCGGTCGAGACGGTGGACCTGTCGGAAATCCTCGGACGCGCGGGCCGGCTCAAGGACGGAGAGGCGGCAGTGAAGGAAAAGGTCAAGACGGTCTGCGGCTACACCGCCTGCGGCAAGACGCCCAAAGAGGCCCTGCTGCGCATGGCCAAGCTTGGCGTGGCCGTTGACCAGTGGATGCAGGAGACCCAGGTGACGGCGACCGCCGTCCAGTGCTGGACCTCGCTGGAGCAGAACTACGGCGTGGTCCCCTGCACCATCATGAGCATGATGTCCGATTCACTGCTGCCCAGCGCATGCGAGACCGACATTCCCGGCCTGATCGGCATGATGGCGCTGCAGTTCGCCTCCGGCAAGCCCTCCGCGCTGCTCGACTGGAACAACAACTACGGCGACGACCCCGACAAGGCCGTGCTCTTCCACTGCTCCAACCTGCCCAAGTCCTTCTTCGTGGACCACAAGATGGACTACCAGGCCATCATCGCAGGCTCGGTCGGCAAGGACAGCACCTACGGCACCATCGTCGGCCGCATCAAGCCCGAGCCCTTCACCTTCTGCCGCGTCTCCACCGACGATGAGATCGGCGAGGTCATCGCCTACGTCGGCGAGGGCCAGTTCACCGACGACGCCCTCGGCACCTTCGGCGGCTACGGCGTGGCCCACGTGCCGGACCTCCAGGACCTGCTCCAGTACATTTGCGACAACGGCTTCGAGCACCACGTGGCGGCCAACCTGTCCACCGTCGGCGACGCCGTCAGCGAGGCCTTTGAAACCTACCTCGGCTGGGACGTCTACCAGCATTCATAGGCAGTGCTTTCTGGAGGGGCGGTTCCAACGGGATCGCCCCTCCCCCTTTTTTCTCGCTCCGGATTGACCCTCTCGGCAGGAACATACGGGAAACCCGGTAGCAAATGACCGCCCCACGGTGTTTCCCCATCAGTGAGTTTCATTGAGTGCAGAGAATTGACCCGATAGCCCCACGCACGTAAGATGGGGCCAACGGCAGGAAAATGGACCCATGGACAGCGTGACTGGCACCTCAAAAATGCTCGAAATCGCGGAGATATTCCACAGCATTCAGGGTGAATCGACCCACGCGGGACGGCCCTGCACCTTTGTGCGCCTGGCCGGATGCAATCTCGAATGCCTCTGGTGCGACACGAACCACACTTGTGGTGAGCGTTGGACCGTGGGCGCTGTGCTCAAGAAGGTGGAACATTATGGCTGCAACCTCGTGGAAATCACCGGCGGCGAGCCGCTCCTTCAGCCCGCCTGCACGGAACTGGCACAATGCCTGCTTGATGAGGGGTACACGGTGCTGCTGGAAACCAACGGTTCCCTCCCCATCGATACCGTGCCGTCGGAGGTGGTCCGCATCATGGACCTGAAATGTCCCGACAGCGGCATGATGAGCCGCATGCACTGGCCCAACATGGACCTGCTCCATGCGGGCCGCGACGAGGTGAAATTCGTGGTGGCCAGCCGCGGCGACTACGAATGGAGCCGCGAGATTGTCCGCCGTTTCAAACTGGAAAAACGCTGCGCTGCCATCCTGATTTCACCCGTCTGGGGACGGATCAATCTGCAGGAACTGGCCGCGTGGATACTGGAGGATAGGCTGCCGGTACGGTTGCAGCTGCAAATGCACAAGGTCATCTGGGGACCGGATGCCACGGGAGTGTAGTACGATTGAAAGCGCATATCGTCAAGGCCATATTCTTCGAAGCCGCAAGGCGCCTGCCGCCGGGACCGGACCGGCCGCCCCGGCTGACGGGATACAGCTACAAGGTTGAACTGCTCGCGGGCGGCGAGGTGGACCCCCAATGCGGATGGGTGGCGGACTACGCCGACCTGAAGACGCTCTTTGAACCGGTGCGCCTGCAGTTGGATCACCGTTGTCTCGATGACCTGCCCGGGCTGGTCGGCAAGACCCACCCGTCGGACATTGCCGACTGGATTGAGGATCAGTTGCGGCCCTGGCCGTCCTGGTTCGAGGGGGTGCGCGTGTCCGTCTTGGGCGATGGCGCCTTTGACCCGGCCCTGCTTCCCCCCGACAAGTTTGAGGGCCTGCCAAAACGCTGGTCTTTTTCCTTCGCCGCGGCGCAGTCGCTGCCGCAGTTGCCCCTCTCCCATCCCTGCCACAATCTGCACGGCCACACCTATCAGGTGGAGGTGGCCGCGGAGGACCTCGACGGCCTGCCGCCGATTATCAGGAAACTGCACAGCCGCCTGCATGATACACTGGTAAACGACATTCCGGGCCTGGAACAGGCCACCTGTGAACGCCTGTGCGCCTGGGCATGGCGCTTTCTGGCCGACCGCGGCGCAAGGCCCACCCTGGTGGCCATGCAGGAAACGCCCAACAACCGCTGTCTCTATTTCGGCGAAGAATAGGAAGAACACACATGGCCAAAGCACCGGCGCCGCGCGATCAGTTCAAGGCATTGGACAAGTCCATCCCCTTCGAGGGGCCGGAGGCCGTGGACGTCGGCTGCCTGGAATGCTTCGCCTATGACTATGCGGGTACCCCCCACGGCGCGGCCATGGAGATTGTCACCACCACCGACGAGTTCACCTCGGTGTGCCCCTTTTCGGGACTGCCCGACTTTGCGCAGGTGACCATCACCTACGTCCCGGACAAACACTGTCTGGAACTGCGCTCGCTCAAGTACTACCTGCTGTCCTACCGCACCGTCGGCATCTGGTATGAACACCTCGTCAACCGCATGCTGGAGGATCTGGTCCGCGCCTGCAAACCAAGCCGCATGACCGTGGAAATAGCCTGCAATCCGCGCGGCGGCCTGGGCAGCACCGTGACCGCCTCCTATAACCGCGCCACCATGGGACCGCCCGAGCGCATCGGCAGAAAGCCGGCCCGCTGCGGCAAACGCAACGCAAAGGACTGAGGCAGGCGCAATGATGCAAGATGACCCGCCGCCCTGGCTTCCCAACCATGTTTCCCATGCCTCCCAGGAAAGGAATGAAAGTGCCTGGCAACCGCAGGGGCTTGTGGGGGAAGCACCCGGCAGGGAGGACAGCCGCGAAAGCGTTGCGGTGGTGGTAAAAAAATGCCCCTCTGCTGTCGGCAACGGACTGGTGGGCCATGCACTGGGCGGGCTGGCCTGGTGCGAAACCTTCGCGGCGGTCGGGTTGCACTGCTTCTGGGTGCTTTCCAAGAGTTCCCCGCTGACGACGGACAATGCCTGGGGACCCACGCTGGCGCTCGTGCCTTTTGCCCTCATGCTGCTCGCGGGGTTGGCCTCCACTGCCGCACCCATCCGGGCCATACTGGCGCGGCTGGAAGCGGCGCTGCACTGGACCGCATGCCTGCTGCAGGCCCTCCTCCTTTTCTGGGTCGTGCTGCAAAATCCCGTGGAACCGATCATTCCCCTGGCCTCCTCCTTTTTCCTGTGGAGCGTCGCGCTGGGCTTTGTGCTGCTGGCAAACTTGGCCACCCAGTTGCGCGGCCGGGCCGCAGCGCGGAGCTTTCAGCACAACGCCCCGCCGTGGTTGACCGTTGCGCTTGCCCTGCTCTGGTGGGGTGCCACGCTCTGGCTAGCTTCCGGCATGGTCTGGGCCGTCTATTTCTGGACCGCCTCCTGCCTTCTTCACGCAATCCTTGCCGCCGCAGGCCCGCGCGAAACGGTCACCGAAGTGTCGGGGACCAAGAAGCTCGTCCCCGCACTGGAGACCGCACTGCTGCTTTGCCTACTGGCGCTCCTCCAGGTTCAGGGCGTCTTCTGCAATGCCGTCATGGGTCCTGTGGAGGCCAAGTATCTCCTCTTTCTGGCATCGTTTTATAGTCTCGGATTCTTTGCAGGCGCCGCGCTCTTTCTCCTTGCGCTCCGCTTCCGTCTGACAGCCTTCACCCATGCCGCGATGGCGGTGTTCCTCGTGGCGGTCCCGGGTGAACTGTTGTGGCCCTCGGCGGTGGGTTTCGGCTACGCCCTCCCGGCCCTGTTCCGGGCAACGCGCCGCCTGGGCGGCCTTGGTTATACCCTCTCTGCCGTCGTTATGGTGTTCCTCTGGATCATCGGGCAGGGCGGCTTTGCCTTCGCGGGACTGGCCGTGCATTTTGGCTTCTATCTCGAAGAGGTTCACCTGCTGCTCTGGGGCTTGCAGGGCGCGCTCGGGTTCCTGCTGGTGCTCTGGCTGGCGGTCCTGTGGTTCCGCCGCAACCGCAAAGTGCATCTGACACTCCGTGTCCCCCTTGCCCTGCCAGGCCTGCCCTTTTGCGCGGCCCTGTTTGCGCTGCTGTTCCTGCTCGCCTTCCTTCCCGGTGCGTTGCTGCTGGGAACAACTGCCTGGCCGCCCGCCTTTATGAAACAGCCTTCCTCAATCAGTGTGGACTATCCGATGGGGCTGTGCCATGCCGGATCGTCCGAATCGGACGATGAATACAAGGTCCTCAACGAACTGGGCGTGCAGTCCTTTCGCGTGGACTTCACCTGGAGCGATTTTCAGCCCGCCCCCGGCCAGTGGAACTTCGCCTGCCGCAACGGATACGTGGCCACCGCCAAGAAGTACGGGAAACGGGTGGTCGCCATTTTGGACTATGACAACGCCGCCGTGGAGGAAGACCCGGCGGGAAAGGCGCGGACCGGCTACATCGCCCCGGCGGACCTGCCGAAATTCATGGAATATGTGCACCAGGTGGTGACGCATTTCTCGGGCAGTGTCGATGCCTGGGAAATCTGGAACGAACCCGACATCTCCCGTTTTTGGGACGGCCCGATGGAGGAGTTTTACGCGCTGGCCCGCCAGACCGCCGACGCCATCCGCATCGCCGATCCGGCGGCGTGCATCGTGGGTCCGGCCTGCACGGGCCCGCTCGGCACGCTCATGGCCCCGGCCATCGAGGGGCTCCACGCCTCCCGCGCGCTGCTTGATGTGCAGCACCCCAGCGGCCACCTCTATACGACCCATCCGCGCCATTACTACGCCGAATTCATGAGGCTGATTGGCATGGCGCGGCGTTATGCCCACCCCGGCACGATCTGGCTGACCGAACTGGGCGCCCCCGACGGCGGTTATTATCCCTGGTGCGCCGACAGCGCCTCGCTGGCGGAGTACGTGATCAAGGCCTACACCATCGCCACCTCGCTCGGTATCGAGCGGGTGTTCTGGTACTGCTTCCGTGATGGGACCCTCGAAACCCAGTCCAAGCGCCCCCCCGACTCGGAGGCGTTCTTTGGACTGCTCGGACCCGGGGACCAGTGGAAACCGTCGGCCCATGCGTACCGGCTCTTCAGCACTTTCTGCAGCAACAGCACCCTGCGCAAAGACCTCGTCCAAGTCTCCGGCGGTCTGGCCGCCCGTCAGGTCAGGACGGCTTTTTACCGCCACGACAACGACCCTTCCGCGCTGATACTGTGGTTTGAGCCCTCCCTGTTCCCCTGGGGCACGGCCCGGGCTACCATCGATGTTGGGGGAACAAACGAGCCGCCGGTGCTGCATGACATCGGGTCGGGTTACGCCAAACCCTTGTTCGACGACCATGTCGATCTCACTGAAACGCCGGTCTTCGTGACCTTCAACGCGGGGGACAATCCCGAAAAAACAATACACATCACCGTTTGCGGGTCTCCCCTGGACCTGCTTTGGCTGGTCTTGGTGGGTTCCGCTGTGCCCCTTTCACTGGCCTTTTGTCTGCATCGGCGGATGCGGCCGGCCGGAATGCAGGTTTAGCCGGTCCTCCCCTTCCTGCGCCAGACAGGACGGCGTCGTTCTTCGCCGAAATACAATCGTCCGGCTTTGTCAATAAAATACTTGCGCGTTTGCCCGGCAACCGTGCTAAACTCTATCCCAACAGGGCCTTTGTCAAAGGCCGTGAGAAGGAGCGGAAATATGGTTACTCGTACCGTGCGCGCCGTTGCGTGGACACTGGTTGCCGCGGCGGTCATGTTCATGCTGCCGGGCTGCAACAATGCCACCGTCGCCATGAGACTGGCCAACACAGGTTCTTACCCCATCACGGAGTTGCTGGTCTATCCGTCGGCGGCCGCGGGGGAAGACCCCGGCACGGAAGCGCAACTCAACCGCCTGCCGAAGGACGACTCCGGTTCCACCATTGCCCTGTTGCCCAGTGATTCGGCCCTGCTCGATTCAAAGTTTCGCAACCTGGTGTATGACGTGTCGGTCACCTTCTACGACAGCAAGAACCAGGTGTTCCGGACGGCGATGGCCCCCAATCCCCTGGACCTCACCGCAGTGAAGCGCGGCAGTCTCATCCTCGCCTCGGCGGCCATGGGCGCGAACAACACGCTTGCCATAAAGTTCGAAGTCAACGAAGACAACATAAACTTCTGGTCATGGCTGTTTAAGTAGCGCCTCGCGGCGTTTCCCTCCAATATTGAAAGCGAACGGGAGCAAACCCTCGGGTTTGCTCCCGTTCTTCATTTGTTCAGGAAAGTTGGCATTTCACGCCCACAGAACCGTTGGCAAAGGGCGCCTCTGGGCCTACAGCAGGCGGAAGGGATAGAGCACCGCCCAAAAAACGTACTGGAGGATATACCACACCCATCCAAAAATACTGAAGACTCCCGGTGGTTCGGGTTGCGGGTTCAGTTTGTTCATGATGCCTGCGCTCCTATTGGTTGTCCGCACTCTGTAGATTATAACCCATGGGGAGCGCCGGTAATTCCGTTCCATCCCGCCGCATCCGGGCCAGAAACCCGGCACGGCGCAATATCCGGGAGGAGCGGTGAAACTGTCTCAGTCCTCCGGCGGGAAATGCCCGGACCGGGTAACTTCCACGATATGGTTTTGTCCGTCCACCATGACCACGGTCGGGTGAAAATCCTTCGCCTCGGCGGGGTCCATCTGGGCGTAGGTGATGGCGATAATCAGGTCGCCCGGCGCGCCCAACCGCGCCGCGGCGCCGTTGAGGCACATCGTCCCCGCACCGCGCTCCCCTTCAATCAGATAGGTGGTGAACCGTGAACCGGTGTTTATGTTCAGCACATGCACCTGCTCATAGGGCAGCATGCCCGCCGCCTCCAGAAGCAGCGGGTCAACCGTCAGGCTTCCGGAATAGTTGAGCTCGGCCTGGGTGACCGTGGCGCGGTGAATCTTGCTCTTGAATACTGTCAGCATCATGTCAGGGAACCTCCATTTCCGGCGGGATCGAACTTGACGTTGTCGATCAGCCGGGCAGACTCCAGCAGCGCGGCGACGGCAAGGAGCACGGGCCGCTCCACCCGCTCCACCGGCCGCATGGTTTCAGCGTCCACCAATGCAACGTAATCTATCTTCACGCCCTGCATGCCCTGCCGCACGGCGTCTTTCACAGTTTCGGCATCGCGCTCGCCGCCCTGCAGCCGTTCCTGCGCGGCAAACAGCGACTGGGACAGGCACAGCGCGCGGGTGCGCTCCTCCGCGCTGAGATAGCGGTTGCGCGAACTCATGGCGAGGCCGTCCGGCTCGCGCACAATCGGCATCTCCACAATCTCCACAGCCATGTCGAGATCGCGGACCATCCGCTTGATCACCGCGCACTGCTGCGCGTCTTTCTGGCCGAAATAGGCGCGGTCGGCCTCCACCGCGTTGAACAGTTTCGTGACCACCGTGGCCACCCCGCGGAAGAAATGGGGGCGGCTGCCGCCGCACAGTCCCTCGCTCACGCCGCCGACCGTCACAAAGGTCGAATAGTCCTCCGTGTACATGGTCCTCGCCGTCGGCGCATACACGGCCACCACGCCCACGGACGCGCACATCGCCACATCCTGGTCGAAGGTGCGCGGGTACTGGTTGAAATCCTCGTGCGGCGCGAACTGCGTCGGGTTCACGAAAATGCTCGCCACGGCAAGCTCGTTGCCCTGCGCGGCGGCGCGCATGAGGCTCAGATGGCCCTCGTGCAGCGCGCCCATGGTGGGCACGAAGCCGATGCTCTTTCCCGCGCGGCGCGCTTCGCGGCACCACGCTCGCATCTCCGCGGCGTTGTCGATAATCTTCATGGGTATCCGTGCTCCGGACCGGGATACTCGCCCGCTTTCACTTCCTTCACGTAACCGGCAAAGGCCTCCGCCATCACGGTGCGCGCATCGCCGAAAGTCTTGGCGAAACGGGTTTTGCCCCAGCCAAGAATGTCGTGCATCACCAGCACCTGCCCGTCGCAGGCCGCGCCCGCACCGATGCCAATCGTCGGAATAGACAGCACCGCCGTGATGTCGGCGGCCAGCGCCGCGGGCACGCATTCGAGCACAACCGCGAAACAGCCCGCCTCTTCAAGGGCGAGCGCGGCGGCCTTGATGCGGCGCGCATCGGCCTCGTCGCGGCCCTGCACCTTGAATCCGCCAAAATGCAAAATGGACTGCGGCGTCAGACCCACATGGCCCATGACCGGGATGCCCGCGCGCAGAATGGCGCGGATGCAGTCGCCGAACTGGTCCACCGGACCCTCCAGTTTCACCGCGTGCGCGCCCGCCTCGCCAACCAGGCGCCCGGCATGGCGCACCGCATCCTCGGGACCGGTGTGATAGGACAGAAACGGCATATCCGCCACGACCAGGGCGCGCTTCACGGCGCGCGCGACCATGGCGGTATGGTGCACCATGACATCCATGGTGACCGACAGCGTGTTTTCGCGGCCCATGACCGCCATGCCCACCGAATCCCCCACAAGAATGGCATCCATTCCGGCGGCATCCACCAGCGCGGCGGTGGGATAGTCGTAGGCGGTCAAAAAGGCAATCTTTTCACCGGTGCTTTTCTTCCGGCGAAGATCTGCCGCAGTTACGGCATCTTTCATCTTCTTTCGCTTCCTGAACCGTGACGAAATTCCGTCCCGGTCCCGTTTGGGCTCCAAGCGGAGCGGTTCAAGAATATTCTGTCAACAACGTTACAGCGCCGCGGCGAGTTCGGCCACCGTGCGGCCCGTCACCGGGTCCACAACATCGGGCGCGATCTCACGCAACGGCAACAGCACAAAGGCCCGCTCACGAAACCGCGGATGGGGCAGGGTCAGCGCTTCGGTCTCCATCACCAGGTCCTGCCAGAGAACCAAGTCAATATCGACCACGCGCGGACCCCAATGCGGTCCCGGCGTGCGGCCCAGGCGGACTTCCACTGCTTTGACCGCGTTCAAGAGTTCAAGCGGCCCGAAGGCCGTCTCGATCTCCGCGGCCAAATTGAGGAATGACGGTTGCTCCGTCACGCCCCACGGCGCCGTTTCATGGATGCTTGACTGCGCTGCCACTCGCGTATCCGGCAGCGCCGACAAGGCTTCCACAGCCCGGCGAAGGTTTTTCGCCCGGTCGCCCAGATTGGAACCAAGACTCAAATACACCGACGTGACCATCGTCAGAATCCAAACTGGCGCATACGTATAACTATAGCATACGCACCATTTTGTGCAACAGGAGTTTCTACGGAGATGTGGTAACTGCCAAAATCCGACACAGCCCCCCCCGACGGCCTGACTTCAGTCCCCCTTCGAAGGGGGACAGTCCGCCGCAGGCGGACAGGGGGATGTGGATCGGAACGCAAACTCACCATCCCCCTAAATGGATGTGACTCGTGCAGTTCTGACCCATCAGGGCTTCTTTTCCACAGTGCCGCTCCACGCGGCAAAGAGCCCGGCGATATCCGCCTTGGCCGTTTCGCCCCCATGCACCACCACCCGGTAGCGCAGCGTAACCGCTTTGCCCTTGGGCAGTTCGGTGAATTGGTCATTGGCCGGCCAGTACATTGGGGTCGGCGAGAAAAATCCATAATCGCGGGTAAACCAGGTCGCGGGAAACCACGGATTACCCGGATGCTGAAGAATGGCCAAACCTTCCGTTTTGCCGTCGCGGGTGCCGTAATAGTCGCACCAGGGCGAGGCTTTGCCAAAAGTGCCCGCCTCCGCTGTGCCGCCCTCCGCGTTCACCAGGGTGCCCCCCGCCTTCACACTCAGTGCAGGCGTCATGCGCGCCGAAAACAGGGAATGGTTGGTCTTTTCAATCTTGACATCCATCAAAGGCGTGAGGATCACCTCAAAATCAATCACCCGACGGTCCGGCGCGGGTGCCGTGATGGTCACCACACGCTCATCCTCCAAGGGTTGCTCGGCGCCGGGCCTTTTCCAGTCGCCCCGGTCGCGAAACACCACCTTCTCCCCCTTGGCCTGGATAATCTCCGGGCCGCGACTGAAAATCTGGCCCGTCTCATTCTTGTCCTGCCAGTAGTTCCCGCCGTTCACCCGGTCACAGCCGAAAAACAGCGAGTGGTGGTGCGGATAGAGCTCGGAAGTTTCGGTCGTGACCGATTTGCCGCTCAGCGGGCCGTTCACCGGAAAGAAATAGGGGTATTTCTGTCCCGCATCAAAACAGTACGCCGTAAACAGCTTGCCGTCCACCTCCACCAGCACTTTCTTGCCGTCGATATGGGCAGTCAGTTCCGCCGCCCCGGCAAACGACGCCAGCAACAGGACGATACCAGAGAATGTCAACAAACGCTTCATGGCCGTTCCCTCGTATGGTTTACCGGGGATTCTACTGCAATTCCCTTCCCCACTGGGAGCGCCGGCATCCCTGCCGGCTTCCCGCCTTCTCCAGTTCAGCCCAAGTAGGGTGCGTGAAGTTTTGCGAAGCAAAACGTAACGCACCGTCCCCACCGTAAACATCCCACCGCGAAACCGGCCGCCCGCACAATTGGTCCTACATTCCGCAACGCCGTTGATCTATACTGGGACGTCCGCAGAACCCAAACCCCGGAGAAAGATGCCGTGAACGCACCGACTGACAACAGCTACGTTCGCACACAGGATGGCTGGTACGACACCCCCGAGAACAAACCGGGCCAGTGGCGGACCGATGTGCTGGTGAACACCGCCGGGGACCAGGAATACGAGCGCAAATCGCGCGCCTACAACCTGGTCGAGGGGTTGTCCATCATGATCTTCATCCTGGTGGCGCTCTGGCTGGTCCAGTATTCCATCGGAATCATGGGCAATATGAAATGGGGGAACACCCTGTCCGAGGTCATGATCGGGGTGGGCTGCGTCTACCTGCTCTTCGTCAGCCCCTTCCGGCACGGCGACACCCTCTCCTCCTGGGGACTGGGCAACCCCTGGGCGCTCTGGAAAGAACTGCGCGACGGCAGTGCGGCAAAGCGCTTCACCCTGTGCGCCATCATGCTGGCCCTATTCATCGCGCTCAACGCGCTCAACTACAGCCACTGGGCCGAGGTGTCCAAGTTCTTCAATTTCAACAAGATCGAAGCGCTGCGCGACGCGAACAAGGGCTTTCCCGGCCTGTTTTTCGTGTTTGGTTTCGGCAGCGCGCTTTCGGCCGTCCTCGTCCTGTTCGGCATCCGCTACGACAATTTCGTCTCGGCCTTTGCCACGGCGATGAAAATCGCGTTGCCGCTGCTGGCGCTGATCATCATCGGAGCCATGGCCCAGCGCGGCATGAATGCTTTCGACGGATTCACCCTCCGGGCCTTCGCCATAGGCGCCTTTGGCTACGTCTTCTGGGGCTTCGTGCAGCAGTTGCTCTTCTCCTCCTTCTTCGGCACCCGCCTGCGCAAGGCCTTCGGCCCGTCCAAATCACCCTCCAACAGCCATGCACCCGGCAAGCGCCTGCCGGTCACCCTTGTTTTCGCTGCGGGCTTCATGTTCATCGGCGCCCCGCTTATCTATTTCCCCCTGCTCATCCACTTTGGCCCGGAGCAGATTCCCATAAAACTGCTCATCTACTTTGCCGTCTTCTTCGCTCCCTTCGGCGCGCTCTACGGTCACTTTTTCGCCAAGGACCGCAAGCGCCTGCTCGTGGCCACGCTCAGCGGATCCTGCTTCGGCCTGATCCACATCAACTCCTACGGCCTCGTCATGGTCACTTTCCTGCTGGGCATCTTCCTCACCTACGTGTTCATGAAGGACGTCAACCGCAACCTCGTGGCGCTGGGCTTCATCCACGGCCTGCTCGGCTCCTCCTTCAGCATCTTCTTCTCCCATGACAAGGCCGGGCCGCTCACCGTGGACTACGGCGTGGGGCCGAGCCATGTGCACAATCCGACCTGGGGCGTCATTGCCGTGCCCGTCATCTGCATGCTCGCCTATCTCTGTCTCATGGTCTGGTATCTCAAATTCGCGAAAGAGGAATAACAGCGTGGACGAGACGCTTCAAGAATATTTTGCCGGCGACGCTGTGGCGGCAAACATGGGCATGCGCATCGTGGAAGTGGGGCCGGGCCGGGCTGTTGTGGAAATGCCCATAGACGAACGTCACCTGAACGGACTGGGCATCGCCCACGGCGCCGCATACTTCGCCCTGGCCGATTTCTGCCACGCCGTCGCCTCCAACGCCTCGGGCAGGGTCGCCGTCGCCATACGCTGCGGCATCTCCTTTTTCAAGGCCGTCTCCCCCGGCGCGGTGCTCACCGCCACCGCCACCGAACGCCATGCAGGCGGTCCCCTCGCCGAATACGACATCAACATTCATGACGCGGAAGGGACGCTCGTCGCATCCATGCAGGGCATGGTCTACCGAAAAAAGGAAACCGTCGCCCAAGCGCTCGAAGCGCGCCACGCAGCAGAGAATAACCAGCAGCCCTGAACCCGGCCCATCTCCGCGGATTCCCCTCGTTCCCAAGTTGTACTTGGGAACGCACGTGCTTGCGAAGTTGTACTTCGCAACCCGTGGCACGGTCCCGTCAGCAAGAGCGGCGGCATGGCCGCTCGCACCCAAAAGAAACGCGTGGACAGGTTGCCTCAGTCCAGCTTAAACACCCGCTTCGTATTGTCGCAAAGAAACAGCCGCGCCGCCTCCTCGTCAAGACCCAGCGTGTCAAATCCCTCCAGACATGCATCGGCCGTGAGCATGGGGAAATTGGAACCGAAGAGCACCTTCTTCCGGCCGTGTTTCCGCATGTACTCCACCAACTCCGCCGGATAGCGCTTCACCTTGTAGGCCGACGTGTCGATGTACACATTGGGATACTTTGTGGCCAGAGCAATCATCTCCACGGTCCAGGGATAGCCGATGTGGCCGCCGACGATGGTGAGTTCGGGAAAGTCCAGCGCCACCTCGTCAATGTACGGAATCGGCCTGCCCGGCTCGGAGGGGCACATGGGCCCCGTGTGCCCCACCTGGAAACAGACAGGCACGCCCAGTTCCACGCACTCCGCATAGAGCGGATAGTAATGTCGGTCTGTCGGCGGCAGGTTCCACAGCCAGGGCAGCATGCGCAATCCCTTGAAACCCAGCTCACGCACACAGCGGCGCAGTTCGCGCACCCCCTCCATCGGCCGGTACAGGTTGACCGAGGCGATGCCGATGAATCGGTCCGGATGGGCGTTTACGACTTGCGCAACCTCCTCATTGGATATCATCGGCCCCTGCGGACCGTACCATGCGCAAACCAAGCCCTTGCGCACGCCCGCCTGGTCCATCGTCGCCAGCGTGAACTCCGCCGGAATCTCCGTCGGCATGGAACCGCCCAGCCAGCGCCGGAGCGATTCAAACATGGGGTGCATGATAAACCCCGGCGTCGGGTGCTGCATCCACGCGTCAATGATTCCGTAGGGCGTGTCCATGGCAGGTCTCCTTTGGATTCATGCTAGCCAATACGGCTGCGCAGGTCAACAACCCGCAAGGGGGACTGCCTCCCATTTCCGCCCAAGGCCTCGGTTTCACAGAACCAAACCTGACCGGAAATGGGAGGCTGTACCCGAGACTCCACGACTGCAGGCGGTAAACAGAATCCCATCCCCCTGTATCAAGCTCACTCATCCTCGAAAAGGTCATCCTTCCCCAAAAGCGCATCCAAACTCGCATCGACATGATTCAGGAAATCGCGGGTCACCTGGTAATGCTCGGTCTCCCTGTAGGCCACCCTTCGGATGCCGTCCTCGGAAAGAAGATAGATGAACGCATTTGGATAGGCCATCAGGATGGGCGAATGCGTGGCTATGACAAACTGGGCCTTTTCGCGAACCAGACGGTGAACAAGCGCCAGCGCCGACAATTGCCGGCTGGGCGAGAGCGCCGCTTCGGGTTCGTCAAGCAAATAGAGTCCGCCGCCGCCGAAACGCTCGGACAGCAGCGTCCAAAAGGATTCGCCGTGCGACTGCTCGTGCAGCGACCGGTTGCCGTAGGCATCGGCGACATCCAGATTGTCGATTTCGGTGGCCACGTTGTAAAAGCATTCGGCGCGCATAAAATAGCTGTCCCTGGGGCGCTTTGCGCCCCGGACAACACGCAGATGCCGATGGAGGGGCGAGTGGGTCTCGCGCGTGTGAAACAGAAAGTTGCGGCTGCCGCCTTCGGCATTGAGTCCGGCGGCCACCGCCAGCGCCTCCAGCAAGGTCGACTTGCCCGTGCCGTTTTCCCCCACAAAAAACGTCACCCCGGCATGGAATTCAATCTCGTCGAGATGACGCACGGCGGGAATCGTAAATGGATATTCGGTAAAGGACGGTACCGTCTCGCGCTTGAGCGAAACACTGCGCAGCATCTGGAATAGAACCGACGACATCGGATGCCTGTCTCCCTATGCCGGCCCGTTTGCTTCTCCGCACCGGCAGGGATAGGATAATCGTGCCGGTCGGGAAACAACAACCATTCGAGGGATCATGTCATGGCGGTGCGCTTGTCGATATTGTTGGAGGCCTATACCAAGAGTTGGGCCATGTGCCTTGGGTTTGTGGTCTTTTTCGGCGTCATTGCGCTGCTGGCCCTTTTTTTCAACATAAAAAAGCTGAATTTCGCCCTCCCGGCGCGGGCGGTCTTCTGGGCCTGCGCCATTCCCGGCTTTGCGCTGCTGACCGTCTGCCTGACGCTGATTGACGAACCCCGCTGGAACCTGCCCCATGAGATGCTCAGTTGGATGTTCATGTTCTCCGCCTTTCTGGGCATTCCGGTGGTCATGCCCCTGTTCGCGGGCATCGTGTGGGCCTCGGCCTGCCGACTGGCAAAGGCACCCGTCCAGGTGGGGCCCCTCGCGCTGGTGATGCTGGGCGCCTTCGGACTGGGATGCGCCGCGTCCAATATTCACGACGTGGTCTGGTGCGCCGCGATCACGGACAATTACGCCCAGCACAAGGCCGCCGGATACGACCTGGATTTCTTCGTCGCGCTGGGCAACAAGTTCAGCATTCCGCGCGAGGTTACGGCGGACTATGCCACGCTGGGCCCCTGCGCCTTTGTGATGGTCCTTGGGGAACTAATCGTTGCCGCAGCCTGTTTCGGGCGGTTGGCGAAGTTGTCTGAGGACGTGGCAAGATAGCCTGTGTCATCACCCGTGAGACTCCATGATCTCTTCGCGGCCAACTGAAGGAGCAGGAGCGAGTATTCATCATGAGATCGAAAGGCAAGATTGGCTGTGCACTCCTACTGGGGATCCCTGCCGTAGCGGTCGGATGCGGATTTGCATATTACTGCCTGACTTGGATGCAGTTACTGCACGGGGGGAATGTGGCCGTAGTCAAGTCACCTCGCATGGGCAGCGCCCAGATATGGGTGGCGCGCGGATGGAGCAAAATGGAATCCGCAATTTACGCGAAGACCGATGGTCATAGTCCCGTATGTATAGTGCAAATTCAGCACCTATGGAGCGACAGCTTCTTCTTGCAGTGGACGAAAGATGGACAGGTTGCCGTGTTCACTGCCCCTACTCCGTGGAGCGATGGTGTGAGACATGCAGGTGCGTATGACTTTGTTACGGGTAAGGCCGTTCTAGAACCGCCGCTACCTCCCGGGATCTCGAAATGCCAAATAAATGGGTATGTCATAGACAGAGAGCTGGGGACCATTACAAAAGTTGACAAGGACACGAACGTCTACGATATAGGCAAGGAGGGAAGGAAGACCAAAGCAGCGGTTGCCGACCTCATCGTTTTGCATGGGGGATTACGCGATGAACCGTTGTCCTTGGGGAATATTCTGAATCTCGGCAAAGAGACATGGTTCTGGCAAATACCCCAGACAAAGGATAGTAATCCACGGTTTTGTCCGGAAGAAAACGGCGGGTGATGCGTGACTGCGTAATTCGTCTGGTCGCAATGAAATAGCAAAACGCCCGATAGACCAAGCACCCGTCACTTCTTCTCCAGCACCTTGCGCAACACGGGCTCCAACGCATCGGCCATGCGCTGGAACCCCAGATCGGTCGGGTGCGTGCCGTCGACAGTAGCCTCGCCGTCGCTGCCCAGCAGCGTTTCGCCGGGCACATAAGACAGGCCTGTGACGCCCTTCTCCGTTAACCGCTCATAGGCCGCGCGAAGCGCGACGTTCTTGTCGACATAGGCGGCCTTCGACCCCGGAAGGAACGCCCCGGCCTGATAGGTGATGTTCTCGACAAGGACAATCGGCGTGTCCGGCCGCGCGGCGCGCAGCGCGGTGACGAAGGGCTCGGTGCGCTCCGTGACCATGTCGGGTGACATGTTGGGCACACAGTCAAGCACGTATGCGGCCACATCCACCTCCGCAATCAGCTTGCCCAGTTCGGCATCCAGCTTGCCGTTGCCGGAAAAGCCGAGATTGATCACCGGCCGTTCCAGGCGGCGACCCAGGATGGCGGGATAGGCCATGCCGGGACGCGACGCGCAGCCGCCCTGAGTAATCGAGGTGCCGTAAAAGAGGATTGGCTTGTCTTTTCCGGCCGGTCTTGCCGCGGCTTTCGAGAGCGTCGCCATCGGCGCAACGCCTATTTCGAGGGACTCTGTGCCGTTGTACAGCGGCAGATAGACCATGTATTCGTGCATGCCCTTGGGGATGCCTGCCGCCAGCGTTGCCTGCGTGGTTTGTTCCGACGGGCGCCCGTTGCCGATCCAGCGCCACACGCCGTTGTCGTTCACGTACAGGTCGAGTCCGCTCACGCCCGTGGCGGGCATGTGCGGCATGGCCAGGTTGCTGTTCAGCAGTTTCCAGCGCGCCCCAATCTTCTCCGCATCCGTGCAGAACCGCACGCAGATGCCCGCGGAATGCCGGCTCAGACTCCACACGGGGTCGGGCACGGCACCCTTGGCGCGGGCAGGCAGGCGGTCATAAAACCGGTCCGTGTCCGCGAATCCCTTCCCCTCCACGCTCAGTTTCTCGGCGTCATACCACAGCCATTCGCCGCTCGTGTCCTTCGCCGCAAAATTCGGGTCCAGCTTCTCAATGCCCGACGCGCCCGAATCGGCGGCGCAGGCGGTCAGGACCGGATAGCACGCCGCAACAAGCAGCGTGAGAATGAGAAGGTGGCGAAAAAAGGGAGTGGTGCGCATGATATTTGCCTTTCCTGTCCATGTAAGACCCGGGTCTGATGCTACCATGGGGACGGTTCCGGGGGAAAACAGACCACCGCAGGGGGACTGGCTCCTGTTTCCCACCAAGGCCAGAGGTAATCAGCAGACGACCAAAACGGAAACAGGTGCCTGTACCAAAGTCACCAAAGCCTGAAAGGCGTCCCTTTGGGGACTGCGGCGGAAACGACGCCGCTTTGGCTGATATACCGCCTGAATCCGGGGATAGCCGCCCGCGCTTATCGCAAGAAATAGGTGCTACCAACGTGCCTTAAGCCATGACGGTATGCTAACATACCGCGCCATGAGCGATTCCCTCAACGATAACCTCATCACCGTGCGTGATTTGCATAAAGTCTACACCATGGGCTTGGACTCCCTCCATGCCCTGGATGGGGTGTCTTTGGACATCGCGAAAGGCACTTATGTGGCCGTAATGGGCCCCTCCGGGTCCGGAAAAACGACCTTTCTGGACATTTTGGGCTGCCTTTCACGGCCCACCACGGGCGACTACTGGCTGAACGGCCACAAGGTCAGCGAGTTCAGCGAGGGTCAACTGGCGCAGATTCGCAACCGCGAGATTGGCTTCGTATTTCAGAATTTCAATCTTCTGGCCCGCAGCACGGCGCTCGACAATGTGGAACTGCCGCTCATGTACGGGGCCGTGCCCCGGCGTGACCGCGGCCGCCTGGCGAGGGAGTCGCTGGCCGCCGTGGACTTGGCCAACCGCATGGGGCACCGCCCCTCTGAACTCTCGGGCGGCCAGCGCCAGCGCGTGGCCATTGCCCGTGCGTTGGTGAACAATCCGAGCATCATTTTCGCGGACGAACCCACGGGCAACCTGGACACCCATAGCGGCGAGGCCATCCTCGCCATTTTCAAGGAACTCCACCAGCAGGGCCACACCATCGTGATGGTGACCCACGAACCCGACGTGGCAGCGCACGCCCAGCGTGTCATCAGCTTTCGCGACGGCAAGATAGTGAGCGACATATGGCAGAAGCAAGTGTGACCAAGAAAATCCTCGGAACGCTGTTCTGGCTCGCCCTGACCGCACTGATCGTGGGCGGCGGCGCGGCCTACTCCATGCGCGAAATCCCCCTGAAGGTCACCGTGACCAAGGTGACGCGCGGCATGGTGACCGAAACCGTCGCCTCCATCACCTCCGGCACGGTGGTTGCCCCCAATGCGGCCAAGGTGGCCGCGGGCGGCATCGGCACCGTCTCCGCGGTGCATGTCAAGGAGGGCGACATCGTCGCCGAGGGTGCGCCCCTGCTTGAACTGGCCCACGCGGAACTGGACGCGCAGGTGGAACTGGCGAAGGCAAACATGAAGGTCGGCGAATCGCGGGTCAGCCAGGCGCGCATCGCCGCGCAGATAGCCAAGGAAGTGGCCGACATTGAACTGCGCCGCGCCAACTCGGCCCTCGAACTGGCCCAGGCCGATTTCAACCGCGTCAAGGCGCTCACCGAAAAGCAGGCCATCTCCCAGAGCGATTATGACAAGGCCTCGCTGGGGCTCAAAACCGCCCATGACGCCAAGGCGGCGGCAGAGGCCGGACAGCGCCAGGCGCTGCTCCACGACGAGGACCTGCGCATCGCCGAGGCCAACATCGAGCAGCTCAATGCCGCCATGACGGCCGCCGTGGCCGTGCGCGACAAGGCCTTTGTGCGCGCGCCCTTTGCAGGCGTGGTCGCAAAGATTATCTGCCAGCTCGGCGAGGCCGTGGTCATGGGCATGCCCGTGGTCTACATGGTCCAGTCCGAGGGCTCCCACATCGAAGCCCCCTTTGACGAGGCAAACCTCGAATCCCTCAAGATCGGCCAGCCCGCCCAAATCGAAATTGACTCCATGCCCGGAAAGGTGTTCAAGGGCACACTCACCTACATCAGCCCGGTCGTCACCATCGCTGAACAGCTCAGCCGCAGCCTGCTGTGCAAGGTCAGCATTGACGAGGGCATCGAAAAGTTCCGGCCCGGCATGTCGGCCGACGTCACCATCATCACGGACAAAAAAGAGGACGTTCCCTTTGTGCCCAGCGAGGCCCTCGTGCGCGACCGCTATGCCTACGTGATTGACGGCGACCGTGCCGTGCAGCACGACGTAAAAACCGGCATCGGCAACTGGGACCAGCGCGAAATTCTCGACGGCCTCAAAGTGGGCGACATGATTATAACGTCCATTTCGCTCAAGGGCCTCAAGGGCGGCTCCAAGATCCAGGTGGTGGAGGCGCTGGAAGACTAATGCGCGGTTTGGACCACTTCTTTACCGCCATCCACTCGATCGCGCAGAACAAGGTGCGGTCGCTGCTGACCACGCTCGGCGTGATCATCGGCGTCATGTCCGTGATTCTGCTCGTGGCGCTCGGCGAGTCCGTGCAGGCCTACGTGCAGAAAGAGTTCGCCGTGATGGGCAGCAACATCCTGATCATCACGCCGGGCAAGCAGGAAACGGTCGGCATCGTCCCCATCACGGCAGGCAGCAACCATAAGCTCACCTTTGAAATTGCCAAGGCCATCAAGCGCAAGGCCGCCGGGGTGACCGGCGTGGCGGCCAACATCATGGGTCTCACCCAGGTCCGCTACGGAAAGCGCTCGCGCAGCGTGCTCACCTTCGGCACCACGCCCGACTTCGACCGCGTCCGCCAGTTGTACACCCAGATCGGCCGCTTCATCACCGACCGTGACATCGAGCGCAACAACCGCGTCTGCGTCATCGGCGTCACGCTCAAGCGCGAGCTCTTCGGCGACGACAACGCGCTCTACAAGCGCGTGACCATCAACGGCTCCAAGCACATGGTCGTGGGCATTTTGGAGGAGCGCGGCATGGCGCTCGGCATCGACCTGGGCGACATCTGCATCATCCCCCTGCCCAGCTCGCAGGAACTCTTCAACCGCAAGGAACTCTTTGAAATCCTCTGCTCCGCCCGCACCCAGGAGGACATCAAACGCGCCCAGAAGTCGGTCAAGGCGCTCATGATGAGCGCCTTCGACAACAACGAGGACTTCACCATCACCGACCAGAACGGCATGCTAAGCGCATTCACGCGCATCTTCGACATGCTCAAGCTCATGCTGGCGGGCATCGCCTCCATATCGCTCCTCGTCGGCGGCATCGGCATCATGAACATCATGCTCGTGTCCGTGCGCGAGCGCACCCGCGAGGTGGGCATACGCATGGCCGTGGGCGCGCGACGCTTCGACATCGCCTTCCAGTTCCTCATCGAGGCCGTGACGCTCAGTCTGCTCGGCGGCATCATCGGCATCGGCCTCGGCGCCACCGGCGCCTTTGGCCTGCACGCCTTCTACCCCAGCCTGCCCATCGGCATCTCCCTGTGGTCCGCCACCACCGCCTTCGTGTTCAGCCTCTGCGTCGGCATCTTCTTCGGCGTATACCCGGCCGTCAAGGCCGCAGGCGTCGACCCGGTGGTAGCACTCCGTTATGAGTAGCCGCTGACATCCGAGAAGTGAGACTTGAAACAGACAAGAATCGGGTAGTCGCTATATGCTTCCGCCCGGTTTTCCTTGCGGCCAGCAAGTTAATGATGTGCAGCGCGACCTATTTACTTGGAGCCATCCCAAGTTTCATGATACTTCCAGTATCTGATAAGTCGTCCCCGGCGTTCCTTGGGTATTCCCCTCCCTTCAAGTAATTGTGCAATTTTCGCGCAATCGACAAAAGGCGGTATCACCAGGATAGGCGTTGCGAACCACCCACTGTCTTCATCATCAAACAAGTACAGTGCATATGTAGGGCTTTCCAAAAGCCTGCATCCGTAGGAAGTCACCGCGCTCCAAGGTATCTGTCTGCGCCGCCGCCCAGCCTTCAACTCGATCCCATGTGTCTCATCGAGAGAAACGGTGATATTCTTAACGCAAAACCACAAGTACAAGAACATGAATATCGCCGTCAATGGAGGACCTAGAATGCATGTGTATTCCATAGTCTTTACCGGCAGGAGCGGTACCAAGTACGGGTCCAGCCTCAGCAAGAGAAAGGCACCGTAAAGGAACGGACTCATTATCAACAGGCGGACATACATCCAGAGGCAGAACCGCAAAAGGAGCCGCGGTTTTATGGGGAAGGATCTTGGCGAAGACTCCGCTAAATGTAGTTCCACTTCATACCTCCCGACTGTCGCCTCCTACGCAAACTTCGCCAATTCCGCCTCATAAATCGGCTTGAACCGGTCGTACTCCTCCTGCGTGATGGGCGTGCGGTCGCTGGCGTAGGGGTTGCTCTTCTGCGACCGGTCAAACAGCGGCGTCGGGAAGCCCTTTTCGGTGGCGTACTTCTTCATGAAGTCCACTGGATTCGGGCTGTGCTTGCAAAGGTCGTTGACCGAATCCTGCGCGCGCAGCACACCGGCCCAGTCGCCCTTGTCATACGCGGCAAGCATGGCGCGGAAGACCTGCGGATTGACCGTCGTGCCCTGGCCGATGCAGGCGCGCACGCCGAGCGTCAGGCCCGCATAGAACACCATTTCATTGCCCACGATGTACGCGAATTCCTTGCCGCGCACCGAGCGGACCAGTTCATAGACATAATGGCCGTCGCCGGAGGAAACCTTGGTGCCCACCAAGTTGTCGATGTCGGCCAACTGCGCCAGCAGTTCAGGCGTCATCATGTATTCCGCCTTCGTTCCCGGCGGCTGATAGATGAACACCGGTCCCGGCACTTCGGCGCAGACGCGGGTGAAATAGCGCAGCAGCAGGTCGTTGATGCTTTCGCCATTCTGCGGCAACAGACCCTCGGGCACGGTATAGACCACACCGTCCGCGCCGCTGTCCAGCGCGTGCTTGCCCAGTTCAATGCCCTGCGCCAAGTACAGCTCCGGGTCGGGCAGGCAGTCATAATTGCGGTCCCAGATGCCGCTGCACCCAACAATCACCGCCGACCGCTTGTTGATGTGGCCGCAGGCCAGCCGCGCCATCTGCTTCGTGTCATCGATGCTGTACGTGTACATGAGCCCCATGCCCGAACGGACAAAGAAGCATCGGATGGCGTCGGACTGAAGCAGGAAATCCAGGAAATTGCGCTGGCCCTGCTCGTCAATGCTACTGTCCGGCTGAAACACGGTAAAGGTGGGGGCTATCGACCCGCTGACATACTCCGGTACTTTCATGGTGTGCTTTCCTGTTGGGGGTTGGTACGGCCGGTCCGGGGACCGGCCCAGACCCGAATATACTGCCATAAAATCCCCGGCAACATACAACCGGCCCCATTCTGAGTCTCGCAGGCCGGTCATAACGGGGTCCATAAAAACCGGTTGACTTCCCCGGCATCCGCCGTCTATTCTAACCGTAGGTCTTTCCGGGTTTCATTGGGTCAATGGTTTTTCATCCAGGCAGCAGGAGAACAGTTATGGAAAAATGGCAAATGACACGCCGCGCGTTCCTCGCGTCGGCCACCACCACGGCGGTGCTCGCCGGTTGCGCCACGTCGAAACCGACGCTCAACACGGCCAGGGTCGTGCCGCGCAAGATTTCGCCGAACGCCAAGCTCAACCTCGCCTGCATCGGCTGCGGGGGCATGGGCAAGGGCGACACGATGAGTTGCGCGGGCGAAAAGGACCTCGTCAACGTCGTCGCCCTGTGCGACGTGGACGAGAAGAGCGCCGAGGAGGCTTTCTACAAGCTGCCCAACGCGAAGCGGTACAAGGACTACCGCAAGATGCTCGACGAGATGGACAAGGAAATTGACGCCTGCACCGTCAGCACCCCCGACCACACCCACGCCCCGGCCGCCTACACCGCCATGATGAAGGGCAAGCACGTCCGCGTGCAGAAGCCGCTCACCCACACCATCGCCGAAGCGCGCCTGCTCGCCAGGGTCGCCAAGGAAACGGGCGTGGTCACCGCCATGGGCAACCAGGGCCATTCGGGCGACGGTGTGCGCGAATTGTGCGAATTCCTTTGGTCCGGCGTCATTGGCGACGTGAAAGAGGCCCACATCTGGACCGACCGTCCCATCTGGCCGCAGGGCATCGAGAAGCCGCTGGAAGAGAAGCCTGTCCCCGCCACGATCGACTGGGACCTGTGGCTCGGCACGGCCCCCGTCCGCCCCTACAACCCCGCCTACGCCCCCTTCAAGTGGCGCGGCTGGTGGGATTTCGGCTGCGGTGCCATCGGCGACATGGCCTGCCACATCATGGACCCGGCCTTCTGGTCACTTCACTTGGGCGACGCCGCGAAATACTCCGTTGAAGTGGTCAAGCAGGACGGCATGACCAAGCAGACCCCGCCAAAGAGGTCAATCATCAAGTTCGAGTTCCCCGAGCGAAACACGGCCAATGGCGTCATGGCGCCGGTCACCGTCTACTGGTACGACGGCAAGATGAAGCCCCCGCGCCCCGAGGGCATCCCGGCGGACGAGGTGCTGGGCGACGACGGCAACGGCTCCCTGTTCATCGGCACCAAGGGCATCGCCACCTCCGGCACCTACGGCGCAAAGTCGCGCCTGCTGCCCGCGGCCAAGATGCAGGACTACAAGCGCCCCGACCCGACCATCCCGCGCGTTCCGGGCGAAAACCCCTACCTCTACTGGATCAAGGCGTGCATCAACAACACCGTAGCCATGTCCGACTTCTCCTACGCGGGCCCGCTCACCGAGGTGGCCAACATGGGCAACGTGGCCCTGCTCGCGGGCAAGAAGATTGAGTTCGACGTGGCCTCGATGAAGATCACCAACGACAAAAAGGCCAACCAGTACCTGACCAAGGAATACCGGAAGGGCTTCGACTTCATGCCGCTGTAATCGCGCTGCGCACTTGCGTACACTATTGGCCCCGGCGTTCCCCGCGAGCGCCGGGGCCCTTTTGTTGTCCAGGAGCCCATCGCTTTCACTTAAACCTTGGCATTGATTTGGAGAAACAGACATGAGCACCCATGACCTCACCCGGCGCGCCTTCCTTGCCGCCACCACCACCGCGGTTCTGGCCGGATGCGCCACAGGCAACCCCAAGCCCAATACGGCCAAAGTGGTGCCGGGCAAAATCTCCCCCAATGAAAAACTCAACATCGCCGGCATCGGCGTCGGCGGCAAGGGCACGCAGGACATTCTGTCCTTTACGCGCGAGAATATTGTCGCCATCTGCGACGTTGACCTGGGCCACGCCGAGGAGACCGTCTACCGCCTGCCCAAGGCCAAGCAGTACCAGGACTACCGCAAGATGCTGGACGAGATGGGCAGCCAGATCGACGCGGTCACGGTGACCACGCCCGACCACACCCATGCGCCCGCGGCCTACCGGGCCATGAAGCTGGGCAAGCACGTCTACTGCCAGAAGCCGCTGACCCACACCGTGGCCGAGGCGCGGCTGCTGGCCAAAACCGCCCGCGAGATGAAGGTCATGACGCAGATGGGCAACCAGGGCCATTCGGGCAATGGTGTGCGCGACCTGGCCGAAATGCTCTGGGCAGGCGCGGCGGGCACGGTGCGCACGGTGCACGTGTGGACCAACCGTCCCGGCGCCCGCTGGCCCCAGGGCATTGCCGCCCCCCCCGCGCCCGGCGAAACCATCCCCCCGACAATGGACTGGGATCTGTGGCTCGGCACGGCGCCCGAGCGCCCCTTCAGCAAGTCCTACGCCCCCTTCAAATGGCGCGGCTGGATTCCCTTCGGCTGCGGCGGACTGGGCGACATGGGCTGCCACATCATGGACCCGGCAGTCTTCGCGCTCAAGCTGAACGAAGCCAAAACCTTCTCCGTTGAACCCGTAAAGGCCCTGAACCTCAACGCGGAAACCTTCCCGGCCAACGTCATCGTCAAGTACAGTTTCCCGGCCCGCGGCAAGATGCCCGCCCTCGAAATGTTCTGGTATGAGAACGGCGAGAAGCCGCCCCGGCCCGAGGGCATTCCGGCCGATCAGAAGCTTGGCGACAGCGACGGTGCCAACGGCGCGCTCTACATCGGCGACAAGGGAATCCTCACCACCGGCACCTACGGCGGCGATGCCCGCCTGCTGCCCGATGAGAAGATGAAGGCCTACACGATGCCCGCCCAGACCCTGGAACGCATCTCCGGCGAAAACCACTACCGCAACTTCATCGAAGCCTGCAAGACCGGCACCCCCGCCGTGTCCAACTTCGACTACGCAGCCCCCTTCACCGAGATGCTGCTCTTCGGCAACATCGCCGTGCTGGCAGGCAAGAAAGTGGAATACGACCGCGAAAAAATGCAGGTGACCAGCGACCCGTCGCTGAACAGGTTCCTCACCAAGGAATACCGCAAAGGCTGGGAATTGCCCGTGTGATTTCACTGAGAGCGCCGGCATCCCTGCCGGCTCTTCGCGCTTGTAACCAAGTCCGTGGGGTGCTCGAAATTTTGCCCGGCAAAATGGAGAGCACCGTCTTCCTTGCCTTAACGTCCGTGCCCGTCCGTGTACGTCCCTGTCCTCCCGAAGGAGCCTGCGCCATGCCCGAAAAAACCCGCTACGCCATCGTCGGCACCGGCGGCCGCCATGAAATGTACCGCGACGCCATCCTGGGCGAATACGCCGCCCGCACCGAACTCACCGGCCTGTGCGACAACAACCTGGGCCGCGCGCGGCTCTCGGCGGCGCGCGCCGCGGAACAAAGCGGCGTAACGCCTCACGTCTACACCGACACCGACTTTGACCGCATGGTCGCCCAAACCCGGCCCGACACGGTCATTGTCACTTCCCGAGACTGCACCCACGACCAATACATCTGCCGCGCCATGGAACTGGGCTGTGACGTCATCACCGAAAAGCCCATGACCACCGACGCGGAGAAATGCCGCCGCATCCTTGAGACCAAACACCGCACCGGCCGTTCCCTGCGCGTCACCTTCAACTACCGCTATTCGCCGCCGCGCACCCAGATTAAAGACCTGCTCCAGTCGGGCGTCATCGGCGAGGTGCTATCGCTCGACTTCCACTGGATGCTCGACGTTCACCACGGCGCCGACTACTTTCGCCGCTGGCACCGCAACCGCGAAAACTCCGGCAGCCTGCTCGTCCACAAGGCCACCCACCATTTCGACCTCGTCAACTGGTGGCTCGGCACCGTGCCTCAGACCGTCCACGCCACGGGACGCCGCGCCTTCTACCGGCCCGAAACGGCACAGCGCTATGGGCTCGACCGGCGTGGCGAACGCTGCCACGGCTGCGCCGAGGCGGCGCGCTGTCCTTTCTTCCTCGATATGGCCGCAAATCCGTCGCTCAAGGCCCTCTACCTCGACCAGGAGGCCTATGACGGCTACCACCGCGACCAGTGCGTGTTCAGCGACCGCATCGACATAGAGGACAGCCTGGCGCTCTCCGTGGACTACCGCAACGGCGCGCGCATGAGCTACTCCCTCAACGCCTTCATGCCCTGGGAGGGCTATGTCATCGTGTTCAACGGCACCAAAGGGCGCCTGGAGCACAAGACCGAGGAAACGGTTTACATCAGCGGCGATGGCACCGTCCCCGGCGCGGTCAAGCCGGAAGGCACGTGGATTCGCGTCTATCCCCATTTTGCGCCCGCCTACGAGGTCCCCGTGTGGGAGGCGGTCGGCGGCCACGGTGGCGGCGACGACCTGCTCCTGCGCGACCTCTTCGCCCCCGACGCGGCACCGGACCCGTGGATGCGCCGCGCCGACCACCGCGGCGGCGCCTGGTCCATCCTCACCGGCATCGCGGCCAACCACTCCCTGCGCGAACAGCGCCCGGTGAGCACAGAAGAACTTGCGCCCGGCCTGGAACTGCCCGACTACCCGCCCATGCCCGACCCAGCCGCACCCTTGCCCCTTCGCGGGGCCAAATAGCGGGCCTGGAAAAGGCGCCGGCCCTTCCCCATTATGGAGCGCGGCGGCAATGACGCCGCTTTGGCTTACCTCCCTATTGCAGGCGCCCGCCCTGCGCCGTCGCCCATTCGCAACTTCGCCCCATCCTCCGCTTTTCGGTATACTGACCCCGTGCCTGAGCAGCACAAAGGTCAATTACAAAACGGAAGGTGAGCAGATGAGCGCATTCTTGATCATCGCCTCGGCGCTGTGTGCAATGGCCGCACCGGCCTCTCCCCTGGACTTCAGCGACCCCGCAACGCTGGCGCCGCCGCCCGCCGACGCGGCGGGATTCCCTTCGAGCGACACCGCGCTGGACGCGAGGAAAGGCTTTGAAACGCCGCCGTCGGGTTACGGCGAGGTGCCCTACTGGTGGTGGACCGGCGACCCGCTGGACAAGGACCGCCTGCTCTGGCAGTTGGACAAGCTGCACGCGGCGGGCATACCGGGGGTGCAGATCAACTACGCCCACGACCCCAACATGGTGACCTATCCCGTGGAGCCGCCCATCTTTTCCGATGCCTGGTGGGAGTTCTGGACCTGGATGACCGGGGAATGCCGCAAGCGCGGCATGGGCATCGGTATGAGCACCTACACGATCGACTGGCCGGGCCACGACAACCTCTTCTACCAAATCGGCATCAACGACGGCTCCCTGCGCGGCGCGCAGTTGGACAAGAAGACACAGCGGGCCGAGGGCGGCAAGCCCTTCACCTGGAAACTGCCGGAAGACTGTGTCAGCGTGACGGCCTACCAGATGAACGACAAGGCCATCGTGCCCGGTTCGGAAGTGTCCCTCCTCTCGCGCATCAGCGGCGGCACCCTTGCGTGGACACCGCCCGAGGGCAAATGGCAGGTGGTGGCGGTTGTCTCCATTTCCCCAGAACGCTCCGTAGACCCCATGAACCCCGCCTCGGGGCAAAAGGTCATCGATAAATTCTTCCAGCCCTTCGCCGACCATTGCCCCGGCGACCTGGCCAAGGGCCTGAACTACTTTTTCAATGACGAGCTGAATTTCGGCGTCAACGGCTGGCTGTGGTCGGCACGCTTCGCGGCCGAGTTTGAAAAGCGCAAGGGCTATGACATCATGCCCGTGCTGCCCGCGCTCTTCTTCGACATCGGCCCGAAAACGCCCAAGATCCGGCTCGACTATTCGGATGTCATGGTCACCCTCTCGGAGGAATGCTTCTTCCGCCCAATCTTCGAGTGGCACTGGAAACGGGGCATCATGTTCGCCTGCGACCCCGGCAGCCGCGGCGGCGATCCGCTCGAATTCGGCGACTATTTCCGCGCCGTGCGCTGGTATGCCGCGCCTGGCCACGACACGCCCGGCGGCAAGGCCGACCTGCGTAAGGACAAGGTGTCCAGTTCCATCGCCCATCTCTACCAGCGACCGCGCGTGTGGCTCGAGGGCTACCACAGCCTCGGCTGGGGCGCCACGCCCGCCACCATTTTCGATTCTTCCTGCAAGAACTTCCTCTACGGCGCGAACCTGCTGAATCTGCACGGCCTCTACTACACCACTCACGGCGGCTACTGGGAATGGGCGCCCCCCTGCTTCCACTGGCGCATGCCCTACTGGGATCACATGGGCTCGTTCATGAAATATTTCGAGCGGCTCAGCTACCTGCTGAGCCAGGGCGTCCACCGCTGCGACGTGGCCGTCATGTATCCCACCGCGCCGCTGGAGGCGGGCATGGGCGGCGAGGACCTGGTCGATGCCGCCTTCAAATCGGGCACGGAAAACTACATGAAACACGGGCTTGACTTCGACTTCATCGACGTCGAATCGCTCGACCGCGCGCAGATAAAGGACCGGCAGCTCTGCGTGTCCGGCGAGGCCTACCGGGTGCTCGTGCTGCCGTCCATGAAGGCCATACGCCAGTCCTCGCTCGACAAGGCCCTCGCCTTCTTCCGCGCCGGCGGCGTGGTCATCGCCACCGGTCCGCTGCCCGAGGCCAGCGACCGCATCGGACGGCAGGATGCCGCGCTCGATGCGCAGGTCAAGGAACTCTTCGGCGCGACGGCAGACCCGCAGGGCAACGCCGCGGGCGGCGTGGGTGCCGCCGTCAAGACAAATGATGGGGTGGCCGACCTGATCACCAAATCCATCCCGCGCGATTTCGTGCCCGGCAAAGAGGGCCAGGTGCTGCACCGCAAGGTGGGCGACCGCGACATCTTCATGGTCATGGGCGCGGCGAAGAATTCCGAATGCGTCTTCCGCGCCAAGGGCACGGTCGAACTCTGGGACCCCTGGACCGGCACGGCACGGCCCATCCACACCGTCATCGCCTCAGGCGACAACACGACGGTGCGCATGCCGCTGGACAAGGACGAGGCGCAGTTGGTCGTCTTCAGTCCGGGCGAACAGAAGATCGCTATCGAGAAGACCGACCTGGATGACGTGGCCGCCATCGACACCAAGGGCGGCAAGGTCACCGTGACCGGCTACGCGGGCAGTGCCGGAGAGAAGACCGCCACCGTGCGCCAGGGCGGCAAGACGATTACACTGAAGGGCGAAGCGCCCGCGCCTGTCGCGCCACTCACCGTCGAGGGGTTGTGGGACTTCGAACTCAAGCCAACCCTGGACAACCAATGGGGCGATTTTCGACTGCCCGTGACCACGCCCATAATCGGCCCCGAGGCGCGTCGCTTCCTTTGCGTCACGGTAACGGATCCGCAACCCGCCTGGTGGGATATGCCCGTGGACTTATCGGACTCGCCGAAAGGGCAAGTAATCAATGGTTTTGGCCCGATGTTCTGGAAACTGGGGCCGTTGCCGAACGATGCGGCGGGCGATGAGACTCTGGCAGCCATCACTTCGGTGAATGGCCAGGCAAGAGTCACCGGCAACCGCATGGATTTCCCACAGTCCATCAACGGCAAAGAATACATTTGGAACAGCTATTACATGTCAATGCGCTTCGGCGTCAAGGACGACCCCGGTCCGCAGGGGCACCACGGGCTGAAGGAAATGATCTCGGACGACTTCATCGTGCTGGGCAAGCCCAAGTACACCGGCACCGAAATAAAGTACGAGAAGGAAGAGCCAGGCAGCCGTTATTACCTCTGGACCTCGGCAAACGCGCCGCGCGACGGCGAGGCCGTGATTCGGACCGGCGAATTCAAGCCTTCGGCCGTGTGGATCAACGCAAAGAGGGTGGATGACCTGTCAGCGAAAGTCACGCTTGCGGCGGGGTCCAATCCGGTGCTGCTGCGCTACGACGGCGTGGGCCGGACGCATTTTGTGCTGGAAATGGCCGACAGGTCCAACGAGGCGACCCCATTCCCGCTGGCCATGCGCTGGTACACCGATCCGGCCATGGTTCCCTTCGACGTCAGACCGGAGCAAACCCCTGTCCTGCCTCAGGCCATTTACTTCTTTACTTCGCCGCCGGGACTGCGTGCCATGACCTTCGCGGCACACGGCACGGTGCAGGCCTTTGCCGGAGACGCTCAAATGACCGTCACGCCGGGGGAAAAACGTCCGGACGGTGCGGTGGAATATACCGCCACGGTGGCGCAGCCCAACCCGCTTGCCGTAAAAGTGGCGGTGAGTATCATTCAAGACCGCGGTTATTACGGCGGCGCGGCGCTGCCTGAACCGATTGCACTCAACTGCGGTCCCGGCCAGATGCCGCTGGGCGACTGGTCGCAGATGGGCGCGCTGGCCGATTACTCCGGCGGGGCATGGTACCGCAAGACCATCACCCTCGCGCCCGAGCAGGCCAAGGGCCGGGTGACGCTCGACCTGGGCAAGGTGGCCGCCACGGCGGAGGTGCTGATCAACGGCAAGAAAGCGGGCGTCAAGATCACACCGCCCTGGACGCTCGACGTGTCCGACTTCGTGAAGGCCGGCGAGAACAAGGTCGAGATTCTTGTTTACAACACACTCGCGAACCACTACGGAACCATCCCGACGCATTACCGTGGGTCCCCCGAATCCGGCCTGATCGGCCCCGTCACGATTCGCACCGACGCGCCGGTGTTGCTACGATAACCAAATGCCGGTTGGATGCCCTGGAGGCATCACACATACCCTCTTGCCCCCGAAGGGGTCACCCAATAATGGCCACGGGTGACCGAAGGGAACCCGTGGTCAACGGAACAAACATCCCCGTCCCTGAAAGGGGCGAACATTAACGTAGACACGGCATCCTGCCGCGTTCCGGTCAAAGCAGGGGCAAATCGAAGAACGCGGCAGGATGCCGCGTCTACAATCGGTTGGCCCCTGCGGGACTGAATCGATTGCCCTGTTACTCGCCCGTGCGCAAAACGCCACACGAAACTCTCCTGCCCGACCCCGTTCCAAACGCCTGCCACAGCGGCATTTGCACACCCTCCGCACCCACCCCTCCCCCATTCCAAGGCCGCATTTTCACAAAAACTTGCAAAAGGGAAACATTTCTCGATATAATTTTCTCGATAAAAGTTTCTCGATACTTTTTTCTTCATTACATCGACCCAACCCAAAAGAACCAGGACATGCGGAACCACAGCATCCACAAGAATACCCCTGCACCCGGCGGACAGGGATTGCCGCTATGAACACAGACAACTGCATCGTAATCTGCATGGGCAGTTCGTGCTTCGCGCGGGGAAACCGCACAAATCTCGAGGTCGCCGAGCAATTTCTGGCCGAGCACGGCCTGAAAGCGGAAATCCGCCTCGCAGGCAGCCGCTGCGCCGACGAGTGCCGCAAGGGCCCCAACGTCATCATCAACGGCGTGGCGCACCACGGCGTGGACAGCGGCGCGCTCATTGACCTGCTCAACGCGGCCTTCACCCCCTGCGAAAGAAAGTGATCCCATGAACCACCAGCACCCCATATTCACAGTGGAGACCGAGTGCCAGGACTGCTACAAGTGCCTGCGCCGCTGCCCTGTGAAGGCCATCCGCGTGGAGAACGGCCACGCGATGGTGATGCCGGACACCTGCGTGTCCTGCGGGGCCTGTGTGGAGGCGTGCCCCGTGCATGCCAAGCGCATTCGCGACGACTTCGGCCGGGCGAAACAGCTCGTGCAGTCGGACCGTCCGGTCTATGTGTCGCTGGCCCCCTCGTGGGTGAGCGAGTTCCCCGGTGTCACCGAAACGGGCATGGTTGCCGCCCTGCGGCGGCTGGGCTTCACCGCGGTGAGCGAGACGGCGCTGGGCGCACAGGAAGTGTCGGCCGCGGTGGCCGCCGACATGGCCCGCCCCGGCGGCCGCATCCTCATCTCCTCGGCCTGCCCGTCGGCGGTGGAGTACCTCTACAAGTATCTGCCGGACCAGGCGGCGGCGGTGACGCAGGTGCATTCTCCCGTGCTGGCGCACTGCCGTCTGCTCCGCCAGGCTTTCGGTGAAGACATCGCCGTGGTCTTCTTCGGACCGTGCATCGCCAAGAAGAACGAGGCGGACCGCCACCCGGACCTGCTCAGCATGGCGCTGACCTTCCCCGACCTGCGCTTCTGGTTCGGGCAGAAGGGCATCGACCCGGCGGCCATCACACCCGGCCCCGAGGACAGATTCGTTCCCGAGCGGTCGCGCGACGGCGCGCTCTACCCCGTCGAGGGCGGCATGATCGAGACCATCAAAATCCGCGGCGCCGTTGCCGGCGCGCGGTACGTGACCCTGGCCGGCCTGCACAACATCCACCGGGGCCTTGAAGGCCTCACGCCGGACTCGCTGACCGCTCCGCTGTTTGTCGAGTGCCTCGCCTGCGAGGGCGGCTGCATTGCCGGCCCCTGCGCGAGCGCGGAGGGCGCAACGCTTTCGCTCCGCCTGCGCATCGAAGACTACACACGGTGGCCCGAACAGGCGCCCAACGCCCTGGCCACGATCCCGGTGGAGGAAACCTTTGCCTTTGGTCCCGTCGCCCTCCCCCATCCCGGCAAGACCCGCATCGCCGAGGCGCTCAAACGCATCGGAAAGGTCAGTTCGGCCGACGAGCTGAACTGCGGCGGCTGCGGCTACAACACCTGCCGCGACTTTGCCATGGGCCTGATTGAGGGCCGCGCCGAGCCAACCATGTGCGTGTCCTACATGCGCAAGCTGGCGCAGAAAAAGGCCAACGCCCTGCTGCGCTGCATGCCCTCCGCCGTGGTCATAGCCGACCAGGACCTGCGCATCATCGAGTGTAACGAACTCTTCGGCCGCATGTTCGGCGAGGAGCTGTCGCAGGTCTACGACGTGCGCCCCGGCCTCAACGGCTGCCTCCTCGCCAAGGTCGTCCCCTTCGCCGAAATGTTCCAGACCGTGCTCAAGACCGGCCGCGAAATACACTACGACCACTACCGCTGCGACGACCGGCTCTTCAACATCACCCTGTTCACCGTGGAGCCCGACGAGGCGGTCGGCGGCGTCATTCTCGATGTGACCCGCCAGGAATTCCGCCGCGACCAGATCGCGCAGCGCGCCAACGAGGTCATAACACGCAACCTGTCGACGGTGCAGGACATTGCCTGCCGCCTCGGCGAACACATGGCCGACACTGAAATCCTGCTTCGCTCCATCGCCGAAGGCTTCGCGATGGGCGACGGGCGGCATGGAGGCTGATGCCATGCCCGCCAACGAGCTCTTCATAGAGGCCGACTTCCAGCAGTGCCGCAAGCACGGCCAGAACATCTGCGGCGACGCCTTTCAACTGCTCAAGATCCCCGAGCAGGCGCGGGTCATCTCGGTGCTGTCCGACGGACTGGGCAGCGGCGTGAAGGCCAACATCCTCGCCTCGATGACCGCCTCCATGGCCTGCCGCTTCGCGGCAAGCAACATGGATTTCCTGCACTGCGCCGAGATCATGATGGACGCGCTGCCCGTGTGCCAGGTGCGCCGGATCAGCTATGCCACCTTCACCATCGTCGACTGCCACCACAGCGGCCGCACACGCGTCATCGAGATGGACAGCCCCGGCTTCCTGCTCGTGCGGCACGGCGAGGTCGTGCCGCTGGCCTGCGAGGAAAAGGCCTCGCCCAAGTGGCAGGACCGCAGGCTGCGCTTCACCCAGCTCCACATGGAACCGGATGACCGCATCGTCCTCTTCTCCGACGGCATCTCGCAGGCAGGCCTCGGCTCGCCCGAGTATCCCCTCGGCTGGCGCGAGGAGGGCTGCCGCGACTACGTGCTCGACCAGGTGGCCGACAATCCATCCATCTCGGCCCGGCACTTGGCGGAAAACATCCTCACCGCCGCACTCACCCGCGAACCGCGCCGCCGCGCGCAGGACGACATGAGTGCGGGCGTCATCTATTTCCGCCGTCCCCGCCGCCTGATTGCCCTGTCGGGCCCGCCCTTTTCGAAAGACCGGGACAACGAATACGCACGCATGCTCGACGACTTTGACGGCAAGAAGGTCATCTGCGGCGGCACCACGGCCACCATCCTGGGCCGCGAACTGAACCGCGAGGTGACCCTTGACCTGCACGGCACCTCGCTGCAACTGCCGCCCCTGTCGCGCATGGACGGCGTCGACCTCGTCACCGAGGGCATTCTCACCCTCACCAGCGCCGCCCAGATGCTCGAGGATCCGACGCTGCTGCGCGACAACAACCCCGCGGCGATGCTGGTGGACCTCATGCTCGAAAGCGACGTCATCGCCTTCATGGTGGGCAGCCGCATCAACGAGGCCCACCAGGACCCCAAACTGCCGATAGACATAGAGATTCGCCGAAACATCATCAAGCGCATCGCAAAAACGCTTGAGGACCGCTATCTGAAAGAAGTATCCGTCCGGTACATCTGACCCCGCTGCGGACGGCAATGACACGGGAGAAAGAGAACATCATGACCACTGCGCAGACCCTCAGAAAGTTTGAAAAAGTATGCGAAATACTGGACGGCCACGGCCGCGACCCCGCAAAGCTCGTGCCCATCCTTCAGGCGGTGCAGGCTGAATACCGCTACCTGCCCGAGGAAGTGCTCGCCTATGTCGCCACCTCCCTGGGTCTGCCCCCGGCGCGAGTCTACGGCGTGGCCACCTTCTACGCCCACTTCGCGCTCAAGCCCAAGGGCAAGTATGTCGTCCACGTGTGCGACGGCACCGCCTGCCACGTGAAGGATTCGGACGGATTGCTGGTGGCGATTCGCAAGTACCTCAAACTGGAACCGGGCAAGAACACCACGCCCGACCTGCTCTTCACCGTGGAGACGGTGTCCTGCCTGGGCGCCTGCGGACTGGCCCCGGTCATGGTGATCAATGAGAACGTTTACGGGCAAATGACGCCCGACGCGTGCATCGCGGCAATCAACACAATCATGGAAAGCGAGGTGGCGCGATGAGCACGGCATGTGAAACAACCCCCACGATTGACCTGGCCGCCGAAGCGGCCGCCCACGGCCGCGCCATCGCCGCCGTAAAGCGGCGCGTGATCATCTGTGCCGGCACCGGCTGCGTGGCAGGCGGGGCGCTGAAAGTGCACGGGGCCTTTGTGCAGCAGTTGCGGGCCCTCGGCCTCGATGTGGCCACCGACCTGGTGGGCGCGGAAAAGGGCGGCGCCGCGATTGATGTCTACCTGTCGAAAAGCGGCTGCCAGGGCTTCTGCCAGATGGGGCCGCTGGTCACCATCGAGCCCGAAGGTCTGCTCTACACGCATGTGAAATCAGACGACGTCGCCGAGATCGTCAAGACCACGCTGGCGGGCGGCGAACCGGTCGAGCGGCTCCTCTATATTGACCCAAAAACCGCCGAACGGCGCCGGGGCAAGGACGACATCGCCTTTTACCAGCGCCAGTCGCGCACGGTGCTCCGCGAATGCGGCGTCATCGACCCCGAAGACATCCGCGAGTACATCCACGTCGGCGGCTATGCGGGCGCGCGCCGCGCCCTGCTCGAAATGACCGACCAGGAAGTTTGCGACGAGATGGTCAAGTCGGGCCTGCGCGGACGCGGCGGCGGCGGCTTTCCCACGGGCCGCAAGTGGGACCTCACCCGGGTGCAGCCCGGCCCCAAAAAATACGTCATCTGTAACGGCGACGAGGGCGACCCCGGCGCGTTCATGGACCGCAGCGTCATGGAGGGCAACCCCCACGCGGTCATCGAGGGCATGATCATCGCCGCCCGCGCCATCGGCGCCGACGAGGGCTACGTCTACGTGCGCATGGAATACCCCCTGGCAGTCAGGCGCCTGCGCCGCGCGCAGGATGACGCGCTCAAGGCGGGCGTGCTCGGCGCAAACATCTTCGGCAGCGAATTCAGTTTCAACCTCCACATCATGGAGGGCGCCGGCGCCTTCGTCTGCGGCGAGGAAACAGCCCTCATGGCCTCCATCGAGGGCAAACGCGGCATGCCAACCCCCAAGCCGCCCTTCCCCGCCGAAAGCGGGCTCTGGGGCAAGCCCACCGTCATCAACAACGTGGAGACCCTGGCAAGCGTGCCCCTCATCCTGCGCAACGGCGCCGACGCCTATCGCGCATTGGGCACACCCACCTCGCCCGGCACAAAAACTTTCGCGCTCACGGGCCATGTGGCGAACACGGGCCTGATCGAGGTGCCCTTCGGCACCACGCTCACCGAGATCGTCAACGAGATCGGCGGCGGCATCACCAACAAGGCGGGCATCGTCACCGGCGAAGGCTTCAAAGCCGTCCAGATCGGCGGCCCCTCGGGCGGCTGCCTCACCAAAGACCACCTGAACCTCCCGCTCGACTTCGACTCCCTGCGCCAGGCGGGCGCCATGGTCGGCTCGGGCGGACTGGTTGCCATGAACAACGAGACCTGCATGGTCGGCATTGCGCGCTTCTTCATGCAGTTCACGCAGAACGAATCCTGCGGCAAGTGCGTCCTCTGCCGCGAGGGCACGCGCCAGATGCTCGTGCTGCTCGACGACATCATCGAGGGACGCGGCACGGCCCGCACCCTCGAAATACTCGAGGAGACCGCCCACGCCGTCCGCGTCGGCTCCCTCTGCGGCCTGGGCAAGACGGCCCCCAACCCCGTCCTGTCCACGCTGCGCCACTTCCGCGCCGAATACGAGGCCCACGTGTTTGACAAGCGCTGCCCGGCGGGCGTCTGCCGCGCGCTGGTCAACCCCACCGTCGATGCGGCCAAATGCACCGGCTGCGGCCTGTGCGCGCGCAAGTGCCCCGTCGGCGCCATCACCGGGGAGCGCAAGCAGCCCCATGTCATTTCGGCCGAAACCTGCATCAAGTGCGGGGCGTGCATCAAGGCATGCCGCTTCGCCGCGATCGCCTGAGGAGAAAGACCATGGACACCCCCGAAGTGAAGACAATGATTATCGACAGCCGCGAGGTCGCCATTGAGGGCGAGCGCAACGTGCTCGAGGTCGCCCGCAAGGCGGGCATCGACATCCCCACCTTCTGCTACCACTCCGAACTGAGCGTCTACGGTGCCTGCCGCCTCTGCCTCGTCGATGTGGAAGGACGCGGCATTCAGGCCTCCTGCTCGGTAAAACCCGAGCCCGGCATGCGCGTGCGCACCAACACCAGCGAGGTGCGCGGCATTCGCAAGATCGCCATCGAGCTGCTCCTGGCCAACCACGATATGAACTGCCCCACCTGCACGAAAAGCAACGCCTGCCGACTGCAGGAACTGGCGCAGCGCATGGGCATCGACGAGATCCGCTACAAGCGCGTGCTCGAACACAAGCCCATCGACCGCAGTTCCAACGCCCTCGTGCGCGACCCGAACAAGTGCATCCTCTGCGGCGACTGCGTGCGGGCCTGTCATGAGATCCAGGGCGTCGGCGCCATCGACTTCGCCTACCGCGGCGTTTCCAGCGCCGTGCTGCCCGCCTTCGACAAGAATCTGGACGACGCCGAATGCGTCTACTGCGGCCAGTGCGCCGCCGTGTGCCCCACCGGCGCGCTGACCGCCAAGCCCGAGTTGAACGCCGTGTGGAAGGACCTCGACGACGCCAACACCGTGGTGGTGGCGCAGTTGGCCCCTGCCGTGCGTGTGGGGCTGGGCGAGTTCTTTGGCGCCAAGCCCGGCGGCCTGACCACGGGCCAGGCGGTGGCCGCGCTCAAAATGATGGGCTTCGACAAGGTCTACGACACCTCCTTCACCGCCGACATGACGGTGCTCGAGGAAGGCACCGAGTTCCTCGACCGCTTCGCCAACGGCGGCGTGCTGCCGCTGTTCACGTCCTGCTGCCCGGCGTGGGTGCGCTTTGCCGAACAGTACTACCCCGAATTCCTGCCCAACCTCTCCAGTTGCAAATCGCCCCAGCAGATGTTCGGTTCCATCGCCCGCAAGATACTGCCCGCCCAGTTGTGCGCCGACGGCAAGCGCCTGGTGGTGGTGTCCATCATGCCCTGCACCGCCAAAAAGGAAGAGGCCAAACTGGACAAGTTCCAGACCGACGGCCAGCCCGATGTGGACCACGTGATCACCACCGTCGAACTGGGCCAGATGATCCAGCAGGCCGGGTTGTCGCTTGATGCGCTTGAGCCGGAATCCTTCGACATGCCCCTGGGCTTCAAGAGCGGCGCAGGCGTCATCTTCGGCGCCTCCGGCGGCGTGACCGAGGCTGTCCTTCGCTACGCCGTGGAGAAGGTGCAGGGCACTCCCCTCACCACAGTCGACTTCAAGCAGGTGCGCGGCGAGGCGGGTCTCCGCGAGGCGAACATCACCGTCAGCGGCATCGAGTTGAAGCTGGCCGTCGTGCACGGTCTGGCCAACGCCCGGCGCGTGGCCGACAGTGTAAGCTCGGGCGAGCGCGAGTACCACCTCATCGAGATCATGGCCTGCCCCGGCGGCTGCGTCAACGGCGCGGGCCAGCCCGGCACTCTCGATTCCACCGCCAAACGGCTCCGGGCCAAGGCGCTCTACGACAACGACAAAATACTTGAACTGCACAAGTCGCAGGACAACCCCGAACTCAAGCGCTGCTACGCCGAGCATCTGGGCGAAGTCGGCGGACACCAGGCCCATGAACTGCTCCATACCGAATACCAGAACCGCAGGCGCATGATGGACGCCAAGCTCACCCTCATCGGCGGCACCGAACTGGAGCGCATCCCCGTGTCAGTCTGCGTCGGCACAAGCTGCTTCCTCAACGGCTCCCAGGACATCCTCAAGGGCCTGATGGAATACGTCGAGACCCAGGGCCTTGAAGAGGCCGTCCAACTGAGCGCCACCTTCTGCATGGAAAACTGCGGCGAAGGCCCCAGCGTCTGCGTCGGCGAGGAAGTGCTCAAACGCTGCACCCTGCCCATTGCCATCGAGGCGCTCAAAGCGCAGGTGGAGCAGGTCGGCGTGACCCTGTAACCTTTTTCATCTCTCCCCCCCCCTTCCTCACGTCCGGTCGGCAGAAACGCCGGCCGGACGACTATTATTTGGTGCAAAGTTCCAAACCATTCCCGTCTTTCAACCCCGCCCAACATCGCCAAACAAACCCGCCGGCGGACTGCTGGCTGTACCCGTGCCCGCCCACACCCGCCGGGGGACTGCCCACATTTTCAGCCAACAACCCCCGACCACTTCAGCAAAAGCCAATACCTGGAAATGGGGGCTGTACCCGTGCCCGCGCTCGCGGGCCCCCCTGCCCGCCATCCCCGTGTGGACCCCCGCCCCGCGACGTTGCTATGATGCGCTTCGCGTGATTGCGAACCCGCAATCACACTCTGCTCAACCACCCAAACGGAGTCCTTCATGACCGGCCCTGAACCCTTTCCCGTGGAAATTCTGCACCGGCCCGGCGCCGTGCTGCGCATGCGCCCCAAGACGCGCGGCGCCTTCGTCACCGCCCAGACGCAGCGCGTCTACGCAGAGGCCTACGGCACGGGACTGCTGATGGATGTGCTGCGTCCCACCGGACCGGCCAACGGCGCGGCGATCATCGACGTGGTCAGCAGCGGCTGGCAGTGCGACCGCGTGGTGTACAACGAGCACCTGGGTTTCGGCCTCTGCGACGCGCTGTGCGCGCGCGGATTCACCGTTTTCGCCGTGCTGCCCGGCGCGTCGTACCTGTTCACCGGCCCGGAAATGGTGCGCCACGTCCACGCCGCCATACGGCATGTGCGCGCCCATGCCGAAGAACTTGCGATAGACCCGGCCCGGCTGGGCCTTGCCGGTGCGTCGGCGGGCGGACACCTCGCCACGCTGGCCGCGTTGACGCCGCAGGCGGGACGTCCGGACAGCCGCGATGCCTGGCGCCGCTCTGGAACCGATATTCGCGCCGTGGCGGCCTTCTTTCCGCCGTCGGACCTGCTGAATTTCTGGGGCGTCCGCATCGACCGTTTCCAAATGGAGGGACTGGACATCCCCGGCCTGCTGTTCAAAAGCGGCCTGACCGGACGGACGGACCGTGAAATCGTGGCGCGTTTGGAAGAATTGTCCCCGGCCCGCGTCGCGGCGCAGTTTCACGACCACCACCCGGACACCGTCCCTCCGCCGTTGCTCCTGTTTCACGGCACGGCCGACCGCGTGGTGCCCCTGGAGCAGTCGGTACGGCTGCGGGATGCCTGGCGGGAAATCGGCGGGCACGCCGAATTGCGCGTGCGTGAAGGCGCGGACCATGCGTGGATGGACAACGGCGCCGAACTGGAACAGATGGCGGAATGGTTTGCGAACACCCTGGGCGCATGAGGGATAATGCCGGCAGTCTGCAACCCCTGCAAAGCACAGAGAAAAGGTCAAACACGACATGGCGATAGAAATCACAGTGAACGGCGAGGCCCGCGCGGTGCCGGAAGAAACCACACTGCTCATGCTGCTCGAAAACCTGGGGCTGAACCCGAAGGTGGTCGCGGCCCAGGTCAACGAAACCATTGTGCCGCGTGACGCGCACCCAACCGTTGTCTTGCAGGCTGGCGACACGGTGGAACTGGTCCGCTTTGTGGGGGGCGGATGATGACCCACTCCGAACGCATGCGCCTCTTCGCCGCGGCCGACCTCTATGTGGTGATCACCGGCGCCTTTTGCGCGGGCCGAAATCCGCTCGATGTGCTCGACGCCTGCATGGACGCAGGCGTCCGGCTGGTGCAGATGCGCGAGAAAGACATTTCCGACCTGGCCCTCTGCGAACTGGGCCGCGCCTTCCGGGTAAAGACCCGCGAAGCCGGGGCGCTGATGATTGTCGATGACCGCGTGGACCTCGCACTGGCCCTCGACGCCGACGGTGTGCACCTGGGCCAGACCGACCTGCCCATTGCCGATGCGCGGCGCATCGCGCCCGACCTGGTGATTGGCGCATCCAGCCACAATCCGGAAGAGGCCATCGCCGCGCAGGATGCCGGCGCGAGCTACGTGAACATAGGCCCCGTGTATGCCACACAGACAAAGTCGGTGCCCACCGGGGTCGTGGGGCTGGACATGGTGGATGCCATCCGCCCGCTACTGAGGGTGCCCTTCACCTGCATGGGCGGCATCAAGGCGGCCAACATCGGCCCCGTACTCGCGCACGGCGCACGCCACTGCGCCGTGGTCACGGCCGTCACCGCCGCATCCGACCCGCGCGCCGCCGCATCAGAACTGCGGGCGCTGATTCTCGCGGGACGGGACTGAGGGTTTCCGTACGCAAGGGGCATTTTGCGCCAACTTCTTGCCGTAATAGATGCGAACGGAACAAAAAAGGGGTATAATTGGGGTTTGACACAATGTCATGGAGGAACCAAAAATGGCACTTCGTGCTGTCTTGAGCCTGAGTTTGCTGGTCGGCGCGGTAACCGCAACGGCATGGGCGCAGGATCCGAGCAAGAGAACCCCGCAGGAAATGGCCCAGGATGCGGCGGCCCAGGCCGCCGCCCAATTGAATCAAGAGCCCAAACCCACGGAAGTGACGATCTTTGTGTCGGGCACTGTGGAGGTGGTTACCCACGAGAAAGTTTCCATTGACGTGAAAAGTGCCCGGGAATCAAACGGCGCGGGACGGCAGGACCTGGTGGGAAAATCACTCCGGGTAACCGGAAAAACCGTCCGGCAACTGGAGCAAATGTCGCATAAACGGGTGGAATTGCAGGGAATACTGAAGGAAGACAAGTATTTCGAGGTGTTTTCCTTCACAGAACGCCGCACACCCACCGCCGCAGAATCGGAAAAGTCACAGCATGCCCTTGGAGCGGTGGGCTTTCCACGCGAGGCCATCAATGAGAAAGGGCCCAATGAAAAGCCCTCCGCCAGCGGAAACCGCATTCCCATCGGGGCGCTCAATGACCCCAAGGGAGCCGGCCTGGCCAAGCCCAACACGGGTGCCATCGGAACACTTCAAGGCCGCACCAAGCAGCAGCCTTCCTCGCTCAATCCCGTCGTGAGCCTGCCCCCGCCCGTGGCGGCACAGGGAGCCGGGCGGTGAGCCGCACACATAGGCAAGCCTCGCATGCGTGGCAGACGCCCGTGGCGGCAATCATACTGCTGTCCGCGCTGGTTCTTTCGGCCGCCATTACCGCGCAGGCGGCCGGGTACCAGAAAATCGTCATTCCACCCGAGTTTGAAAAGGTGTTTCGTGCGGCCTTTGAAGGCTCACGGGCACTGGAGCAGTTCACCGCCACCGGCACACTGGCGATCCACGTGGTCTCCGAAGGTGTGGCAAAAGACCTGCCCTGCACCGTGTCACTGGCAAAACGCAGTCCGGACGCCTTCGCCATCTCCATAACCCGAACCGAGGGCGGCCGCCAGCTTGCCCGCATCGTCTCCACCGGAGAAAAGGGCCAGGTGTCCCTCTACCTGCCCCGTGAACTGGTGATGTCAGCCACGCCCAACCGCGTTGGCCAGGTGACCGACACCTACACGCTGCCTGTGGTCATTGCCCTCTTCGATTTTCTCGATGACGGCAAGGTGGAGCGGTGGTGGTCCCTGCTGAGCAGCGCCGAATATGTCGCCCACGAAAAAGAAACGCCCGCCGCAACGGAACACCTGCGTTTCAGATTGAACAATTATTGGACCCTGCGCGATATCGGTGTGGACCTGTGGGTGCGGGAAGAGGGACAGCCCTTTCTGGCGCGCATGGACGTCGACCTGACCACCGCACTGACCCAGCGCGGGCCCGCATCCTGGGTCAAGCCGGGCGGCTCCGTCAATTTGTCGCTGGCCCTCACCGACTGGGCCGTCGACAAGGAGCCCGACGATGCGCTGTTTGACCCGCCCGCTTCCCCCAAACAGTATGGCGAACTGAACCTGCGGGACGTCCTTCTGGCCGAACAATCAGGCGTGCTGTCCACCGTCGCCAGCGTTATCGACCCCACGCAGTTGGCAAACCAGCTCAGAAGCGCCTATGCCGGGGGCAACATTGGCGCGGTCATAGAGAAACTGAGAAGACTCTCCCCCACGCAGCGCGAACAGTTGGTGGACAGGTTCCGCGGTCAGGTGGCCGCCCATGCGCGCCAGGAAGGTGTGACGCCCGAAGCCGTGCGCATGTACAACAAGATTGCACCCTGACGGGGGATCCCCTGTGGTGCAGACATTATTTGGAGGAACGTAATGGGTCACGTTAATCTGGTTACGGGCGGTGCGGGCTTCATCGGCTCCCACCTGTGCGAGGCGCTGCTGGCGCGCGGCGACGAGGTCCTGTGCCTCGACAATTTCTTCACCGGACGCAAGGCGAACATCGAGCACCTGCTGGGCAACCCCCGCTTTGAACTCATCCGCCACGACGTCATCAACCCCATCGTGCTCGAGGCCGACTGCATCTACAATTTCGCCTGCCCCGCCTCCCCCGTGCATTACCAGTTCAACCCCGTCAAGACCATCCAGACCAACGTGATGGGCGCCATGAACATGCTCAACCTCGCCCGCGAGACCGGCGCGCGCGTCCTGCAGGCCTCCACCTCCGAAGTTTACGGCGACCCGGCCGTGCATCCCCAGGTGGAAAGCTACTGGGGCAACGTCAACCCCATCGGACCGCGGAGCTGCTACGACGAGGGCAAACGTGTCGCCGAGACGCTCTTCTTCGACTACCACCAGCAGGACAAGGTGGACATCCGGGTGATCCGCATCTTCAACACCTATGGACCGCGCATGCTCGTCAACGACGGCCGCGTGGTCAGCAATTTCGCCGTGCAGGCCCTGCGCAACGAGCCCATCACCATTTACGGCGAAGGCTCGCAGACAAGGTCCTTCTGCTACGTGGACGACCTCGTGCGCGGCATCATCGCCATGATGGACTGCGACGGCTTCAACGGTCCGGTGAACCTGGGCAACCCCGGCGAATTCACCATCCTCGAACTCGCCGAAATGGTCATTCAAATGACCGGCGCCAAATCCGAACTGGTGCGCAACCCCCTTCCCAAAGACGACCCCACCCGGCGCCAGCCCGACATCACACTGGCCCGCGAAAAACTGGGCTGGGAACCGGCCGTGCCGCTGGTCCAGGGCCTGCGCAAAACCATCGACTATTTTGACGCGCTGCTGTCGAAAAACGGGGACTGACCCGCCTTTCGGAAGGTTGAAAGGCGTGCCTGTCCCGGTTTTTCGCGCGCCAGGGAGATGACAGGATGAGCGAACTGGTCCGTGTGAGCTTCACCATTGAGCAGGAACTGTACGACCAGTTGGAGGCCATGCTCGGCGCAACACCCGGCGCCAACCGCTCCGAATTCATCCGCGACCTCATCCGCGAACGGCTCGTCCGCGATGCTTGGAAAAACAACGAAGAGGCCGTCGGCACCATCACCCTCGTCTTTGACCACGACACCCGCGACCTCGCCCACAAACTCACCCACCTCCAGCACCACCACCACAACGCCATCCTGGCCACCACCCACGTCCACCTCACCGAAGAGCTGTGCGCCGAGATGATCATGGTCCGCGGTCCCGCCGCCGACATCGAGGCCCTCGCCAACAGTCTGCGCAGGCACAAGGGCGTCCTCCATGCCGACGTCTCCATCGGCTCCTCCGGCAAGCCGCTCCAGGAAAAACCGGAACCCCACACCCATCGCGGCCACGGCCACCCGCACACGCACTGAGCCCCCGGTGCCTTCGGCCAGGAAAAGGACACAGCACAAGCCGGAGAACAAATGACCATGCAATGCGCATCACACGTGAAACAGCGGCTCTACGTGGCACTATCCGTGACCTACCGCTGCGACATTGAACTCTTCGAACCCGAGGAGTTGCGCCGGCAGCAATGGAACCGGCTGTGCCACTGGATCGATGCGACCGGCCTTCGTGCTGGGATGAACGGCAAGGAACGGATGATCATTGATGCCGTACCTGGAGCGCTCACCCGTGATCAGGCAATCATAGCCTCATGGGCCATTGAATGCGCGGGCGTGTGCGCCTGGGCGCTCCAGCATTACCGCTGGCTGAAGTATGACGAACCCATTGACAGGTGGGAATATGATTTGGCCAAAGCAGCCCTCTTTCTGAAGGAGATTCCAACGGAAATGGCGTTGCGCGATGAAGGCGAGTTGGTGGCCTATCAGCAGATGGTGAGAACCTGCCTGTGGCGGCTTCGGGAGTATGACCGCGGACGCATCCACCACGACTTGAAGGACATAGTTGCGCGGATGAAATCCATTGAATTGTCCGCCGCCAACATCGAATTCATTGACAGGGACCTGAGCGTCTATGGCCGAACCATTGATGCGCTTGGGAAGGATGAATTGGATTCGTTGTATTGCAGCGTCCAGGAGCGCTTCAAGGCGATAAACTGGATACTGGATGAAGATGAAACGGATTACCACGAAACAGACGTCGACACGTAATCTTTTGCATGGACAAACACATCCCACAATGCGTTAACCATGTCCCCGGTATTATCTGTTACCCATGTCCCCGGTTCGCACCCCTTCTCAGAATACCCCAACGGGGTTATGGAGCACAGCCCAGGGTTGGCCGAAGTCACGCGGTAGCGTGACGAGGCCTACCCTGGGTAAGCACGGTTTCGAAATTATGCTCTTACCCTGTAAGGGTTGGTGGCACGCACGAACGCCCTGTTAAACCCTTTCAGGGTAGGCTTCGGGGAGGAGGATGCCCTTGTACCCAGGGTAGGCGTTCGGCTGCGCGTTGCTCCGCCGCCCGCCAACCCTGGGCTGTGCTCCATAACCCCGTTGGGGTAGCACACAACAGCGCATGCCGCTAATGATACAACCGGCATCTGCTGGCAGATTGGGAAATGCCCGTCCTCCAAGCGCTTGTTCGCGGCCGCCTACACCCGCTTTCCTTTCAGCGCCAGCAACGCCAGCAGCGCAACGCCTGCCAGAAACGCATCGCCGAACTGCTTCTTCAAATCGTCCAGGGTCAGCGCGCCCTTGGCCGTCTGGCAACCCGCGCAACCGCTCGTGCCGGCGGTCCCGGTCGACACCGTCAGCGTGACATCACTGCCCGACTGCACTGCCGCGCCCGCAGCCGGGTCCTGGCCGATAATCTCACCGGCCGGCACTGTGTCACTGGCCGCCTCGACCACGGTGAAGGTCAGCCCCGCATCCGTAACCGCCGTCTCACCGTCCGCCGCGGCCTGCCCAACCACATTCGGCACCGCCACTGTGGGGACTGTGGCGCCGTATTCATAGGCGCCCATGTCATAGCCCGCGCCAAAGGGACGGGGCAAACCCAGCAGGTCCTTGGCCGGCGCGCCAGAGGAGGTTCCCGTGTCGATACAGGGCGAGCCCGCCTGCAGCGCGGCGTTCAGGGGTGCGGACACGAACATTGGGTTGGTGGAGATGTTTCCGGTGCCGGTATATCCGCCCTGCACACAGGAATAGGTCACCGTCGCCGCCGCGCCGGTGATTTCAGCCACCGCATCGCCCCAGGCGATGCAGTTCTTCAGCGTCGGTCCGGAGATGGTGCTGTCGATGGCGCTTCCACCCGCATTGGCACTGTTGCCCGAGAAGGTGCAGTTCACCAGGAGCGCGGCCGAGTTGCTGTTGTAGACAGCACTGCCGTGCACGCCGGTGTTGGTGGTGAACAGGCAGTTCGTGAATGTCGGCGCGCCGACCGTGTTGTATACGGCGCCGCCGTCAAACTTGGCGGTGTTGCCGGAAAACACGCAGCGCGACACCGCGGGCGAACCCAGGTAGGTTCCTATGGCCCCGCCGTAGCCGTTGAGGGCCTCATTGTTGGTGAAGGTGCAGTTGATCACCGTGGGAGAGGCGGAATTGTTCTCCATGGCGCCGCCGTCGGAATAGGCCTTGTTGTTGCTGAAAATGCAGTTGGCCACCACGGGCGCCGTGCCCGTGTTGTACATGCCGCCGCCGCTGAAGCCCGAATAGCCCCGCGTGATGGTAAACCCGTCGAGCGTGGCATTGTTCGCGCCCGTGGCGCCCTGCGAGGTGTTTTCACCGTCAATCACCGTGATGTGCGTGACCCAGTTGCGCTGGCTCCGCGCTGTTTCGGTGCCGGCGAAACCGCCGTAGATATGGACGTTTTCTGCCATGTCCACCGCCATGGAATTGGGACTTTGGTTCGTATAGACCCCCGCCGCCACCCAGACTTCCCCGCCCCCGGCCTGGTCAGCGGCAAATATGCCCGCCTGAATGTCCGAAAAGGCGTTCGCCCAGCTCAGTCCGGTGGGGGTGCTGGCCGTCGAGGCCGCATTGACACGATAAGTCCCGGCCGCCATTGCCGACGCCGCACACAGCAGCACACCCATCATCAAGACGGACACCATGCCGGTTCGCACGGTTAATACGCTTCTGTTCTCTATTGATTTGCACAACATAATGTTGCTCCTGTTGGTAACCACTGTCAGAAAGACCAATGTCTTCTGCCAACAGGGAACTACCCGGTCAAATTCCCCGGGCGCGCCCGGGCGGTCCGAAAGGCAATTCCTCGCACAGCCTTATTTGTATTTTCCCTTTTCCATAGCGGTTTCAGCGGCGGCACAACAGCGCACCGCAAAAGCGTTTGATTCCCGCTGCGGCAGATTGCTATAATCCCATTTCCTTATCGAAACGCGTCCCGCCTTTCGTCTAAAGGAAAACCGGTAACCCCCCAACCGGCGCGGCCCGCGAAACCGGCTGCGCTGAATCCCATTTAGAGGGGAGGTCGAGCAAGTGACCAAGGTTCGCGTAAAGGCTGAAGAACCGTTTGAAAAGGCCCTGCGGCGCTTCAAAAAGAAGTGCAACAAGGAAGGCCTGATGCAGCGGCTCAAAGAGATCAAGTACTACGAGAAACCGTCCGAGCGGCGCCGTCGCAAGCTGGCGAAAGCCATCTCCCGCGCGGTGATGGAAGAAGTTTAATTCGGATCGGATTTGTTTTCACACTTTGTCCAATCAAACGGAGCCTCCCACGGGGGCTCCGTTTTGTTTTACCTGAAACGGCGTCAACGCCTTCCGGGTCACATGGGGGAACGCGCCGCCGGAAAGGGAACCGGCGGAACTGCCTGTCACCCGGACGGGGAAATGGCACGTTTCCCTTTTCAAGTTTTGGCAGGTCAAGGAGCGAATGGATGTATAAATGTTTCGCCGGTGTGATGGTGTTTGCCCTCCTGGCCGCCCAGGCGGCCTTGGCCCAGGACACGCCGGTGCGCGTCGGGCTCTTCCCCCAGGAAACCGCCCGAAGCTACACCACACAGGACGGACTGCCGTCGAACGACGTCACCGAAATATGGTTCGACGATGACACCCTCATGGCGGTTGCAGGCGGCAAGACCGTGCGTCTGGAGGAAAGCCACTGGGTGGAGGCACAGGCCGAACGGGGGCGTTACGTTCTGGAACCCACCCAGGGCGGGAACCGCCTCGTTCCGCGGCAGCCGGGAGAAAGCGAGCGCATCGAAGTGCGCATGTGGGCCCCTGAAAACGCCGAACCGGAGGTCGTGGGCACCAATGTGGGCCTCTTCCTGCGCGACGAGGACGGGCTTTATAAAAAGGAAACCGTGTCCGACGGGCAGGGCCGCCAGTGGGCCACCTCGGACGTGCGCGGCGTTGCCGTGGACAACAAGCACCGCGAATGGTTTGCCACACTGGCGGGCGTGGGCTGCCGCGACGGCAAGGAATGGAAATTCTACGGCGGAGCAGAGGGGCTGCCCTACAACGATTTTACCTGCATGGCCGCGGGTGAGGACGGTTCCGTGTGGTTCGGCACCAAGAAGGGGGCCATCCGCTTCAGGAACGGCGAATGGAATTACCGGCAGGGCCGGAGTTGGCTCCCCAACGACCAGGTGAATGACCTTGCGGTGGACAAGAAGGGCGGCGCCTGGGTCGCCACGCCCGGCGGCATCGGGTGGATAGGCTTCAAGCCCATGACGCTCGCGGAAAAGGCCGCCTTCTTTGAGGATGAACTGGACCGCCTGATCAAGCGCACCGAATACGGCTACACCGCCGAGGCCCTGCTCCAGGTGCCGGGGGACAAAAGTACCGCCTTCTACAACGACAGCGACAATGACGGCCTCTGGACGGGCATGTACGGCGCGGGCGAGTGTTTCGCCTACGGCGCCACCAAGAGCCCCGCCGCGAAGCAGCGCGCCACCCGCGCCTTTGAGGCCATGCGCTTCCTTCAAAAAGTCACCCAGATGAGCGAGCCCAAACCGCCAAAGGGCTATGTGGCCCGCACCATCCTCCCCGGTGACGGACCCGACCCGAACGAGGGCCGCGTGGAAATGGACAAGCGTGTCCGCAACGAGGATGACCCGCTATGGAAGGTCTATGAGAACCGCTGGCCCAAGACTTCCGACGGCAAGTGGTACTGGAAAAGCGACACCAGCAGCGATGAACTGGACGGGCATTACTTCTTCTACCCGGCCTACTACGACCTCGTCGCCGACACGGCGGAGGAAAAAGAGCGCGTGCGCGAGGTCGTGCGCGATCTCACCGACCATTTGATCGACAACGGACTTACCCTGACAGACCATGACGGCAAGCCCACACGCTGGGCCATCTACGGTCCCGACTCGCTGAACAACGACCCAAACTGGTGGCCCGAACGGGGAATTAAGTCGCTCAGCATCCTGTCCTACCTGGCCGTGGCCGCGCACGTGACCGGCGACCTGAAATACACCAGTATCATCCGCGAACTGGTGGAGCGACACGGCTACCGGACCAACGCCATGTTCTACAAGGTGCATTTCGGGCCCGGCTCGGGCAACCAGTCGGACGACGAAATGGCGTTCATGTGCTTCTACAACCTGATGAAATACAGCCAGGACGACGGGCTGAAACACCAGATCCTCTACTCGTTCTATTCGGCCTGGACCATCGAAGAGCCCGAGATGAACCCCTTCTTCAATTTCTGCTATGCGGCCTTCGGCCGGGGCGGAACCTATTCAAACGCCTACGGCCTGCGCGACATTTCGCCCTGGCCCGACTGGCTGGACGACTCCATTTTCACCCTGAAGGATATTTCGCTGGACCGGATCACCTGGGCGCACCATAACAGCCACCGCATTGACATCGTGCCCCTTTCCAAACAGCAGACCGACGCCCCCGGCGCCCCGCAGGAGTCCAAACGGGGCCACCGGATTGGCGGCAAGGTGCTGCCCGCGTCCGAGCGCAGTTTCTGCCACTGGAACACCGACCCCTGGCTGCTCGACACGGGATACGGCGGCAAAATGCTGGGAAGCGGCACGATCTTCCTGCTGCCCTACTATATGGGCCTGTATCACGGGTTTATCGTGGAATAGCCGGAAACGGCTTCTTGACATGACCGCGCGGGACGTGTACCTTTAGACGGGTTCCTGGTAGGAAATCCGCCTGCTCCGGGGTTCCCGGGGCGGCACATCGGTCGGCGCGTTCCGCAGCAGGCCAGGTCAAGACTTACGGAGAGGCATCCATGACAGTCGGTGTGATGTTGCATGAAAAGAAGCGTTTCTCGGAGGGGCTGACAGGCTACCATTATCTGGTGCTTGTCGTGGCCTGCCTGGCATGGTCCTTTGAAACCTTTGACCAGTGGCTCTTCGTCTTCTCCAAGCAGCGCGCCATCACGGAACTGCTGGGGGCTGCCGGTTCGGACGCGACAATGGTGGGCAAGTGGACCAACATCGCCACGGCCTCCCTCATGATCGGCTGGGCCACTGGCGGGCTCTTCTTCGGCATGATCGGCGACCGTCTCGGACGGACACGCACCCTGATGATCACCATCGGCATGTATGCCGTGCTCACCGGGCTCAGCGGCTTCGCCCAGACTGTCTACCAGTTCTCGGCTTTGCGCTTCCTCATGGGGCTCGGCGTGGGCGGTGAATTTGCGGCCGGCGCGTCACTGGTAGCCGAAACCTTCCCCATACACGCCCGCGCAACCGCCCTGGCCGGTGTTCAGGCGGCCTCCGCCCTGGGCAACATGCTGGCGGCCGTGGTCAACGGGGCCTTCTTCAGTTACGGACTCAGTTGGCGCTGGCTCTTCGCCGTGGGCGTGGGCCCGGCGATCATACTCGTGATTATTCTCTACTTTGTCCACGAACCGGAAGTATGGGTCCAGGCCCGTGCCACGGCGAAGAAGGGCACCGGCTCCGTCGGAAGTCTCTTCGCCCTGTTCCGCGAGCCCCTGCTGCGGCGCCACACGCTCATCGGCGTTTCCCTCGCGGCCGTCGGCGTGATCGGCTTCTGGGGTGTTGGCGTGCTGACACCCGAACTGCTGCGTTCCGTGCTGAACCCCAACGGCCTGCCCGACCTGAAGGCCTTCGCTGAAAAGTGGGTGAGTATAGCGGGCTTCTCGCAAAACTTCGGCTGTTTCTGCGGCGCCATGACCTTTGGCTACGTGGCCCAGCGCCTGGGGCGGCGCGCCGGCTTCCTGCTGGCCTTCGCCGCCTGCCTGATCATGGTGCCCGCAGTCTTCTTCCTGACAGGCTCTCCTTGGACTGTGAAGGCCCTTGACGCGCTTGTCCGCGTGGTGTGTTTGGGCTTGCTACCGTCCACTTTTGCCGTGGGGCCAAACCATGTGGCCGTGGTTCTTTTCTACCTCCTTGGATTCGCGCTCCTTTCCGTGCTGAGCGGATTTGCGGTGTACTTCCCCGAACTCTTCCCCACGCGCATGCGCTCCACGGGCACGGGCTTCTGCTACAACGTCGCCCGGTACATCACGGCAGGCATGCTCTTCGCGACGATTCCGATCAAGGCCAATCTCGGCATGGCCGGCATGGTCTACGCCGTCATGGCCGTTTACGTGCTGGGTTGCCTGGTCATCATCTTCATCGCCCCGGAAACCAAGGACAAACCGCTGCCCGAATGACCGGAGCGACCGCATGAGCGACACACAGAAGCCGGCCGTCCGCAAGGCGCCGATTCCCTACCTGCGGTGGTGGATCGGGTTGCTGCTCTTCGTCGTGACCTTCATCAATTACGTCGACCGCCAGACCCTGTCGGCACTGTCCCCCTATCTCAAAGAGCAGTACGGCTGGGACGGCAACGACTACGCCTTTATCGTGAACGCCTTCACCGTGTCCTACACCATCATGCAGTCCATCGTGGGGCGTTTGCTGGACGTCTTCGGCACCCGGCTGGGCATTGCGGCGAGCGTGGCCTTCTATTCGCTCATCGGCGCCCTGACCGCCATTGCCGGGGGCAAGTACACCTTTGCGGGCTTCCGCTTCCTGCTCGGTGCCGGTGAGGCCGCCAACAATCCCGGCGGCGCCAAAGCCGTTTCCGAATGGTTCCCCGTGAAGGAACGGGCCTGGGCCGTGGCCCTCTACAACAGCGGCTGCGCCATCGGCGGCGCCTGCGCCCCGCTCATCGCCGTGTACATTTACGCCACCTTCCACAGTTGGCGTCCGGCCTTCGTGATTACCGCCTCCATGGGCTTCATCTGGCTCGTCCTGTGGCTGCTGCTCTACAGGAAACCAGAAGAGCACCCGCGCATCTCGGCGGAGGAACTGGCCCACATCCAGGCCGGGCGCGCCGCAGTGACTTCCGGGGTGACCGACACCTCCGTCAAGATCGGCTGGGGAAAACTGCTCCGCTACCGCCAAACCTGGGGACTCGTGCTCGGGCGCTTTCTCCTCGACCCCTTCTGGTTCTTCGTCACCAACTGGTTCGCGCTCTTCCTCTCGTCCAAGGGCTTCTCGCTGAAGGACAGCGCCATGGGCTTCTGGGCACCGCTCCTGGCGGCCGGTTTCGGCAACCTCTTCGCGGGCGCTGTTTCCAGCGCGCTGGTGGGCATGGGATGGGCGCCCGGCAAAGCCCGCCGCGCCGTCCTGCTCTTCTTCGGACCCAGCATGGCGCTCATAGCCCTCTCGCTCTTCACCAACTCCTACGTGCTCCTGCTGGTTATCTTCTCCTATGCGACCTTCGCCTACACCTGCTGCGGCACCATGTTCCTCACACTGCCCACCGACGTGTTCCACACCCGCGCCGTGGGCACCGTCATGGGATTGGCAGGCACCAGCGCGGGCCTCGGCACCCTCATCACCACCGCGCTCATCGGCTACGTCTCCACCAAGTTCTCCTTCGCCCCCGTCATAGTCGTCGCCTCCATCGTCCCGGCCCTGGCCACCATCATCTTCGTGACCATGGTCCGCGCCGACAAGAACCCCGACCCCGACGGGATTTTGATGAAGTTCTGAACCCCGTCCGCGTTGCGCCAAAAAGTAGACGCGGCATCTTGCCGTGTTTTCGCCCTGCGCGCAGGGCGAAGCATGAAAATAGGCTGGAAGCCTCTGCTACTTTGGACGCAGCATCTCGGCGCTAAGCCACCGGGGGACTGGCTCCTGTATCCGCCCATGGCCAGATGCAATCAGCGTGCGACAACAACGGAAACAGGTGCCTGTACCTGAGCCACCACTGTGCTATACTGCGGTCAATGGCGGCGGATATTCCGCCCATGGAGATCCGATCATGCTAAAAGACCGTATGGTGCGCGTAAGACTGCGCAAGTCCTTCCGTGAACAGCGGCCCATTTCCTACGTGGGCAAAGTGACCGCCTTCAACGACTTCTGGGTCGTCATGGCCGGCAAAATGGTCATGGTCTGCCGCAACCAGTCCAAAGGCGTCCAGGTGGACGCCAAACCCGCCAACTACGTCATCCCCCGAGACGCCGTCGAGTCCATCTGCGTCCTTCCCGACACCTTCGACATCAACGAGATCGAAGTGACCACCGAAGGCCAGCAGTTCAAGCTAATCGTGAAGAACGGCACCGACTGCTTCCTAGGCGAACTCGGCGAAGGGTGACTGGCGCGGCGGAGCCGCCGCCACGGAATCCAGGATTCAGAAGCCAGAATCCAGAAGAGAAGGTGGGATGCAATAGAGGACGCAGAAGGACTGGGATGCGGGATGACCTGCGGCAGTTTACAGGCCCAAGGTCAATTTTGTCTTGTTGCTTCTTCTGGATTCTGAATTCTAAATTCTGGATTCAGCCCTAAAGTTTTTCCCCCTCCGCCAGCGCCGTAAGCGCCTTCCTGTTGGCGATGACAATCTCCTTCCCGCTCACCCGCAGCACACCGCGCTGCTGCATGCGCGCCAGCGTGCGGCTCAGCGTTTCCGGGATGGTCCCAATCTGCGCCGCCAGCGTCGCCTTCGACGCCTGCAACGCCACCGTATCGCCCTCCTTGCCCGCCGTCATCTCGCACAAGCGCCGTGCCAGCCGCGTGGACACCTCTTTGAGCGACAGGTCGTCAATCAACTCCACAAAACGGCGCAGCCGCCGCGACAGCACGCCAAGCATGTTGAGCAGCAGTTCGGGACGGCTCCGGGCCGCTTCAAGGAAGTCGGTCCGCCCCAGGTAGAGCGTATGGCCGTCGGCCATGGCCTGGGCCGTGGCGGGAAAAGTCTTCCCCTCAAACATGGCCACCTCACCGCAGGGCTCGCCCCGGCCAAACAGATGCAGCACCTGTTCCCGGCCGTCCGCCCCATAGCGGCAAACCTTGACCAGTCCGTCCACCACCACATGCAGCCCGTCCGCGGGCGTGCCGCCGTGGAAGATAATCTCCCCCGCCGTATAGCCGCGCAATCCCGACAATTCGGCGATGGCGCCCAGGTCGGCGTCGTTAAGTTCGGCAAAAAGCGAACAGTGGCGCAGCCACTGCATTCGTTCTTCCAGCGTTGAAGCGGGACGTTTCACGGCAATACTCCCATCCACGGACCGGCACAAAATGCGCCACCGGGAGCGCCGGCATCCCTGCCGGCTTCTTATTTTCCCATCTCGAACCCGCGAGAAGCGCAACCAAGTATTCGAAAGCATCTCTTGTCAGGTCAAGTGCAAAACAATTCGCGCAAGACATTCATGGTAATGTCGCCGCGTCTTTTAGTTGCTTGAGGGTTTTCCCTTCGCGGCTTTTCCAAACGTCTAGTCCGTTTCGGCTGTAGCCGGTCAGAAATTGGGCCGCCGTTGAAGGTGAGTCAAAGTCATAGTCGCTTTGCATTACAAAATGACCGCCTTCAACGCTAATCTGTCCGCTCATTATCAATTGTTCGCGTAATACGGCCACTAGTTTGGGGCAGGACTCCGCCATCTCCTTTCGCCCCACCGACAGGCGGTACACTCGAAAACCATTATCGGCCAGAAGAACACCCGTGCCGCGGGCGTCATTCTGGTTGCAGAACAGAAGGTCGGATACAACCGTCCGAAGGCATTTGCCGTCTGTAAGTTCAGCCCGCCGTTCCTCCAGTACCTCTTTGAGGGACTTTCCCCGACTGTTCTTCCATACCGCTAGACCGTTTCGGCTGTAACCGGTTAGAAATGCCGCTGCTGTTGAAGAAGACGAAAAGTCCCTGTCAGCCTGCAATGTGAATATCCCCCCCTGGACCTTAACATCACCACTCTTGACAAGCTTTTCCCGAAGTATCTTTACCTGTGGCGGACATGAATCTGCCGCTTCAGTTCTGCCTACAGATCCACTGAGAACCCGGAAGCACTTTTCTCCTAGAAGGATTCCTTTACCGAAGGCCCCATTCTGGTTGCAGTGGAAGACCTCCGATTCTCCAATCTCGTAGACGCCTTGGGACTCTCTCATAAGGTCTTCTTTAGATGACGAATTCAACGTTATTCCTCCAATTGCTCATAGCCCACCATAGAAACTGAATGCTTCATTCGCTGAGTCAGTGTAACATGTTCATGCGACTTCCCGCATACACCCGCCAGAAAGCCTATTCAGGACAGGAGGACCACACGGTGTTTCCACATGCGGAGCATGAGTGTTGCATTCATGGAGCACTGTCCCATAGGCTTTGAAGGATTCTGCATTCCATGCAAGAGCTGTATGTGCTGAACTTACTTGCCCCTATGGGTGCCCATCTTCATAATTGGGGGCTCTCATTCAGACCGTCTTGAGGATCTACTATTGTGAATACTCCGCGCCTTATATTGAAAGCAGTAACGCTCTATGGAGTCGGGCCGTACCATGACCCATACCGGCTTGACATAAAACCACTCACCATACTATGCGGTGCCAATGGCACCGGAAAATCCACGTGGGTCGAAATCATCCGGAAGCTTCGGAACGCATTGGATGAGGGAGTTTTCCCATATAGTCTTGCTGAGAAGGATAGCTTCCAATGGGAGGTGGACCCTCGCGATGGGGGTTCGCGGCGTAACGCGACTCTTCGAAATGCTCTAATCAGCACACAGGAAGACCATGATCAGTATTATGAGGGATTCACGGGCGGCACTTCTCTTTCTGAAGCGGAAGAAGAACAAGACAGAGTATTTGGGTCCGAACCCACCGCGCCGCCTAGAAATCCTGATTTCGGATGGTTCGGCACCGTAGGCGTTGAAATTGAGGCGGCGGCTGATTTTTCTCTCCCTGGAATATTGGCAACAGATATGGGAGATTCTAGTCCACAAACTGAACGTAGCTATGCCCAAGAGTGCCTGCTCAATGGGGTAATACAAAAGGGAATGCTGTTTACCTTGCGATTTTGCCTTGGCAGGAACACGGAAGACTGGTATGGGGTATGTGATGAAATCTTGGCGATTGAGTTTTCAATCGACAAAACACATTCCCTTTTTCTTGAGGACCATAATGGGGACGGCTATAGCTGCCACCTGACACACTGCCTTGTTCCTGCGCCAACAAAACGCTCGTTCAGGCACTTGGTTGGCGTTCTCGACAAAGTGCAAACAAAGGACATGCGGTTTCTCTGTCACCCATCGCATACCGCAAACCAGGCTGTTCTTGAACGGCTTTGCAACAATTGCATTGCTCTTTTTGGTGAAATACTGAGAGAAGTGACGGACGGCTTCTTTTATCTGGGGCCAATCCGAACAAGTGTTCTCGAAGATGAGAACATCAATAAGGTCCGGAATCGCTACGTTGGAGCCCGGGGGCAGAACACAATGGCTTGTTACACTGCCTATGCCCATAATGAGATGCGGATTCTTCATCATGGAGAGTCGATTCCGTTTTCACCGCGGTTTGACCGTTCTCAAGTTAACCCATTTGGTTGCATCTCCATCCTTACAAATTCGAAGCTACGTCGTGATTTTCAGCAACTGGACCGCGTCTTTGCTGCACTAGACAAGGCAACCGTTAAGGGACTGGTCCGTAGATGCAAGAAAATAATAAAACAAGAAACGTTGGTTGATCCGGTAAAGGAGTCTGATAAGCCGCCCGGCAGAGTTCTATCCTTAACGGAACTTGAGGAAGTTATAGCGCGCATGAGGAAATGGGCTGACGAATGGAAACAGACTGCGCTGGACCAGGCGCACGGAATCTCACGACCGGTAAACGAAGCGCAAGCACTTGCACAAGACTTGGCTGAGGCGCTCAACGAAATACTGTCAAAGCGCGACCTGTATGATCCTGAAATATGGACGGATGACATTCGTGAAGAACGCATCCAGATTCTTGAGCACTCCCGAGCGACTTTGAATGCCTCTCGTGTGGAATATCCATCGGTCTTGAATGAGAGAGGAGAAAAGATTAGCAATAAATGGGAAGAGGCTTATACAAAACAACTCTTTACATTGGAGATGCTTGCGTCCCCCGCCAACTGTTACACGGGCCTGCCAAAACGCGCGAAATACTTGATTGACAAAGGTGTGCAAAACCTGGATGTGGCCGAAGTGGAAATGCTGAACCGCATGTTGGTGGAGGGCGCACTATTTTCCCTCAATGCGGTATGGCACCATCCAGGTTTTGTTGTTGAAACCTATTTTGGTGTCTGGCTGAAAAAGTTACTGGGGGTTGTTCCATTTCCTTGGGGTGAGCATCATGGTGACCGCGCCACTCCCTTGGCAAGTGACTGGCTGGATTTGGCTCATCCCCCTGCGGGAGTTCTGTCTCAAGCGGATTCCGATCCCGAAGCGACGGGGTATGATTTTCAACCTCACCTCTCGCAGCCCATGAATATACCCTTGACATGCCCGTTCGTGGGGTCCGACTTCTCAACAGAGACAAACTGCCAGGGCACGATCCGGCATCTAAGCACGGGGTTTCATCAGCTCGCGCCGATTATCTTACAGGGAGGGCTAACCCTACCCGGTGAGATTGTCGCCGTCCAGAACCCGGAGGCGCATCTGCATCCAGAACTGCAGATTGGAATTGCCGAATACTTTATCAATGAGGCAAAGACCGGGAAGGTCTTTGTGATAGAGACCCATAGCGATCTGATTATCCGAAGAGCGTTGCGGGCCATACTGCAAGAAGAAATCTCACAGAACCACGTTGGCATCTACTTTACTGAAAAAAACAAGGTCGCCGAGAATGCGACCTCCTCGTCGCTTAAGCCCATAGCAGTGGACGCCATGGGCAGAATATCAAATTGGCCCAAGGGCTTCATGGATGCCGACATTATAGAAGCCCGAAGGATGATGGACGCCATGTATGGCGCGCTGGAAGAAGACCTCCATGGTGCCAACTCCGAAGATAAGGATAATAACGATGAGTAACCCTGCATCAAGTGGCGGGCTTTATGAAAGCGGAGATATTGTTACCTTTTCGGACTACCATAAAGAAACCTATGAGAAAGTCGGTAAAGTTCCCGGAAGTTTGGATGAGTATTTTTTCAAGGTCAAGGGAAAGTTTCGCCCCATGCTCGTAGTGAAGCGTGAGGAAAACAAGTCCGAATACCGGGTGCTTAAATTCACTTCCCGTGCTTCAGAACAAAGGGTTCTATGGCAGAAATCCAATGGATCCCCCCGTTCCTTGGGAAAAGATTTTGGGTTAAAGCACCAGTCTTTCTTGCGCCTGGAGCCGCATGAAATAAAGCACCACAGCGAAGCGAGTGAGAGAATCTTCCGCATTGAGAGGCAACTCTTTGAGCAGATAGAAAAGGAATATCATAACCGTATGTTGCGGGCTCCTTTGTGAGCTGTGCCAAACATATCCTGAAGTTTTTCAAAGCATGCGTACTCACTCTCTAGACGGACATTGTTCCGCGACAGTCCTGACCCTGGTGATTGCACTCTCTTCATTCGGGGTACACGCCACCGCAACCGGCCCTGTCTCCGTCCGCGACCACGGCGCCGTCGGCGACGGCGCCGCAAAGGACACCGCTGCGGTCCAGCGAACCATCGACGCCTGCGCGGCCAACGGCGGCGGCACGGTCCTCTTTCCCGCAGGCACCTACCTCTGCGGCAGCCTGCACCTGAAAAACAACATCACCCTGCACCTCGACAACGGTGCAACCCTCCTGGGCAGCACGCTGAAAGAGGACTATGACCCGCCGGAAACGCTGAACTTCAAGAACGACTCCGACACCGAGACGACCTACTTCCACCAGTCGCTCATCTGGGGCGAGGGCGTCGAGCGCGTGGCGATCACCGGCGGGGGCACCATCAACAGCGGCTTTAACGGGCGAGGCGGACCCAAACCCATTGCGCTGAAGAAGTGCAGCTTCGTGGACATCTCGGGCATCCGCATCCTCAATGCGCCCAACTACGCCATCAGCCTGCTGGGCACGGACTTTGTGAACATCGACGGCGTGACCATACTCAACGCCTTTGCCGACGGCATTGACCCCGACTCCTGCCGCAACGTGCGCATTTCCAACTGCCACATCGAGTCGATTGACGACGCCATCGTGCCCAAGTCGAGCTTCTCCCTCGGCGAGCGCCGTGCCTGTGAAAACATCACGGTGACCAACTGCTTCCTGTCCACCCGCTGCAACGGCTTCAAACTGGGCACCGAATCGGGCGGCGACTTCAGGCGCATTGCCGTGAGCAATTGCGTCATCACGGGCAAGAAGGGCAAATCGCCCGCCATTGCGGGCATCGCGCTCGAGTCGGTGGACGGCGCCACCATTGACGGCGTGACGGTGTCGAACATCACCATGACCGACGTGCGCGCCCCCATCTTCCTGCGCCTGGGCAACCGCGGCCGAGACCAGGCCGCCCCCGTGCCCGGCGCGCTGCGCAATGTAATCATCGACAACATCGCCGCGTCGCGCGCCTCGCTGGCCTGCAGCATCACCGGCATCCCCGGCCATGCCGTGGAAAATGTGACCCTGTCGAACATCCGCATGGAATTCCTCGGTGCCAATCCCCTGCCCCCTCCCGGCGCGCTCCTGCCGGAGAAGGAAGACCGCTACCCCGAGGCGCTCATGTTCGGCCCCATGCCTGCCTACGCCCTCTACTGCCGCCACGCCGAAGGGCTCACCCTCTCCAATATCGACATCTCCTACAGGCCGAACTTCTGGCGGCTCACCACGGACATATACAAGAACATAAAATGGTCCGACGGGGATGAACCTCCGTCCGATTCGATTCCGGCCGAGGCGGGCCATGCGATATTTTTCGACGATGTGTCCACGCTTTCACTAGACGGTCTACGCGCCCAGCCCTCCCGCGACGGCGCGGCATTGCTGCGGTGCAATGACCTGCGCCGCGCGCTGCTGCGGGGCATACTCGCCATGGATGGCACGGCAACACTGCTTGAAGTGTCGGGGGCAAAGTCAGGCGGTATAACCCTCGCCGAAAGCGCTTTGCAGGACGGAAAAAAACCTGTATCATTGCTCGAAGGTGTTGACGCCGCCGCGGTGCGGCTCACAAACCCATGACGGAGGTTCTCAAGATGCGGGAAGAAAACCTGTCGAGACGTTCATTCCTGGCCGGCACGGCCGGTATTGCGCTGGGTGCGGCCCTCAGCGGCTGCCAGACCGCCGGTGCTGTGGGCGGCGCAAAGAAAATTGCCCTGTTCACCTGCGACGTGACGCCCCCGCTGGGCACGCCCATCTACTCCAGTTACAAGGGCCTCGCCACGGTGGAAACACCGCTGCTGGCCAAGGGCATCATCCTGGAACAGGGTGGTACCCGCCACGTGCTCTGCGCCGTGGACTACTGCGAACTGTGCAACTCCACCCACACGCTCTTTCAGCAGAAGCTGGCCGACGCGGTCGGCACCAACATCGCCAATGTCGCCGTGCAGACGGTGCACCAGCACACCGCGCCCATGGCCGACGCGGACGCAAACCATTTCCTGGAGCAGTTGCAAAGTCCGCCGCCCTTCCCCGCCACATCGACCCTCACCGGGGCCGCCGATCGGCTCGGGGCCGCCGCGGCCAAGGCCGTGGCCACGCTCGCGCCGTTCAACCAAATCGGCACGGGACAGGGCAAGGTCGAACGGGTCGCCTCAAACCGGCGCGTGCGCCTCGACGACGGCTCCATCGCCGTGCGCTACAGTTCCTGCAAAGACCCCAAACTCATCGAGGCGCCCGAAGGGCTCATCGACCCCTTCGTGAAAACCATCACCTTCGCGCAGGACGGAAAACCCATCGCGCGCCTGCACTACTACGCCACCCATCCGCAGAGCTTCTACGGCGACCCGCGCGCCAGTTACGATTTCGTCGGCATGGCCCGCGAGGAACTCGAGAAACGGGAGGGCGTGTTCCAGGTCTACTTCACCGGCTGCTCCGGCGACATTACGGCGGGCAAATACAACCCCGGCACGCCCGAATCGCGGCAGGGACTCTGCGAACGCCTCCTGAAGAGCATGGAGGACGCCGTGGCCGCCACACAATTGGAAAAGGCCGGAGACATCGGCTGGACCACCACCCAACTGCTGCTGAAGTCGCGCGAGGACAAGGGCTTTTCCGACGACGACTGCCGCGCGGCGATGGCCAGCGAACAGGCCGCCGCCAGCACGCGCAACGGCGGGGCCATGGGTCTGGCCTGGCGGCAGCGCGCCGCCACGCCCATCACGCTGAGCGCCCTGCACCTGGGCAGCCTAAGCGTGCTCAATCTCCCCGGTGAGGCCATGATCGCATTCCAGCTCTACGCCCAGCAGGCCGCGCCCACGCGCTTTGTCGCCGTGGCGGCCTACGGCGACTGCGCCATGGGCTACATCTGCCTGCGCAGCGCCTACACCGAGGGCGGCTACGAGCCCACCGCAACCAGCGTTTCCCCCGATTCGGAAGACGCGCTCAAGGCGGCCATCAACGCGCTGCTGGCCGGAGCGCCGCAGACCTGACGCACCGTCCACGTTGAATCAAGCACAACTCGGAGATATTCCCATGCGCCGCATCGTATGCCTTTATTGCCTCTTCGCCCTGCTGCCCCTGCTGGCCGTCGCGCAGAATGCCGAACCGAAAAAGGCCTGGGTGCTCGTCGTGTACTACAGCGACAAGGGCCACACCAAGGCCATGGCCGAAGCCATCGCCAAGGGCGCGGGCGCGGTGGACGGTGCAACGGTGACACTGCTCGACGTGGCAAACGCGAAACCTGAAGATGTGCTCACCGCCGATGCGGTGATCGTGGGCAGTCCTGTGTACAAAGCCAACGTGGCACCCAAAATGCAGGAGTTCATCAACAGCTGGCCGATTAAGGATGCGCGGCTCCACGACAAACTGGGCGCCGCCTTCGCCACCGGCAGCGGCCTCTCCGCCGGGGAGGAAATGGTGCAGACAAACATGCTCCATTCGATGCTCGTCTGCCAGATGATCGTCGTCGGCGGACCGGGCGGGAGCCAGCCCTTCGGCGCATCGTCCATGACCGAGGACCCAACCGACAGCGCCGACGCGAAAAAGGCGGACGCGTTGGTGGCGGAACACTACCTCAAAAAGGGAGAAGCGCTGGGCAAGCGCGTCGCGGAACTGGCCGTAAAGCTGAAAACCGCAAAATAGCACGCAGCACGACCACATCAGATATTCACGAAAGAAAGCCCCTCTGGGGACTAGAGCACTTTAAGGTTGAGATGCTGTATAGCCGCACGACGAAATCCAGCCTTCGGCGTCTTGTTGTGTGACCGTTTCCAAAGCCGCAGCAATGGCATTGTAGAGTTCGCCTTGAGTTCGCGCCTTGGCGTCGCGCAGGAACGCCTTCACCTTGCTCCACATCTTCTCGATGGGGTTGAGGTCGGGGCTGTACGGGGGCAGGGGCGGCAACCGTGCCGGGACCGATTCGACAAGCT
>CAITNO010000106.1 GCA_903893795.1 Candidatus Hydrogenedentota bacterium | reverse complement strand
GCCCCACGCGGAACCTGCTACAGTGAAGGCAAGGCGGGCGCAGGCCCGCCCCTTAGCACCATCTTAAATTGCCCCGGTACCTGTCGAAGGATGGGGGGAAGCTCAGACCACTCCCTTCTAAACCAAATGTGTCTTGAGCTAAGCGCCATAGCCCCCGTACAGAGAGTTGAATTGCCACCTCGGGAACTGGGCATTACCTCCCTACCCGAGTTGTCTAGCGGCAAGGCCGTTCAATGTATTGTCATTGACTCCGGTCAGATCGTGAAAGTCAAAGACACTATTCGAAGATGTCTGTGGAACAGAATTCCTCGGCCCTCAGCAAGATATTCGTCCTCCGAAATCATCTCCGGGATAGTTGGGGGAGAAGGAGCGCTGTGCGACTGGAAGAATGGTGCTGTTTTCATCCCATACAAGAAGACGAAGCATACGAAGCCGATTACAACTGTGTCATTTGAGCACGCCCCAATCTTCTATCGATACAGACTCTCCTGGCCGAAAATTGAGAGTATACCTGCGCAGTTAAGTGCACTTCTGCTTGACTTGCTGGGCGAGTGCCCAAATCATCTCTTCAGAAAGACGGCCAAGCGGGCTTCTGGCATGCAATTGTCGTTTTTCAAGAGGCAGCCCAAGATGTTTCACTCGAGTACCCATTTTGTCATCAGATGTGCCGAAAAGAGCAGGGAGCATACCGAATACAGAGAGAGGCATGAGAATCTGGAGAAGTACTTCCTTCTTAATGATTCGGATACCGTAGCAACAGAAGTGCCCCTGTGGTTGGAGCCTTGCGAGCTTCGTGATTATCTTAGCGTCTTCGATGGCGATGAGGTGCTGACCGGCCACGTTGACCTCCTGCGACACTCCGAGCATGGAATTGAGATTTGGGATTACAAACCCGGCGCATCGAAGGAAACCAGAGCTAGTGTCCAAGTCTTCCTTTATGCCTTTATAATGTCCATACGCACGGGCATTCCGCTAAAGCATTTTGTCTGTGGCTATTTCGACGAAGTTGACGCCTACTGTTTTAGACCTACGGATGCCGCCCTGTACTAAGCCTTAACGACGAGGAGGTAAGCAGATGCCCAAGAAAGCACGCGAAACATCGCTGGCTGTCTGGAACGACCTCATTACGACAAGTGCCAAAGAGAGGCTGTTCGACGCCGTGGCCGAGTATTTTGAGAAGTTGCCGGAAGAGGAGAAGACTGGGCGGAATTGCAAGAAGCAGGTTTTCGATAGGTTTTCGACGACAGAGCGAAATGAAGGATACACGGGAGAGGCACGGGACGGATACGGCGATCAATTGCCCGAAGGCAACGGTGAGTTTCCAGACCGAAAAACCTTTAACGGCTGGGTCAATCGTCTTCGGAAGAACCCCAAGGGTCGGAAGTTGCGCAGGCCGGAGCAACACCTTATTCGAGATCCGGAGGCTGCATACACCGATGGTTGGTACATGTGTGTTCCGAGAGTTTTCAATACCGCCTTGGATCTTAAACAAGAGATTCGAAAGATTAATGGGGTAGAGAGGCTGACCTGGGTCCAAGGGTCGTTGTTTAGCTTCGCGGAAGGTCAGGTTCTTTACGATACAGAGGCTGCGCACAAAAGACCATGGGGGGAAGCACTTAAAGTCATGGGATGTTGCATCCAGGTGCGAAGTGCAAGGCCGTGCGCCGGATTTGACAATACTATGAACAGGCTCGACGGCGAAATCTCCTTCGATGTATACGTTCCGAACGAATCACGTTCAAATCTAGTGTTTCTCGCCAGCCACGCGCTCTCCCAAGACGCGTTTGTACGACTCCTTATTGAGGGTCCTTCAGGCGAGATAGGCGTTCCGAGCTGGGACGGCAAGCGAAAGTTGCAGCCGTCTTGTCAGACTGAGAGCCTTTTCCTGGATTTCGCAGAGTAGCCGACGGCCGTTGTGCGCGCTTCATGTCCTACCGTGGGCTCTCCCGAGTTAAGCGGCCACTCTATTGAACTGCACCGGCCCGGGCTGGATAATTGCACTATTCTGCGCTTAATGGATTCGGACTGAGTCCGGACTGGTCTGGGCGAGAACGGTCACGACCGATATACAGGAAAGGAAGGACAGCCCATGTCCGACATAATGAGTGAATACCGCAGCAAGGTGATTTCCGCGGCAGACGCCGCCGCCATGGTGCGGTCGAACGATATCGTGGACTATTTTGCGTTTACAGGGGCCTCGCGCTACCTCGACGCCGCGCTCGCACAGCGGGTCGGCGAAGTGGAAAACGTCATGATTCGCAGCGAGCTTCGGCTGGCGCCGCCCTTTGCCGTGTTCATGGCCGACCCCGAGGGCCGGTCCTTTGCGCTGGATTCGCTGTTCTACGGCCCCATTGAACTGATGGTCCCCAAGGCGCTGCGCACCTGGACGCCCGCGCCGCTGTCGTTCTTTGAGGCGCTGTTCCGCCGGGGGGACCTGCGCTGCGATGTGGCCTCGCTGATGGTCAGCCCGCCGGATAACGAGGGCTACCTGCACTTCAGCCCGTCGCCGTCGCTGGCCAAGACGATTGCGAAGTATTCGCGGGTGTTCTGCGCGGAGATCAATGAGAGCTATTTCCCCATCCGCGGGTCTGAAGACCGCCGCATCCACCTTTCGGAGGTCAAGTACCTTATCGAGGGCGACAGCCCGCCGATGCTTGGCCTTCCCATTCCGGCCATTTCAGAGGCGGATCAGAAGATCGCGACGTCGGTGCTGGGCGTGGTGCGCGACGGTTCCTGCCTGCAGATCGGCTACGGCGCGGTGCCCGAGGCGGTGGCCACGCTGATCGCGGGGACGGACCTGAAGGAACTGGGCATTCACACCGAGTTTCTCAGCGACGGCATCATGCGGCTGTACCAGGCGGGCAAGATCACGGGAAGCAAGAAGACCACCGATCCCGGCAAGATTCTTTCGAGCATCGCCTTTGGCTCGGACGAACTCTATGATTTCGTCCGCGACTGCCCGGAACTGTACCTGGCCTCATCGACCTATTCCAACAACCCCTCGATCATCCGGCAGAACGAACGTTTCGTCAGCATCAACGCGTTTCTTGAGATTGATCTGTCGGGCCAGGTGAATTCCGAGTCCATCGGCACGAACGTGCGATCGGGCACAGGCGGCCAGTTGGACTTCATCATCGGCGCACAGCAGGCTCGCGACGGCTGCGCCATCCTGTGCAGCGCGTCGACCTACACCAAACCGGACGGAACCCGCGTTTCCCGAATCCTGCCCACCCTGCCGACCGGTGCGGCGGTCACCACGCCGCGATCCTGCGTCCACTATGTCTGCACCGAGTACGGCCTGGTCAATCTGCGGGGACGCAACCTCTGGGAACGGTCTGAACGGCTGATCAGCATCGCGCACCCCGAATTCCGCGACGAACTGATCCGGCAGGCCGAGGCCATGGGCGTCTGGCGCAACCGGAACCGCATCGGCAGCGCCTGAGCCCGGCGCGCCCCATGAGACAGCGCCTTCCAGCCGCTTCCGATGCGGCGGGCGGCCCCATTCCCTCCAACTTTAACGAAAGGTAATCATATCGTGTCCGGTGAGTATCAGAAAACATATGATTTTTCGATCAATGAACCCGAACTTTTCTGGGGCGAGGCGGCCCAAGGCATTCAGTGGTACCGCAAGCCCACGCGGGTGATGGACTCCACGCGGGCGCCCTTCTACCGGTGGTTTCCCGACGGGGAACTGAACACCTGTTACAACGCGCTGGACTGGCACGTGGAGCAGGGGCGCGGCGACCAGTTGGCACTGATTTACGACAGTCCGGTCACGAACACCGTGCAGCGCTTCACCTACCGCGAATTGCTGGAGAAGGTGGCGCTGTTTGCGGGGGTGCTGAAGGCGAACGGCGTGGGCAAGGGGGACCGGGTCATCATTTACATGCCCGTCATTCCGGCGACGGCGATTGCCATGCTGGCCTGCGCGCGCATCGGCGCGATTCACTCCGTAGTCTTCGGCGGCTTTGCGCCCCATGAGCTTGCCATCCGCATTGACGACGCCAAACCGCGTCTGGTGCTGTCGGCCTCCTGCGGAATCGAGATCGACAGGGTTATTGAATACAAGCCGCTGCTGGACAAAGCCATCGAAATGGCCGTCCACAAGCCGGAGGGCTGCATCATCTTTCAGCGGGAGCAGGTGACGGCCACCCTGGTTCCCGGACGTGACCAGAACTGGGAAGAGGCGGTGTGTGCGGCGCAACCTGCTGACTGCGTGCCCGTGCAGTCCACAGACCCGCTCTACATTCTGTACACTTCGGGCACCACCGGCATGCCCAAGGGGGTGGTCCGCGACAACGGCGGAAACGCGGTCGCGCTCAAGTGGAGCATGAAGAACGTCTATGACATCGAGCCGGGAGAGGTGTTCTGGGGGGCCTCCGACCTGGGCTGGGTGGTGGGCCATTCCTATATCGTATACGGGCCGCTGATACACGGCTGCACGACAATTCTTTACGAGGGAAAACCGGTGGGCACGCCCGATGCGGGCGCGTTCTGGCGCGTGATTTCCGAACACGGGGTCAAGGCGCTTTTCACGGCGCCCACCTCGTTCCGCGCCATCAAGCGGGAGGACCCGGAAGGGCTGCTGGCGAAGAAGTATGACCTTTCCCGGTTCAAGTACCTGTACCTTGCGGGCGAACGACTCGACACCGACACCTATCACTGGGCCAGCGACCTGCTCAAGATTCCCGTGGTGGATCATTGGTGGCAGACCGAAACCGGATGGCCCGTCGCCTCGAACTGCATGGGACTGGAAGTGCTGCCCATCAAACCGGGTTCGCCCACCAAGCCCGTGCCCGGGTACAAAGTGTCCATCGTGGACGGCTACGGAAATGAAGTTCCGCCGGGACAGGAGGGCCTTGTTGTCATCGGACTGCCTCTGCCGCCCGGCACGATGTCCACGCTTTGGCAGCAGGACCAGAAATGCCTGGATTCCTATTTTGTCCAGTTCCCCGGCCGTTACCTCACGGGCGACGGCGGTTTCATCGACAGTGACGGCTATCTCTATGTCATGGGCCGCGTGGACGATGTCATCAACGTGGCGGGGCACCGGCTCTCCACCGGCGCGATGGAGGAAGTGGTCGCCATGCACCCCGATGTGGCCGAATGCGCGGTCATCGGCGTGGCCGATGAATTCAAGGGCCAGTTGCCGCTGGGCTTCGTCGTTTTGAAGGCGGGGGTGCAGCGGGACTCGAAGGAACTCGTCGAGGAACTGTCCCAAATGATACGCGAGCAAATCGGCGCGGTGGCCTCTTTCAAGCAGGCGCTCATTGTGAAACGGCTTCCCAAGACGCGGTCGGGAAAAATCCTGCGCGGCGTCATGCGCAAGGTCGCCGACGACGCCCCGTACACGGTGCCGTCCACGATTGATGATCCCGGCACGCTGGATGAAATCGGCGAGTCCCTCACGGAACTGGGTTACGCAAAGCACCACCATCATTAAGGCGCGTCGGATGGCGCGAGGCGGCATGCGGCGCTCTTCTCTTTGGCAAGGAGCAGGAATCATGGGCAAGCGGTGGATGCTTGTGCTGGTTGGGGCGCTGTGCGCCGCGGCCCAGGCCGAACCGGACGTTGCGGCGCGGCATGATCAGGGATACATCGTGGTCACGCCCGGCGGCCCGCAGGACGGCGGCGATTTCGGTCCCGGCACGGCGGGCACGCACACTTCGGGCATTCAGGAGGCGCTAAACGCCGCGAAGGAACAGCGCCGCGATGTGTACATCGCCGGCGGTGCCATGCCCAAAGCCTTTGCCAACGGGGCGGTCTATTTCATCCAGGAGACGCTGCGCGTGCCCTGGTTTCAGGATTTCCGGCTGGACGGCGGGGAATATGTGATCCAGTACGTGCCCCAGACGGGTGACGCGGTAGTGTTCGACAGTCTGATGAGCTGCCGCATCAAGCTGGGCCTGATCGTGGCGCAGACGGACGGGGCTGTGATTCATTTGAAGCCGGAAACGAAGGGTCCGGACAATTTCGCGGTGGTCACCGCCTCCGTGTTTGAGTTTAACGCCGCCGTGGGCGGCGGCAAGGTCTTTCCGGAAGTGGGCAACAAGGGGCGCGGCATCGGTCTGTGGCTCGACGGCGCCGCCGGGCCGATTCTGAACAACCGCATCACGCTGGTGGAACCCATCGCCTGCGACAAGGCAGTCTATGCAACGGGGCCGGTGCTGAACAATAGCATGCAGTTTACCTTCACCCACCTGAGCAACACGGCGCTCGACCTCGGGTCGGAACCGGGCTCCAACTTCCAGCGCAACCGCGTTTCAGCCAGCATGGACAGCCAGGGGATCGCCGGGGCAGTGGGGGCGGTTATCGGCGGCGAGAACAACCTGTTCGACCTCGATTTCTCGCCGGGCGACAAGGGGGTGAACATCCGCTTTGCGGCGAACGCAAAGGCCAACCGGGTGACGGCGCTCAACCTGCCGGGCAAGATCGAAAATCTCGCGGAGACGCCCACCAACCTGGTCATGGCAAACAGCGGGCCGGGATTCAGCGTGGATACGCAGCCTGTGCCTGATTCCGATGCAACTTTGGTGAACCGTCAACCCTTCGTGGTCGAGGCGATGTTCATCGAAGCGGGTGAGGTGAAAGCGTGGTCACTGATAACTTCGGCGGGAACGGGTGAGCAGGCCTTTGCCGGACCGGTGCATGCGGGGCAGGCCATCCGGCTGGAGCCGGGCGACAGCCTGCGCCTGGAGTACGGCAAGGCACCGACCTGGCGCTGGCGGGCGCTGCGGTAAGGCGAACCGGCGAGGGGGTGGGAAAGCGAAGTAAAACTTCGCACGCAAGTGCGTTCCCAAGTTCAACTTGGGAACGAGAGAAGGAATGGCCGGCCGGTTGCTCCCCGTAGACGCGGCATCCTGCCGCGTTCTTCCTCAGCCCAATATGCCCGCCAGGGCTTCCCGGTTGTCGACTATCCAGCGGTGAATGTCCTCGATGATGTCGGCGGCGCTCTTTTCCGGACGCCAGCCGGTCGTCTCGGTGATGCGGCGGTTGTCGGTGATGTAGACGGGCACATCGGCGGCGCGGGTTTCGGGCTCCGAACCAATCTCGATACGGTTGCCCGTGACCGTCTGGCAAAGCGCGGTCATTTCGCACAGCGACGCGCTGACGGCGCGGCCGCCGCCCGCATTGAACACACCGCCCTTCAATTCGTCGAGCCGGTCTGTTTCCATCTTCACCAGGCGGAACAAATCGTCCACGTGGAGCAGGTCACGCACCTGCCTGCCCGTGCCGCCGTAACCGATGTACTTGAGCCCGCCGCCATAGACGTGGCGGGCCACCCAGAGCGCGGTGACGCCCTGGTCGATGCGGCCCATCTGCCACGGCCCGGCGATGACGCCGCAGCGGTTGACCACGGCGCGCAGGCCGTACATCTCGACGTATTCGGCGATGAGCAGTTCGGCGCAGAGCTTGGTGGCTCCGTAGAGCGAGCGGGCACCGGCCAGCGGGAAGTCTTCGGAGATGCCTTCGGGACCGACCCCGGGCAGCGGCTGATCGGCGGCCAGTTCGAAGCGGGTGTCGGTCTCCACGAGCGCGAGACGGTTCAGCGCAGCCATGGGATAAACCCGGCTGGTGGACAGGAAGAGGAAGCCCGACCCGTGGCGGCGGGCATGTTCGAGACAGTTGATGGCGCCAATGAGGTTGGCGTCGGTCACATAGGCAGGAGAACCGCCATAACCGGCGAGCACGGACGGCTCGGCGCTGCACTCGAGGAGTAGGTCGCAGGGACCGCAGGCTTCGAGGTCGGCGGCGCAGCGCACGTCTCCGTGCGTGAACTCCACCCCGCCCGCGCGCAGGCGCGACAGGTTCAGCTCGGAACCGCGCCGTTTCAGATTGTCGAGGGCGATGACGCGGCAGTCCGCTTCATGGGCCTTAAAGCCCAGGGCCAGCGTGGTTCCCACGAATCCCGCGCCGCCGGTGATCAGAATTGTTTTCACGTTATGAACCTCCGCGCGCATCGTAGCGCAACGGCGGGAACGGGTCAAACCGGGGGCGGGTTACGCGGGGTTCAACATCCCCCTAAATCCCCCTTCGAAGGGGGACTTAAGAAAGCGTCCGTTTGGGTATATGATAAGTGCGCCTGGTGTATCGCGCTGTGATTCGGGTTAGAATGGCGGCGCTAACTAACCGAAAGGTGTTGACTATGCGCCGTTTCAACATGCTGCTCATCACTGCCGTGGTTCTGTGCTTCCGCGCCTTCGCCGACCCGCCCGCCGGGACCAAGTGGGAGGTGAACCCGGAATTCACGGATGAGTTCAACGGCGCGGCGCTGGACAGCGCCAAGTGGGACGACCACAATCCGACCTGGGAAGGGCGGCCGCCGGGATATTTCAATCCCAAGAACGTGGACGTGAAAGACGGCAATCTTGAACTCTGGTCCAGGGCGGAGACACAGCCGGGATTGAAACCCGAGTACAAGGATTTCACCACCGCGGCGGTGAAGAGCAAGAAGACCGTGCTCTACGGCTATTTCGAGGTGCGGTGCAGGCCGGGCAAATCGCATGTGTCGAGCGCCTTCTGGTTCTACAATGCCGAGAAGGAGTGGTGGACCGAAATCGATGTGTTTGAAATCGGCGGCGGTGCGCCGGACCACCGGAACACTTATTACATGACGCTGCATGTGATGCGTTCGCCCGGCGACGACAAGCACCGGTCCGACGGCGACAAATGGACCGCACCCTATGTGCTGGCGGACGAGTGGCATGTCTACGGGGTGGACTGGAACGAAAAGGAAATTGTCTGGCTCGTGGACGGCAGGCCCGTGCGGACGGTGAAGAACACGCTGTGGCACCAGGCGCTCAACCTCAATTTCGACTGCGAAACGATGCCGGAATGGTTCGGCCTGCCGACCAAAGAGGAACTGCCCGCCGTGTTCCAGATTGACTATCTGCGGGCCTGGAGCAGGGCCGCCGAGGATAAGCCGGTCAAATAGGCTGGAGCGCAACACGGCGGAGACAAACGAAACGGTTTAGTTGGCCAGACGGCGCGGGGGCTTTTCCTTGCCGCCCGGAGAAAAGAGGCGCGGCCGAAGCGTGTCGAAGAGCTTCTCCCAGCGCTGGACCTGGTCGGGCCGCAGCACGGCGGAAATCTCGTCGCGGATGGCCTGAACTTCCTCATCGACACGGGGGCCCATCTCGCGGCGCAGCGCGGCGATGTCCTGGAAGCGGTGTTCGAGGATGGCCTTGACCTCGGCGGCCTGCTTGTCGTCGAGCCGGAGGATGCGCGTCAGGCGTTTCGCGGCGCCTTCCGGGGCCTGTTCGGGGTGCTGCAGCGTGGCGGTGACCCGGTTCCAGGCGATGTGCAGGGCCACGCCGCCGCCGGTGACCGCTCCGCAGGAAAAGATCAGCAGGCCGAGCAGGAGGTTGAGCAGCCAGCCGCGTTTTCTTCGGGGTGGCGGTGACGGGACCGCCTGCACGGACTCGGCGGGCAGCTCGGCCTCGGGGGGGGCTTCCGAAATCTCCACAACCGATTCGTCTTCGGACATGACAGTGTCTCCTAGAATTGGATGTCCGGATAGACGGACAGCAGGGCGACAAGGGGATCGAAGAGGGAGCCGAACGCATCGGCGCTCGCGGCCATGGTGAGCAGGGCCACGGCGCAGGAGGCCAGCGCCACGGCCGGAAAAGTCCAGTCGCGGATGGGGGGCTTCTCCCGGCGCCGGGCGCGCATGGCGGCCAGCACGCCGGTGGTGACATCCGTCGCCGGCGGGGAATCGGCGCGGGCGGCGGCGGCAAGACGCTGCACAAAGCGTTCCGCCGAATCAGTGCTGTTTCGGTCCATATCCGGCCTCCTCAAGCAGGGCGCGCAGGCGGTGCCGGGCCCGGAACGCGCGCACTTTGACCAGTGTCACGCTCCAGCCCATGCGCTCGGCCGCCTCGGCCATGCTGCATTCTTCAAAATAGATCAGCGTCAGCACCAGCCGGTCCTTGTCCGGCAGTCTGCGCAGCAGTTCAAACAGGCATTCGGCCGCCTCCGACGGCGCGCCGCCATCCGCGGCACGCAGCGCGTGCTCGGTCCAGGCCGATTCCAGCGCCGCCAGCGGTCCGCGCTTTCGCGTCTGGCGCTTCCAGTGCTGGTAGCCCGTGCGCGTCGCGATGCGCCGCAGCCAATGCAACACCGGGGCCGTGCCGCGGTAGCGCGGCAGGCTCAGAAAGGCACCGACGAACACCTCCTGCACCAGCGCCTCGTGATCGTGACGGTCGCGGGTGAAATGCCACATTTGGCGGGCAATCTCGCCCTGGCGCCGCCGGACGATCCGCGCAAAGGCAACCTCATCCCCCGCCGCCGCCGCCATCGCGTCGGCGAGGTCCGGATCGTCCTGCGTGGACTTGTCCTCTCGGTCCGCCATAGATTTCCACTGACTGTGTTTGCGCGCCGCTCCATCGCTAAACCGGGCACGCCATCTGTCGTCATCATAATCCGGCACGGTCGCACCGCGCCACCGGGCTTACAGATTCAGGGTCCGGGCCATCCGGCATTTCCTTAGTGGCCGCACCCCAGCCCGAGGTTACACTTAGGAAGAGAATGGACAATTGATAATTGCTAGTTGACAATGAGGTGCAAGAATTGCCCCCTTCATCAATTCCTAATTCCTAATTACCTTCACCCTGTGCTATACTCGGCCGTCCTCCCCCACGGGCGGTTGGCTCAGTTGGTTAGAGCGCCTGCCTTACACGCAGGATGTCACAGGTTCGAGTCCTGTACCGCCCACCATTTGTTTACTCGTCAACTGTCGCCACCCTCTTCAATAGGCTCTGGACGCGTTCGTGTCTGTTTACCCGTTGTGGCATATAGGCCTTTGTCTGGACACGACTTGGCAAACTTCACTGCGTTATGCCCATTATTGGGAGAAACTGGGGCTACTCCTGCGGCACCAGACTTCTTCGCCTTTACTGCCGCGCCGCACTTCCACACGCCCAGGCCCCAGAGTCTTTCCAAAGCACCCATGAAGTCTATGGGTCCAAATTGCATGTACACGTTCGCCGTCAAGACCGGGTTGCTATGCCGTCTCCCTTTTCGCGCCAACTGCTGTGAGCCACTTGACTTGCCTTCAGGAGGCTTGGGGGGGACGAATATATATCCGGCCGCAACGCGCTGAGGAAGGCTTCAGACTGGAGCAGTCTCCCCGCATAAGTTGTGGCCGCCCAAACCGGACACGGCGCTGCTAACGGCTAGTTTATGGCGAAGTAGGCGTCGCTGAAGTCGGCCACGACGTTGCCGAGTATGCGCATCTTGAACTTGGTTCCGGTGGCGTGGCCGGCCGGAATGGTCCAGGAGTAGGTGCCAACTCCGCCCGCCGTCGGTTTGACCGTGGCCAGGACTTCCTGCGCGCCGGTGGTGTAGTTGTACAGAATCACCTGCAGCGTGCTCGTGACGGCGTTTGTGGTCCAGGAGACCGTCTTCGTCTGGCCCCGCGTCCACGTTTCCCCGCCGTTTGGCGCGATCATCCGCGCGGACGGGCTGCCCGTCCCAACCGCGAAATACACGTCGTTGAAGTCGGTGACCGATGAGGACTGGTAGACCCGCAGCTTGTACATGCCGCCAAGGGTCTGCCCCGCCGGAATCGTCCAGTTCCACGCGCCCAGGCCCACGGCCAGATTGCCTGCCAGCAGCGTGGAGGTCGGCGTTGTCGGGGTGTAGTCGTACAGGTAGATGCTGACGTTTCCGGTCACCCTGTAGGACAGCCAGGTGACCGGGATGACTGCGCCCGGCGCGCAGACCGGTTCACCGGTGTTCATCGTGGTCACCCGAACCGTCGGGGTGTCGGCACCAATCTCGCAGTAACCGCTGTAGCCGGAGGGGGCGTTCTGGGCCTGCAGGGCCAGCACCCGAATCTTGTAGCCCGTGCCGACGGTCTGCCCGGCCGGAATGGCCCATTGCCACGAACCGGCATTGGCCGCCACGCTGCTGGTCAGCTCAACGTGGGTGCCGTAATTCGGGTTGTACAGCGGGTTGCCAACGATGCCGTTTCCGTTGTAGTCGTAGAGCCAGATGCTTGCGGTTCCAGCCAGCAGCGCACCGTCCCACGTGACGGTCTGGGTTGCGCCCCGGCCCCAGTAGGCGCCCGATGCCAGGGGGGCGGTCACCGTAATGGCCGACGGTGCGGCCCCGGCCACGGTTACGCTGTTGTCCGCGCCCGTCGATGCCGTGTTGAAGTTGCGCGCCCCGTCCACGGCCGCACCGGCCGGGACGGACGGCACCAGCGTGCCCGTGCCGCTTGCGGTCACCCGTAGGGTGTAGGACGTGCTTGAATTGGCAAGAACATTGGCCGTGATGCCAGTCGCCGTGCTCCCGGCCCAGGAGAGGTCGTCAATCGTAAAGCCCGTCACCGGTTCGCTGAACTGCACCGCAAACTGGACCGGGTAGGAGGCGTTCGGTGTCGGCGCCGGGTCAATTTGTCCCGCCGCCTGGTTCACCGTCACCGTTGGGGCGACCGTGTCGTTCAGGCCGATTTCAAAACTCCCCGTGCTGTAGGCCCCGGCATTGGAACCGACGATGCGGATGCGCCAACCGGTGCCGTAAGACTGGCCGGCCGGTATCGCCCAGTTCCATGAGCCCTGCGTCACCGCCACCCCCGATGCAAGCTCGACAAAGGTCCCGTAGTTCGGGTTCGTCAGGGCCGTGCCGTTGTAGTCATACAGATCGACGGCCACCGTGCCCGGCACCAGTGATGAGGTCCATCCCACCGCGTGCGTTGTCCCGGCCGCCCAGTACACGCCGGAGGCGGGTTGTGTCACCGTGAGTGTTCCGCTGCCGGCAGAAACCGTCACGCTGTTGTCCGTGCTTGTCGAGGCCGCATTGTAATTTCCCGCCGCGCCCCAGCACTTGGCCGCGCCGATGCCGGGCACCAGGGTTCCCGCGGTGGCCGACGTCACGCTAATCGTGTAGGTCGACGCAGGACCGGAGCCGGGCGACACCGTCGCCGACACGCCCGTTGCCGTGCCGCCCCAGGTCAGTTTGGCCGGCGTCAGGCCGCTTACGGGCTCGCTGAAGACCGCCGTAAACAGGACCGGGGTTGCCGGACCGGGCAATGGCGCGGGGTCAATCTGGCCCGCCGCCTGGTTTATCGTCACCGTCGGGGCCGTGGTGCTCGCAAAGCGCACCACGCCCGCGAAGGCATAGCCGTTCACCGTGGTGAATCCACCAGCGCCGTACAGCGCCGTGTCGCTCACGCAAAGCGTGTTCACGGCACCGCCCGCCGCGAACACCGGCACCCAACCGGTCTGCACCGCGCCCGCATTGTTCAGCACCGCAAAACCGGTCCGCGCCAGGCCGCCGATGGTTGTGAATGCGCCCCCTGCATACACCGCGCCGCACGAGGCCCCCAGGCCTTTCACCGCGCCGTTCGAGCTACACACGGTTGACACCGCGCCGTAGCTCGCGCCGATATTGACCGCCTGAACGCCCGTCGGAATGCCCACGTAGAGCGTGTCGCCCGCAATCGTCGCGGCCGTGACGGTCGCGGTAACGCCCGTGATCCAGCCGACCGTGCTGTCGGAAAGGCGCAACGAGCCCAGGTAATGGCCCGAACCGTAATTCGCGCCGCCAAAATAGAGGTAGCCATTCGACACGGCCATGCCATAGGTGTAATTGCCGAGGGTCACCAGGCGCGTCACGACCTTTGTGGAGATATTTACCGCGTCAATCCACGTGTAGTTACTCACATAGAGAGTAGAACCGTCGGCGCTCAGCACCAGCGCGCGAACCGGGTAGGTCCCCGCCTCCACCACCGGCTGCCAGGCCGTGTCAACAACGCCCGTGGCAGTGTCTATCTTCGCCAGATTCTTCCAGCCTGTGGATGGAACGCTTCCGGACGGTCCGGCACCGGTGAAGTTGCCGCCAATGAACAGCGCCGTCGGCGTGGACGCCATCGCATATATGCCGGAGTTGCCCGTGTTCACCGCCCAGGGGACCAGGGTCGCCAGCGAGTTTGCATAGTCGAATTCGGTCAGGGTCAGCGCAACCGGGCAGGTCGTTGTGTTGTTTACCTCGTCCGTCACCGAGATGGTCACCATGTGGACCCCGCCACCCGTGACCACCGTGCCCGCCGCCGGGGTCTGCGTGATCAAAAGGCTGCCCGCGGGCGTGACATCGTCCGTCGCAACCACCTCGGGGACAAGGTTGGGAACCACCGCACCGCAGAGGGCATCCGTCGCAAGCGAGCGGCCGGCCGGGCAGGTCGTAATCACAGGCGAGTGATCGATGAAGAACACGTTCACCACCCGCGTCACCTCGTTGGCCGCGTTGTACCCGTCACCCACGTTGTAGCGGATCGTGTACGAACCCACCACGCCCGCATTCAACGGGTTCGTCACCGTGATGTGGCCCGTCAGGCTGCCTGCGCACAGGTCCGCCGCCGTCGCGCCGGCGTCCGTGTAGGCCCTGCCGCGCTCCAAGTCAACGGGCGTGGTGCCAAGCAGTGTGATGACCGGCCTGACCGTGTCCACGACATTGACGGTCCGTGATTTGGTCGCGCTGTGCCCGCTGGTGTCGCCTGCGCTGTAGGTCACCGTGTAGCTTCCCGGCACCGCCGGATTCACCGTGGCACCGCCGATGGTCACAGGGCGGTTCCCGGCGCATGCGTCCGCCGCCGTCGCGCCCGCCTCGGTGTACACCGCGCCGCACTCAATGCTCACCGTGGCGGAACCGTTCAGCGCAATCACGGGATTGGCCGTGTCGGAAACCGTCACCACGCGCGTTGCCTGCGCGGCGGCGTGGCCGTGTCCGTCGTTCACGTTGTAGGTCACGGTGTACACACCGGGAACGGACGCATTCACCGGGTTAACGACCGCAACGCCCGCGGTCAGATTACCCGCGCAGGCATCCGTCGCCGTCACTCCGGCGTCCGTATAACCGGAACCGCACTCGAGGGTGAGCGATGCCGAACCCACCAAAGTAATTACCGGCGCAATCGTGTCCGCAACAGTGACCACACGCGAGACCGGCAAGGCGTTGTCACCCTGGCCGTCGCCCGTGTTGTAGGTCAGCGTGTAGGTTCCCGGCGTGGACGGGTTCACCGTGCCGCCCACCGTTACTGTCAGCGCCGGCACGTAACCGTCCGACGCCGTCGCGCCCGCATCCGTGTAGGCGGAACCGCATTCGAGATTGACCGTTGCTGAACCGTTCAGCGTGAGCACCGGACGACCGATGGAGAAATAGTTGGGCGAAGCCGGGCCAAAGCCCGCATAGCTCGTGCCCACCACGCGTATGCGGTACTGCGTCCCGGCGGCCTGTCCGGCCGGAACCGTCCAAGTCCAGCCACCCTGGGAGGCTGCTATGCCGGTGACCAGCGTGACATAGGTCCCCGCCGGGTAGATGTACAGCCTGATCTCGACATTTCCGGTCACCAGTGGCGCGGTCCATGTGATGGCATGGGTTGAACCGGTGCCCCAATAGGCACCGGTCGGGGGAGCCGTGACCGTAATCGACGGAACCGCCACGGTCACACTGTTGTCCGTGCTTGTCGAGGCCGCGTTGTAATTGCCCGCGGCGCCTATGCACCTGCCCGGCGCAATGGACGGCACCAGCGTGCCCGTGCTGCTCGCGGTCACATTTATTGTGTAGGAAGCACCCGAACCGGCAATGGCGTAGGTGATGCCCGTGGCCGTCCCGCTCCACGTAATATCGTCCGCCGCAAACCCGGTCACCGCTTCGCTGAAGCTCACCGCGAAATGGACCGGGACAGTGCCTGTGGGCGCGAGGGCAGGGTCTGTCTGGCCCGACGCCTGGTTGACCGTCACCGTGGGGGATGACGCAGCGGCAAAGCGGACCAAGCCCGGATAGTACAATGCGTCCACGGTTGTGAACGCACCCGCCGCATACAGCGCCGAGTTCATCAGCGCCAGCACGCCCACTGCGCCGTTTGGCGCGGGAGCCCAGCCGGTCTTTGCGACACCCACCCAGTTCAATGCCGCGAGGCCCGCGCGGGACAAGCCGCCGATCGATGTGAATGAACCGCCTGCGTACAGCGTGCCGCAGGAGGCCGCGAGGGAGGACACTGGTCCGTTTGACGCGCTGAACGCCGCAACCGAACCGGCGTCAAGATTGACGGCCTGGATACCCGACGCCTCGCCCGCATACAGCATCCCGCCGGACACCGCCACCGACAACACGGGAGCGGTCACGCCGGTCATCCACCCGGTGAATGCGCTCGTGGCAAGGTTGAACACGCCCAGATGGCCGTTTGTCGGTATTGCCGTAAAGTCGCCGCCCAGATACAACTGTGTGCCGGAGACCGCCAGCCCGGCCACCGTGCCGGTGGTCGTGGCGATTTGCGTCACCGCCGTCGTCGAGACGACCACTGCATCCACAAATCCGCTGCCGCCCGCGTACAGCGTCAGGCCGTCGGCGGACAATGCCAGCGAAGTCACGGCCCCGGTGGGGACCGGCTTCCAGTTCTGCACCGCCCCCGAGGCCAGGTTCACCGCGGCCAGGTTCGTCCAGCCCGAACCGGAGCCGCCCACGGCACCGGCCCAGGTGAAGCTGCCGCCGAGGTAAAGCGTGGTCGCACTGGCTGCCATCGCCCGCACCGTACCGTTCGTTGCCCAGGGCACCACGGTCGGGATCGTACCGCTCTCGGAAAAGCCGGACAGCGTGAGTGTCGTCGTGCAGGTCGCCGCATTGTTCGCGGCGTCCTTCACCGTAATGGTCACTGTGTGCGCGCCCGCGCCGGATATTTCCGAACCTGCGGCCGGGTCCTGCGTGATCGTGAGACTTCCTGAAGGGGTCACCCCGTCCGTTGCCGCCACGTCGCCCGTGAGGTTTGGCACGAGGGTCGTGCAGCCCGCGCCGGTGGCAAGGGTCCGGCCGGGAGCGCAACTGGTGATTGTCGGTGGAGTGACATCCCAGAAGGTCGCGGTTACGGTGGTGTTCAACGTGACGTTAGACAGCAGGTAGGGCGCGGACGCCGTGATGCTGCCGTTCGAAGCCGTCAAGGATTGGAGCGAATACCCTGTCTGCGGTGTCACGGTGACGGTTGCGGTTCTGTCCGTCAGGATGGTCGCCGGTCCCGTCACGGTCCCGCCTGCCGGGGGGCTGGCCACATAGGTCACCGTGCTGCTCGCCGCAGTGATGTTTGAGACCACAGCCGCGGTTTGCAGTTCTCCCGAAACTCCCTGCAGGCGGTACAGCGCCCTGCCGCTGATTTGCTTTTGACCTGTATCCCCCAAAGGCACCCGTACCCGGTAGGTGAACTGCACGGTGCTTGGAGGTGGGTCCCACACGAACTCGACGAAGGTAACGGGCGTCGTGGGTGCAATACTCGGCAGATTGCCGCTTACCAGCGAATCATAGGTCCAGCCGGTGGGCAGTGTCTCCTCCACCCCCAGACCGGTGAGGGTGCCTCCTCCCTGCAGGGACAGGTTCAGCGTGATATCGAGCGTGGCACCTGGGCTATAGCGCCCGGAAACGGAACGGGACAGCGTCAACGTCCCGGCTGCACAGCAGGCCGAGTGCAACAGGAGCGCCAGAGCAGCGAAGAGATGCCATCTATTCCTTGAAAGCATTTCTACCGGCTCCGTGCTGTGCAATGGGTAAATCCGCCTTGGGCATGCAATGGGCGCCCCGTGCCCTCAGACACATCCCCCCCGCGAGAAGCAGGACCGCAACCAATGCGGCAAGCGACGCGGAAGACAGGGGCACACCGGGCGTTGTGGAGTCTTTGTCGTAGGGGTTGGTGCCCTGCGCCCATTCCTGTTCATCGCTCACGCCGTCATTGTCCGAATCCAGATCGAGCATGTTCGGAATCCCGTCGCCGTCCACATCACCCATGCCTTCGTAGGCATCGGGCAACCCGTCGCCGTCGAGATCGTCGGTATGGGCTACCTGTGCCCTCAATTCCCCTTCAGTCCCCGCGACGCGATAGAGAATCTGTCCGCGCGATGACAGGATTTTGGACACAAGGGCCATTCCCGTGGAATCAGGCTTGAGCGTAAACGAGAATTGTCCGGCGCAGGCGCCTTTTGCGATCCAGTCCGTCTGCCAGACAAACTCCACCGGACCCTGGCTGTTTGGCTCGGGACGCAACTCCGGAACGGTGCCGGTTTCACTGCCCAGGTAGGACCACTCCGGCGGAAGGCTGCTTTCATACCCCATGGCAACCACCGGCTGCCCTTTCGAGGAATCCCAGAACAGGGTCACATCCAGTTCGATTCCCTGCGGGGTCGGCCTGCCGGCCACATTGAGGTAGGCGCTGATCTGGGCATTGCTCTTGGCCGACTTGCCGCCTGCCGACTTCATGCCCCAGGAACACACCGTGAACCCGTCCTCGCCCGTGGGATTGTAACAATAGGTGTGGTCCGGGGTGGCCCGGAAGAATTGGGTAATCCGCACCATCTCCCCCACGGAAAAGCGCCAGTCCTGCGGGTTGTAATCACCGCTGTGGGCCTTGCAGTTGTGGGCCGCCAGGTTTACGCCGGTGCCGAAACCGTCCAGTTCACCCCCGGCCGGATTGCAGTAATAGGCATGGCTGGAGGTTTCACGGTAGAGCTGGTTCATGCGAATCAGTTCACTCACGGAGAATTTGAAGTCGTGGTTGGTGTCGCCCGAGTGATACTGCTCCACCCCGGCCTGGTCGATGTCCACCCGTTCCGCGGTTCCGATATTTGCGTTTGAAACCAGCACCGTTGCGGACGCCGTGCCCAGGTCCGTGACCTCGACCGTGCGGGTGAAGTTCGCGCCCGCTTCGCTCGCGGGAAGGGCATTCGCCGAAACGGGGTCGCCGGTCACCGCCGTCTCCATGGGCATCATGACCATGTATCTGCCGGTCGCCGAAGTGGCCGTGACTTTGGATACCGCCGTACCACCGCCGAAAGGCGTGTATCGGACCGTGACCACTCTGGCCGCTCCCGGCTGTCCAAGGCTGTCAAAGACATAGCCCCACACCACCTGCGGCGGTTCCGGTATGCCGGCGAAGGCACAGGAGGACGCCAGCAGGATTGCGGCTGCGATTCTCACACCGCCGCGGAGCATGTCAGCTCTCCATCTTTCCGGGACTGGATTCTGGCACAGTGCTTCCTTCACGGGCTAATACGCCCGAGGGGTAACCCGGCTGCACGCGCATCCGGAAATTTTTCTATCAGGGTCTGATTCACTTCGAAGACTTTCCGTAAGGATTCCATTTGTGCCGGTGGCCCCACACGGGGCAGAGGCAGCTAGGACCGTTGCGTGCTCCTCTGACGTCGGACATAGAGGGCCCCGATCGCGGCCAGGGCAAAGACCAGCAGCACAAAACCACCCAGTTCCTGCGTGGGCACCGCGGCCACCACGTGAATGACGTCCTTGTACTGTCGGGTGGCGACCTGCATCGTCGGGTCGATGATGGTGAGTGTCACGGTGAAGTCGCCGTACTGGGTGTATTCGTGGTAGACGGGCGCATTCGTGTCCGCTTCCAGCATGGGCGAACCGTCGCCGAAGTCCCAGGTCCAGGTCCCTATCGTCACCCCTTCGGGCAGTGCATATCCGCTGAACTTGACCCGCAGTGGCGGGGTGCCCAAATTCGGGTAGGCCCAGAAGTCGGCCCGAATGCCTGCCGTAAGCGGCGTGGCCACCACCGTGGAGTCCACCTCCCCGCCGGCAAGAATACGGCTGATACCCTGGCCCGACAGTTGTCGGACGCCGCTTTCCCCGGCGGGCACGTTCACGCGGTAGCTGAACACGGCCGGCAGCACCGGCACGGTGGTCCAGGCAAAATCGAGCGCGCCGGTGCTGCCCGCAGGCGGCACGGCCTCGGGGGCGCCGGGCTCTGGAAACACCCCCGCCAGTGTCCAACCGGATGGCAGCGTCTCCGTCACGCCCAGCGCTGTCAGGCTGCCATCACCGACGAGGTCCAGGGTCACGGTGATGTCCAGCGTGGCGCCGGGAACGTAGTTGTTCCCCTCGACCACACGGGAAAGATCGAGCACCGGCGGAACGGCCCCGGCCCTCACGGGGACAATGGACTTTGAACCGCACCCGAAGGCCGTAAACGCGTCCTCCGTCGATTTGGTGTTGTCCACGCAGTACTGCCCGTTCTGGCTGCTGTTGAGCAGGTCCGCCACGCGCAGATATTCACGGAGGGAAATGCGCCAGTCCGGCCCGCCGGAATAGTCCGCGGTGTGCGGGGCGCAGCTCTGCGCGCCCGGTCCCGGCGCATATCCGCTGGGATCGGCATCGTCGCAGTGATAGAAATGCTCCGGAGTCGCCTCGAACAGTTCGGCGAAGCGCTGCAGTTCGTCCAGCGTCAGTGTCCAGTAGGGTTGCCCATAGTCGGCCGAATGGCGGCGGTCCCTTACGACGGTGTCCGGTGTGCTCGCCGGGTCGCACGGGTCGGAACCGCCCAGGTACTCTTCCAGATTCGTGTACCCGTCGCCGTCAGGGTCCAGGGCGGCATCGTTCCCGGCGGGGGCCAGGCAATCATGGGCATTTTCCCAGAAGTCGGGCATGCCGTCCTCGTCCGAGTCGGTAAAGGAACACCCTGCGCAAAAGTCCAACTGTTCCATGGCGCCGCGATTGTCGCTGGACACACTGACCTCCGCCGGGGCGCTCAGCACCAACGGCGTCCCGTCCAGCGTCGCCGACCGGATATAGGCCACGGGCACACTGGACAACGACAGTGTGGTCGCGCTTGCTGTAGAGCCGGTCAACGCGAGTTCGCATGGAATCTCCAGCATGTACGAGAATAGGGAATCCCCGCTGGGGCCTTTCAACCCCTGCAGCGCCACCGGCACCGTCACGGGCGTCCCGCTTGATGGCGTGTACGTCACCGACAGGTTTCCCGTAGTCAGTACCTGCCCCTGCTCGTCCAGCACACTGCCGTACAGGACGATGCTGGGTTCAGGAACGCCAGCGTAGACCAGCGGCATAATTAATGACGCCAGCAGCAGAGATATAAACACAACTCTTTTTGTCGTATACATCACCTTAACAATCCTCCATATTCATTAGGATGCACAACTCGTTGCGCGCACCTTTTCGAGTCTCCACTGTTATCTTCACCCTCATCCCACATTATTGTGACTGGCGCCCTTAATGTCCTCGTCAATAGGGCTAGCGAGCCCTGATTTGGACTGACGGCATGTGTCTCCGAATTCTTGCCGTGATTCTTCCAAAGCCCACGATCGTGGATATACACAGCTACAGAATACTTGCGCTCTGCGCATCCCGCCTCTGGCGTTATCACTTTATATTTATCTCTCATATCTCTCGTTGTCTCCGGACCATCTGCCTATGGTTTGGTGACCGTTTACTTTATAACCTTGTCTATATATGGCTGTACATATGGCTGTAGCATCTTTTCAGTCTTGCCTTTGACGACATCTGCGGGGGTGCCCAAAGCTGGATCTATAACAAGCTTACCGATTGCATGCTCGGCTGATTTATAGTCCATTCTGGCATTCCTCAATATAGTCTTTGCTTCATCCACCGCATATTTCTTTAGACCTGGATTGTTAGCTGCATTGCGAAGCTTAAACAGTGATAGAGCCTGCTCCTCTGACGTCTTCAGGGTCGACCCGCTAATTACGGAATTCAGTCCCTTGGTGACAGCTTTCCCCGCGACACCTAGTGCGCCTCCCAACAAAGCACCAACGGTGGCTTCATAGGCGACATTAAGCGCTGTTGACTTGAGAGTAACATCCTTGTCACCCATAAAAGCTTTCACTGCGTTTTCGGCAACTGCCCCGGCTGCACTGGATGCTGCACCCACGCCAGCGGAACTAGCGAATAGGGCTAAGCCACCAGTGTCAACAACGAGCCCCGCCATGGCACCCGCAACTGCTCCGGTCACCGCACCACCAATAACCTTGGCTGCCAACTCAGAACCAGACTTCCCTTGAATCAGCCCGGAGACAAGACCTGAACCGGCACCGATTGCGGCTCCGAGAAGTACCCCGGCAATGGTTGCTGATTCTCCGGAATTGTCAACATACTTGACGGGATTCCCACAGTACGAGTAAAGATTCAGGTCTTGAGGTATTTCCCTGTATCTCTCTGTCAGGCGATCCTTAAATGGATCTGTTGTAATAAATCTTCCTGAACTTGCGAGCAAGTAACGTGCTTCAAAATACTGTAGGCCTGACTCGGCATCCCGTTCCTTCTGAGAAAATCCATACGACGGGATGGCTACGCTCGAAATCCAGTCTTCCTGAGAATTGCGCGGAGTCCCGAACGGATAGTAAGTGCTTTCCCCAAAGGTCGCGCCACGTGCTCCCCCGGTCACCGTTGTGGAAGATAAGTGATCCTCACAATAATATGCAATTCTCTGCGTCTGTTCAGGTAATGTTACTTTATCTATTTGTGTCTGCAGCACATACACTGGCTGGGCCGGTTCCAAAAGACCAGGGAATGCGCCTGTCATGTCGCCGCCCCTTGCGTCGTATGCGTACCAAAGCTTCGACGCGTCCCCAAACGCCCACACCGGATCGGGCACGGCAGCGAGCGCAATGTTGGATTTCACTGCCAACAGTGCCGCGGCCGTGGCATAAATTGCACCGTCCGGGATGGTGTATTCGTCGGCGGGTTCTGAATATGCACCCACCAACTGCACTTCAGCATCTTGCGAAGCCTTTATCCACAGGACGGTGCCGGCACGCAGGGGCTCGGCTGCCGTCGCAAGCAGGTACGCATGGGAAGAGGCATCCCACCGGTACGCCATGGCTATGGGCGCAGCACCCAGGCCGAGCTGGCTTGCGGCATCGGCAGCGTTCACGGCCAGGGACACCAGATTCCACCCCGCATGAAGCATGATGCGCTGCAACCGCAGGGTCTGGTCGTCCAGGGTGCCGACAATACGTGCGACGCGGGTCTCGCCGTTGAAGACATACTTGGTGGGCTGTCCGCCCTCGCGGATTTCAAAGAACCTGTTGATGTAGAGCGTGGTCAGCGATGGGAGGTCCTCAAGTGTGCCGTTCACATACTTGCGGACCTTCTTGCTGATGCGGCGGCCGGTGTAATCGTAGCTGTATTCGGCGCGCATGGTGGCGTTTTCTGCGGCAACCAGACGGTCCTTGAAGTCCCAGGTGCAGGCGAGCCCGTCTATGTTCTTCATGTTGCCATTTTCGTCATAGTCATAGACGCGGGTATCGTTTCCGCCCTGCGCGTGGTTGTCGACGTTGGTGAGCGCGTGGGGGCCGGGGGCCGGATTGGTGCGCCCCTGGCGGGAAGACGGGCCGGCCGCGCCGCCGTAGGCCATGGCGCCGAGATTGGTGACGGCCAAGCCGTTCTCCTCGAGCGGGTTGTTCGAGGTCTGGCCCAGCATGTTTCCGATGCGGTCGTAGCGATAGCTGATGTGCTCGTCATCGCGCAGCGGCGCCTGCGGCAGGGCAAAGGAATACTGGACGCCGGTAATCCGCTGCAGGTCGTCGTACTTGAAGACCTGCGTGTTGCGGAGCGGGTCGCCGTCGGGGTGCACCGTTGCGGGCCGGAGGTCGTCTATCTCGGTGATGTTCGACACACCGTCGAACTGGTAGCCGTACGAAATGAGCGGCCGGGCCGCATCGGCGTCACGGACGGTGTTGAGCTTGGAGAGCCGCAACCGAGCGTCGTAGTTATAGGTCGTGGTGACTCCGTTGCCGTAGGCAATGCGCGTGTTCTGGCCCGAGGGGGCGTAGTCGATGCCCTTGATGATGTGGTTGTCGCCGTTGAGGTTGTGCAGCCCCCCGCCGATGATGCTGCTTACCCCGTTTCGGGCGTTGTACTGGTAGGTGCACCGGTCCTCGTCGGGGTAGATGAGCGTGGTGACACGGTCAAGCACGTCGTGGGTCATGCCGGTGCGGTAGGAGACCAATACGCCGCTGACCGGGTCGGGAATGCGCTTGACCACCCAGGCCTCATTGCCGCGCGCGTCGTAGGATGTGTGCTCCTCGCCGGACAGGTCCTGCACCCAGGCCAGACGGCCCTTCGTGTTTGCGGCAGTATCCTTGCTGTTGTTCCCGAGGTCGAGGTTCGGCACGGGAACATCATAGTGGTAGTACACGTCGGGCGTGCGCCCGGCACTGTCCAGATAATCCTCTGACAGCAACCGGTTGACGCCGTCGTAGGCATACTGTATTTCCTGACTCCTGGCGTCCACCGTTGACGTCAGGTTGCCCCCATCGTCATAGCTGTAGTTCATGACGCCCCGGTCGGGATCGTTCATGAAAGTTTTCCGGCCCAGCCCGTCGTACTCCATCCATTTCACATTCTGCTGGGAATCGACAATGCGCGTAAGCAGGTCGTCGGCGCGGTACTCATAGTGGGTGGGCCAGACCTTGAGGGCGTCGGCCGGTGTGCCGTCATCGTTCAGCCAGACCCGCTCCTCGACTCCCGCCAACCGGCCCAGGCCGTCGCTGAAATGTGCCATGGGCGCATCGTGATACTTCGATGTGCTCGGATGGGCAATGGCATCGGTGTCATTTTCGTCGCGGGTGACGGTGCCGAGCGGTTCGTAATCGGTCCGCGACTGGGTGCCGTCGGGATTGGTCACCGTGGTGGCCCGCATGAGCGCATCGTAGGCGGTGGCGCTCTGGGGCGCGTGGACCAAGTCAAGGGAAACGAGATTGCCGCTGTCGTGGAAGAGGCCACCCTGCCATGCGGGCGCGCCGATATCCTCAAAAGCCAGTTGGGCGTCGAGGTCGCCGGTCAGGCTGGAGAAGAAGGGCTGCAGGGCGCGGCCCGCCTGGCCCCGCCGGTTGAACCGAACGGCACCCTTCACGGCGACACGGGGGATACCGCCCGCATCCGGTTCGGCTTCCTCCTTCGCCAGCAGTGTCCGGCCCAAACCATCCACGTAGGTTCTGGAAAGGAGGTAGTGGTCGCGCTTGACGGAACCGGCGCTTCCAGGCGTCCTGTCGAGCAGACGCGTCTCGATGCAGTTCACCAGGCCAGCCACCCCCACGGGCTGGGCAAGCTGGTATTCATATTCGATGCCGGGATACTGGGCCGTGTCACCGGGGCGAATGGTGTTTATGAAGCGGCCGAACACGTCATAACCGTAGGTGGTTGTGTTCCCATTGAACTCGGTGGACGAAGTGACGGTGCCGAAGGCCGCGTCATACACCGCCGAGTAGACCAGGTCGTCTTTGCCACCGCCCACATGGATGGTTTCCTGAACCGGGAAGGTATGAAAGACGGGGTCATAGGCAAGGGTCCGGCAATGGCCCGCCAGGGCATCGATCACGCCCGCGGGCGCGGCGGCGAGCGGGTCCAGCAACTGGACGGGGTTGCCGTAGGCGTCATGTTTGGTGCGCTGGGAGGCGACGAAGGCGGTCGGGTTGGTGGGGTTCTTCCAGGAGCGGGTCAGGGTGGCATTGCCGTGCACCACCTGCCCGAGATTGCCACCGGAGAAGGTTTCGTCGTCGTAGTAGGTTTCAGAACGGTTGACCACCGTGCCCGAAGCGTCGGCGAGCGTTTTGCGGGCGGGATAGCGCAGCATCCACCGGGAGAGGTCGAGGGCATACTCGGTGGTGGTCGTGCGTTCATCGTTCCCGGCGCTCCGGTTACCGCCCTCGACGATGCCGTACTCATGGTGCACGGTCTCGTTGCCGTAGTTGTCGTATTCGAATTCGCTCTCTATGCGCTTGGGTGCCCCGTTGCCCAGTTCTAGCACGTCCTTTGCCTGACTTTGCGGGTGGGCAAAAACAACCTTCCTGCCGTCCACGCCGGTCATGAGTTCACGGGGTTCCCACGTGGTGGTCTCATTCCAGAATGCCGCGCCCGACTCGATGGTTGCCGACTGGTCGAGCAGTTTGCCTTTCATGGCCTCGACCGTGCTGCCGGTGTCGAAATGATGGCGCGTCACGAGCGTGGGGGCGCTGTCGTCACCGATTTCCGTGACCTCGACGCGTGCAAAGCCCCGGAACTGGTGCTGCACGGCATCGTAATAGCCCTCGTGGTAGGCGAAGCGGGTCTCGTATTCGTTTCCGAGCGAATCCTGGTTGCGCACGCGCGACACCAGGTTTACCGCGAAGGGCAGCGGGTTGGGCCAGGGCGCGGGCGGATTGGCGGCGGCGTCGGCCAGCGCGAAAGTCCCGGAGGTGGCGTACTCCACCAGCGTTGTACGGCCAAGACCGTTCTTGATGCTGACCAGTTGGTTCGGCCCCGGCACGCAACCGAGCAGGCGGCCGATGTCGATGGTCGTCATGCGCGGAATATTGGCGCTGTCGGCATAGACCAGGTCGGTCGTGCCGTTGCCGTTCATGTCGGCCCAGCGCACCGTCGGGCTCTGCCCCAGCGGGGCGGGAATGCCGGTGATGATCCGGCGGGTGTCAAAGCTGTTGTTCCCGAGATTAATCCAGTACCACAGCTCGCCGGGAGCTGCGCGCTCTATCACGAGGTCGGCCAGACCGTCGCCGGTAATGTCGCGCAGTTTGGCTTTGGCCACCTGGTCGTTGGTCAACGTGTAGTCGCTGATGGGCACGGACACCAATGCCCCAAAATGGCCGTAGCCCAGGCCCGGCGTCACCTTCACGTCCTCGGGCGTGATGCGGACCACGTCGGGCACCCGGTCGCCGTTGAAATCGACGATGTCCACGCCGGCCTGCGTAAAGTCGAAGCCCCCGTCCTGCGTCACGGTGGTGCCGGCCGCGTAGCCCTGCGGGCCGAGGTTCATCCACACGCGATAATCAACGCCACCGCCACCCGTGGGAATGCTCTGGATGATGTCGATGCGCTTGTCGAAGTCCAGGTCCGCCGTCTTTACGTCGGGGGTGCTGAAGGGAGCGGGCGGGGAATCGCCCTGCACCGTCACCGGTTGACGTGCGGCCCAGCCCGTCTTTCCGGTATTCCGGAAGTAGTGGGCCTGCCTGTCGGCGGTGGTGCAGACCAGGTCGGCGAGACCGTCGCCGTCCATGTCGGCAAGGTAGGCCACCTTGCTGTTGGACTGAAGGTTGACGTCCCAGGCCAAACCGTCGGCCGATGCCATGTCCTGGCCGTTCTGCCATTGAATGCTGTTCGAAGCGCCCTGCTCGCCCCGGTTGATATAGACCGTGTGGGTGCCGCCGTAGGCGTCGGTCTTGAGCAGGTCGGGCACGCCGTCACCGTTGACATCCTCCAGATCGACAAGCGGATTGTCGGGCCCATAGGCGGGCTCGTTGTCACCGCCAAGCGCCGCACCCGATGCCGAGAGCGTATCCGGCGGTGCACACACGGTGTAGGTAAAGGTGGTGGCGGGCAGGGTGCTGACGCCATCTGCGCCGAAGGGCGTCACGCTGGTCAGTTGCGACCAGTGCGGATGCCCCTCGTATTTCATGGCGTAGCTCCGCACGAGGTTGTCGGACTGACCGTCGCCGTCGTAGTCGGTGTCATGCCTGTGCCCGTCCAGCAGCGGGCCGTGCGTGGCCACGGTGATGGTCTTCAGCCGCTGTCCCGTGCGAATCAGGAATCCGGCCCGGCCGTCCTCAAACCAGTCATCCCGCGTTTCATAGGTGAACACCACCATGTGGTAGTTCGCCCAGGGCTGTCCGCCGGGGCCGTACTTGATGGTGCCGAGGTACTTTTGGTTGAGGTCGCTGGCGCGGGAGAAAGACAGGTACCCGAAGACTATCTCGTTGCCGTTGGGATCGGTGATCTTCTCCAGCAGCCAGGAAAAGGCGCGGGTGCCAGTCTCGTCGGTGATTTGTGACGCCGCAGTGGACCCGAAGTCCATGCGTGTGCCGTCGGGAAGAGTTCCCTCCCAACCCGCGCCGTTGCGGCGGTAGCGGATGAAGGCCCCCTCGTTCTTGCAGAAATAGTTGCCGTCGGCCTGGGGCACCAGTTCCTCGCTCGACTCGTTGATGAAAACATCGGCCGGACTGTCGAGATAGCGCGGGATGCCCTTGTCCGTTTCGCGGCGCACAAAGGGCACGGTGAGGCTCCAGCCGAATCCCAGCGGCCCGTTTCCGTTGCCGCCGTCATAGGCCAGGCCAATCTTCGGCGTGTGTCCGGCCACACCGGGTGGCACGGCCACCTGAACGCCGTACTTGGCCGTGCCCGTGTTGAGCGTCGGCTGGAACGATTCTCCCAGACCCTCGATAGAGCCCGGCCCTTTGGGCAAAGACACGGCGTTTGGATGCACCCCGCTCTTGTCCAGGGTGGACGCGTGCGCGCTCAAAAGCGCCAGCCAGGGAAGGACGGCCCAGAAAAGGCGCCGTCCCGCCGTGCCGCTATTTTGCTTCCGCAGCAGCGCCATTCTGTCCCGTTTCCGCGTTCTGTTTTGCGGCCTTCGCATTGCCCGAATAGGCATAGGTCTGGAAGAATATTTTGATGTCGCTCACGCCGTTTTCCGTGCGGGTCGGCGGGGTCGTCGCCGGCGAGGCCAGGGGGCCGTGAATAAAGCGTTCCCGGCCCTCAAGCGGGTCGGACAGCAGCGTCGCACCGGGGATAACCAGCAGCCAGCGCGTGTTCCACACGGAGCGCCCGATGAGACGGCTGTCGGTGATCACCTCGTCGGGACTGAAGCTGCCGCTGTCGTGATAGGCGCGGAACGAGGGATACTTGCGGATGCCCTCAAAGCTGCCCGACTGCGTGTCCAGGACCGGTATCCAGTTGACGTTTCCGATGTCGGACGGCCCAATCGGGAAGGGCACCGGCAGCGCCTGATCAACCACCCGGTAGCTGCGCACGGCATTGCTGCCGGGCGAACGCATCACGTCCATGCCCACGGGAACCAGGTACACGCGCGGCGTGTTCGACAGGCCGTTGACCGTGCTGTCGTAGTTGCTGAACCACACGCCGACGGTGCGGATCTTGGTGGCGAAGTTGGTCGAGTCGTAGGCGTTGTCCCCGCCGCTGAGCGCGTTCCCAAAGAAGTTGTGGCCGAAATTCACGGTCGTCTCGAAGGGAATCACCAGGCCCGGCTCTGCATCCACGGCCGTAATGTCCGACGGGAAGAGGCAGTAGCGGTTGAACTCGGGCACGTCGAAGATGTTGTCCACCTTGAAGCTGTCAAGCCAGTTGCGCCACACCTGGTTGTTGTTGGTCGAGCCGGTGGTCGCGCCGGGGTGGACCCGGTAGCATTCCCAGCGCAGCGAGAAACGGTTGGTTTCCGTTTGCGGGTTGTTGAACCCAAGCTGGCCGCGCAGCACGAGGTCAAAGTTCTGCCACATCCGGGCCATGGCGTCCGCCAGCGTGGGTTCCTGGCCGCCCGTAATCGGCTGCCCGTTCTGGATGGTGCCGATGAGACGGGCGCGCACGATGTCGCCCAGGAACTGCTGGCCCGCACGGCTGTCGCTGCCGAGCAGGTTGGTCTCGTAATCGTAGGCCTTGGCCGCCAGGTACACATAGCGCGCCGCAAGGTCGTACTCGGCCCGGTACTTCTGCAGCGCATCGTTGCGGAAGATACGGAAGGCCATGTCCTTGTACCGGTAGCCCTGCACTTTCGCGGCCGTCTCCTGGCGGAAGCGCGTGCGGTCGGCCAGCGCCCGTTCGCCGCTCTGTAAGGCCGACAAGTAGCGCCCCGAGGATTGCTGGAGCGCCTCGTTCTGCGTCAGAATATCAAGCCGCGACGTTGCCTCGGTGCGGATCAACTGTAACACTTGGGCCAAGGATTGTTTTACCGCATAATCGTTTCGTGCGGACGTGATCTGAATGTTGCTGAGGGAACTGACCGTCTCTTTGGCCTGTTGAAGGTTGAGGGAACTCAAAGACTGCACATTAGCCGAGAGATAAGATGCGTAACTGGTCGCGGCTCCCACCTTCGCAAGAGCTGAACGAATTGGAGCTGTCACATCGTTGGCTGTACCGGTGACCTTCGGAATACCCTCCACAAGGGCAGTGGCTATATTCAGAACATTTTGTGCTTTCGATAAAAAGGAACTCACTGAGCCTGCAGCCGAGTTTATCTTTTCATTCAGTGATTCCTGTTTCTGGTGTGTGGTGTCCATAATGTTAACTTCGCCCGCATTCAAGCCATACTGCGCCTTGAGCAGGTCCGCCTGGCTCTGGATTTGCTGGACCAGGATGTTGTAATCCAACACCGCCTTTTGGAAGCGTCCCGACGCCTGCGTCAGGTCGGACTGCGCCTGCTGTATGGTGCCGGGCGCCTTGCGGCCCTGTTTCCACTCGGCCGGTTTCACCACGCCGAAGCCCAAGGATGACACCTTGTAGGTTACGGTGCGGGTGCTGCTGCTCAGGGTTCCGTTCTCGCCGACCGTGCTGTCCTGCCAGTTGACGGTGACATCCTTCGTGGCGCCGACCGGCTGGCCCGTAAGTTCCGAGGGATCGCACACCATGTAATGGTAGAGGTCCGGTCCGATATAGCCCTGCGGATAGGTCTTGCCGCCGCCGATGTCGTCGTCGTAGGGATAGCCGAAGATTTCAATGAGCCGGTTGTTGAAATCGGCCTCCCGGTCGTTCACATTCTGCTGGAAGTCCTGCACGCTATCGTTCTGGCGGCGCAGGTTCTGGGTCGCATTGTAGGCATGGTTAAACACCGTCACCGCGTTGTTCAGCGCCGTCACCGCCCGGTCGTAGATCTGCTCAAAGTGCGTCTTGCCCTGGGCGATTCCGTCCTTGGAAATGCCGAAGGGAACGACATCCCGCGCCAGGCCCAGGGGGCTCAGGCCGATGTCGGCGTTGTCCATCTGGGTCTGAATGTCCAGGTAGGCGCTCGCTATGTCGTGGAGATCCGGAACGGTGGAACGGTCCACTTTCTGGATGCCCTGCGGCTGTGTGGTCAGCACGTCGGCCTCGATCGGCGCGCCGATGGCGTGCGCGGCGATGGTGGTCCCGTTGGCGCCGCGGCCTGTCACGTAGAGCACGTCGGCATTGGGATCGGGCGTGACCGCATTCGGGTCAATCGTCTTGACGCCGCTGACCTGAATCTGCTCCTGGTCGATCTTCACGAAGATCGGGAAGGCCGCCTGGCTGAACACATAGCCCTGGTTCGGCTTGAGCCGGATGACCGTGTCGGCGCTGATGGTGCCGTCCGCCAGGAGGACGGAAACGCCCACCTCGGCCACGCCGATGGGCTTGACCAGTGCGTTGGCCCCATGCGCCGCCGCGGTCGTGCCGTTGGCCCCGCGGCCTGTGGTCGTTACGGTAAGCGAGTCGCCGGTCACACTGCCGATTTCAACGCGCTCACTGTCGATGGAGGCGATGATGGGGAACTTGTACGCGGAGAATGCCGCCCCAAGGCCCGTCTTCAGCGGAATGGCCGTGGCCGTGTCTGTCACAGCCGCGCTGAGCTCGGCCACCTTCTGGATGGTGACCGGCAACCCGCCCGTGTGCGCCGCGGCGGTGGTCCCGCCCGCACCGCGCGAGGAGGCGGTCAGCACGTCCGTCCCCGCATCCACGGCGATGATCTCGATCACCTCGCTATCGATGAGCACATAGAGCGGGAAAGTCGGGTTGACGAACGCCGCGGCACCGCCTTCCTGCAGCGGAATCGCCGTGACGCTGGCATTAATGCCGCTGTCGGCCAAATGCATCGTGCTGCGGTCCGCGGGCAGCATGGCGTTGCCCACGACCCAGTCGAAATAGGCGCCCATGCCCGCGCGGTAGGCCCAGTCCGACACGCCCCAGGCGCGCGTCTTGTCCGTGTCGGCGTAGCCGTTCCATTGCCCGCCCTTCGGATCCTCGGAGTACTTGCTGCGGTAGGCCAGGTTGACCACCTCGGCACCCGTGCGCGCCTTGGCGGCCGCGGAACCGGCAAACTTGCGCTCGTCCAGATAGTCCACCGTCACCTGGCTTCCGCCGAGACTGATCGCCTCCGCCCGCGCCTGCCAACTGAACTGCGGCGAGTGCAGGAGCTTGTAATAGTCGCTCTGCGCCGAGAGATAGTGGCCCCAGGCATCGCCGTGCCCCTGGGGATACATAATCTTCGCGTCGTTGATGTCAATCACGCCGTCCGGGGTCTTGTCTGTGGCGCTGCCGACGTCCTTGATGTCGTAATTGAGCGCATAGGCCACCTCGCCGCCGGTGATGCCGTGCGTGAAATTCCAGACCAGCCGGTTGTAGATGGGCTGGGTGGTCACATCCGGCTGGAGCGCGTTGTCCCGGCCCCGGAGCAGGCATTCCTCCTCCTCCAGCAGGGAGGGGACCTGGTTCATGAAGCAGTGGATGGACGAGGCTTCATCGCCGTACTGCTTGTCGTCCGTGCCGAATCCGATGGTCGGGTCGGCCGCGTCCGCATAGGCCTCGTTGCCGAGCAGCATGTAGAGGTCGGACACGCGGCCCGCCGCCAGCATGAGCCCGTTGTTGGCGGCATCCTTCTTGCCCTGGTCCGCGATGTTGGCCGCGACAATGAGCTGCAGTCCCCGGTTCAGCACGGTCTCATAGATTTCTATGAGACCCAGCTCGTCGAGACTGCGCACGTTCATCGGCACCGTTCCCGTATAGCGTTTGCCCGCCTGGGAAATCATGCTTACCAGCGAATTGGGCGCATTTTCGCCAATGCTGGAGAAGCGGATTTCGGCACCCTCAATGCCGCCGCCGACGGCCCGCTGGGTATAGGGATCGACGCGCCCAATCACGCGCTTGATCCAGCCCGGCGCCAGCACGGGCTGGGTCCACTTGGACCAGGTGCCGTCACCCGTGTCGGCCCCTGTCCGGGCGCAGTAGCGGCACACATACCAGTAGTCGAGCAGCATGTCGGCCGTCGCGCCCGAAATCTTGAACTTGTTGGCGCCGGTGACGCCGCCTGCCCAACTGGTGGTTTCAAACTTTTCCCAGTGCGGGTCACTGAGCGACTGCGGCTGGCCGGGGTCGGGCGTTTGCGGCGGAACGCCCGCCAGGTCCTCGGAGTCAAAGGCGCGGTACCACTGGAAATAGTAATCCGCGGCGGGGTTCGGCTTGTCCTGGTCCTCGGCAAAATCATTCTTGTGCTGGATGGTCAACTCCTCCCCAAAGGGGGACAGGGGCTGAATCACGGCCACCTCGCCCCGGGCCCGTTCCGTGATGACCCGGATGATTTCCAGGCTCACCGGTTCGGGTGCCGCTTCCTCGGCGTTCTGCATGGCCAGCGTAACATATCCGTCCCGGGAGGCAGTGCCGGTGGTCAGCGCCAGATTGACGAAATCGATCAGGGACTTGGGATCGGTCGGCACCTTCGGAACATAGATCAGCGAATTGGCCGCGTTGTACAAATCATCCACGGCGGTTATCCACTCGGTCTTGTGCGCCGGGGACAGTTGCTCCAGTTCCAGTTTCTCTTTGTCGGTCATCTTGTTCAGGAGCACGTAGTAGGAACCCAACGCGGGCGTCACCAGCATGCCGCGGAACTTCAGGTGGGGCGACGCGCTCGAAGAATCAAAGAACACCCGCTCCTTGAGCCCCGGTGACAGGTCCCTGAAATACATGAGGCCGTTGTACGAGTCTGTCTTGATGTCCTCCAGACTGACGGCGTCAAGGATGTCTGCGCCGGGCACGGCCCCGTCTTGCAGGCTCTCCCGGTCGCGCTGGTAATCGATCAACCGCGCGCACAGCCCCAGCCGGTTTTGGTCGTCCGTCGCATTCGTGGTCGGCTGGTAAATGATCTGAACGCTGGTCTGCCCCTTGATCGCAGGCAGGTTCTTCGTGTCCCTGACGCCGGGACGGCTGGCATCCTGCGCCTCCTGGGTTCCCACGGACTCTTTGGCCAGAACGAGCGTGTCGTTCATGTTCATCTGGGGCACAGCCGGCCAGGTGACGCTGTAGGTCACGTCTATGGGTTCGGCGCTTTGAACGCCGCGCTGACCCGACAGCCACGGATAGGACGCGCCCACCGTGGCCAGTTCGCCATCCTGGTAGTTGCTCTGAGCGTCGGGCCCCTTGGTGAAATAGAAGCCCCGGCCGTCCGGAATCTTGTAGAAGAAACGCATGGCCAGGGTCGATGGATCGAATGTGGAATGGCCGGCGCCGTCGGTGCTCAGCAGTTTCCCGCCCTGGCGGGCCCAATGCCGTCCCGTGCGGTCCCACCAGCTTACCTTCGTGGACCCTTCGTGCGTCTCCGTCTGGTTCTGGTTTGTCACATCCCCGCCGCAGTAGGGGAACACGTCGAAGTGCATCTCATCGAGGGGCACGGGCGGATTCACCCGGTCGCCCGCCAGCATGTTGTAGGCCAGCGTCCCGGTCTCAACCTTGTAGACGGTGTACTGCCACTTGCCCGAGACCGCATCGAGATGCTTGATCAGCACGTAGGGCTGCGAGTCGTCGCTCATGTCGTTGCGCAGCGCGTACCCTTTCATGATGCTGCGGTCCGACAGCCCCGCCGAAAGCAGGAGCGCGTGCTCGTCGTTCGGATTGAAGCCCGGCCTCGGGTTCTCATAATGGCCGGTCACGTGACGCTCATTCTGGTAATAGATGTGCGCACCCGTCGGAAGCTGGTCCGTGCCCGAACCGGTCCCGTTGCCGTCGGCAATGGTGATGGTCTTGACACCAGTGGTCGGCCAGGTCACGTTGTACCGCTTGACCAGGGAAGGCCAGGCGGTGCCGCCGTCATCCTTGTTGTACCACCACGCCTCCAGTTTTCCCGTGTTCACCGGAATAATCTGGCCCGTCACATCAGTGTTGAACTGGACCCCCTCGCCGTTGTTGGCGTCGTAGATTTCCCAGTCGTACTTGTCCTCCCGTGGGAGAAGGTCCTTCGGCGCCGCCGGACTGCTTTCCGCGACCCCGCGGACATGAACGTATCCCGGCACGCCGGAATCAAAGGGCACCACCGGGCTCTGCCGGTAATTAAGACTTGGAACCGTGATTTCCGTGCCTATAGAGGCGGGCACATAGGCCCCCTCGGTCTGGGGCAGGCCGAAGCGGGTAATGTCCCGGTTGACCGAACGCACCACGACAAACTGCACATCGTCATTCTTCCGATAGCGCAGCAGCAGCCAGCCTCCGCCGCTGTTCTTGGAGGACACGGTGGAACCAGACAACGCCGTCGCGAGCACGCCGGAACTGGGGTCTTGCGACAGAGTGTAGGGAACCAAGTCATCCAGGAAGGGCATCACGTTGGCTTTAAGGCTCGGATCTATCTTCACCGCCGGGCCTGTGGGTGTTTCGTTAAGCTTGGCAATCTCGGTGCTGGGGGGGATGTTCCCCGGCGTCACGTCCCGCACAAACAACTGGTAGGGAACATCCTGCCCCGAATGTTCCAGGGGATTGGCCGACGCGTCAAGCAGTTGGCCGTTGCGGTAGGTCGGCCAGTCAAAGTTGTACCGGGTAATCTCATAGGGCCAGATGATGCCAAGAAGGCCCACCTTGTTGGCCGAATCGGCTTCGGACACGGGACTCTTGCGCATCCACACCACTTCCGTTTCCCGGTGGTCCGGCGAAACGTAGTCCGTGGGGGTCTTGCGTATGGCATAAAGCGCACCGTCCTTGGTCGACCCCGGAAGGTTGTGCTGGTAGAAATAGTCGTCCGGACTGTTCCCGGTGCCCCCGCGCGCCACCACGGGCTTGGCGCCATAGGCCGTCTCGTCACTCAGGGGGTTCCCGGCCGCCAGGCGCGACCCCAGGTCCGCATACAGCAGCGCCTCGTAGGCATAGTCCTTCACCTGCACCACCTGCGTGCCCAGGAATATGTTGGGGTTGCGCTCAAAATGCAGCAGGACCAGACCGGTCTTGCTGCGCGCGTGCAATTGCCGCGTCGTCGGTTCAATCCACAGCTTGTCCGTCGAATAGTCGGACGAATGACTGTTGGGAATGTTCACATTCCAGTGGATGACCACCTTGTCGGCCATGCTGACGTCCACCGCCGGGGTGGGATAAGACCCGCCGCCGTCCTCCGCGGGACGGTCCGTATGGTAAATGTGCATGGGGGGATTGGTCGTCGGGTCGGCCACCGCGGGCGCGATGAAGCAGAACTGGGGCTGGGCCCCTGCGGTGGTCTGCCACGGAATGCTGATCACCTTCTGGGTGGTGATGTCCGTGTTTTGCCCCGCATAGAACTTGCCCACCGTCGAGATGTAGACCACGAAGTTGGAAAGGGCGTTGCCCTCCACCATGCTGGTCGTCAGGTTGGTTAAGGTGGTGCTGAGGTCCAGGTCCGCCGGGGGCTGAAGCACGTCGCCGAAATGTTTGACCATGCCCTGTTCCACCACGGTCACCTGGGCACTGGCACTGGCGTAATAACTGGCAGCGTCGTAGGCGCGCACGGTGAACATATAGGTCGTGTTCACGGCGAATTTCCCGCTCGGGAAGGCGCTGGCAAACTGGGCCGGGGTGAATGACTTTGTGAAGGGGCCGGAAGCGGAAACGGTCCCGCTGGCAAAGGGCAGGTACAATTCGGGCTGGGACACCGTGCCCAGCGCAACATTGTAATGGTCTATGCCAATGGCACTGCGGAAGTCCCGCCACTGGAAGGACAGGAGGCTCTGCTGGTCCGTTGCAACACCCTGATCGCAGCTCACGGTGCCCGCCGTCGGCGCGGGGTTCGTGGTAAAGCGGATGATGTAATATCCCGTCGTGATGCCGCCGACCGGCGGCCCGAAGCTGGTCTCGCCGTGGACCGTCACCGTGTTGTGCACCAGGTCGATATCCTGGCTGGTTCCCGCCAGAGACTCCTGAAGGCCCACGTTCGCAAGGCTGGTGACGCGGTACACCTGGAGGGTTTGCTCGTTCGCCCCCGCCAACTCACGGTTGGTGTAATGGAAACTCAAATCGGCGCTGAAGGAGCTTCGGTTGGTGCTCACCCGCCAATAGACCGGCAGCACATTTCCGGTCGAAGCCGGAGGAGAACGGAAGATCGTCACCGTCTCCTTTGAGGGCTGACCCGGCCCGGAGGAGTTTTCACCGGCCGCATAATTGATCGTGGCGCGCACCACAGGGCCAAAGCGCGTCGGCGGGGCATCCCCCGACCGGGAGTAACGAATGGCCGTCGTGCTCGGTTTGACGGGGCCGGCATAGTACACGTAGGCCCTGCCGCCCGCGCCTTCTCCGGGCGCACCGATAAGGATATCTGCGAAGCCGTCACCGGTGGTATCGCCCGCCGACGCAACAGACGCACCGAAGCGACCGCTCGTCACGCTGCCCGGCATAGACCAGACGTAACTTGACGGTGAACTCATGGAATACAGGAAAGCCTGACCTTTGCCGCCCGAGTCGGGCGCACCCACCAGGATTTCGTCCCGCCCGTCCGCGTTGATGTCACCAGCGGAGGCAATGCCTGTGCCAAAATGCGCACCGGCACCCTGGTCGCCCTCGGCTGTCCAGTTGGCCGCGCCAAGCGCGATGGACCCGGCGCCCTTGGCCCCTGCAGACCCATAGAATACATACGCGCGGCCTTGTGCGGACGTCACGTTGTTCAGGTTCGGGGCTGACAGGAGCACATCAGAGAAACCGTCGCCGTTGGCATCGCCCGCGCCGGCCACGGCAGCGGCGATGGCCGCGCCCGAAGCGCCCGACACATACCAGTCTTCGGCCGTATAGGCGGCGTCTGGCGAACTGCCCACCAACTTTGACTTGCCAAAATAAACAACGACCCGGCCCGTATTGGAACCTGTGGCCGGTGCGCCTGCAATGAGGTCGCCGTAGCCGTCGCCGTTGAAGTCCCCTATGGGCGCCAGAGACGTGCCCAGTCCGGTCGTGTCAGGCGGCTGGAACGTTTCATCCGCCAACCCGTCGGCGCGCGGGCCGCTCGTCGTTCCCAGGTACACGTAAACAACACCGTGGCCGCCGTTGGCCCCCGGCGCGCCCACCACCACATCATCCAGGCGGGCGCCGTTCGCCGTGTTGCTGTCACCGTTCAAGTTGACATGGTTCGCCACGGACTGGCCAAAATGTTCGGAGGCACCGCCCTGCTTGGACCAGGCCGCCGCATCGGTGACCTTTCCGTTGCTGTCCACATTCCAGCCGCCGGTCGTCAGGGTGGGGCTAACCGCTTTACCAGTGTAAACATACACCTTGCCGGTGCCGCTGCCAAAAAGCGGGTCGCCGATGATGATGTCCTCCGCCCCGTCTCCGTTGACATCGCCGCCGCCCGCCGCAGAAAGCCCGAAGTTTACGCTCCCCGACGGCCCCGCGAAGGTCCAGGCTGGCGTCGCGGGCAGTCCACTCCATTTCCCGGCGAAGACAAAGGCGCGGCCTATGCTGCCACCCCCGTTGTCATAGCTGGGTGCCGTGACCAGCACATCATCGAGCCCGTCACTGTTCACATCGCCGGCAGAGGCGACAACCGTGCCCGCGACCGCCCCGGAAGCAGATTGTGTAAAGCTCCACGGAGTGCTGCTGTTTACGTTTAGCAGGGGACCGTAGTATATGTAGGCAGCTCCGGCCCCCCCACTGGAAGACTGAGGAGCACCAACAAGTAGGTCCGCATATCCATCACCATTCACATCACCCGCACATGCAACAGAGAATCCAAAATTAGCCCCGGTTTGTCCCCCAAGAGTCTGCCAAGCCACCCATTTTCTAAGGCCACTGACCGAACCCAGAAAGATAACGACCCGACCCTCAGTGCTGTAGGAATTCGTGTATCCAGAACCCCCCACTGCGATATCGTCATACCCGTCGCCATTGATATCTCCGAGATTGGCGACGGAACCGGTGCCCCCAAAACGCTCACCATCACTGGAAGAGATAAAATTAGTGCTGGTCCAGTCCGGGGAGTCCAGACTGGGATTCTTCTTGAGCGGTCCGTAGAAAGCGACTACTCGCCCCTGATAATGGGCATTACTCACGCTGGGCGCCCAATAGAACTCGTCCCCAATCAACAGGTCGCCATACTTATTGCCAGGCACATTGTTTAGGTGCGCTGCGCAGATCGAAGTGCCTTCTGAAACGCCTAGATACGTGGTGTTTCCCCCTCCATCTATTTGGCTGTCAACGCTGGTGCCGTTTATGGTACAGCCGCTGGGATGGGGGGATTTGCTAAGTCCATTGACCGCATCACCATAGATTACATATATGGTGCCTCTTGTGTTGGTTCCACCGCGCTCGCCCATCACGATGGAACCGGCACCCACGCCGCCCAGGTCGCCGCCGCCCGCAACTGTGCCACCCAACCCCCCGGCCCACCCACCCTGGGCCCACCAATCCGGACTGCGGTTAGATGCACCTAGTCCGCCTCCGACTGCTCCATAGTATACTAATATTCGTCCATATGCACCATCATATCCTTGTCCGCCAATAACAATGTCACTTGCGGCGTCGCCACCGACATTTCCCGCGCATGTGACTGAGATGCCTAACTGCCCGCCGGCATTCGTGGTGTTTTCCACATACCATTTCCTCGTGGCGCCATTGGCCGGATCACCAAGTCCACCACTCCCCCCGTAAAACAACCACACCTTGCCTAAGTTGCCGTTACAGCCCGGCGCGCCAATAATCACATCGGCATAACCGTCGCCGTCTACGTCGCCGGCAGACGCAAGGGACGTTCCGAGATAGCTGTAAGAAGTTGTTCCGTCGAGCACCCATGGCTTTGATGTGTCTGGCCCAGTGGCGGAACCATAATAGACGTACGCGCGCCCTGCGTCCGTTCCGGCAGGCCCATCGTAGTACTTTGCGCCAATAATGATATCGGCAAATCCATCCCCATTAACGTCCCCGGCCGAAGCGGCACTGCAACCCAATAGTGCCCCGCTTTGCCCCCCACTAACAGTCCAGTCCGCGCGCGAATTCGGCCCCGCAGGACCGCCGTAAAAGACCGTAGCCCGACCGTAACGGTTAGGACCACCGTAAAATTCGCTGGCGATGATGTCGGCGAAGCCGTCTCCGTTTACATCCGCCAAGGAATCTGCACAAAGGCGGGTATCATTGCTTGCAGAATTGTATGTCCACGATGGTGTCAAGTCGACCGGGGGATCCCCGGGATTAATCTGTCTCCTGCCATAGTATACGTAGATATTGTTCTTATAGCCGGCGCCGCGATATGGACTGCTCACAGCGATATCGCTCAGCCCGTCACCGTTTATGTCCATGCCGCCGGCCGCGTAGCCAAACTGACTCTCTGCTGGCGCTCCCGGGCTCTGCGGGTCCGTAATAAAGGTGCCATACTTAACGGGACCGTTGGCAGAACCCAAGATTACGGCCACATGGTTCTCTGTTACACTCCCGGCGACAAGGTCCTGATATCCATCCCCGTTTAGGTCCCCTGCGGAAGTTATTCCATGACCGGAGAAAGTGGTCGAAACCCCCGAGATCACCCAGTCAGCACTCCGCCCGGAAATTCCCAAACGCTGCGAACCGCTAACCTTGTAAACAAGAATCTGGCTGTTGTCAGTTACTATAAGATCTCTGAATCCATCACCGTCAAGGTCAACAGCAGTGATAAGCCGACCGAAATTAACGTCCGCCGCAGTCTTAACGGACCAATCGGCCGATTCCAGTGTGCTGGTCAAGTTTCGCGTGGGTTTGCCGTACCACACATACACCTCGCCTGAACCGCGATAGGGAATGCCGACAACAATATCGTCATAACCATCATTGTCAAGGTCGCCAAGATGAGAGACCATGGCAACATCTGGAAGGGCGCAGGACCAGTTCTCTGCACTCCCCTTGGGAAGCAGGCCTTCCTTCCCGCCATAAATCAAATACACTTTTTGGCTGCCCATACCTGCCGGATAGGCATGCGCGTGCGAAGGGTCACTGGTCACCATAAGGTCATCATAGCCATCACCGTCGACATCGCCGGCACCGGCGACTGTGTACCCATAATAGTCTCCGCTATTGTCCCCGTCTGCTGTCCAACTGGGTGCCGTGCCAAGTCCGGAGGCGGAACCGTAGAAGACAAAGACACGGCCGTTGGTCCCGAACATTGAGGCACCCACGGCAATATCGTCATAGCCGTCCCCGTTCACATCGCCAATATTCATGGCCCCGTTTATATAGACATTGCTGGTCGCGTGCGGATCGAAGGTCCATATCGTGGTCGAAACGAGCGGGTCTATCGTTACGGGAAACTGGGCACCGGCAACATTCACGGACAGCCGGATAACGCCGTTGTCGACCGTCATGGAACAGGGCAAGTCTTTCTTGAAAGCATCATAGGCCCGCACGTTGCCGTACTGCGCCGCGCCCACGCCGTCGGCACTGATAAACTCGACCGTTTTCCCATCGGAGACCAACCGGGGCGTCAGCGACCCCGTGACGTTCACCTCCACGTCCAGCGTCGCGGCATCGGCCGGCGCTTCGTTGATGACGAAGGTCTGTTCCAGTCCTTCCGTGGTGTTGGTGTAGCTTTCGGTAATCGTGCCGCGTTTGTAGTGAAAGCGGTTCTTGTCGCCCTGGGTTTCCGCCACGGCCGGGGCGCCGGGCAGGGGTTCCGTTGCCTTTTGCGCGGCGGCCTGGGCGGTCCTGGCCCCGCTGCCCTTCAGTTCCAGTCCCAGGTTCCAGGACGGGTCGGCCTCTGTTCTGGGCACGACCACGGGACCGGCGCCGGTGAAATAGGTGCGGAAGCCCTGTTTGCGGTTGGGAACCTGGGGGCCCGGCTCGATGGTGCGGACGGCGGTGCCTGCGGCCGCGCCCGCGGCATCCCTGCCCTTTGCATTATGCAGCACGACAGCTTCGGTGTGTTGCGAGACTTCATATTCCGATTCGGCAATGTTTTTCTGCACGGTGGCGAGCCAGTCGGCCGGCACATCGGCCGGCGCGCCGGGCGCGGGCGCAGGCGCCGCGGATGAAGGCGCGGTGACCGCGGCGGCGGGCGTGTTTCCCAGGGTAACGGGGCGCGCATGCTTGCGCGGCCGTTTTCCGGGATGGTCGGGCAATTCCGCCATGGAGGAGGAACAAAGCCCCGCCAGCAGTGCCGCGGCGAGAAGTGTCCATGCGACCCGTGCTGCGCCCCGGCGGCGGTCCTGATGCTCGCTGTTCATGTTAATCGTTCTCCTCGACAGGCTTTCGCCCGTTGAATACTCGCAATCATTCGGGTTCATCCGTGCTACCCTCTGCCAACTGCTCATTTCTTTGCGTTCTTTGCGCTCTTTGCGGTTCCCGCTCTTCTTCAGGATTCTGGATTCTGAATTCTGAATTCTGGATTCCAACTTCTAAATCCTCCGCTTTCGGCCCCTCCGTTCCAGGCGTCCATCAGTTCAGGCTCCCCACATCGGACAAATGGTTCAGGCGGAAGGTCCCCTTGACGGTGATGCTGTTTTGCTGCGGCGTGTCCACCCCCTGAATCGTCCGGGTGGCGGCCATCAGTCCCTGAATCGTTTCCTGGTAGGTGCCGCCAAGGACGGAGTCGTTCCATCCCGGCGGGTTTTGCCCATCCGGGTCGGTGGCCAGGAAAGTGAGCGAAAGGTCCCGCTGCACGGTGTAGGATTCAAAGTTGGAGGACAGCGTGATGGTGTTCCGGTTCACGCCCTCCAGGTCGTCGTGGTCGGGGTGGTACCGGTGCAGGAAGGGGTTGAGCGGGTCATCGCGGTAGAGGAATATGCGCGCCGTGAAGGGGACATTGACCGTGGAAAAGGGCGCGCTGGCGGCCTGGGTGACGGCGATTGGGCTGCGCTGCAGGCTGGTGCCAAAGCTTGTGTCGGTCCCCGTGGTGTCGTTGGCCGCCAGCGACGAGGGCACGGGCAGGGCAAAGACCGGCGCCGTGATTCTCCGCACGATGTTCTGGCTCATCTCGTCGCTGGTCAGGTCGCGCGTGAGCAGCAGGGGCGTCGGGGGTGTCTCCGGGGCCGTCGGCGTGGTGGGGGTGGTGGGCGGCCATGGCACCGTTGCCGGGGTCTGGGGCGTGATCAGTTCGGTCACGTGGTCCAGCAGTTTCACGTTGCCCGAGGAGTCGACGTGGAGAATGATGCGGAACTGAAAGGGCGCGGCCGCGTTGGTCGGCTGGGTCAGCGGTTTGGAGCTTACATGCTCGCTCACCTGGTTGAGCGTGACCGTGCCGACCCACAGGCCCGTTCTGGTGCCCGGGTCGGCCTTGACCGACAGGGGGTAGACAATGCCGCCGCCGTCGTTCACGGCGAGCAGGCTCTGGCTGACGGTTGGGGTGTCCGGGACGGCCTTGGCGCCGGCGGCGGCGCCGGAGATGTCCACGCGCCGCACGGCCAGGCGCACGCTGAGCTGTTCCTGCGCCTGTGCGGGCAGGGAGAGGGGCGCGTCCAGGGGCTTCCAGGTCTGGCTCGCAAAATCAAACCACGACAGGGGCACGGCAGGGGCGCCGTCGAGCGCCTTGGGCGTCAGCGTGTAGGTCTGGGCGCTGGAGGTCTCGTTCTTGAGGCGCAGGACGGTTTCGGACAGGCTCCTGCCGTAGTCCAGCCCGTTGCCCTGCTCCAGGGTGACCCGCAGGGGGCCCTGATAGTCCGAAACGCCCTTGGTGTAGACCCAGAAGGCCTCCCCTTTGCGGAGCCGTTCGGTGGCCGGGTCGGCCACCTTCACCCAGGCGCCCGAGGCGTCGAGGCGGTAAATGGGCTGCCCCGCATGCGCGGCGGAGGGCTCAAACAGGGTCTGGAACGTGGGGCCGCTGCTCGGGTCCACAAAGAATCCCGCCAGGTTAAAGGATTCATCCACCCACTGCTTTGCACGGTACGGACAGGTTCCGCTGACGGTCCAGTCGACGTTTGCGTTCCCCTTGAGCTTGATGAGATAGGCATGGCCGGCCAGCACGGCATGCAGGGTGCTGAGGCTGTTGAGCACCTGGCCCGGCGGGTAATAGGACAGCCACTCGTTTGCCCTGGAGGGAATATCGTCCGGGGCCGCGATGGCCAGCACCCGTTCATTCTGGCCGTTCCACATCAGAACGCGCTCGACGGCAAGCCCGCCAAAGACCTGGCCGCTCTCCGATGGGTCGGGCTGCACCTCGAGGAAGACCGCATTCCAGCCCGGATGCAGTGAAATGGTCTGCACCACGGTCGGGGCCCCCTGGGCCGTCCATGCGGACACCAACATGCCGAGCATCATAGTTCCAAACGCCAAGGTTGCCCTTTTCCGCTCTACCATTTTTCCGCCCTTCTTGGATTGGACTCGGATTTCACTGAATTTGTCCTATAAGCGAGATTCATGCCAAAGTCGTATTCTGATGCCCGATCTATCTGCAAATGCCTGCCGCAGAAAGACTTCCATAGATTATAGGGTCGCGGGAATCAGGCCCGGGTTTTCATCGAAAAATGTATAGAGTGTTGCGTTTATAAACAGCACTTTTGTATAGAAAATAAACAGGGGCTTTTTTCCCGCCCTCTGGAAAACGAATGGTCTGAATGGCTGAAGGTCCAGGTGGGGGTGGAAAGAGTGGCGCCTCAGAGAGGTATTGAACGGTTTCCGATGCTGCCGAAACAGCGCGCACGAATGCCGATAGAATCCAGAGAAGCTGCCAACCGGACAGAAAACCCGCCGTTGAACATTCGTGGAAACAGATAGAGGAAACACTGCACTCACCCTGCCTGTCGTCTTTTGCACGCACCCAATTACCAGAATTCTTGAAAAAGAGTCTAGCGCGGATTACCGCATCACACATCCGTTTATAGCCATGATTGTCGGTCGGACCAATGTGGATTCATACCCGTCCCATACCGGGATTGTACGGATGCTTGCCGCAATCTTGGAAGATTCCTGACGCTCTTGACGGCACACTGTAAATATGGTATATACACACTATATGCTATCTCCCGACCCACAGCGATTTGTCATTCCGCCGATTTCCAGCGCCGCGCCGGGGCCGCTGTATCAGCAGATTATCGACGGCATCAAACGGGAGGTCGGCGAGGGGCGTCTGCGGCCCGGAACGGCGCTGCCGTCTTTTCGCGCGCTGGCCGAGGATTTGATGGTGAGCCTGATCACCGTCAAGCGCGCCTATGAGGATCTGGAGCGGGAAGGGATTATCCATTGCAAACAGGGGCTCGGCACTTTCGTCTCTGAAAAGGGCGCCGAACTGAGCCGACAGGCCAAACGCGACCAGGCACGCCTGCTGCTGCGGCAGGCGTTGCGGGAAAGCACGGAATCGGGCGCCACCAACGCCGAAATCATCAAGATGGTCCGGGAAATGCTCGAACAACACCAGGAGGAAGATTAAGCCATGGCCGACAACACACTCACCATTCGGGGACTGCAAAAACACTTTGCCCAATTCGATCTCGGTCCGCTCGACATGAAGGTGCCGACCGGCGCCATCTACGGCCTCATCGGCGCCAACGGCGCAGGCAAGACCACGACCATCGACCTCATCATGGGCATGGGCAGCCATGACGCCGGGTCCATCGAGGTCTTCGGCCTCGACAACCGCACCGAAGAGGTGGCCATCAAGAAACAGGTCGGCTATGTCAGCCCCGACCTGGATTTCAAGGCGTGGAAGACCGTGGGCAACCTGCTCAACTTCATCCGCGGCTTTTATGCGGACTGGGACGACGCCTACTGCACCGACCTGCTCCACCGGTTGCACCTGGGCTGGGGCGAGAAGATTGCCACACTGTCCTTCGGCGCGCGCACCAAGCTCAGCCTCGTCGCGGCACTGTCGCACCGGCCGGCGCTGCTCCTGCTCGACGAGCCGCTCACGGGCCTCGACGCCGTGTCCAAGAGCGAAGTCTTCACCGAACTGCTCGACGCCGTGCAGGATGAGCGCCGCACCGTGCTCATCTCCTCGCACAACCTCGACGACATCGAGCGCTTCACAGACCATCTCGGCATCATCGACCAAGGCAAGATGCTGCTCGAAGGCAGCACGGCCGGGCTCATCGAGCGATTCCGCATGGTCCACTGCAACGGCCCTGACGGCGTCAAGCCGCGCAAGGCCGACGGGCTCTACCCGCAGCGGGCAGATGGGCAGCGCTGGCGCATTCTGGTAGACCAGGGGAGGGACGGAATCGAACGGTTGAAGGCGGATGGGTTTACCGAAATATCCGACGCACCGGTCACGTTGGAGGAACTGTTCGTCGGACTGGTGAAGGAGACGAACGTGTGAAGGGCGTGGTGACAGAGACCATAAAAAGAATGTGGGCGCCTGCGGCGATATTCACCCCGTTCTGCGCAGTCGCATGCTCTCTGTCCTCCCCCGGGCAACATTTTACACCTGCAATGCTTGCCGCGCTGGTTCTGGGGGCAATATGGCTGCTCATGTTGCCGGAGGAGATTAATCCGGCGCATATCAGGGTGTTCAGGATGCTTCCGGTTCCGCGGGAATCCCGGGCACTGGAACTATGGACCCTGTTTGTGGGCATGCCCCTTGCGCTGACTGTTGCGGGATCCGCCCTGTGCCATGCGGTGCTTGCCTTGTACGGGGAAACTCCTCCCGAAGTGCAACGCACCCTGCTCCTGGTGGTCTGGGTGGGTTTGCTGGTGTCGATCGGCAGCCTGCTCAATTCAATGCCCGTGGCCTGGACTTCTTCCACACGCAGGTCGGCAGGCATGCTCTTGGCCGTGCTTGTCCTGGTGGCCCATCCGGTTGCGGTGGACTACATTGCTTACAGGTGTCCGGGGTGGGCTGCATCATTTCACCGTGGCGACGGGGATTTTGTGTTTCTGGCGCTTCTTTGCGCCGTCCTCGTGTGCCTGTCGTTTTCGTTGCGGCTGAACCTTATGGCGAAAGTTGTCCCCAGGCATGTGGATGCGGAAGACGGAAAGGCAGAGACACCACGATTTGGTGAAAAACGGCGCGCTTTCAGTTGGTGGATTTCTATACTGGACTTGGACAGCGCGGCAGCTCCCCTCATTGTGGCGGTAATCTGCTCCTGCCTACCCCTCTTCCCCCCCGGAACCAAAGCCGATGACGCCCCACTGCTCTTCGCGATCGTGTTCATGACAACCAATGCTCGCTCGAGTTGGTCTTCGGACTGGCCTTCAATTATCAAAACTTTGGCCTTGCTATCGGGGCGCAAGAGACAGGTCGTCTTTGGCACCTTGCTGCTGTCCGGAACTGTGGCAACCCTGACGCTCTCATTGCCGCTGGGGGTTTGGTGGGTCGAGCATGCATTCCTGGGAAGCCCCTCCGCGGAAACGCTGACGACCTTTGGCGCCTTTATGCCGCTCCTGGCCGGACTTGTCTTTATCGTGAAGGCGCTGTCCATATGCAAGGGAGAGACGGAAGACAAGTTGTGGCTCTACCTTCTTGTCCTGTTCGGGCTTCTGTTTCCGGCGTGCATTGTCTTGAGTTTACTGGTCAATGCCGACATCGTGTACTTTTCCAACAACGAAGTGTTCCTCATTCTCGGCCTGATTACGCTGTCCTTCGGCGTGTGGATGCTGTTTGACGTCCTGCGGAGGGTCCTCAACGACAGCGGGTACTACCACGGGAATTGCACCGAATGAAGCGCCGCGCCCATCACACTGGAGGGACTGTTCATCGGGCTGCTGAAGGAGACGAATCTATGAAGGACCCGGTGTTCATGGCATTGACCCGACCAGCCCATTCTTGGCCCCGGAGGGGTCATACGATAGTAGCCACAGGTGACCAGCGGGAACCCGTGGTCACGATCGGAAATATCCCCGTCCCCGCAGGGGGCGAATGTGCGGGCGCCACGCATACCCCTTTTGTTCGTCCCCTGCGGGGACAAGAGAGAAAGAGCCAATCGGGAGATTGGCGGTCCCAGGGAAGCCAGCCGACGCCGGGGAACGTAGACGCGGCATTCTGCCGCGTTCTGGCTGGTCCTGAAGCACGAAGAAAGAGGCTGGAAGCCTCTTCTACGTTGGACGACACAGCGGAGGGGTTGATGCCATGAACGGGGAGACACGCTACATTTCCGCGGTGGACGACAAGGATGCAATCCGGCGCATCACGCGGGTGGTATTAAAACGCCACTGGTGGGTCACTCTCCTGCTCTCCGGCATCCTGCTGTCGGCATTGCGCGGAAGTTTTGGCGAAGGCTCGTTCTTCAACTTCTGGACTGTCTTTTTCAATATCGCCATATTTCGAGTTGCCTTTTCGTCACGGGCACTGCAAATGCTGCCTGTATCGCGGAACACCCTTGCGAATGCCGTCTGGCGATTCACGGTGGGATATCCCGTGGTCGTCGTTGCCGAATTGAGCGCGATACATGCCCTATATGGCTCCCTAACGGGAGAGCCTTGGCGTGAAGCGTGGGGCGGGACTGTCTGGTCTTTTTCCTGGTTCTTGCTGCTTGACGGGGCGTCTTTCACGGCACTCGCTCTTGCCTTCGTGCTGCTGCGGGGCATATCCAAACACAAGACGGTCTTACCCCAAGGCTGGACTGCGCGCCTAAAGACGGATCAAGTACTGCTCCTTGTTGTTGCACCACTGGCCGCCTGGTTCTTCATCGTTCCGGTCTACTTGGAGGGGCCGCGAACCGGTGTTATGGAGTTCAATCTCATCGTCGGCAGCGCGTCATTTGTCGCGACGTATCTGCTCCGCAACAGACTGGTCTCGGAACACCCAGGCTTAGCAAGCGCTGAGGCCGGAAACGCCGAGTCCAGTCTGGTGTGGTCAACGCCGGGACGGGATCCTTGGAGGATTGCGTTGCTGAAGCATATGTACGGAACCATCGTGTGGTCGGCATGCAACGGCTTCTTGACCATTTCAGCGTGCGCGTTGGTGATGGGCTTCCCCCGCGAGCATCCGATTCATGCGAGTGCGCTTCTCGGAATGATTGGCGGCGCGGCCGTTCTGAACATCTGCCTGCCTTGGGGTTGCTGGACGGGTGAATTGAGGGCCTGGCGCATGCTGCCGCTCAGCCGTGCCCGGCTTGGTTTGGCCGTATCCGGCTTTATGGCCGCCGCATCCATAGTCCCCTGGGTGCTGGCCTTTGCGGTTGTTGGCTTGGTGTTGGTGTCAAAACAAAGCCTTGGCTTTGGTGAACAGTTTTCGTTGCTCGGCATCTCCATCGCCATACAGGGAGTCCTGTTTGCTGTTCTTCCCAGCCTGTTCAGAGGTCTCAACGATACGACCAGATCCGTGCTGTTCATGGCGGCGCTGTTCTTTGGCGCCGGCTGCGTCCTGTTTTCCGTTCCGCTGCTGGCGAAGTTTGAGACCCTCATCCACATTGACTTGAAAACTCACGGATGGGCATGGATGGCCACCGGATTCGGTGTCCTGTGCGCGGGCATGGCCGTCTCCGCATGGCATACCAGCCGTGTGCTACGGCACGGTGACTGTTACGGAAAAGCCACGGAATAGGGGGCACAGGGACGCATGAAGAACACACACGCCAGAACCACAGAGGGCGCAGAGGTACACGGAGGGAAGGGCGTTGTGTCCATGGCAGTGGCCCGACAGGCGCATTCGTGGCCCCGCAGGGGGCAAGCGAAATGCGGCCAATCGGGAGATTGGCGTTCCCAGGAGAGGGGGCCGACGCCGGGGAATGTGGACGCGGCATCCTGCCGCGTTCTGGTTGGTTCTGGAGCACGAAGAAAGAGGCTGGAAGCCTCTTCTGCGTTGGACGCCACAATGAAGGGGTTGATGCCATGAACGGGGAGGCGGGCAAAATGCTTGCAAGGGAGAATAGAACGGCCATGCGGCGTGTCATGGGGCATTTTCCGCTGTGGACGGTGCTTTTTGCCCTGGTCTGGAGCGGCGTGCCGCTCACCATAAACGCGACAACGGGAAATCTGGGCGGCAGCCTCTTCGCGGTGTTTTTCGCAGTGGTCTGGGTGGCCTACTGCCGCGACCGGTTTTCGGGCGCGGTCATCCACCTTCTCCCTGTGCGCAGGCGCGACCTCGGCAAGGGTATTTGGTTGATGACGCTGTTTTATCCGATGCTTCTGCTGGCGGTTCTGTTTCTCTTCGGCGCGGGATTCAGCGTGATGTTCTTTCATGCCACTGCGCCGGAGGCGGGCGGCAAAGTGGCATTGGCCCTGGTGCAACTGCTGGCACTCCTGGGAATGATGACCGCCGGTCCGTGCCTGAGGGGCGCGTTTGGCGTGTGGAGCGACAATGGCCTGGTGAGAGTGCCGCCCAAGCGTGCGAATGCGCAACTCTTGGGAATGCTGCATGTGGCGGCAGTTGGGGCTTGGGTGCTCTGCACATCACCGGGCTATGCGGACCGGGAATTGGTCGCGGCGCTGTGTGCGGTGGTGGGGATGGCGGGGGCCATAAGCGCCTACCTTCTCCGGGAACACCTTGTGGAGGATGCGCTTCGGCGGGGTGGCAAGTCGGGCGCGGGTCCGGGCGGGTATGACTTCGGGCGCTCCGTGCCCGACTGGTCGCGCGGCACCCTCCTGCGGCATTTCCTTTGGACGGTGCTGTTTTCAATGGCCGTCGCCACGGGCGCTGCCTTTAACATTGACATCACACTTTCCAGGCACGGAGCGGGTGCGGGCATTGTTTCGCTGGGATTCCTTTTCGGCGGAAACATCCTGTGCCTTGTCGTGGGATGGAGCCGCTGGCCCGGGTCGCTGAGGGAATGGCGCATGCTCCCGCTGGACCGCGGGGAGCTGGGGAGACGGATTTCGGGAACTGCCTTGGCGGCCTGCGTCGTCCCGTGGTTGGCAGCGCTATCGATATTCGGCGCTCTTGAGGTGTCGCGGCAGTTGCTGTCCATCGACCAGTGCGTATTGGGCATCGGACTGTCCGCAATATTGCAGGGGATGGTGCTGGCTGTACTTCCCCTGGCGCTCCGGCAGTTCAAGGATTCCGTTGGCAAGTTGGTCTGTGCATGCCTGGCCGTTGCCGCCGCCTGTGTCGTGCTCTCCCTGCTCGGCTTCTACGCTCCAGAAATTGAGCCGATTGTTGATCATCCCCCAACGGCGTATGCCTGGCCGCTTCTGGCCACAGGGGTTGCCGCGCTGTGCGCCGGTGGCGTTGTGTCTGGGTGGCATGCCGGTCGCATGCTCCGGCACAGCGACTGCTACCGGAAGCCTGTGGAATAGGGCGGATGACAGGAAAAGCTGAACCACGGAATTCACGGAATTTCACGGAAGAAAGACAGGGGCAGAAGAGCAATTAACCGCAAAGAGCGCAAAGAACACAAAGAAGAACATGGCAGCCATTTGCATTGCGCAAATTGAGTGGCAGGATACGAGTGATGAACTCTCGCAATAGCAGGCAAGACAATGAAAAACCGTATTACAGAAGCAAGAAGATTCAAAGAGGCTTCTTGAACTTAGCGGGATATACGCCATGAATACTATCCACCGCGCGTCATACGAATGGCCCGAGATCCGGCTGCTCCTTCGCGACTACCTGCAACGGCGCCGGCGCAGGGTGCTGCTAATGGCAGCAACGAATGGGCTCATTGCGCTGATATTTCCCGCAGTCAGATTTGCCATGCAAAGTAAGGAAGGGGTTGGCTGGTCGGCGTTCTTTGTCCTTTTCCTGCTCAGCAATGACCTGCCCAAACCAGGCCGACAGGCGGAGCATCCGGACCCCAAGGCAATTCGCACCCTGCCCCTGACGGAAGAAAGCGCGGCAATGGCCCTGTGGCTGCAGTATGTTGGCATCCCGCTCATTCTATTGATCGCGTCGGGGATCTTGGCGCTTCTTGCGGGTGTGGTTGTCTTCGGGGCGACGCTGTCGACGTTGGGAAGATGTGCCGCCTATGTTTCCGTGATGGCCATGTCCCAGTTCCTGCTCGTCGGGTTGCCGAATTCGGCCAGTTGGCGGTCAATGCGCACTGCCGGCGCTGGAAAGGGGCCATGGGTCCCTGCCGCGTACCTCGCCGGGTCTCTGGCGGCTGTGGCCGTCATTTTCGCCGCCGTTCTGTCGGTGAACCGGGAGACCAGCACCGTGCGTCTTGCGGGTGTCGCGGCGTCCACCGCGCTTCTGCTGCTATGGAGTTCCTTCCTTTTCCGGCGGCAGTGGCTGATGGATACGCGCATGATGAAAGGCATCGTGTTCGCCCAACCATCGGCGCCCAAACAGGCGGCTTTTGCACGGCGGCGCTGGCAGGACCGCTGCTTTCCCCTGCTGGCGGCGGCAAGCACCGGCCTGGTGTGCGCTGTCCTCACGGCGGTCCTGGCCGCCGTTGTGGGCCTTTCGTGGCAAGGGACGCCGGACAAAGACAGCGTCGAAATCTTCCTGCTGGTGCCGGTTCTCATCTGCATGACCGGCAACATGCTAATCATCATGCTGTGGCTGCCGGCGGCGCGCGCATGCCGTGCGCTGCCGATCAGCCGCGAACGCCTGGCGTTTTGCGCGATGGCGGTCCAACTGCTGAGCGTGGTGCCGAGCTTGTTGGTCTTGGGCGCCGAGGCATGGTGGTTCTGGACCCGCCAGAACGTTGGGATTTCCATGCATACGTTGTTGTCGATGGGGCTGAGCGTCGAGGCCATCCTGCTCTTTGTCTATCCCTACGCCGTTCGCAGTGGAGAGGGGCAAAACAAGGAGAGCATGATACTGTCGCTCCTCCTGGTTGGCTTCGCGGGAATGATGGTCAAACTGGCCGAGCCCTCTTTCATCATGCCGCTCCTGCCCGTTGCCGGTCTCGCGCTGCTGGCGGCGGCGCTGGTGTTCTGCTACCGGCGTCTGTGCAAATTCATCGCCAACGACAACGAGGTCTATCAGAAGCACCCCTCGCCGCTGTTTTGACGGGAGATGTGAACATTCGCGAAGTGCAACTTCGCAGGCAAGTGCGTTTCCAAGTTCAACTTGGGAACGAGGAGAAAGAATTGGGGACGGTGGAAAATGTGGGGCAGACATTCCTGTCTGCCGTCTTCTTCTTTCGTCTTCTTCCGCCTTCTTCTGGATTCTGAATTCTGGCTCCTGAATTCAGAATCCCTCCGCCGTGACGGCTATTTCACCAGCTTGCGGTACCTTGCTCGGCGGTTTTCGAAGAGGCGCGAGCCGAGTTCGCGCAGGCGCCATTCCTCGTATTCGGAGTAGTTGCCCTGGAACCAGCGCACGCTGCCTTCGCCCTCGAACACGAGCAGGTGCGTGCAGATGCGGTCCAAGAAGAAGCGGTCGTGGCTGATGACGAGCGCGCAGCCGCTGAAGTCGAGCAGGGCCTCCTCCAGCAGACGCAGGGTGTTCACGTCGAGGTCGTTGGTCGGCTCGTCGAGCATGAGCACGTTGCCGCCGTCCTTGAGCAGCTTGGCGAGGTTGCAGCGGTTGCGTTCGCCGCCGGAAAGCTGGCCGGCGGTTTTCTGCTGGTCGGCGCCGCGGAATCCAAACTGGCTGAGGTATTTGCGGATCGGAATGCGCTGTTTGCCCAGTTCGATTTCGTCCAATCCGCCGCCCACCTCGTCGAGCAGGCTCACGTCGCCGCCGAGCGCGGAGCGCTCCTGGTCCACGTAGGACAGCTTGACTGAACTGCCGATGACGACGTTGCCCGCGTCGGCCTGCTCGGCTCCGGTGATCATGCGCAGCAGGGTCGTCTTGCCGGTGCCGTTGGGGCCGATGATGCCGATGAGCGCGGCCTTGGGCACGATGAAGCTGAGTTTCTCGAAGAGGGTCTGCTCGCCGAAACTCTTTGTCGCGCCCTGGAACTCGACGACCTGCTCACCAAGCGGCGGGCCGGGCGCAATCTGGATGACGGCGCCGTCGCCCTTGGCGGCGGCATTTTCGCGGGCGACCAACTGCTCGTACTGCGAGAGCCGCGCGCGGCTCATCTCGTTGCGGGTCTTGTTGCTCATGCGGATCCAGTCGAGCTCGCGCCGCAGCGCGCGACCGCGCGTCGAGTCGCCGCGCTCCTGCTGGGCGAAGGCGGCGAGCTTCTGCTCGATCCACGAGGAGTAATTGCCCTCCCAGGGGATGCCGCGGGTGCCTTCCAGTTCGAGAATCCACTTGGTCACATTGTCGAGAAAGTAGCGGTCGTGGGTAACGATGATCACCGTGCCGGGGTAGTCGCGCAACTGCGCCTCCAGCCAGTCAATGGTCTCCGCGTCGAGATGGTTTGTCGGCTCGTCGAGGAGGAGCAGGTCGGGCTGTTCGAGCAGCGCGCGGCAGAGCGCCACGCGGCGCTTCTCGCCGCCGCTGAGCGTGCCCACCAGGCGGTCGTCCTCGGGCAGGCAGAGCGCCTCGCTGGCCTGATTGAGCCGCTGGTCCAAGTTCCAGGCATCCTTGGCGTCGAGCTTGTCCTGAAGCTCGCCCATGCGGTCAAGCGCCTTCTGCATTTCATCGTCGTCCATGGCTTCGCCCATGCTTTCGGACAACGCATTGAACTCGTCCAGCAGCGCCTTGATCTCGCCGAAGGCGCCCTCGATGGTGCCGCGCACGGTGAGGTCCGGGTCGAGCACGGGTTCCTGCGGCACGAAACCGGCGCGGTAGCCGCGCGACAGTTCGGCACGGCCCTGAAACTCCTGGTCAACGCCGGCCATGATGCGCAGGACCGTCGATTTGCCGGAGCCGTTCTCGCCGACGATGCCGATCTTGGCGCCGGGATAGAAGCAGAGATTGATGTCCTTGAGCACCTGCTTCTGGCCGTAGAACTTGTTCAGGCCGAGCATGGTGAATATGTATTGTTCCGCCACGGGGTAATCTCCTTGGGTGTGGACGCGTGCGAATCGACGCGCGGGCAGGATTGTAGCCTATGGCCGAGGTGCGGGGCGAACCGCGGGAATCTATTTTCCGGCAAACCAACCGCGGTAGCACTGGTCTATCGCGTGAAGGATCATGCGTTTGTGGGTGTCCTCGCTGGGATGGACACCGTCTCCGGCGAAGGTTTGGGAGCCAACGGTCACGGCCGTGAAGGCCTGGTCGGGCATGGGATAGTCGGGATTGCCGCCGGGGAAGGGGCTGTAGTCGGGCGGGTCGCCCGGCGCGGGCGCGCCTTTGGGCACATCGAAATGGTGCTGGGCCAGGCCGAAGTTGTGAACATAGGCGCAGCCCTTGATCTCCTTCGCCACGTCGCGCTTGAGTGTCTCCACCGCGATGAAACACTGGTTGACCTGGGTCTGGGTCATGCCGCCGAAATCGAAGTGCTGGCCGAGCGCGGCCAGCGCCTCTTTGGCCGTCTTGGCGTTGAGGTAGTCATAGCCGCCGAGGACCACGTGCCGGACCTGCGGGAAGGAAAGGCAGTATTGGACGATAGTTTGGACGTTGTCGGCGATGCCCTTCCACTCGCTTTGGCGGCGCGTTTCATCCCACGCCTCGAACACGTTGGTCTCCTTGATCCGCTTGAGCACGTCGTTGCCGCCAATGACCAGATGCACCGTGTCGATGGAGGGATGCTTGGCGAGTTCGCCGGCAATCATTGCGCGGTATTCCGCCGTTACCCACTGGTCCGCCCGCGTTCCCCCCAGGGCGGTGACCTCTCCGGCGATGGCGACATCGCCCATGCCGGCATCCTTGAAGGCGGCCTCCATCACGTGGGCCACCCAGATGCCCTGGGCCCAACTGTCACCAACCAGCAGGATGCGCGGTTCGGCGCAGAAGCAGGGCAGGCAGACGCAGCAACCGCCCAGTAACAGTGCCGCGCCCAAGGAAGCAAGAAAACGCCGCCGGGTAACCGTCATGACAATCTCCTTTGCCGGAACAGTGGGACTATTCCTTAAACGCAGACAGTGACGCACCCACCGGGCAAAATGCAAATGGAAGGGGTGCGGCCATTGACGCCCTGAGCCGACGGAAGAATCCATTTGCCACTCGCTCCCTCTTGAATACAAGAAATCCATTTTTACATGGATGTGCAGGATGAACAGGATGGGAAAGCGGGCCGGCATGTTTTTCATCCTGTATATCCTGTCCATCCATGTTGAAAATGCCCTCATGCGGAATACCGATTTCCGCCATACGGAATGATGCCGGGGACGGGGTCCAAGAAGATGCCCGAAACGGCACAGGGCGGGTATACTCTTTCCAGTGGTTCCTGCGCGGGCGTTTGATGACACGGCAACGGGCGGACAATTGTCCAAAGGGGTGAGCATGGGCGCATTGAAGTGGGCATGGTGCATGGCGGTAGCGACCTGCCTGGCGACGGCGGCAATGGCCGCGCCCTACCGGAGTGTGCTCTATCCGGAAAACTGGCAGCCCGGATTCTCGGGATCGGGCGGGGCCTTTCTGCACGACTTCTCTTATGCGGGATACCGGAACGGCGAGGCGGCCCTGCCCGATCCCCCGACCGGCACGGTCTTCGATGTGACGCTGTACGGGGCGGACGGCACCGGCACATCGGATGCGACGGCGGCCATTCAATCGGCCATCGACGCCGCGCAAACCGCGGGCGGAGGCGTGGTTCGTTTTCCGGCGGGACTGTACCGCTGCGACGGCACGCTGCTGGTGACCCATTCCAACATCGTGCTGCAGGGCGCTGGTGCCGAATTGAGTAGGGTCTATTTCACCCAATGGAGCGGCATGGATGACCGGGCGCATCTGAGCTTTTCGGGCAGTGTGACACGGGGCACCGATATTCCCCTGGCCACGGAGGGACAGAACGGGGCCTCTTTTGTGGAGGTGGCCGACGCCAGCGGGCTGGCCGTGGGCGATGACATTGCTTTGGGCTGGGTCATCACGCCGGACTTTGTGGCGGAACACAACATGACCGGCACCTGGTCCGTGTCGCTGAACCAGTGGTGCCCCATCTTCCGGCGCAGGGTGGCGGCGGTGGACAGCGGCGTCACGCCGAACCGGGTGACGCTTGATGTGCCGCTGCGCTACCCCGCCAAACTGCGCGACAGCGCCAGCATCCGCGTGGAATCGGGCTACCTCTCCGACTGCGGCATTTGCGACCTGGGCCTGTCCAACGCGGTGGACTATCTGAACGCGTGGACCCTGGAACGGGAGCACCTGGTGCTGTTTTCCGGTGCCAGAGACTGCTGGGCGCTGCGGCTGAAATCCTTTGCCTCCCCCCTGTCGGCCGACACGCGGGGGCTGCACCTGCAAAACAGCGGCCTGCACATCCTTGACGCGAAACGGGTCACCGTGGCGGACTGCCGCCTGGAAAAGGCGCAGAACCGGGGCAGCGGCGGATGCGGCTATTTGTACGAGGTGGGGACGAGCAACGAGATTCTGTTCCGCGACTGCGACGGCATTGACGGCCGCCACAATTTCATCCAGAACTGGAACTTCGGCACCACGGGCTGTGTGTTTCTGCGTTGCCACAGCTCGGGCGGAAGAAACGTCTTTGCCGCCGATTCCCCGCTCAGCGTGCCGGCCACCTCCGAATACCACCACGAATTGGCGATGGCCTGTTTGGTGGATTCCTGCGTGCTGGATGACGGCTGGTCGGCCATCAACCGCAGCATGGAAAGCACGGGCGCCGGCATCACGGCGACGCAGTGCGCCTTCTGGAACGCCCACGGCACCGGCATGATTCGGTCCACACAGTCCGGCCTGGGCTATGTCATCGGCACGGAGGGACTCACCCTTTACACGGCCCTCCAAGACACTTTGGACGCGGTCACCGCGCCGGAAGACTGGGTGGAGGGACAGGACCAGGGACGTTTCCTTTACCCCCACTCGCTCTATGACGACCAGTTGGCGCGACGCCTGGGCGGACCGGTCGAAACGCTGCCCTGCCTGGACTGTGCATGCTACGAGTCACTCTTTTCGGGCGAGTGGACCGCCTTTGCCGACCAGTGGGGCGCGCAGAATCCCAATGCCCCCCTGCTGCCGGGCAGCATCGTGCCCGAACGGTGGACGCTGGCGCTGGCCTCGCACTATCTGTGCCAGCAGGACGAGGGAAACCACGGCGCGGTGGAGAGCGCCTACTACGCCAACCTGTCGCTGCTGTACCTGGAGAAGGACGCCGTGCGCGCGCAGACTGGCCCCTTCCTGCACGTGCTGGCCGCGCTCCTGTCGGTCAGCGCGGAGATGCAGGGCCGCCTTGCCGCCAATTTCGGCCTGACGCAAAGCTACCAGACACCGGCCGGGGAACTTCTGTCTGACCGGGGCGACGCGGATGGGGACGGACACCAGAACGCGGGAGAATATGACAGTGTCCGCGCTGCGGGCGGCGGCATGCAGGCCTATGTGACCGCCGCCGCGTCGCCGCAGATTACGGGCGACGGGTCCCTGCCCGCTGCCGGTGTGCCTGCCCTGGCAGTCGCTGTGGCGGCACTTACTCTGACAGGGATAAGGCGATGCCGGGTACTGCGCAGGCGGAACCAAAAATGAGGAATAGAACGTCATGAGTGAAACAGACTGTCAGGATACGCCCTTCGCTACTCCGCCACCGCCACCAACGGCAGGCAACGGTCAGGCCATTGCAAGCATGGTACTGGGGATTCTCTCTTATGTGCTCTGCTGCGGACCGCTGTGCTCGGTGCCGGCCGTTGTGCTCGGCCATCTCTCGCTCGGCAAGATCCGCCGGGGGGTGATGTCCCAGGACGCGCGGGGCTTTGCCCTGGCGGGCACCCTGCTTGGGTGGATCAATATAGCGCTGGTGGCGCTCGTTTTCGGCTTCATGCTGCTGTCCATGGGATTTGCCCTCTTCACAGGCGGCGCCACCCATGTGTCCCCCTTTATCTACAAACTGTAGCGCGACGGACTATTTGGCGGCAAACCATTCCCGGTAGCACAGGTCGATGGCGTGCAGGCACATGCGCTCCTGCGTCTCTTTGTTCGGATGGATGCCGTCACCGGCATAGGTGTGACCGGCCACGTCCACGGGATTGAAGGCCCGGTCGGGCATGGCAAATTCGGGATTGCCGCCGGGGAAGGGTTTGTAGTCCGGGGGACCGCCCGGCGCGGGCGCACCTTTCGGCTCGTCAAAGAAATGCTGGGCGAGCCCGAAGTTCTGCACATAGGTGCAGCCCTTGATTTCCTTCGCCATTTCAAGTTTGAGCCGCTCCACCTCGATGAAGCACTGGTTGACCTGGACCTGGGTCATGCCGCCAAAATGAAACTCATGTCCCCGCGCGCCCAGGCTTTCCTTGGCCGTCTGGGCGTTGAAGTAGTCGTATCCGATGAGGGCCACATGCTTGACCTGCGGATTGGACAGGCAGAATTCAACGATTTTGCGGATGTTTGCGGCGATGATGCGCCACTCGCCCAGGCGGCGCTTTTCATCCCACTTCTTGAACACGTTGTCGAACCTGATCTTGTTGATCAGGTCATTGCCGCCAATAATCAGATGTACCGTGTCTATGGTGGGGTGGGCGGCCAGTTCCGCGGCGATTTTGTCCTGGTATTCCTTGGTGGCCCATTGGGCCGCCTCGCTGCCGCCCACGGCGGTGGTGGCGCCGGCAATGCCGAAGCTGGCCATGCCTGCCTTTCTGAACGCCGCCTCCATCGAGTGCCACACCCGGATGTCATTGGCCCAACTGTCGCCCACAATCAGTATGCGGATGTCGGCGCCCTGGGCGGGCAGGCAGAGACCGGCCCCGGCCAAGAAGACCAGCGCGCCCAAGAAACCGAGAAAACGCCTCCGAGTAACCATTATTGCACTCCACTCCTTTGTGGCGACCGTCCACCGGCCGCCTGACCGTCTCGAAACACTACCGCCGCCGACGGGCTGGAAGCAAACCAGACAGGCGCTTTTCCCCTGCCCCTTACTTTTCCGCAGGGACCGGCGGCAGATCCACCTCCACGAAACGGGCCTGGCGGCGGTTGTGGTCGTAGGAAAAGACCAGTCGGCCGTCCACAAGAAGCGGACAGGGATAGGCCAGCATGCCGCCCGTAATCACGTCGTCCCGAACGCTCCAGCTTTCCATCTCGTCGTCGCTCAGCCAGATGGACAGGGGGTCGCGCACGGCCCTCTCCCCCACCACGCAGCCCTTGGCGTTGTGGATGAGCGCAATGCGGCCATCGGGCAGGCGGATAAGCGCGGCGAGGGAGGTGGGGTTGGGAATCTCCGTCTGCCATGCCTCCGTCCAGGTGCGGCCGTTGTCTTTGCTGTCGGCGCGCCAGAGGAAACCGCCGTATTCGGCGCGCATCAGCATGGCGATGCGCCCGTCCTTCAACTGCACCACGGTACTTTCCAACAGGCCCAGCGGGCGGTTGCGCACACCCTGATACTCTGTCGGGTTGCGCAGTTCCAGGTCCGATGTGATGAGGGCCGAACAGCCGTGCCGGTGCGTGGCAAATTTGTCCGGCTTGAAGGTTGGGTCAGGGTGCGGCGGCAACGCCAGCGCCTCGGCCTCCGACTTCGCCCGGGCCAGCTCGGGAATGCCCGCCAGCAGGGGCTTGGGACGTTTCTCGAAGAAGGAGGTTGGGCACAGGTATTCGCCGTTTGCCAGCCGGAGGGGATGCTCGACCATCATGTCGTCGCTGGCACGGAAATGGACCGGTTCCCGCGCGCTCCAGGTGAAACCGTTGTCCGTCGATTCCATGCGGAAGTAGTGCCACACCGTGTATTGCAGTTCCGATGGCCACCCGGCGCCAAAGGCAATCACCTTGCCCGACAGCGTGACGTGCATCAACGTCAGCGCACCGGCCTCCTTGTCCGCCGCCAGCAGGATGTAGGGCTCCCCCCAAGACTTCCCCTTGTCCGTAGAGCGCGAGGCCAGCACATTGTTGTCCGTAGAAGGCTCATTGTCGCTGCCCGACAGCCACCAGCACAGTAAATCACCGTTCGGCATCTGCGCAATGTTCGCCCCGCAGGCCAGGCGGTAGGTCACGCCATCATGGGCCCAGCCTTTGAGGCCGTCGAAGACTATGGTTTCATGGACGCGGATATGTGAGGCATCCTGCGCCGCGGATAGAGCGGCAAGGATGAGGCTATTCACAGCAAGAACCATTAGTCTTTTCATGGGTTCTCCTTATTACCTCACAGCCCATAGCATACTCAAAATGCTGAGATTGATTACCTTTTTCCGGAAACCTCCCCAAACAGCAACCTGTCAAGGCCGAGAGCGAAATGGGCCAAGCCTGGACATAGCCCGGCTCCAGCGTTGACTCGCACTGGCGTTCTTTGTGACGAATCGGCACGCCCCTTCATGGCCTCCGGTTGAAAAGCTCCAAATGTGACATTTCTAACGAGTCAACGGTGTGACATTATCTGTCAATAGAGTCGCGACACCACAAAGTGTTGGTGCTTTACTCCTTATCCTCTGTTTCGCATGCCCTCCCGTCGCGCCGCACGGCCACGGCGGACGAAGTGAGAACAGGTTATACGCCATTCGCCATGGGTCGGAAGAAGGCGCGCACCCCGGCGCGCTGGGGGGTAATTCTTCGCTTACTGCGCAAGATGCCCATTCCATTGCTTTCTGTATTAGTTCTGCCCCATATTATTCTTGACATATTTCAGGATCGGGGGTATAGTTCAGTCAAGATGGTTGGTATGTTTTGGACGTGACGTTTCTGCCCAATAAATGCAGGGACAACCATGTCCGAACCAGGCATGAGTCTTGGGATCGGCAATACAAGGAGTGTGTGCCATGAAAAGGGTTTCCCGGGCAAGGGGTTTGTTGTTGCTGGCGCTGTGTGTGGCGCTGGCAGGGTGTTCCACCTCCAAGACGGTGCCCGACGTGGCGGGCCAGACGCAGGCGGCGGCCTCCTCCACCATTGTCGGCGCCGGCCTGGTGGTCGGCACGATCGCCCAGGTCTACAGTGACACCGTGGCCATGGGCCTGGTGGTCAGCCAAACACCCGCGGCGGGAACCTCGGTGAAGTCCGGCAGCGCCGTGGACCTCGTGGTGTCCCAGGGTCCCCAACCGGTGACCGTGCCCAACGTGGCGGGCATGACCCAGGCCGTGGCATCGGCGGTCCTTGTGGGCGCCGGTCTGACGGTCGGAACCATCACGCAGGCCTACAGTGCCACCGTGGCGACCGGTCTGGTCATCAGCCAAACGCCCGCGTCGGGAAGCTCCGCAAGTGCCGGTGCCGCCGTGGACCTGGTGCTTTCCCGCGGCCCGCAACCCGTGACGGTGGCGGTGCCCAATGTGGCGGGCATGAACCAGGCAACAGCCACGACGGTCCTTGTCGGTGCGGGGTTGGTGGTCGGCACAATCACGCAGGACTACAGCGCAAGCGTGGCCGTCGGTTCCGTGATCAGCCAAACACCGACGGCGGGGGCCCTGGTGAGTCCGGGTGCCGCCGTGAACCTCGTGGTTTCCAAGGGGGTTCAGCCCGTCATAGTGCCCGACGTATTGGGCATGACCCAGAGCGAGGCGGGCACGGCCCTGACCAATGCCCTGCTTGCGCTGGGCGCGGTGACGCGGCTGTACAGCCCCACGATTCCCACGGGCGAGGTGATGGAGGAGCATCCCGCGGCGGGCACCAGCGTTGCGCCGGGCACCGCCGTGGACCTCGGGATTTCCAAGGGTCCCGAGTTTGTGTTGGTGCCCAACGTGGTGGGCCTGACCCAGACGGCTGCGGGCACGGCCCTGTCGAACGCCCTGCTCTCGCTGGGCGCCGTGACACAACTGTACAGTGCCACAGTCCCCGTGGGTCAGGTGATGCAGGAAAATCCCGCGGCGGGCGCCAGTGTCGCGCCGGGCACCGCCGTGGACCTGGGTGTGTCAAAAGGGCCGTGAGGCGCGGTTTCCCAATGTGCCCGTCCCCGGTCGGCACAAAGACGAAAACGCCGCCGTGGTTCCCATCGGGATCCACGGCGGCGGCAATCGCCTGAAATTCGGCGCGATCAGCCCTGGCGGGCCTTGAAGCGCGGATTCGTTTTGCAAATCACGTACACCCGCCCTTTGCGGCGGACGATTTTGCAGTCAGGGTGCCGCGTCTTGGCGGTCTTCAGCGAAGACAATACTTTCATGGTGCTAACTCCCAGCGGTTCTTGGATTAAGAGCGCGAATTATAGCTTTCAGACGGCCATGGTGTCAAACTTTGATTCCCGGCCTTTGCAATCCCGCCCAACCGGTCCTATAATGTGTTCAACTGGGGTGGCGGAGGCGGTGCAGATCGCGTAACGCCCCCGAACCGAAGCGCGCGCGAGGAGTTGCAAGCATGTCGATTCCCGAGAGGCTGATGCGGACGGTATGCCGCGTGGGCTCCCGAGTGGTATACGGGTCCGCAGAAGAGGCGGACTGGATTTACGAAAAGATCCAGCATCCGTCGTCCTATCTTCTCGTGGCCAGAAACCTGCTCAATTGGAAACTGCGCCGTCCGCAGGTGCATGGTGTGGTGGCGCTCATGGTGGAGGCCGCCTTCGACTGCAATCTCAAGTGCTCCTACTGCCACCGCACCAAGATTCCGGCCCACCTGCAGGAACGGCCCCGGCTTATTGACTGGGAAACCTTCTGCATGGTGGTGGACCAGGCACCCGCCTCGGTGGAAACGGTGCAACTGTGCGGCATGGGCGAACCGACGCTGCATCCGCGCCTGTGCGACATGATCGAGCATATCGCCCTGCGGGGCAGGCGGCCCAGCATATTCACCAACGGCACCCTGCTCCGGGGGGAATTGCTGGAAAGGTTGGCCAAAACCCCCCTGGCGGTGCTGAATGTGTCTGTTGAACCGGACGCGCAGACCTGCCGGGAGTTTCGCGGCATCGAACTGGACACCATCCGGCGCAATATCCGCCAGTTTCTGGCGGTGAAACGGCCGACCACCGATGTGAAGGTGCGCATGGTGGCCCATCCGGGCAACGCTGAACTGGTGGCCAGGGCGGCCGAAGAGTGGCGCAGCGAGGTTCAGGGCGTCAAGATTGGCAATGTCTTCAACATGAAGGAAGGCCACCACACCAATTTCACCTGCATGGAGCCTTGGGGGTCCAACCTGTTCGTCTTCACCGACGGCAAAATATCCCCCTGCGCCATGGACATGTTCAAAGATCTTGTCATCGGCGACATTCATGAGCAAAGCTTTGACGAAATTATCCACAGCCGGGCGTACTTTGACATTCTGGAAAAATTCTCTCGGGGAGAGCCGCCCAGCCTCTGCGCCTCCTGCTCGGAAGTGCGCCTGGAAGGGGTGCCGTCGCTGCTCCCCCGCAGTTCCAACCGCCCTAAACAATAAGCGTCACTCCAGCCGTTTCAGCTCAGATTCAAAGCCATCCCCGGGCCGGTATTGTCCATCGCTTTGCGGTGGCTTGACAGGTCGCGCATCAATGTGAGAGTATTTCCTTCGTGGCGCGAAACAACAACTGGAAACGTTTCTAATGGGCAAAATAGACGATTCCGAGACGGCGGCCTTCCGGCCGGAATTCACCATTCTGGTCGCCTGCTACCAGGAGGAGCGCGGCATTCGGGAATTCCACACCCGCCTGCGCAAAACGATTGAAACCCTGGGGCGCACCTGTGAAATCGTCTTTGTGGACGACGGCAGCGGGGACGGAACGCCGGAAATCCTGAATTCCCTTTTTGATGAAGATAAGACCATCGGGTGCCTGGTGCAGTTGGCGGCCAATGTGGGCCAGACCAACGCCCTGACCGCGGCCATTGCCCATGCGCGGGGAGAACACCTCGTCATTCTCGACTGCGACCTCCAGGTCGACCCGGAGGAACTGCCCCGTCTTGTGGAAGTTTTCGACCAGGGCTATGACATCGTCGGCGGGCACCGCAAGGAACGCAACGATCCCGTGTACCGGGTGTGGGCGTCGGCGCTTGTGAACCTGCTGTTGCGGAAGCTTTCGGGGTGCCAGTTTCAGGATGTCGGCTGCGGATTCAAGGTGATGCGGGGCAGCGTAATCCATTCCTTCAACATTGGACCCACGAAGCCGTTCAGGCCCGTTTCAGTCATGCAGGCGGCCGTGCGCGTGTCCGAAGTCGAAATTGCGCACCACCCGAGAAAATACGGGAGCTCGGCCTGGTCGCTGAAGCGCCTTGCCCTGTTCTATCGCAACATCCTGCTGGAAACCTCCCAATACGTTTTTCTGGTGACAGGCGGTTTGTCCGTGCTCGTCTCACTGCTGCTGCTGGTCTGCGTCGTCCTCGGTTGCGTGCTTCCGTCGGCACTGGCACCCGCGCTGGACCGGCGCCTCGTGCTCGGCCTTGCCACGCTGAACCTGGTGTTTACGGGGGGACTGCTGACCGCCATTGGCGAATTTGTGCGTTACAACGCGCGCCTGCTGCAGCAGGATCCCTGCTATTTTGTGCGATGCGTCCGCAGGCGCTGAAGGAGACAAATTCATGGAAGAGCAGTTTCCCGGTTCCGTGGTTATTCTTGGGGCCGCCGGCGGCGGAAGGCTGGCCTATTGGATTCTGCAGGAGACCCATCCCGGCACACGAGTTGTCTTTGTGGACGACGGGATGACGGAGGACTCCCTTGTGCTTGGGGGCACGGAGTGCCCGATTATCCATGACTGGCAGTTTGACCGTGTGCAGCATCCGGGCACGGAAGACTTCCGGCAGTTCATGGTAAGCTGCACCTATCCGCGGGTGAAGAAGGCGCTGGTCACCAAGGCGCTAGCCGCCGGGCTTGTCCCGGCTCCCTCGGTCATCCACCCCGGAGCGGCCCTTGTCGGGCGTCCCACCATCTCGGTGGGCCGCGGCGGGTCCATCCATCCCAAGGCGGTCATTCTGAACGATACCACCATTGGCGACTACACCTTTATTTCGGCGGGTGCGCAGATCGGCCACGACTGCACCATCGGTGATTTTGCCTCCATCAATTTCGGGTCGCTGGTGCTGGGCTACACCCACATCATGGAGGGTGTTGCCACCGGATCCGGCTCAACGGTGCGCGACCATCTGACCATCGCGCCGTGGGTGCAGACCGGGATGCAGTGCTGTGTCACCAAAAGCATCACCGAGGAGGGCATCACCGTGGCGGGCGTCCCCGCCCGGCCGATGGTGAAGCAGCCTTTCCTTGACCGTTGATCCGGGCAACCGCATCCATGAGTCCGGAACAACAGGGCAGGCGGGCCGTCCAGGCAGTGACGCTGCGCCAGGTGGCCGAGGCGGCGGGCATTTCCACGTCTACCGCCAGTTCAATCCTGAATGAAGCGCCCTGCGCAAAGGCCTATGCCGAGGCCACCCGGACGCGGGTGCGGGAGGTCGCCGCACAACTCGGCTATTCGCCGAACCTGCTGGCGAGGACGCTGAAGATGCAGGAATCGGGCCTGCTGGGCGCGGTAACGTCGGGGCAGGACCTCATGTACCACGGCCGTTTCCTGCTGGGGGCCGAAGAGGCCGCCCGATCGTCGGGTTATGACCTGATGGCAACCAGCATGGGATACTCGCTCAAACACTTCGACAAATGCCTGCAGACGCTCGCCGCCTGGAAGGTTGAGGGGGTCATACTTCTCATAGGCGGACATGTGCTCGATGCGGACATGCGGGCCCGAATAAAGAGCCTCAATGTGCCCTTCGTCAGTTGCGGGTCACGCCAGGGGGGGCTCCCCTGCACCGGCACCGATATCAACGAAGAATTGGGCGGCACCGCCGCCCGGTGGCTGCTGCAGCAGGGCCATCGCCGGATAGCCGTCCTGGGGGCGAGTGAAACCAATCTGAATGCCCTGGAGCGCGTCCGGGGCGTGGAAACGGCGCTTCGGGAGCATGGGCTGGACCTGGAGGCGCACCGCGTGGTGCGCGCGGCACCTTCCATGGTGGGGGTCTCGGCCGGGTATGCCTATGCGGACACCCTGTTCAAACAGGCCCCCGACACGACCGCTGTGATAGCCATCAACGACGTGATCGCCATAGGCGCCATGCGCCGTCTGGCCGAAGCGGGCCTGGTGCTGCCAAGGGACATCTCCCTGATCGGGATTGATGACATCTGCCTCGACACCACGGAGGATGAAAGCAACCGTCTCGGGCTGTATTTGACCCCCGCGCTTACCACCGTGCGGGTTCCACTGCGCGAAATGGGCGCGGGGACTGCCCGGTTCCTCGTGGACATTATTAAAGGCAGATGCAGTCCCGATGCTCCCGAAACAGTGAAATTCACCCCCGTGCTCGTCGTGCGCGATTCCGCCGGGGCCGTTCCGGCTTGCGGAACGCAGTAAGCTCTACTTCTCTTTGGCGCCACCCTGGGTCCCAGACGCCTCAGCGCGATGCAGAAGCCAGTCACTGAATGCCTGCGTCGTTTTCTCCGGACCCAACAAATCGTGACAGGCACGGTAATCTCCCGCAGCGAAGCGTTCGATGAACGGGTTCAGGTCCTGTCCGAGTTCGGGGTCCAGCGCGGCGGCTTTGCGCAGGTATTCCAGCACCGCCGCCTCGTCATGGTCCACCAAGGGCGCCATGATGGCGAGACCGCTGTATGCAAGCGCACATTTCGGGTCGTGCCGCAGCGTCTCGCGAAAAGCCTCCTGGGCTCCGGCAAAATCCCGCCGGCCCAAGTCATGGTAGGCCTTCAGCAGGGACCGCACCGCCAGGGTAAACGGCTCAACGTCCGTCTTCTTGATTAGGGCGAGTTGAAGGCCGCCATAGATGCGCCGGGCGCCGGGGTCGGACTCAAAGAGCCATCGAAGCGCCTCCAGGGCCATGGGATAACTCTTCGCCTCGGTCAATTCCAGGGCCAGGTCGGAGATGGCGTTCGAAATCTCCTCCCTGTCGCCGCCGCCTCTGGGGCTGTTCCACGGAATCGGCCCGGTTCCCACATGCGTCACGCGGTACACCAGCACATGCTCAATCCCGGGGTATTCCGTCCGCGCGAAATCCAAGCCCAAGTCCTGAAGGGCCTTCTCGAACTCTTGATTGGGACCCGAATCAAAATAGGGCTTGAGCACAATTGCCCACACCGCCGAGTCCTTGTCCGCTTCCGGGCGGTTGCCCTGCCCCAGAAAGAAGCCTGCCTGGTTTGCGAGGGTCTGCACGGACTCGGCGGAGGCAATGGGCAGTTTCGAGGGGCCTAGGTTGTATCGGAACACATCCCGCCAAATGCTGACCTGCACTAGAACAAGGTCCGAGGGCTTAGCCTGTCCGCGCACCTGCGCGGCCGCAGACTGCCAGTCGGTGCGCTGCGGTCCGGGCTGCAATGCGAACCATTGAAAGCCGATGAGCCCGGCAATCACTGCGGCGGCGACCAGCGCCTTCCAGGTCTTTCCCGCAGCCTGAACCGCACCGCCGAGGATGAGGTACAGAGCCAGGCTGCTGTGCAGCGTGTAGCGGGGAAAAATGCAGGGACGCCAAACCAACGACGCCGCGTAGAGGACCATCGCGGGCAAAAGCAGCCACGCCGCCAGGAAGATAAAAACGTGAAGCGACGTGCGGTCAGAGGTTCGTTGTTTCCAACGGTTCAACCCTATCCAAACAACGCCGCCAAAAAGCACCATGGCGAGCGCACAGTCGAAAAGGCTGCGCACAGGACTGGCCGCCCAGTAGTCGGACAAGCGAAGCTGATAGGAGAAACTCACCACATCGTCAAAGAGGAGGTCGCCCAGGAATTCTGCAAGTTGAGGCACCTTGAGCCACGCCGACGTGTTTTGCGGCGACCAATACTGGACCTGGCTCAGGTAAATGGCCGATGGAACCGCCACCAGGCAGGTAAGCGTCATCCACGCCGCGGCGCGTCTCATCGGGCGGGCGCAGAACAAGACAACGTATGCGACCTCCACTCCTATCATCAGCAGCGCGAAGGGGTGGGTCCACAGGAGGAGCATATTGCCCAGGAGATGGGCCGCCCACCACCGCTTTTCCCAGGAACGGACCAGGCGCATGAAGGTCCAGGCGGAGAACAGCGCCAGGAACGTCATTAGAACGTACATGCGAATGCCCTGCGCATGGTGAATGTGGTTTGGCGAGAGTGCCAGACACAATGCCGCCGTCAGTCCGGCGCGTTTCCCGAAGAGGTCGCGCCCAAATAGGTACAGCAGGGGGATGCCGACGAGGCTGATGGAAATGGACAGCAACCGGAGACTATGGACGGATGCCTCCACATGGTGCCACCACAAATACTCCAAAGTAAAGTAGAGCGGAAAAGTGGCGGGATCCAGGGTGTGGCTCAGGGTCAGGAACTTCCAAAGGGACGGCGTATCCAAGTGCGTCAGGCTGGCAAATTCATCCCACCATACGGATTCCTCGCCCAACCGGTGGAGGCGCAGTGCCAGTGCCAGCGCCATGATGCCGGTGAGACACAGCGCCGCCAGGACAGGATTCATATCCCTACGGCATTCCCGGATTCTTTCTTTGGGATGCTCCAACGTCGCCCCGTCTTTCGGAGAGTGTTGCGATTGTATCGGTGTGCTGTTAAATCACGCAAACCAGTTCTGCGTCGGCAACCGCCGGGCAAACCGGTCTTAGGGACTGGCCGTATGGGGCTTGCCCAATTCGGCCGCCTTCTTGGTGCAGGCATCAGCCTCCGCCTGCCTTCCCAATTTGGTCAGCGCATAGGCCAGATTGTTCAGCGCGGAAATGGACTGCGGGTCCACTTCGAGCGCTCTTTGAAGATATTGCCGGGCTTCCTCGTATTGGTCCTGATACAGGAAACAGCCGCCAAGGTTATTCAACGCATTGACACTCTTTGGGTCCAGGCTCAGCGCCTTGGTCAGATAGTTCTTGGCGTCCTCATAGCGCTTCTGGACCACATACAGTTTTCCGATATTGGTCAGGGCGCTCACGCTTCTCGGGTCGATCTCCAGCGCCTTTTTCAGGCTTTCCCCGGCCTCATCGTAATGCCCCTGCTCCGTGGCAATATTTCCCAGGTTGATAAGTGGATTTATCGATGCAGGGTCCAGTTCGAGCGCCTTCTTCAGATAGATCCTGGCCTCGTCATAGTGCTTCTGGTCCATGGCGATATTGGCCAGATTGTTGATGACGTTGACCTGATCCGGCTTGAGCTCCAGCGCTTTGGTCAGATAGGTTCTGGCCTCGTCGTGGTGCCCCTGTGCCAGCGCTATCAGGCCCATGTTGTTGAGTGCCTTGAGATCCTTTGGATTGAGTTCCAGCGCCTTCCCGAGGCTCTCGCGGGCCGCATCATAGCGCTTCTGATTCATGGCGTATGCCGCCACATTGTCGTAGGCGAGCGTGCTCGGGTGTCCCACGGAAATGGCATGGCGGAAAAGCGTTTCACTGTCATGCCAGTAGCCGGTCTGGACCACTGCGCAAACGGTGAACGCTGCGAGCACAATGGCTGAAGCGGCGGCCACTGCGCGCCGGGGCACCTGCCATGCGGCCGCCAAATCGGCCACGCCCCATGCCGCCATGATGAACACACCGATGGACGGCAGGTAGGTGTAGCGGTCGGCATGGGAGAAGTCGCCTGCCTGCACCAGTTCAATAACGGGCACAAGGGTGCCCAGATACCAGAACCAGCCTATAATCAGATAAGGGCGCCTGCGCGCTTCGCGCAGGCAGAAGAGGGTGATGGCCGCCAAAATCACGGCCGCCCCGGCAACCTGCCACATCGGACGGGTGACCGGGTGGGGATAAAAGGCCGCCAAGCCTGAAGGGCAAAGGGTCTTCACCAAGTAGAGTACATAAACGACGATGGCGTTGGCACAGCGGTCCACAAAGGGAACCTTCTCGCCGAAGGCCAGATTGTTGCCGCCCGCCTGCATCACAAAGGTGCTCACGCTGGAGAGCACGGTGATCAGGAAAAGGGGCGTTTTCCAGAGGGCGAGCTGCGCCATTTTTCGGGCCATGACGCCGGGGGAGGCGTTGCGATCCGCCTGTTCCAGAGGCCAGTAGTCCAGCAGCAGCAGCACGAAAGGCAGGGTCACCACCATCGGTTTGGACATCAACCCGAGAATAAAGGCCGCCGCAACGGCGGCATAGCGCAGCACACCGCCGCGGCGCGCATACAGGCCATAGGCGCCCAGCGCCAGCATCCAAAACACGGCACTGAGCACATCCTTGCGCTCGGCAACCCAGGCCACTGACTCCACGTGCAGCGGATGCACGGCAAACAATGCCGCAACCATCGCGCTCGGCCAAAACGCCCCGGTCAGGAGCCGCAGCGCCCAGAAGAGCAGCACCGAAGCCGCACTGTGAAACAGAAGGTTGGTCAGGTGGTGGCCCCAAGGGTGCATGCCGTAGAGCGAGCAGTCGAGCATGTGCGACATCCAGGTCAATGGATGGATATAGAGGGCCTTGTCGGTGACAAAGGCCCATCCGACGGTGTTCATGTGCAGTCCGGCCTGCACATGGGGATTCTCGGTGACATAATGGTTGTCGTCGTAGTTCAGGAAATCGTGGGTGAGCGTCTGCCCGTAAATGGCAACGCACGCCAGAACCAGAGCGACGCACACCACCGCTGTCATGAGGCCTTGTGAGCGGGTCGCAACTGTCGCCGAGGACGCGGCAGACGCCTTGACAGGCGCTTTCGCCTTCTTTGAGGTTTTTGGTTGTGCCATTGGGTTTAGTGAATCACAGGCCGCCGCGCGAACGCAACCGCCCCCGGTTTCGGCAAATGTTCCTGCCGGTCATGCTTCCTCGGCCGGGGCCGCCTCACCCTGCGCAATATTCTTGATCATGATTTGCACGGCAAGGTCCTCCGCCTGTTTCACAATGTCCTCACGCGAAAGCACCTCGTTCCGCAGGGAAACACCGCAGGCGCGCAACAGGTGCGACTCTTCCAGGCCCACGTAGCGCATCATTTCGCTGTATCGGGGATAGACATCGGCAAAAACCGTTTCGTCCGCAAGCCCCTGGGTCTGGACAAACACGAACGTCTTCCCCGGCAGCAGCCGCGAGCGCTGCGGGTTGGTGTGGAAATCGGGAACCAGATAACAGTAGGTCCGGTCAATGAAAAGTTTCATCTGCCCCGTGACGTCGCCGAAGTAGACCGGCGAGGCCAGCACAATCACATCGGCCTCCCGAACGGCCTGCAGCACTTCGGACAGGTCATCCCGCAGGATGCAAAGCTCCGAGTTTTTCTTGCAGCTCATGCAGGCCTGGCAACCCCGGTAATTGAGCGCGTTCAGGGCAAAAGTCTGCGTCTCGGCGCCAAGGTGCTTGGCGGTTTCGAGAAAGCACCCGGCGAGTAGGGCGCTGTTTCCGTTGAGTCTGGGGCTTCCCAGCAGGGCGACTATCTTCACATGAAATTCCTTTCTGCCTGAAGCGCCCGTTTCAGTGTGGGGATTTCCCGCTTTTGAATGCGGAACCGGCAAGTGGAAACGCATCCAAAGGGCGCAAGGTGCATATTGTGCAGGATCATGCCCTGTGGCGCCAAATATCGCGAACGCGCCGCCCAATCAGGAAACCTCGCTTAAATCGCTGCTGTGGAAATTGGCCGGGCGCGGACGCTTTCTGCTCTCCCTTGCTGTCCAACCCGCAGGGCTGCAATAGCTGCACCCATTCGCGTGTGCCCGACGCCATTCCCTTTAGCCATCGACTGCGCATTGACCGGCAAGTCGGCATGTCCTTCATCTGGTGAAGTTTGGTACTCTATCGGCAGTGGCACCGTTTCCAGCACACAGGATACTTCCATGATGAAATCGCTCTCGCCCGCGCTGCTGTTTGTTGCCGGGATACTCTTTGTGGCACCGACGATTCTTGCCGCCGACCCGCAGGACGGCGCTTTTGGGCAGGCCTTCGACGGGCGTAAAGGCACGCTGACCGTCGGCCCGGACCCGGCCTGGGGCACAACCCCGCTCACGGTGGAATGCCGGGTCAAGCTATTCGGCAAGGAGCAGTACAACATCCTCATTGCCAATGAGACGAAGGCGTCGGCCACGCACTGGGAGATTTTCAGCATGCCCGGCGACGGCACGGTGCACGCCTATGTTCCCGGCCGCGTGCCGGACCATGTGCACACCACGGTGCCCATCGTGGACGGCGAATGGCATAGCATCGCACTGGTCATGGAGCCGGAACGTTACCGCCTCTTTGTGGACGGCGCCGAAAAGGCGTCCGTCGCCGTGACCGTGGCCAACCAGACCCGCGTGCCCGGCCCCCTGTCCATCGGCGGGCTGGTGGAGGGCGGTTTCGGCTGCAACGGGTTGATCGATGAACTGCGCATTTCAAACACGGCGCGCACCATCGGCACGGACGCGGCGGAAGCAACAGCGGACGAGGCCACGCTCGGGCTTTGGCACTTCGCGGCGGACGCGCCGGCCAAGGACGCATCGGCCCGCAAGTGCGACGGGCAGTTCAAGGCCCGGCAGGCGGTGCTGCTGCCAAACGGCGTGGAAATCCCCGGCGGTATGCCGTCCGAATTGCAGCCACTGCCTGCTGCCGAAGACACCGCGCCGCTGCGCGCGGCACTGGCCGAAACGGCCAGGCGCTTGAACCTGAAGTCTGTTGCGGCGGTTGCGGTGCAGGAAGCCGTGTTGCGCGAATGGAGCTACGACTTCCAGTGGATGGGCAAGAAGGAGTATCCGGAGCATCGGCCCGGCGGGCCGACACCGGAGAAGTTGGCCGCCGAGGTCTATGACCCGCAGGCACTCCTTCAGGACAGCGACGGCGGGCCGCTGGGCACGGTGCTGCGGCGCACCGGGGCCCTGCTGGAGAATCTGTCCCGCACCGGCACAAGGCCGATGCTGGAGGCGGTCGCGGCTGACCTGCGCGCACTGAAGAATGGGACCGATGGGACACATGTGACCGATGGGATGGAATACAAGGGACGTTACTTGGCGGCCTGCGCGCTTCGGCGCAACGCTGTGTTGGCGAACCCGCTGCTCGATTTCGATGACATCCTCTGTGTCGCGCGGGGAACCTTCGAGGGTTCTGTCCGCTCCAACCCCGAAACGGCCGACCAGCAGGGCGGCCATTTCGTCACGCAGTATTTTGGATTCAATGCGCTGCCCGGCGGCGGGCTCTACATCGTCCGCAACTACAAGACCCAGCCCGAGGTCGTCGATCTGCTGGCCGATTCGCTCGTGCAGAACGGACGCCTGCAGGGCGCGAAGCTGGACTACGGTGCTTTTGCCACGCCGGACCTGTCCTATGACGGCAAGCGCATCGTCTTTGCCTGGACGGAGAATGCCGAACACCGCTGGACCTACTCGCAGAAGAAGTGCTTCCACCTGTTCTCGGTTAACGTGGACGGCACGGACCTGCGCCAGTTGACCGACGGCGACGTGAACGATTTCAGCCCCTGCTGGCTGCCCGGCGGGCGTATCGCCTTTGTGTCGGAACGGCGCGGTGGCTACATCCGCTGCTTTGCCGCCTACCTCAAGGTGCGCAGCTACACGCTGTTCTCCATGAAGGACGACGGTACCGACATCACGCCCATGAGCTATTTCGAGACGAGCGAGTGGAACCCCTCTGTCAACAACGACGGCCAGTTGGTCTACACCCGCTGGGACTACGTGGATCGCGAGAACTGCCTGGGCACGCGCTTCTGGATCAGCGGTCCCGACGGCACCAACCCGCGCGCGCCCCACGGCAACTATCCGCTGCCCTATGACACCTTCCCGGACCACACGCCCTACCGCGTGGACAACGGCCGCGAATGGGACAGTCGTTTCGGCGCGCCGCTGGTGGAGATGAGCATCCGCGCCATTCCCAACTCCCCCCTGTACCTGTTTACCGCCGCGCCGCACCACGGCGAAAGCTTCGGCACCCTGTGCACGCTCGACTTGCGCAAGGACGACGACCACCACATGGGCCAGATTCAGCGCGTCACGCCCGACGAGGCCTTCCCCGAAACAGAAATGCCCGGACGACGCCACTACAAGTACGGCACGCCCTGGCCGCTCAGCGAGGAGTTCTACTTGTGCAACGTGTGGGAGAACATGGCGCTGGTGGACCGCTACGGCAACAAGGAACTCCTCTACGACCTGCGCTCTCTCCCCTGCAAACAGGACGAGCGCCTGCGCATCATCAACCCCATCCCCCTGCGCGCCCGCCCCTGCCCCACGGCCATCCCGTCGAAGACACGGCCCAAGGGCGTGGAGGAGGGACCGAAGGCGACCGTCGCCGTGATGAATGTATACGATTCCGACCTGCCCTTCCCCAAGGACAGCAAGATCAAGTGGCTGCGGGTCGTGCAGAACATTCCCAAGACCAACCACGCCATGGGCGAACCGCTCGCCGGCTATGAGCGCGAAAACACGCCGCGCATCCCGCTCGGCATTGTGCCCGTGGAGGAGGACGGCAGCGCCTACTTCGAGGCGCCCGTGGCCAAGCAACTTATCTTCCAGGTGCTGGATGAGAACTTCATGGCCGTCCAGTCCATGCGTTCGGCCGCCTTCGTCCATCCGGGGGAGCAGCTTTCCTGCGTCGGCTGCCACGAGAATGTGAAGGGCGCGCCCACGCCGAAGAATCCGCCGATGGCCATGCGCCGCGCGCCGTCCAAACTGGAACCGGAATGCGGCCCCGTCGAGCCCATTAGTTATTACCGCCAAATCAAGCCCATCTTCGACAAGACCTGCGTGCCCTGCCACACCAAGGAGGGCAAGGGCCCGCAGGACATGGGCTATGACGCGCTGAAGGAGGACTACACCTTCTGGTTCTCGGGCGCCATGTTCACCGACATGACCACGAAATACAGCGGCATCCACGGCGGGTCGCGCACCATCCCCGGCCGCTTCGGCGCGCACTACTGCAAGATCGGCCAGGCGCTGCTGAGCGATGCTCACCTGAAGTCCGTGTCGCCGGAGCAGCGCCACCAGGTCATCCAATGGCTCGACTGCAATTCGATGCGGCTGGGCGCGTACACGCAGGAGGCGGCCCAGTTGGACGGCGAACTGGTCTGGCCCGCGATCGATGTGGACCCCGCCAACGTGCAGGGCATCGACGGCACCCAACCGGCCCTGCGCAACATGTTCTGGCATGAAAACACCTGGGGCCCCTACCCCATTCTCTTCTCCGAGCACGTCCATGACCGCATCGCCATCCGCAACACCGCGGGCGAAATCGTGTGGGAGTACGGCGTGCCCCATCCGCAGGACGTGTGGATGCTGCCCAACGGCAACATCCTCACCACCTACTACCAGGGTGTGCGCGAAGTCACCCGCGACAAGCAGATCGTCTGGGAGTACAAGACCCAGGCCCCCAACGAGATCCCCAACTGCCAGCCCCTGCCCGACGGCAACGTCATGATCGGCATCGTCGGCGAATGCCGCCTCATCGAGGTCAACCGCAAGGGCGAGATCGTCCATCAGGTGCAGTTGTCCACCACGGAAAAGACGCCGCACGCCCAGTTCCGCATGTGCCGCAAGACGCCCGAGGGCACCTACCTCGTGCCCTTCCTCGCCGAAGGCGCGGTGCGCGAATACGACGCCGACGGAAAGGTCATCCACGAATTCCCCAAGCGCCCCTCCCCCGTCGCCGCGCTCCGCCTCGACCATGGCCACACCCTCATCAGCCAGGACCGCGCCGTCACCGAATATGACCGTGACGGCAAAGTGGTGTGGGAACTGATGGAGAACGACATCCCCGACATCAACATCGGCATTTTCGCCGGCATTCAGCGCCTGCCCAACGGCGACACCATCGTCTGCAACTGGAATGCGCAGGACAAGGACGGCAAAGCCGGCGCGCACCTGTTTGAAGTCACCGAGGACAAGCGCGTCGTCTGGCAGGTCACCGGCAATGATATCGGCCAGATGGCCCAGTGCCAGTTGCTGACGGAAGATTTGGCTGGACCGCGGTAAGAGCACGAAGAAGAACATGCGGGCCGTACTGGAACGCCCAGACCCAATCCGCTTCTCGGCCATGGAGGGGCCGCACAACAGTAGCCACGGGTGACCAAAGGGGACCCGTGATTGACCGACCCTGCCGGTCCCGCCCCGCAGGGGGCGAACTTTGTCATCCTGAATCAAGCAAACGGAAGTGAATAATCTATTCCTTCTGCAACGGTTTGCCTAGATTGACGCCCCCCTTACGCCTCCGAGAGCTTCAGCTTCTCCTTGACATACTTTTCGATGTCTTTGATAATATCGTCGTACTCCGAGCGATGGACTCTCTTGGATTCGAAATCAATTTTAACGTCCTGAAGGAATTTGTCGAAATCCTTGTTCTGTTCGCAAAGCTTGTTTATGGAATCCCAGTCGAGTGCCGCGCGATGTCTTGCGGGGTAGAGCACGCGGGAGCTGTCAACATCAGACATGTCCAACTGGATGATGCCAATTCCAAAAGACATCACCAACCGTTCAAGCTCCGCAAGGAAATCATCATCCTGATGAACATCAACCGCGACAAGGTAACCCTCGTGCGCCCATGAGGAATTCGAAACTGCCTGGAAATAGGATTCTCTGTAGTTGCCCTTGTTCAGCGATTTCTTGAGTTCAAAGGAAAACAACCGAATGGAGTTGTTGTCGGAAAGCCGGTTGAGTTCTATGACGCTCGGCCGCCAATCTTCAAGCGGCAGATAGAAACCGACCATATCCGGATGCAACCATTCGTTATAACCACTCTTTGTCGATTTCTCGTGAAATATCGTCTTTGTCAGAATGGACCGGCCGCGATTGAACGCCGGATTGGAATACGCGAAGTAGGCAAGTATGGGATGCAAGTCTCTCTCATGATAGGGTGTTTTCTTCTCGCCTTTCTTGGCTTCTTCTTTTTCGATTCTCTCGACAATATCGCCTGAGATTTCCGTCGCCCGCCCACGCAGGAAGAAGCGCGCGGGGCGCTTGCCCACTTTTACAAACTTCGAGTCCTCGTTGTCGCGCACTTCCACATATAAGCGTGCGCCAAGAGTCTCCCACGGCGTCTTGCCCTTTGTGTGGATTTTGTCCGAAAACCCCTGTTCCAAGGCAACTTGCCATATTTCCTGGTGTGTCAGTGGTTTCGGAGATTTCTTGAGGACGTCGTGCGCAATATCAAGAAACGAGTAGGCCATTGCATCCCTCCTTTGGGCGAAAAGGCGCCCAGCATGCACTAAAGCGCTGCCTAACCATTATCTCTCTGCTGTTGGCTCGAATCAACAATAGCTATGGTTCCGCTGTTGTGGCGTGGTTTCCAGACCACGCCACAACTGGGCGGGCAAATGCGTTTCAAATACAACCTGGGGGTCGGAAGAGTGGCATGGTCCGGAGACCACGCCACAACTGGGAGTGATGGCCGTTTTGTAAACGCGGCATCTTGCCGCGTTCCGCTTCGGCCCGGGTCTATAAAAGAAAGCGTCAGGATGCCGCTTCTACGTAGTCAAGCCTCCATTTCCCTTGCATTCTTCCCCGCTGGACGCGACAATATGCGCTGTCGTGGATGCCCGCATCGGAAAGACAGCCGGGGGCGGCTATCCCATAGGCCACAACTTAAACGCAGGGGCTTGCAATACATGGACATCCTAAAAGGCCGGCTCAGAAAAACACGTTTCTTCCTGCGCTGGTCCATACGCCTTGGCTTTGTCTCGGTGCTGGTGCTGGTGGGGGTTTTCCTGGGTTCTTTCCCGATTCAGATCTACCACCATTTCTTCCTGTTCCCGAAGCAGGCGGCGCAGTGGAAGGAGCGGGCCGCAGAGCGCAAGCCGGTGGAGCTGAAAAACGGCTGGAACGAGTACCGCGGCGTCATGCACAGCCATTCCGAGGTGTCGCATGACTCGGAGGTGACCATCCCGGAAATTACGGCGGCGCTGAAGAAGGCCGACTGTCAGTTTATCTGCATGAGCGATCATTATGTGGACGGCAAGGCGGACTATTCGCTCGGCAAGAAGGGACTGGTCGACGGCATCCTGTTCATCCGGGGCTTTGAGATGAACGACGGTCTCATGCCCTGGGGCCTGCCGGACAACACGGTGTTCACCAAGGAGCAGTCCTCCGCCGAAGTCGCCAAGAAGGTGCGCGAACTGGGCGGCGTGACGAGCGTGTCCCACGCCGAGGCGTGGCGTCCCTGGGACATTCAGCAGCTTGACGCCATGGAAATCTACAACATCCATACCGACCTTATTTTCAAGGGTCTCAGCCGGTATTCGCGCGACGAGGTGGCCAAGGAGTTCCTCATGAACTTCCGGTCCTACGGGGACCAGACGCTGCGGTACATGTGCGATGAAACGGTGCTCATGCTGCTCAAGCAGAAGTGGGACCAGCAGAACCTGCGCCGCCGCATCACGGGCATCGCGGCAAACGACATCCACCAGAATGTCGGCCTGCGGGGCATCTACACCGACCACGACACCTTTCTCCTGCTCGACACGGGCCACAATGACCCGGCGAAATGCGTCAAGGAAATCAAGCTCAATTTCCTCACGAAAATGCTGCTGAGCCTCTGCCTGGGACCGCTGGAGCCGGGCAAGCAGCTCTTCCGTATCGATTGCGATCCCTACGAGCGTTCGGCCCGCTTCGTCAACACGCACCTGCTCGCGAAGGACCTGAGCGAGCGGGCCCTCATCGACGCCATCCGCGGGGGCCGCGCCTTCGTCGCGTTCAACATGATCGGCGACGCGACCGGGTTTGCCTATGTTGCGCAGGCCGGGGAAAAGAAAGTGACCATGGGCGGGCAGATTTCCCTGTTGCCCGACCTCAAACTGCTGGCCGAATCGCCGCTGCCCTGCAAGTTCACGCTGATGCGCAACGGTGAAGTCGTCACCACGCAGGAGGGAAGAACCTTCGAGTACGAGGTGAAACAGCCGGGCAAGTACCGCATCGAGGCGGGCCTGCCCGCCGTGGCCCCGTTGAGTTCCTACGATGCGTGGGATTCCTGGGTTATTGCCAATCCCATCGACATCGTCCCGGCCCCCGCGGTGCCGGCAACCCCGCCCAATGCGGCAACGCCCCCGCAAGCACCGACGCCTGCCGCGGCAACACCTGCACAGACACCCGCACCTGCACCAACACAGGCGGCGCCTCCGGCGCCCGCGCAGAGCGCCCCGAATCCTCCCGCCGCCCCGGCGGCTCCTGTCGCACCGGCAGCCCCGGCCCCGGCGCCCAGTGCCATGAATCCTCCTGCGCCACCGGCGGCTCCGGCGGAAGTTTCTCCTCCAACACCGGCCCCGACCCCGGCCCCGACCCCTCCTCCGGCTCCCGCCGCGCCCGCAGAAACCGCTCCTCCTGCACCTCCGGCACCCAGTGTCGCTGCCCCACCTGCGCCTCCCGCCCCACCGGCACCGCTAGCGGCAGTTGCTCCTCCAGCCCCGGCCCCGGCACCTGTGCCGGCCCCTGCCGCGCCCGCGGAAGCCACTCCCCCGGCACCAGCGGCACCCAGTGTCGCGCCGCCTTCGAGTCCGCCAGCAACGCCGGAGACCGTCACGCCCCCAACGCCAGCGCCAGAGGCTGCGTCTGCTCCAGCCAGTTCCAGCGCCCCGGCGGAACCGGTTTCCCCGCCTCCGACGCCTGCGGCACCGTAGTCCGGGTTCTCCGACCCCGGACTCTTATGGGAGCAAGCTCCACCTTTGGCTCCGGGCGCCCTTTCCCGAGACAGGTCGAGACTGTCTTCATGGAAGGGGGCGTGAATTAGGCGTGAGTCGTGTTCCTGGAACAGGCCGGGGTTGGAAAACCCGGCCTACCGGCGCGGCCGCTCAATGGGTGCTGTGTTCATCACTTCGATGTCGGCGGCATCAGTTCCGGCCGGTACTCGAAGTGCATCGTGTCGTAGTGCCGCCACTTGCCGCCCCAGATGAAACCGTGCCGTTCGAAAATCGTCACGATTTGCCCGAGCCGCTGGTCTGCCAGCACCTTTTCCGGGTAGCGGGGAACCTCCGATGAGCCCTTCGCGTCCCAACGCCAATAGCGGTAGAGCGGCGCGGGCAGTTGGAAGTCCACCGCAATGCCGTAGCTGTGCGGACTGAGCCATTCCTCCCCCGCCACGACACGCCAGTAAAAGGTGCCTATGGGTTTGGCAACATAGCGCTTCACCTCGTCGGGCAGGGCGTTGACCTCCTCCCCCACCTCTTTCAACGCGTGCGCCGCGTCATTCACCCGGGTAAACCTCAGCTTCGTCGAGGCCCCCGCCGCAGGCCACGGCACATCCACCAACGACTGCTCCACCGCTGCCGCGGAATCGCCGTACATCTTGCGGAAGAGCGCCTCGCAACGGGCCCGGCCGGGTTCTTCGCCTTGGGCCGGTTCCCGCATCGGCCAGCCGCAGGGGTAAGGAAGCGACATCTGGTCCCTGGGGGTGGCCTGCTTCAGCATCTCGTCGAGGTTGGCCTTGACAATCCCGTCGTCGTAGACCGTTTCGGTGCCGTCCTTCCAGCGCAGCACGTTTGGCTTGTCGGTGGCGGAAAACTGCTGCGGATAGGCCCGCACCAGACGCTGGAGGCCGTCATCCGCTGTGGCAAATCGCGCGCAGGAAATCCCCAATAGGCCCATGAGGACAAATCGGGGCAGGAGGTCAGACCAAAGCGCGCGCTGTGTCATGGAAGGTCCGCGTTCACCGGCCGATTAGCCGCCCGACCAGGGGCGTGGCAACCGTGATGGCGCTTTCGGGGCACAGTTCCTGGCAACAGTAGCAACGGATGCATACCCCGTAGTCATAGGTGGGCGGGGCGCTCTTTCCGGCCGCGCGAAAGTTCACCGCCTTGGGCGTTGAGGGGCACACGCGCACACAAGTGCCGCAGCGGGTGCACAGCGACGCGTTGATTACCGGGCGCGGCACGACCAGATTCTTGATAATCCGGGCGACAACGCTGTTCATGGTGCCCGTGGTGGACCCGACCGTTCGCTTTACATTGAAGTCGGCCACGATGAACGATTCCAGCGGGTCGCCCACCAGCGTCATTCCCGAGCAGGTGCCCAGTCCCATCTTCTCGCCCCAGCGGTTCGTGGGCACCAGCATCGGGTCGAGATTGATGATTTTGCAGGCCGCCGTGTCCAGCGCCACCGGGTCGTCGGAAAGCAGCAGTGCCGACACCTGCCTGGGCTTGCCGTTGCGCGGACCGTTGCCCTCCATCGCCACGACCGCGTCCATGATGAACAGGCGCGGCCGGAGCAGACGGTTCAGGTCCACCAGCATCTGCGCGAAGCGTTCCATGTCGGACATGCGCGCGTGAAACTCGCCCTTGAGCAGGCCCGGAACGCAGCCGAACTGGTTCTTGACGGCCCCGGTGAAACGGGTCAGCTGATGGGCCTTCATCTTGGGCAGGGAAATCAGTCCGTCGCATGCCAGCACGCCCTTGGCGATGTTGAACTGGTGCATGAACTGTCCTTCCGGAAAGGACACGATCTCACCGGTCGTGAAATCGGCCATGGGCAGGCCCAGTTCCTCGGCCACCTTCGCCAGTCCGGCGCGGCGTGCCGCCACGTCGGGGCGGGAGATTCCCGGCGAATCGCCGTAGGAAACGCTCGCGCCCGCCTCCCTGAAATGGCGCGCCGCCGCCTTGAGCACGCTCGGGTGCGTGGTCACGGCTTTTTCCGGCGCGTCTGCGGCGAGCAGGTTCGCCTTGAGCAGAATATTCTCGCCCGCATGCACGAAACGACCGGCGCCGCCCAGCAGGGCCAGCCCCCTGCCAAGGGCCTCGAATACCCGTTCCTCATCATAGTCGGGACATCGCACCAGCGCGACCGTTCCCGTGCCCGCATTTGTTTGAAGTCCAATAGGATTCATTCTATTTCTCCACGCCGTCCCCTCACAGGCCCTTTCGGTTTATGCAGATTTCCTGGGGGGCTGCCGTTTTCTATTGCTGATTGTCCGTTCCAGTTTACCCTGGTAAGGCGTGATGATATGCACCCCCCGGCTTACTTTCAAATTCCTTTTTCTCGCGCCTTGCCAGTGGCGGGATTCTGCATTGTGGTGGTACAATCTTTACACGTGGGCAGATTGGATGCGGTGATGCACCGTACGCGGTCAAGATACGCACAAGGAGGAGCGAGGCATGGGCAGCTTCAAGGCCACAAGAGCCATTCTGGTGCTGTTTATGGGATTGGCATTCCTGGGCTCGGCAAACGCGGCGACCAAGAAAAACGTCGTGTTTGTGCTCATCGACGCGCTGCGCGCGGACCAGATAGAGGGAACCCGCAACGGTGTGCCCCTGATGCCCTACCTAAACGGCCTTTCGGCGGTGCGCTTCAAGAACGCGACCTCCCCCGCATCGTGGACACTTCCCGCCATGGCATCGCTGTTCACCTCCCAGTATGTTGACACGCACGGGGTCTTTGCCCAAGGAACCGCGCTTCCCGCGAACCTTCAGTCCATGGCCGCCTGGTTCAAGCAGGCGGGCTACAGCACCGTCGGCATTCAGACAAACGGCAACCTGTCCGCCCAAAGGGGCTTTGGCCAGGGTTTCGATCAGTATGACGCCATCATCGACGGCTTTGCCGAGAATGTGACGGCCCACACCCTTGCGGACACGCAGTCCCTGACACAGCCCTTTTTCCTGTACACGCACTATCTCGACCCGCACATGCCCTACATCCCGCCCCAAAGCTACCGTGCCCTGCTGGGCTATCCCGCCCCAACACTGCCCCCGGCTGAGCAGGCCATCGCCGAGGATTTCATCCCCTATTTCTGGGACCATCTCGACTACGTCATGGGCGTGAAACCTGCCCCGACCTATCCCGACCTCTCCCCCGTCGGCAGGGATTCGGTGCGCGCGCTTTATGACGCCGAGGCGCGCTACACGGACGACCAGGTGCGCATCATGCTGGAGGACATTCTGGGGCGCTTTCCTGACACCATCGTCGTCATCCTCGCCGACCACGGCGATCACTTTTGGGAACACAACGAGTTGGGCCATGAGGTCACGGTGTATGAACCGCTCGTGCATGTGCCGCTCATCATCAAGGCGCCCGGACTGGCAGCCGCCAGTGTGACGGACCTGGTGGAGACGCTGGACGTGCTGCCCACCCTCGCGGACATGCTGGGCATGCCCGCGCAGCCTGCCTGGCAGGGCCGCAGCCTCTTCGGACCGCGCAACGCGCAGGGTCCGATGTTCTCCTGCACAAAGGCCGGAAAGGATTACCAGCTCGACCTGCACATGGTCCGGCAGGGTTCCATGAAGCTGATATGCAACCGAAAGACCGGCGCACTGGAACTCTACAATCTTGCGCCGGACCCGGGTGAGACCGTCAATCTCGCCACGCAGCAGCCCGCCCTGGTGAAACAACTGCTGACCACGCTCAACCTCCACCTCCGGCAGAACGCCCGGCAGAACGGCGAGGACGACCTTCTCTGGGCCGAACCCGCCGGGGCGGTTGACGAGGGCATGCGCGTCCATCTCGTCGCCCCCGAGGGGGTTGGCTACGTGTGGTTCAGAAACGGACAGCCCATTGACGACAATCCGCCGCACCTTGCCGGCGTTGGCACACAGACGCTGTTCATTGAATCCCTGACCGTGGCGGACTCGGGTGAGTATGAGTGCATGTACAGTGATGCCTCCCAAAACCTCCGGATCACCGCACCCTACACGGTCGATGTGCTGCCGGTCGGAAGCATTCCGGTCTTCGGCATGGGAATGGGCATGGTGTTGGTGGTATTCTTTGCCGGGCTCGGCTGTCTGCTGCTGCGCGGATGCGGCGGCGAAACCCCGGGCATCCAGTAACAAGGAGACACCATGCGCGCAACCATGCTGCCCGTTCTTGCCGCTTTGGGGATGATTACTTTTTCACCGGCATGGGCCGAGGACAAACCAGCCGCGCCGGAAGTCTCCTTCCGCACCCACCACATAGGCACCTATCGCGGTGAAGCCGTGGGTGTGGGCGATTTCAACAAGGACGGCAAACTCGACATCGTGGCATTGCCCTTCCTCTATCTCGCGCCGGACTTCAAGCCGGTCAAAATCTGCGACGTGGAGGGCGAGGTCGGCGAGGACGGCAAGGGCTACCGCTGGGATTTCATGAACGCGCCGCTTGATGTGGACGGCGACGGACTGCTTGACGTCGTCACCGCCTCCTGGTTCGGCAAAAAGGCCGAATGGCTCAAGAACCCCGGCCCCGCCGGGGGCGAATGGACCCGCACGCTGGTGGAGAACAATGGCAACTATGAGTGCGGCGAAATGTGGGATGTGGACGGCGACGGCAGGGTGAATGAAATACTGCCCGCCGTGACCGGCACCTGCTGGTACGAGGCGGGCACGCTGGCCGACGGCTCGCGCGGTGTCGTCAAGCATGTCATCTCCGACAAGACTATGGCTTGGGGCGTGGGCTGCGGCGATGTCAACGGCGACGGACGTCCCGATGTGCTTCGACCTGATGCTTGGTTCGAAGCCCCGGCGGACCCGCGCAAGGGCGAATGGAAAGAGCACCCCTGGGCCATCGGCGGCAAGGTGGACGGCAAGGTGGATCACACCGCGCCGATCCTGGTGTATGACGTCAACAAGGACGGACTTCCCGACATCGTCACCAGCGTCGCCCACGACTACGGCATTTTCTGGTACGAGCAGGGAAAGAAGGACGGCGAAACCACCTGGACGCGCCATATGATCGACGATTCATGGTCCCAGCCGCACAGCCTCGCCCTTGCCGACATTGACGGCGACGGCGATCTTGATCTCATCGCGGGAAAACGCTTCATGGCGCATAACGGCGGCGACCCCGGCGAATTCGAGCCCCTTGGCGTTTACTGGTACAAATTGACCCGCGGCCCCAATCCGACCTGGACCAAACACGTCATTTCCTACAATGAGGGCATCGGTTCCGGATTGAACCTCGTCGCCACCGACCTCGACGGCGACGGCGATATCGACATCGTGGTCACCGGCAAATGGGGCGGCCCCGTCTGGTTCGAAAACCTGCGCAAGTAGGCCCGCCTTACGCGACCGTCCTCAGTATGTCTGACAGCGCCTGACGCCACCGGGGGTACTCGGCCGGCATGACGCCGTAGGTGTAGTCAAAGGTGGTCGCGATGGCCTCCTTCACCGAGTCCCGGTCGGGCAGCGCTCCGTTGAACGGCAAATAATAGAAGTGCATCGGATAGAGGCTCCCGTCCCCGAGCAGCAGCGAATACTCCACCGGCAGCCGGAAAGCGCCAAGACGCTCATAGAAGGCGATTCGCCGGACACTCTCCTCTGTGGGGTGCGCATCCTCCACGGGAATCTCCAACTCGAAAAAAAGGCCGTCCACGCCAAGCAATCCCGCCAGGCTGCGCAGGGTCCAGGCACCCAGCCCCCCGCCGCGAAAAGCGGGGTCCACGGCAAAGAAGTCAAGGAAGAAATAGCGCCCCCCGTCCACGGGATAACCCATCAGGTAGGCCGCGTGCCTGCCCGTTTCCTGTGAGAGCACACTGATAATGCGGTATTGTCCCCGCTGCAGCAGTTCGCGCAGCAGCGCCTCGGACTTGCGCTCCACGGCGAGAAAATCGCGGACATAATGGGGCAGAATCCTGTCCAGCGCCCCGGGCGGTTCCGGCGCAACCCTGTAGCGCTCGTCATATGTCGCGTAGTCTGCCATGTTCGGACTCCCTCAATGCCGAAGCTTCGGTCCCGCGCAGCGCCTCCGCTTGAATGCGTCAGCAGTCGCGTGATTCACTACACACAGGTTTCACGCTAACAGCATACACTGTTACTGAGGAGTAGATGCAATGGAAATGGCCTGGCAAATTCTTCTCGTCGGCCTGGCTGCCGGTGTCGCCGGGGGCATGTTTGGCCTCGGCGGCGGCGCAATCATGGTTCCCGCCATGGTGCTGCTGCTGGGCATGAGCCAAAAAATGTCGACCGGCACCTCCATCATCGCCCAAATCTTCCCCATCGGCATCCTGGCGGCGGTCGTCTACTATCGCGCCGGCAACGTCAACATCCGGCAGGGGGTGCTGCTCGCCGTGGGACTTGTCATCGGCAACCTCTTCGGCGCCCTTTTCGCCAACCAATCCTTCATCAGCGACGAGATGATGAAGAAACTCTACGGCCTGTTCCTGCTCACCCTTGGCGCGCGCTACCTCTTCTGGGACGCCGCCGTTCGGTTGATTGGCCGGCAGTAGACCCTTTGCCATCCCCCCGCACCCCGGCCAAAGATATGGTAGCATTCATGCAAGGCATGATGGTCAAGCACCGGGAATATGGAGTATGAAACGTCTCACTGCATTTATGTTCATCCTGTCCTGCCTTTGTGTCCTTTCCCTGTCCGGCTGCCCGACCGCTACGCCGAACACCGGCACAGAAGGGGAAGTGGCGAACGAGGGCGAGGGGGAACCCGCGCCCGGCACGCCCAGCCTTGGTGTCAACGCGCCGCTCAACGGTGCGCGCGTGTTTCCCGCGGACAATCCCTGGAGCCAAGCGGTGGACAACCAACCTGTGGACCCCAACTCGGATGCGCTGATCGACAGCATCGGCCGTGACACGACGCTGCATCCCGACTTCGGCGCGAATTGGGACGGTGGTCCCTTCGGCATTCCCTATATTGTTGTGGCCGGCGGTACGCCCAAGGTCAGCGTTGACTGCTACTACCCGGATGAAAGCGATCCCGGCCCCTATCCCGTCACGGCCAACGCACCCATCGAGGGCGGCCCCAACGGCGACGGGGACCGGCATGTGCTCATGCTGGACCGCGACAACTGGGTGCTCTACGAGCTGTATGACTTTCATTTTCCGGCCCATTCCGGCGCGCCCTATACCGCCGGGTCGGGAGCGGTCTTTGACCTCAAGACCAACGCTCTCCGGCCTGCGGGATGGACCTCCGCCGACGCTGCGGGCCTCCCCATTTTCCCCGGACTGGTGCGCTATGACGAGGTGGTCGGACAGGGTGAAATCCGCCATGCGCTGCGCTTCACCGTGGAGCGTAGCCGGCGGGCCTACGTTTCTCCGGCGCGCCATCTTGCGAGCGATGAAAGCGACCCGAACCTGCCGCCCATGGGCATGCGCGTTCGCCTCAAGGCCGCCTATGACATCTCGTCCTTCCCCGAACACGTACAGGTGATACTGCGCGCGCTCAAAAAATACGGCATGATGGTCGCCGACAACGGCAGCAACTGGTTCATCTCGGGCGCGCCGGACGCCCGCTGGGACGATGAGGAAATGAACCGCATCAAAGAAGTCCCGGGTGAGGCCTTTGAAGTGGTCAAAATGGGGCCAATTGTCACGGACTAATGGTACAAGCCCGCTACTCGGGCAGTGCCCCCTCCTGTTTTCTCAAGAAGACATCGCCGGCGGAGTCCCGGCCCTGATGACAGTCTATCCCAGCCTTGATGCTGTAACTGGCGCCGGGTTTTCTTTCCGCCAGGGGCAGGGTGTAGACGAAATTGCTCTTGGCCGCGCCGGTCCAGCCAAGATGGGTGTCCCGCGTGATTTCTTTTCCGTCTTCCAGCAGCGCGGCCCATTTTGTTGACACGCCGTCCTGCCCCTTCGTGTACAGCAGAATGACCTCCTGCGCCCCCGCCTCCTTGATTAACGCTGAGGCGTCCCATTCGAGCGTGACCGCATCGGCGGTGAGGTCGGCCGGTTGCCACCGGCCCATGAGGGTGCCCGGCCCGCCGAGCGTCCAGTCCCGGGGGAATTTCACGCCCAGCAGCGCAAGGCGCCTGCAGTGCGCCTTTTCCCTTGCGGCAAACGCCTCCCAGTTGCGGTTGCCCCGCTCGGTCCAGCCCACCTCGGACAGCGCCACAAGACGCGGAAAGATCATCTGGTCGGCCTGCTGTTGCGGCTGATTCCATGCGGGCGCGCTGGGGCCCAGGATGCGGCGGGCCTGTTCCTCCGTCAACCCCTCGGGCAGTGGTTCGTACCTGTACACCAGTTCGGTGTTGCGCGCATCGCCCAGGTCAAAATAGAGATGGCTGAACGGCGAGGCAATGACGTCATGCCCCGTGGTTGCCGCCTCGACGGCGGGGTCGACAGGCGTAATCACGTTCTGAAAACAGTCCATGCCACCTTTGTAATGCCACTGGTTGACCACGGCCCCGGCAGGATAGTTGCCCCGCCACGACAGGTCGTCCCAGAGCACGGGCTGGCGCCCTTTGGACACCACAAAACCGCACACGCGCTGAATGAGGCGCCGGTAGAGCAGGTATTTCTCATGGTCTCCCAGGCAGTTCGCAAAAAGCGCTTTCAATTCTTCGCTGTCCTCGCCCGCCGCACGCGCCTCGGCGGCCTTCTTCTGGCATTCGGGACATTGCTTCCAAGCAAGTCCAAAATATTCGTCCGCGCCGAGGTGGATATAGGATGACGGAAAGAGCTCCATCACTTCGGAAAGGACGGTCTCAATGAACTTGTAGGTGTTTTCGGCCGCCGGACAGTATTCCGCCCATTCATAGCATTTTCCGTCCCACGCGCGGTCGCCGGTGCGCAGGGGATTGTTTGCGCACATCAACTCCGGATAGGCGGCCAGCACCACGGAAGCGTGCGCCGGGAGTTCTATCTCCGGAACCACCGTCACATTGCGGGCCTCGGCATACCGGACTATTTCGCGGATATCCTCATGGCTGTAGGTGCCCGCCGCGCGCTCGGCCATTTTCAGGGGCCATTTGTCCATGTTGGTCAGTTCGGGATAGGCATCGATTTGCAGCGTCCACGCCTCCGAGTCGGTCAGGTGCAGATGGAGCCGGTTCATTTTGTGCAGCGCAAGCAGGTCGATATAGCGTTTGATGTAGTCTTTCGTGAGAAAGAAGCGGGCGGGGTCGAGCATGAGGCCGCGCCACGCAAAGCGCGGCGTGTCTTCAATCTGCACGCAGGGCGTTTTCCAGGCAATCCCTTCGACCTTGGCCGGACTGAACACCTCGGGCGGCAAGAGTTGCAGCAGCGTCTGGCAGGCATAGAGCAGTCCGGCGGACTTGAAAGCCCGCAACTCCGCGCGCTCCGCATCCACATCCAGGGTGTAGCCTGCGCCGCCCAACCGCTCCAAAGCCGGGTCCAGGCGGAACACGACGCCCTTGGACGGGCGCTCGGCCTCCTGGAGGGGAGTGACCGCGAGGGCAAAGCCCGTGGCCTTTGCGAGCGTTTCGGCGAGATAGCCTGCGCAGGGCATCGCGGCGGTCCCGGCCTTTATGGAGGTCTGTGCGTCAATCAGAAAAAAGCCCGTGCCGGGCGTTACCCGCGAAGGCCAGGGAATGAGGGAGAGCGTCGCAGACTTAACCGCCTCCACTGGGTTGGTATTGGCGGGAACCTGGGCCGCACACCAACCGGCCGCGAGGAACAGCACACTCACGGCAAGAATAATATGGACCAAATGATTTCGGAAGGACATGACTTCTTCTCCTCATTGACCAGAATACCGGCACGGACACCGATACCGGTGCCCTTTGTGCCTGCACAGGATACTGTTTTGCATGATGGGCGGCCAACTGGGGCACCTTCGGTCGATTCCCGCGCCTCAAAGCTCCAGCATGACCTTGCATAACCGCAAACCACTGCCCATAATATCCTTACACGCCCGGTTCGGAGCCAATGTCCGGCCGGCACAGAGGAAAAGTAGACATGGTGATGCAGGATCAACCGTGGGACAAGGAGGCGCGCTCTCCGAATTGGAGTTGCTCCGCCAGCGGATTGCGGAGCTTGAGTCGCGCAACGCCCTGCAAAGCAGGGCGGGCGAGGAGCGGCTGCACCAGGTCGAGGACAAGTATCGGGCGCTCATCGAAACCACAGGCACTGGCTATGTGATTCTGGACGCACAGGGAACCGTACTCGATGCCAATGCCGAGTACATGCGCCTTACCGGACGCGGAAGCCTTGAAGAGATCATCGGCCGGTCTGTGGACGAGTGGACAGCCGAGGCGGACCGCAGGCGAAACGCGATGGAGGTTGCCCTGTGTTTCAAGCGTGGTTTTGCGCGCGACCTTGAGATCTCCTACGTGGACACGGACGGAAATGAGACCCCCATCGAATTAAACGCCACCGTGGTGGACAGCGGGCAGGGGCCGAGAATACTCACCGTCTGCCGGAACATCACCCACCGGCGGGCGGCTGAAGAACAGCTCCGGCGAAACGAGGAGGACCTGCTGGCCACCCTCGAATCGACGGCCGACGGCATTCTGGCAGTGGATGAGCACGGAAAGGTCATTTTTGTCAACCGCCGCTTCATGCTGATGTGGGGCATCCCAAAGGAGCTTGTGGAACGGGGGCGGGATGACGAACTCATCACGCACGTGCTGTCGCAACTGCGGGACCCCGAGCAGTTTCTGTCCAAGATCCACGAGCTCTACCCGTCTGACCAGGACAGTTTCGACACCCTTTGGTTCATCGACGGGCAGGTGTTTGAGCGCTACTCGCGGCCGCTGGTCCGTGTGGGCCAACTTTCGGGGCGCGTGTGGAGTTTCCGCGACGTCACCGAGCGCCACCGGGCGGAAAAGGCGCTGCAGGCCAGCGAGGCGCGCTACAAACTGGTCACCGACCTGATGTCCGACTATGTGTTCAAACTGGAGGTGGCGCCCGAAGGCGGCATCGTGATGGACATGGTCACCGAGAATTTTTATGACCTCACCGGCCTCACCCTGGAGGACGTCAGAACGCCCGACCGCTGGTCCGACATTATTCACCGGGACGATCTGCCGGGACTGATTGCGCTGCTGAACGAACTGGCCTTGGAGGGCGGAACAGCCAATGTGGAATGCCGCTTTCTGATGCGGGGCGGACGGACGCGCTGGGTGAACGTGGTGGGGCGGGCCACCCGGGACGGGGAAACCGCGCGGACCACCACCATTGTCGGCGCGGTGAAGGATATCACGGACCGAAAAGAGGCCGAAGAGGAGCGCCTGCGCCTGGAGGCCCAGATGCTGCACGCGCAGAAGCTCGAAAGCCTCGGGATTCTGGCGGGAGGCATCGCGCACGATTTCAACAACATACTCGTGGCCATCCTCGGCAATGCGGACCTGATGCTTCAGGACATGCCGCCCCGCGCGGCGGCCCGCCCGCTGCTCGAGGACATCGACAAGGCCGCCCACCGTGCCGCCGACCTGTGCAGGCAGATGCTCGCCTATTCGGGCAGGGGACGTTTCGACGTGAAGCCCCTCGACCTGTCCGAACTGGTCCGCGACATGGTTCAGATGCTCAAGGTGTCCGTCTCCAAGAAAACCCCCTTGGACTGCCAACTGCCGCAGGGACTTCCGCCGATTGAGGCCGACGCCAGCCAGGTCCGGCAGGTGGTGATGAATCTTGTTATCAACGCTTCCGAGGCTATCAACGAGGAGATCGGGGTGGTAAGCGTGAAAACCGGCCTTATTGAGGGCGGCCGGGTGCTCCCCCGGGGCGGCCACTTCCACGGTGAACTCCAGAAGGGCCCCTGCCTTTTCCTCGAAGTGGCCGACACCGGCGCCGGCATGGACAGTGCCACGATGGAGCGGATTTTCGACCCCTTCTTTTCAACCAAATTCACCGGGCGGGGGCTTGGCCTTGCGGCGGTGCTCGGCATCGTGCGGGGTCACCGGGGCGCGTTGCAGGTTCAAAGCGAACCCGGGAAGGGCAGTGCTTTCACGGTCTACTTTCCCATCGCCACCGCCCCGGCCAGGGCAGTTCCGGCCAGTCCTGCCCTGCGCGGCAACTGGACAGGCACCGGCGTCGTGTTGCTGGTGGACGACGAGGCCCACGTGCGCACCGTGGCGGGCCGCATGCTGCAGCGGCTCGGGTTTGAAGTGCTTTCCGCCGGCGACGGCCGTGAGGCGGTGGAGATGTTCCGCCACCACCGGGACAGGATTCGCTGCATTCTGCTCGACCTCACCATGCCCCGCATGGACGGGGAGGAAACCCTCCACGAGTTGCGCGCCATTGATCCCAACGTGAGCGTGGTCATCAGCAGCGGATATTCCGAACAGGAAGTCAGCGGCCGTTTCCGGGAACAGGGAATGAGCGGGTTCGTCTACAAGCCCTACAAGATAGACAACCTCGCCGCCGCGCTCAAGGCAGCGCTGGGGAGTCCGAATACACCGTAGGACAATTGGTCTGCCAGCCCAAAAAGGAGGACCTCGGCCGCGTGTACGGTGGTCTGTCGTACATCGGCCGAGGCGAATGGGACCGATCTGGTCAGGATCGGATTGGGGAGGGCTGTTTCAATTTTGGTCTAGGCGGGCGCCTCCTGCTGTCCCGCGGCAACGTCCGCGACGCGGGGCCGGGGCGGCTTGCGCAGTTTCAGCCAGGACCAAACGGGTTCAATGTTTCCGTTCCACACTTCGGATATCTCGACGCGGTGAATGGACACGCAGTCGTGGCAGCGCTCGCCTTCCCTGCCCGTGATCTCGCGCAGGCGGCGGCTCTTGAGGAGTTCGGCGAAGGGAATTTGCAGGATGTTGCCGATGGGCTGCGTGCCCCAGTGCATGCAGTCCACCACATCGCCGTTGGCTTCCACGGGGAGCATGAACTTGGGCCAGTGGCAACGGTAGACGGGCGGCCCGCTCGCCAGCATGTCTATATAGGTGTGCGAGTTGAGGATCGGATAACCGCTGCGTTTGAGTTCACCGACGGTGGCAAAGGCCGCGGCGGCCTGCTCCCGCGTCGGCGCATAGTCTGAAAGGTTGGCCCCCGTCCCGGCGGTGGCGCCGTCCTCGCGCATTCCATTGAACACAACGAGGGTGCCCAGTTCGGCCATCAGGTCGGCCATGGCGCGAAGGGCCGCGGCGGCCACATTGGCCTTCTGCAGCGTGTATACAAAGATGACCTGCTTGTCCGGTGCCCGCCGGCGCAGTTCCCGGGTTGAGTCAACGATGCGGTTAAAAAGCCCCTTGATTCCGCGAATCTCATCGTGCAGACTCGATGGATGGTCCAGGGAGATGCAGATGCGGTCCAGATGGTTCACCACGGCATCCATCTTTCGGTCGAGCAGGAAACCGTTGGTCACCGCGTGTGTGAGCAGTCCCAGTTTGCTGGCGTGGTGAAGGATTTCGTCAAAGTCCGGGTGGAGCAAGGGCTCTCCGCCCCAAAGGGACAGGCCGACAAACCCGGCGCGCCGCGCATCCTTATAAAGCTGTTTGATGGCGTCCGTAGGAAGCTGGTCGGCCGGATTGTAGAACTCCGGCTTCCACGCGCAGAATCCGCAGCGCGCATTGCAGCGCGCCGTCAGCGCATGCACGAGATAGACAGGCGGACGCCAGCCCAGCCTGGCGCCTACCACGCGGCGCGCGACTTCGAATGGGTTTGCCCTCTTGCTCATGGTCCCGTCTGCCTTTCGTTTGGCTCAACAACCTGCGTTGACCGTTCCCGATTCGGCTACATCTCTTTCACCGGAAGCCGGAGCATCGCAGTCTCCAAACTTCCCTGGCCTGGGGCGACCACTTGATTTCTTTGGTCGTTTGCCAATGTCATATTTGTGTATTCCGATAAGAATGCCTGTATTCTATCATGAGAAAGTTTATAATGTCAAGTATGATTCTAGCTTTTGTTTTGTTCTCAGTTTTCCTGTGCAACGCTGAGGTATTCATGGGCTCCTTGGGGCCTTTTTTTCCTGAGATATGACAACAAGCACCGGGCAACAGCAGACCTGGCGTTTTAGCCCAGACGAAAGGGTTTCCCATGGCGCATGCCATCAAGCAGGACTTCGCGGAAAAGGTGGTCTGGATCACCGGCGCCTCCTCGGGCATAGGCGAGGCGCTGGCCTACCTGTTCCGCAGCAGGGGGGCAAAACTCGTGGTCTCCTCCAACGAGGAGGCTGAGTTGCTGCGGGTAAAAGCGCAGTGCTTTGGCCATGAGGAGAACGTGCTGGCTCTCCCGCTGGACCTGGCCGAATTCGATTCCTTCGAAAGCAAGGTGGCGGCAGTTTTGGACCACTTCGGCGCCATCGACGTCCTCGTTAACAATGGGGGCATCAGCCACCGCTCGCTTGTCAAAGACACGCGGCCCGGGGTGTTGAAAAGAATCATCGACGTCGATTTTACGGGCCACGCGGCGCTGACCGCCGCGGTGCTGCCCCACATGCTGGTCCGCAGGTCGGGACAGATCGTCGTCACCAGCAGTCTGGCGGGCAAGCCCGTGCCGCTGGACAAGCTGGACAACTTTACGGGACAGGTGGCCAATGGAAACACCTATCATCCTGAAGGCTCGACCGACAGCGTGCCCACGCTCGGCACCTGGCCGCTGCTCTATAACGTGGGACGGGATCCCGGCGAGGCCTACAACGTGGCGAAACAGCATCCCGACGTGGCACACGCCCTGGAAGAGCGACTCCGGGCGTGGAGCGCGGAATACTACGCCAATCCGAAAGGCTGGAAGTGAGGCGCCATTAGTCGCGGTTGAAGAGGCCGAGGAAACGGACTATGTCCGTGACGCCGCCGTGAAGTCCTATATTTCCCGAGGCGAAGGCCACCACGGGACTGGTCTTTTTCAGCACGATGCGTTTCCATGTTTTCGCGGTGGTGTTGATGTCCAGGTCCGGCCCGATGACGGCGCGTTTGCGCAGTTCGGCGACCCCTTTCCGCACGTGGACCGTATACTCCTCGTTGACGTCGGTGAAGTGAAAGACGGCGCACAGGTCGGTGTCGCGCGCTTTCTCCGGGTCGAGCCGCGTGGGCAGGGCCCGCATGAAAGACTCAACGGGCAGACTGTCCACGAAGTCGTCGGGCAGCACGGCGGTGTCCGGGGGGGTGAGTTTGATGGAGCCCCGCAGTTCACCGGCCTGGGTGAGGCAGTAGTTGTACGCGTTGAGATTGCCCTCGGCCCCCGCAATCGCCTCGAGGCATGCGGCCAGCGCCTCTTTTGCTTCCTGTGATGCCGGCTCGGCCTGCGTCCACAGCCGGGCCAGTTCGGCGCCCCACTGGTATTCCCTCGCTGCGTATGCGCTGCGGGCCTGCTCGGCCAACGGCTTTCCCTGCGCAAAGGCCGCCGCATAGCGCCCCGCGCGCTCGGCGGGCGGCAACGGATTCAACTGCGCCGCATCGCCGTTGAACCAGCCCAGATAGCCGTCGTAAATGCCGCGCACGGACCATGCGACCTCGCCGTAGCGCTCCTGCAGCCAGGGATGGCGCGCCAGATGTTCCGGCAGCCGCACCGCCTGCACAATTTCATCGGGCGAGAGTCCGCGGTTCATGTTGCGCACCGTCTGGTCGTGGACGAACTGTATCGCGTCGCGGTAGTCCGTCAGTGTCGCCGCGATGGCCTCTTTTCCCGCCAGGGGACGGGTGTGGCAGGGGACCAGAAAGTCGGCTTCGAGGTCGCGCATCGCGTCCAGACTGTTCACCCAGGACATTACATCGCGGTTGGTGGTGCCCCGGATCGTGTACAGGTTGGGAAAGGCCTCGTAAATGTTGTCGGCGGGGATCAGCACCCGCTTGTCGGGCAGCCACACCGCGATCTGGTCGGGTGTTTCTCCGGGCGCGTGGAACAGCACAAGCCGCACCCCCGCGATGGTCACTTCGAGTTTGTCGTGAAAAGTCACCGTGGGGCGCGCAAGCGCTATGTTTTCGGCGTGGTAATCCAGTTTGGGGCCGATGGCGCAGCTTGACTGCCGCCCTGGGTCAAGACACTGGCCAAACATGCGCAGGCTGCGCACGTAGCTCGCGGGCGCGACCAGACTGACGGTTTTGTCAATCAATTCTGCCGTGCTCTCATGGGCATACACGGGAATGTCGGCGCGGTCCTCGGTGAACACGCGCCCGCCGAAGATGTGGTCGGCGTGATTGTGGGTCAGAATCAGCGCTTTGACCGGTTTGGGGGTGACGGCCCTGAAAGCGGCCTTCACTTCTTCCGCCTGCGGCCGGCCCTCAAGGGCATCCACGATGATGACCCCGTCATCGCCCTCGATCAGGATGGAATTGGCAAGACTGTACCCGAGGGCAACATAGACACCGTCGGTGACTTTCTGCACCCCTTTCGTGAACGGCGCCAGCGCCGCCTCGCGCTGCTGCGGGCCGGTTGCCGACGTGGGGACGGCCGCTTTGGGCTTGCCGCCGCATCCGACGAGGACGAGCAGCGCGAGCGATGCCAGTGCAAGATTGCGAAAGCCCGACCTGAACGGCACCGCTGGGAACTTTTCTGGCATGGGGGAATTCCCTTCCTGCGCCGCACCGGCGCGCAACGTGTTACGCCGGTCTAGATGTCGAAGACGTACAGGTCGTCGCCAAAGCGCTGTTCATTGCGCGCGGGACTGGGCCACAGCGGGGTGACAAGGCTTTTTTCCCATTCCTGGAGCGCCGCCTGCAATTCGGCAAGCTTCTCGGGATTCTTTTGGGAAATGTCCGTGGTTTCGGACTTGTCGCTGGCCAGATTGTACAGCCAGAACTTGTTGCTCTTGCCGCTGATGACGAGTTTCCAGTCGCCTTTGCGGACCGCTTTGGAGGTGCCCGACCGCCAGAACAGCGCCTCGTGGGCCTGCTCGTTCTTGTTCACCTTCTCGACGAGGTCCACCCCGTCGTAGGACCGGTCCTGCGGCAGCGGCGCGTGAATATTGGCCGCAATGGTGGTGAAAATGTCCAGCGTGCTCACGGGCTGCCTGTAGATGGTGTTGGGCTGAATCTTTCCCTTCCAACTCGCCAGGAAGGGAACATTGATGCCGCCTTCAAAATGGGTCAGCTTGCCGCCCTTGAGCGGGGCATTGGTGGTGGCCCGGGTGTAGACCGCCCCACCGTTGTCACTCGCGAAAAGGATAAGGGTCTTCTCTTCGAGGCCGTCCTCCCGCACCTTCTTCACGATTTTCCCGACGGCATCGTCCAGCGCGCTGATCATGGCATAGTAGATGCGCTTGTTCTCGTCCTTCACCTTTGCAAAACGCTCGTAGTACTCGGTGGGCACCTGGAACGGCGTGTGGGGCGCATTGAACGGCACATAGAGAACGAAGGGGTTGTCTTTGTTCTTGTCGATGAACGCCTCGGCTTCCTTCGCGAATTTCTCCGTCAGGTAGTCTTTCTCGTCGATGATTTCCGAGTTTCTGCGGATAAGTCCGGTGCCAACGCGCCCGTTCTTCCAAATAAAGCTGTCGGTCACATCCTGATGGTGATGACTGACAATGTTGGGCGTGCCCACAGGGGAATAGAGCGAGAAGGCCTGATAGAATCCAAAGTGGTAATCGAAGCCCCGTTCCTGCGGGGTGAATCCGGCCGCGTGCCCCAGATGCCACTTGCCGATGGCGCCGGTGCTGTATCCCTGCGTCTTGGCCAGCTCGGCAAAGGTGATTTCCGACTGGGGAAGGCCCTGCGAGTCCATGGCGGCCTTGGTGGGATAGGTGTCCCGGGCATTGATTTTCCACTCACCGGTAAGGATGAAGTTCTTGGCGACAAGGTACTCAAACAGGCAGGACGGGTACTGATCGCCGGGCTGCAATTCGTGGCCGAAACGCTCTTGGTATCTGCCGGTGAGCAGGCCTGCCCGGGAGGGCGAGCAGATGGGGGCGGTCACGTAACCGTCGGTGAAGGTCACGCCCGACGCGGCCAGGGCATCGATATTAGGCGTGGGCACGTCCAGCCCTCCATAGAGCGAAACATCGTACTTGCCCAAGTCGTCCGCAAGCAGGACGATCACATTGGGCCTTGCTTCGCCCGTGTTTCGCCTGGCCTCAGCGACATAGGCTTTTCTGCCCGCCAGCAGTTTCTTGTCCGGCACGACGAGCGTGTTGTCCGTGTTGATGGGACGAAGGAGATATACGAGAAGGGGAACGATGACAACGGCGACCAGAAAGGTGATTTTCGCCGTTTTGCGTTTAAGAATTACCATGACTGAACACTCCGTTCTTCCTGCCATTGGGGACGTTGGTGCGGAGAGGCGGTGCGTGCCAGCGGCAAGGGGAAATAGCCCCGGCTACCACCGCACGGCTTGGACTTGTTGCGCGTTGAGAGTGGAGAAAAGGCGGCCGTGCCCAAGATGCGTCGGCCGCCTTTTGGTTTCGATCAGGAAATGTTTGTCGCCGCAAAGGTGAAGAGGCCGGCGATGAGGCCGTTCACCGGGGCGTCGCCCTTTTCGTTGTACTTGAGGAACTCAACGTGGCCGTCCAGATAGAGGTAGTTGGAACCGCCCGGCAGGTGGTTGTAGATGGAGGTCTTGGCACCCTGTCCGATGTTGTCGCCCTGGACCCAGATTTGGCTTTGCGCCTTGTTGCTTGAGCCTGGATTGTTGATGTCGGTAATCAGGAAGCGTTCAATACCCTCCTTCAGACGGTACAGCTTGTCACCGCCGCCGTTGCCCAGGCCGGCATTCTCGCTCAGGTCATTGTCCAACGCCAGCGCTGCCGGTGCTGTGGCCGCCAGCGTGCTTTGCCCCGCATAGGCCATCAGAACAGGCACCAGCGGTTGAAGCAACTGGGTGGGCATGTTTACGCCCGAGTAGGGCGTCGTCGGATCGCCATAGTTGGCCTTGTCGACCAGATAGCCCAGGTAGTTGTAGTTGATTTCGATGAGTGTCTGGCCGCGCCCCGTGCCGATGCCGGACTGCACACTCCGTTTGCAGGCAATGCCAATCTCGTTCGTGTGGGTGGTTGGGTTGTTCAATGGGAACTGGCCGTGCGAGGTGGCGCTCGGGCAGAAGATGATGTTCGGGTCGGTAAGGTATTCGGGATACAGCGCGGTCACCTTGGGTCCCGTCGCCAACTGGCCAATCTTCCCCGTGGGGGTGCCGGTGTCGCAGTCAATGACCGGGTCCGTGGTTGAATGGATGGGGGGCAATTTCCCGCCCGGCGACTCGTTGGCGTACATCTTGTAGATGATGCCGAACTGTTTGAGATTGTTGGCGCAGGAGGATCGCCGCGCCGCTTCCCGCGCACGCGCCAGGGCCGGCAGCAGGATCGCCGCCAAAATGCCAATGATGGCGATGACAACCAGCAGTTCGATGAGGGTGAAACCATTCCTTTTCATGTGTCGTTCCTTTCTTCCTTTGCGCTCCAATCGGAGCATATACAAGATAATTCCGCTCAACTTACTCATATTTTAACAAAGGAAAGATTAGAATGTCAAGCATGATTTATAAGTTTATTGCATGCGCTGAATTTGGGCTTATTATAGAGCGCAAGAGGGGTGCGCCGAATGAGCCTGCCCGCAGGGCATGACGAAGAATAGATGCCGTTTTCCCCGTTCCTGCTTCTGTTTGGCGGAACGCTTCAGCGCTGAAGAAAAGTCAGGCTGTGCAGGGTTACGGTGTAGTGCTCCTGGGAAGGATTCTTGACTTTGAAGTACAAAGAAACGGAACTGACCTGCCCCTTCCAGTAGGAATTGGAGGACAGGGGGAGTCCGTGAGGAACCAGGACACTGTAGCACCACTTATGGAAAGGCCAGTTGGATTGGGCCGCCCGCACTTGGTCGGCGTTGGCCCACTGAAACGCCATTTCATACTCCGGTGTCCTGCCCTGCCCGTCCACGACGGAACAGTCAATCTCGATGGAACCGATGGCGCGGGTGTCCAAATCCATACTCTCGGACATCAGCAACGCCGTGTTGCCCGGTGTGTCAATCACCACCCCCCCGGGCGTCACACGGTGTTCATGGTCGCAATAGCGCCAGATATCCGCATCCTTTGAGGAATCCCGAAAATCACAAACCAAGACCGGTTTGTTTTCAGGGCTGTGGACGTATTCAACAGGCCGTGCCAGATACTTCCAAAAGAAGGTGTCCCCGTGGAACTTGACCCTCTCAAGAGGCCCGTCCTTAAATGCGCGGGCAAGTCCATCGGCAATGCACGCGACGCGTTCGAGCGGGGGGGGGGCAGAGGAAAAACCGAACTCAACAGCGCGACCGATGATACCGAGTCCCGACCACGCACCCACGAAAAGCGCGACCGCCAACAGACGCTGCCGCCATCGGGCGTTTTTCCCTTCCGGGTCGCGGAGGGCCGTGGCGAGGCAGACGAGGAAGACCAATTGACAGGGAATAACCACTTTGGTGGTGAAATCGTTGTAGATTCCAAAACGATACCAAGGCGCGAACAGAAAGACTGCCACGGTCGTGAAGAACCACGGGCGGCCCGGCCGACAAGCATTGCCGCGCATGCTGGGCGCGACAAGCGCATAGAGGCCAAATCCGCAGAAGTAGTACAGAAGAAGGTACCACCAGGTCCGGTTCAGGTCCAGGAATGTCCAGACCCAGCCATGAAGGGTCTCCGCCTCCACCCCCCGGTACCACAGAAGCAATGTGAGTGCCACAAGCGGACCAACAAACATATTGCCCAAGGTGAACAGGCGTTTGCCGCGGGTCTCCCACAATGACAGCAGGAGCACGGGAACCGTTCCCATTGTGACGAAAATTGAGCACAGCGGCAGGATGGAAGTCAGGAAAAAAAGTCTCTCCACTGTCTTGCGACGGATCGCATCGTGCAGGACAATGAGCAAGAGCACCCAGGCGGGCAGGACATGGCATGGCCCGTCAAAAAGAAACGACATCATGCCGTAGAACCGGTAAAACACGCCCCCCATAAGGGACTGCCCCTCCGGGGTCAACAGCGAATAATTGGCCGACCAATGGGCCATCCACCCGCGCCCAATGGACCACCAGAACGTGCCTGTTGCATAGTCGAGCCATGTTACGCCGTGTCCGTCGGGCAGTGGGGCGGTAAAAATGTAGCCGACCAGATCCAGGCCGCTGAAGAACAGAAAGAGCAGGGCATAGCGCAGGCGAAAAGTGCCCACAAGGCGCATGAACCAGATGACGGCCAGCAGTGTCCCGAAAGTGTTCCACAGGTAGGCGAAGAACTGCGACGCCCACCAACCGAACAGCTTGCCAACCAGCGCGCTGGGCAAATAATAGGCAAAGTAGTAGGGCAGTGACGCGTGCGTTCCGGGGTCGGGAAGGTCCGCAATCATGCCCGGAGGCCACGAATACTCCATGAGCATGCGCAGCATCCCATCGTAAAGCCAATAGTCGGGAAATCGAAAGGTGAATCCGCCGACACCGGTGCAGGCCACAACAAAGGCCACCATTCCCAAGAGCAGCAAGGCGCGCAAAGCAAATGTTTCGTTGTCAATGGCCAGGTCCGGAGCGGCCGTCCTGGCGTAGGCTTTCCGCGCCCAGGCCACGGCACGAAAGGCACCGTATACAAGCAGAAACACAAATGCAGCACCCAGAACAACTGCCAAGGGAAGGCGCAACCATCCGAAAATGAACAGGAGGGCGGGAGCCCCGACATAGACAAGTGAGGCGGCCTCAAGCACACCCACCCCCGCCGGGCTCTCAATGCAGAGAATCCAGGGCCTGCCCGCCGGCTTGTCGCCACCGGGACAGTTCTCCGTCAGCGTGGCATTCGCCTGCTGCGGGCTGCGGGGCATGCTGCTGTTTGAGGAAACGGCCAATTGGTCTCCCATCAAATTCGAGACTCTTTTTTTTTGTATTTGGAACTCCGGTATCCGTGAACCCCGGTTCGAGATTCGTTTCAACACAGTTTCCCCCACTCCGCCGGAATGCGCCGTGTGTCGTCGTAGAACGTGCATGTTTTCCAGCAGGTGCACAGCGTTCCGGGCGCGCCGTCCGGGAACGATGTGCCGTGGCTGCCCGAAGGCTTCTGTCTCATCATCTTCGTTGCACCCATGATAGCACTTCGGGCCGGGAAGAACGACAATTGGCGCGCCTTCGAAGCCCGAATCCGTTGAGAAACGGCCAAGCCAAGACCGAAGACGCCTCTTGGCCCTGGAATGGCAATGCCTTGGCTTGGGCTGAAAAGAATCCTTTGGTTCCAAGAAAAGAGCTGATTAGCGGCATTCCTGCCCGGCATGGGTGGGCAACAGATTCTTGGTGGCACGTGAAAGCAGGATTGGAATATAGGCGGGCAATATCCAAGGCTGCGGGTGGGTGCGAATCAATCTGACAATTCTGCGGGGATTCACATAGAACCGGCGCAATGCCAGCCGCTGGTAGTAGAAAAGCTTTTCGTCCGGGAGGTCGGTCAGGTTTACGCGCATCATTGTCAATTCGGAATCCTCATAACGGATTCCTTCGAGTTTCTCCGGGTTTTCTCGGCGGATCATTTCATGCAGCGTTGACCCTGGGAAGGGTGTAACCGTGGCAAAGTTGGCCATTTGGCAGGGCGATGCGCACGCAAGGTCAATGGTCGTCTCAATCTCCTCCTCGGTTTCCGTCGGAAACCCAATCATGCAGAAAAGGTTTACAAACATGCGCTTTGAGACCAGGTATTCAGCCCGTTCCAGCAGTCTTGGTATGTCCATGTCCTTCATGATGAACTTCTGAAGACGGGGGGAACCGGTTTCCAGCGCCACCGCGCAATGATACATTCCAGCACCGGCCAGCGCATCGATCACTTCATTGCTTAGGAGATCCCCGCGCAGTCCGTAAGGAAACGCAAGCCTCGATTTCACGCCCCGCCGCTTTATCAGGTCACAGATTTGCAGCACACGCATGGATTTGAAATTGAAATTGTCGTCCAGAAACTCGAAGTCTGCAATTCCGTAGGTCTTTTGGAGGTATTCCAGTTCTTCGACCACGCGCCCGGCGGAGAACATTCTAATCGCTTTGCCGAAAGTGTTGTGGCAAAAAATGCAGCGATAGGGGCAGCCCCGGCTCGTAACAAGGCTGGCGTAACGTCGCCGGTAAACCGGCACGACTGACTGTCCCTTCCAATATCTTTCCAACTCGATCAGGTCGTAGGCAGGCATTGGGATGTCGTCCATAGAATCGACAAGCAGCGTGGCCCCGGGATTCTGCTCCAGTTTTCCAGCTGCATTGCGCCAGATGAGTCCGGGTATTCCGCCGAAGTCATGCCCTCCCTCGGTCCATGCCCGGAGAATCATCTCGGTGGACTTTTCACCCTCTCCCCGGACCACAATATCGGCACAGGTTTCCTCAAGAACCTGACCGCAAACGGCCGAGGCGTGCGGTCCACCGACCATGATTAAAGCATTGGGGAGGCTCGTCCTGATTTTCTGCGTGAGAAGAGGAAGCCTGTGGGCGGCAGTGGTGACCGCTGAGAGGCCAATGATGTCGGCGCCAAAATCCACGGCGCGGCGGACCAGTTCGTCGGTCGTCCAGTTGTCCAAACGCTGGTCAACAACCATAACATCGATTGGCAGTTTCTGCCTCACAAAAGCCGCGATGGAAATCAGTCCTATCGGCAGGGTAACGACAGGATAGGATGGTATTCTCACTCCTATGTTGGCCAGGAAGAGCCGCACGCGCTTCATGACAGCAGCAACCCTGAACTGCTGAACCGCATCTTGGTTTCATTTCGTACTACAAATATGAACATTTCAAAGACTCGCTGTGTCTTGGGCAGTGGGAGCGACCATTCCCATTGCCAAATCCATCATATCCTTCGGCAATACCATACGTTTTATTCGGCTGGCGGGACAGCGCTTGGTCATTGTGCATCGTTTGTCCGCCTTCCTTCAAATGTGTCAGCGAAACAGGCGTGAAACGCAAACTTCACCCTCAGGCGCCACCCTTGCGCCCACCCGGAATTGCATGCACGACGGGAGGGGCAATTAGGCCGCCTTGGTATTGTCTTAGCTCTTGGGAAGGCGCATCAATGCCGAAACAATCTCCAATTGCGCGGCGGCTCTTGTGTTGAGCGGCGCGACATGTTCCGTATTCTTTCGAAGAGAGGCCATCCATGCCTGATAATACTCCTCGTGCGGCGCGTAAATTCCCATGGGCAACATTTCCGCCCGCGGTTCAAAGCGGTTGCGATAGAGGGTCCACAGTGCCGGAACGAACCAGATTACGCCCATGTCTTCGAGTTTCTGCACTTCTGCGCGCATTTCCTCGCGGGTTCCGCCGTTTAGATAAGTCGAAACAACCGGAGTAAACACCTTTCGCAGAAACGGGTTTCCGTCAAATGCCTTGTCACACTCCACCCGCGCCTCTCCCTCACGACCCAAGTCCTCGAGCGCCAATCCGCGAATAAGATGACCCAGGTGGTAGGTGGGCGACATTTCCAAACAGGCATCACTGGCCGCCAGTGCCAATTCTGGCTGCCGGGACACCAGCAGGTTGAGAGACCACACCATAAGATCCATGGGGGCGTGAAACATGTGGGTCGTGGCGCGCTGCAGTGTCTTAAGGTATGTGTCGCGCAAGTATTGACCGCGGGATTTGTCAAGATTTGAAAACGCATGATCCAAAAAGGCGCCGCAATCGACGCGAATCCAAGGATTGGGCTCAGGAACGTCGACAAGTTCCGCAACACCGCCACTCTCGGGAAGTTTTGCAACGGCAGGATTCAGAGAAATCCGGTGGACCACGATGGTGTCCCCCGCAACAAGGGGAAAACAGGAGTAGTCAAAGCCCAGATTGGCCAAGGCATGGTTTAGATCTTCCGAGGGAACTGTGCATCCGCCCCGCTGCAACAACAGCCATACAGCCCTTCCTGCCGTCGGCGGTTTGTCGGCGTTCCCATGGGCAAGATACCAGAGGGCTGCCTCGATGGCGGCCTGCGTCGTAACGGCTCCCAGCACGGGTATTCCCGGCTTCTCACCGCCCCACCTCGTGTTGGCGTCGAAAATGTCCCCCGACAGGAATTCACCCGTGGCAATAACAACATCCTTGGGGGTTGCATTGGACTTGATGAACTTTCCCGCCCCCAGCCAGTCCGCCCGGCGGGTTGTGGGCATCAAAAGGGGAATCTGATAAACGTAAAGCCCCGCCAGAAGCAGCACAGCGCCGACACGCAACCAGCGCCGGGGCAGGGCCGCAACGCACCCACCCACAACCGTGTAAAGCGCCGGCCATGTGTACATGGTGTATCTGGGAAACACAAACACACTGTTCAAGAAAACGGCCGCCGCATATACGAGCAGCGGAGGCAGCAGTATCACCAGCAGCAGGAGTATGCCTTTCTCCGCAAAAAGCGCTTGGCCGCCAACGTCCCTTTCCCCCTGCCTCGAAAACGATGGACGCAAAACCGACACCGCAAGCACGCCCAGGGCCACCACAAAACAGGCCGCCAGCCCCCAGTTCATCCAAGCGTCAATGCCGTTCCATTCCAGTTGAAACATCGGCCTTGGAATGTCAGCGTTCAGATGCATGCTGTCATTGCCGATGATCGAACTGAACGGAACAAAGGGACTGGGCATTCCCGCACCCTGATGCTCATAGTGGGGCATCAGACAGCTCCAAGCAATCGTGGGAACTGTGACCATGCACAGGGCCATCCCCCATGTGATCGTCTGGCGCGGTCGGCGGCGACCGCAGACCAGCAGGAAGCACAGCTCAGCCGCCACAAGAAACAGAGCGGTCAGGAAGGTCCAAAGCATCGCAAATGTCACGATGAGATGGACGCCCCCCCATTTCCATGACTGACTTTCGCGGTGCCTTAGAAGTGTGTACAAAAACAGCATTCCGAAGAGTGGCATCAGCGTGTAGGAACGCGAGCCTTGCGCCCACCAAATGTTCATCGGTGAGAGCAGAAAACAGAGGGATGCCACCCATCCCGCAGTGCGTCCGTAAAAACGCGAAGCGACCAGATACGACAACGGAATGGCAAGCACCCCAATGGCCAGTGGCAACATCCGCGCTGTCGTGACGGACACCCCAAACCAGTGTGCCCAGGAATACTGAAGCATGCAAAAAAGCGGCATCTGGTCCGGCACGAACATGTTTATCAGGCATTGATGGGTCAGCACGTCGGGTGCGCCGAGATTAAACACTCCAGAGGTCAACTCGTCATAGGTGAGTGACAGGGTAGAGAAATGCCAGAAGCGCAGTGCCAGGCCCGCACCCAGTATGGCTAGCGAAGTGGCGGCAAGCAGGAGGCGGGAAATTCCCTTGCGGGAGTTTTCGGCATCAGGTATGGAGCTTTTGTCCACAGATGGAACCTTGTCTGCAACGCCACAACCTCGGATGGACATTCCAAAACAATGGACAATAGGCATTCGGCGTTGGACCGCAAACTTACCATGCCAAACGGCCCCCATGCAAGACATCGCCGCCTCGATGCCCTCGGTCCAACGTTCCTCGAAAATGGCAACTTTCGACCTTGCGTCCTCCTCAATTGCATGTTCTTGCATGCCGAGCCTCGAATGTGCCCCGTTGGATTCAGTGCCAGGATCGGGCATCCGGCCATATCGGAGGCCGAGGATCCTGTGCCGCTGGGCTGTGTCGTGACTTACCAGCGGCTACAAACGCCGCATCAACACTATGAGGTCGCCTGAACTCCCCCTTTCATAAAGCGTTCCGTCAAAGTTCCCAAGCACCATTTCGGATGCAAAACCTGCGGTTCTGGCGGCTTTCTGCAAATCGTCGATGGACCAATGCCGCAGTTGCACAGTCTCCGTGGTCACGCGATCAGGCTCTCCGGTGCGCTGGACGGTGTATTCGAGTTCGAGTTTGGTGCTGTCGTTCCCGGGGGTGAAGGTTTTCCGGGCAAAGACTTCGCCGCCGTCGAAGGTCGCGGTTTCTGTGCGTTGCCTGGGTTTGCGCAGGGCCGGATTGGCATAGTTGAGCAGTTGCACCATGAAGTACCCGTGCGGGGCCAACACGGTCGCGGTTTGGCTCAGACAGGACTGCACATCGTCAAAGCCGGGTAACAGCGAGAGGGAATTCCCAAGGCAAAGGGCAAGTCCGAAGAGACCGGCGGGGGGTCGGCGCATGTCGGCCACTTCATATGCGATGCGCGGATGGGAGCGGGCTGCCTGGGCCCGGTGAATCATTTCGGAACTCAGGTCGCAGGCGGTCACTTCCGCGCCGTGCGCGGCGAAGAACAGCGCGTGAATGCCTGTGCCGCAGGCCAAATCCAGCACCCGTGGCAGGGGGGCGCCGGACAGGACGCGCAACAGCAACCCCCCCTCCCGGTCCAGACGCCTTGCACCGCCCGAAAGCGCATCATACCAGGGCGCTCCGCCAATAAAGGCCTGCTCCGCCATCTTTCACCATCTTTCCATGGGTCCGACCCGTTTCACAGGCCGATTGCGGCCCATTTCCTCCGCGACCAAGAAAAGGGGCGGCGGCATCATCAGACACCGCCGCCCTCACCGTCAGAAAAGTCTTAGCCGAGCATGGCCGCGAGGTCTGCCTCCGGCGTGGAAATGGGCGTCAGGCCGAACTTCTCAACCAGCACGTTGAGCACGTTGGGGCCGATGAACGCCGGGAGCGACGGTCCGATGCGCATGTTCTTGATGCCCAGGTGGAGCAGTGTGAGCAGGATGACCACGGCCTTCTGCTCGTACCAGCTCAGGACAAAGGACAGGGGCAGGTCATTGACGCCGCACTCAAACGCACCGGCGAGGGCCACCGCAATCTGAATGGCCGAATAGGCGTCGTTGCACTGGCCGACGTCGAGCAGGCGCGGGATGCCGCCGATGTCGCCGAAGTCGAGCTTGTTGAAGCGGAACTTGCCGCAGGCCAGCGTCAGGATGACGCAGTCATCGGGAACGGAGGTGGCCAGGTCTGTGTAATAATCGCGGCCTGGCTTGGCGCCGTCGCACCCGCCGATGAGGAAGAAGCGGCGAATCTTGCCTGCCTTCACCGCGTCGATGACCTGCCCGGCCACACTCATGACGGCGTTGCGGCCGAAACCGATGGTGATCATCTGCGGGGCTTCGTCCTCGGCGAAGCCGGGTGCGTCCAGCGCGGCCTCGATTACCGTCGTAAAATCATGGTCGGCGATGTGGGTGACGCCGGGCCACTGCACCAGACCCGAAGTGAAAATACGGCCCGAATAGCTCAAACGGGGCTTCTGGATGCAGTTGGTGGTCATGAGAATGGCGCCGGGGAACGCGTCAAACTCGCGTGCCTGATCCTGCCAGGCGCCGCCATAGTTGCCCACGAGGTGCTTGTACTTCTTGAGGCCCGGGTAGGCCAGGCAGGGCAGCATCTCGCCGTGGGTGTAAACGTTAATGCCCTTGCCCTCAGTCTGCTGAAGCAGCAGGTCAAGGTCGTGCAGGTCGTGACCGGACACCAGGATGCACTTGCCCTTGATCGGTGTCACACGCACCTGGGTCGGCTCGGGATGGCCGTAGTGGCCCGTGTTGGCCGTGTCCAGCATTTCCATGACCTTCAGATTCACCTCGCCCACCTTGAGCGAACAGCCGACGAGTGCATTCACATCGCCCGGATCGGAGGCAAGGAAGCTGAGCGTTTCATGCACAAAGGCATACACCCCGTCGTCCTGCACGTCCAGCACGGCGGCATGCTCGGCGTAGGCGGCCAGTCCCTTGAGGCCGTAGAAAGCCAGTTCCTGCAGACCGCCGGCATCGCTGCCGAAACGCTGGAGCCGTTCTTCAACGCCAACCTTCTCGCCCTGGCGGACCAGTTCTTCCCGTGTGGCGGCCAAGGCGAACTGCGCGGGACCCTCGGGCTGCTCGGGCGTTACGCCCTTCGCGGAGCAGGCCGTCTCGTAAAGGTGCTTCGCCCGTGCCCGCACGGCGTCGGCGCTGCGAACCAATCCCACCAGGGACTCAACGTCAAAATTCACGTTGGTCACCGTGGTAAAGAGCGATTCGACGACGAAGCGATCAATCTTCCGGTCTGTGACCCCCAGAGCCCCGGCCCGGTGGGCGTATTGGGAGATGCCCTTCGCCGCATAGTTGAGCAAATCCTGCAGGGCTGCGGTTTCGGGGTCTTTGCCGCACACGCCGTAAGCGTTGCAGCCGGTGCCTTTTGCGGTCTGTTCGCACTGGAAGCAGTACATACCCATCATTCTGTCTCCTGAATGTGTTCGGTTTCCCCAAGTTCACTTCGCAGCACGCACACGCGTCCCACGACAATCAAAACAACTCTTTAGATCGTTCTATGCCCCACGATGCCACCCTCAACACCCACTACCACCTCTTCAATCTTGAGCGACGATTCGGCACGGTCACGGGCTTCCACCACCATCCGGACCAATCCGCCGCAGCAGGGCACTTCCATGCGGGCCACGGTGACGCTGGCGGGTTTGGCGTCGGCAAACAAATCGGTCAGTTTTTCCAGATAGCCCTGGTCGTCATCGAGTTTTGGGCAGGCAATGACCAGCGCCTTGCCCTTGAGCATTTCGGGATGAAATGCACCAAATGCGAAGGCGGTGCAGTCTGCGGCCACCAACAGGTGGGCCCCCTGGAACTGCGGCGCGAGCGGGTGAATCAGGTGCAGTTGGATGGGCCACTGGGCCAGTTGCGAGGGAATGGCGCCCAGGGCCTGTTCCGGCGCGGCCGGCTTGGCAAACTGCCGCTGCATTGAGCCCGGGCATCCGCCGCCGCCGTGCACCGGGGCATGTCCGGGGCTCAGGGTGCGCGCCGCCGAACCGGGGCATCCGCCGCCATGGGCCACTGGGAGCGTTGGCATCCCTGCCGGCTCTTCTTTTTTCGTGACGCCCGCCAAGGCCACCGCCACAGCCGCCTCATCAAATTCGCTCGCGTCGCGCTTCTCGATGGTGAGCGCGCCGGTGGGGCAGACGCCTATGCACGCGCCCAGCCCATCGCAAAAACTCTCCCGCACCAGCCGGGCTTTGCCGTCGATGATTTCCAGCGCCCCTTCATGGCAGCCGGTGACGCAGCTTCCGCAACCGTTGCACAGGTCTTCGTCGATTCGTATGATCTCTCTGAGCGCCATTTCCAGTCTCCTTGCGGGTGAACCCGCCGTCGTTTCTGACCGAAGTATGCCTGAGAACAAAGGAATGATCCTTGACTTAAGTCAAGTTGAAGAAAATGGCGCAGAAACGGCTGTCGGCTGCAACAGCAGCATCCAACAGTTCCCATGAGCCTCCTATTTTGAAACGGGGTACAACCACCATGACAAAGCAAGTGCTTTCATTCATCCTTCTTGGGCTTGCAGCCTTTGCGCAGGCCGAAACCAAGCTTGTGTGGCATGCCAAGGCCTACGGCGACGGTAAACACAACGCCTTCACCGACCTGGCCCGCTGGCGCGACGCCTACTATCTCTGCTTCCGGCACGGCGCGTCCCATCTATCCATGGACGGTGAAATTCGCGTGATGCGGAGCACCGACCTGAAAAGCTGGGAACCCTGCGGCACGTTAGATACGCTCGGCGATGACCGCGACCCCCATTTCGCAGTGACCGAAAAGACGCTTTACGTGTTCTTCGGCGTGTGGGACCTGGCGCACGCCACGGACAACGGTGTGCCGGGACGGGGCCGGCTGCGCTCGCATTTTGCCTCCACGGAGGACGGAGAGCACTGGTCCAAGGTGCAGGGTATCTATGAGCCAGACTGGTGGCTGTGGCGCGTGCGCACCCACGAGGGTGCTTTCTACAGCGTGGGCTACTACCTGAAGTGGCCGACCTATCCCTCCGGCGAGGCACGGCTGCTCAAATCGGATGATGCTTTGCATTGGACACAAGTAAGCGTTATCAACAAGGACCGAATCCCCGATGAGGCGGATATCCGATTCCATCCCGACCATTCGCTGGAGCTGGTCGTGCGCACCTGCGACAAGGCGGGCGATTCCATGTGGCTGCGCAGCGACCCGGCGCAAAACCAATGGCTGCGCAAGGATTTGGGCGTGGTGATTCACTGTCCCGTCATCGCGGAGTGGAAAGACCGGTGTTTCGTCGCCGGGCGGGGTCGCAACGACAAGGGTTACAACACCGGCATCTGGGAAATGAAGGGCGACACAGTACAACCGCTCATGACCCTGCCCAGCGGGGGCGACACCGCCTATCCGGGCATGGTCATCCCGGTGGATGCGAAGGACAGCGACCACCCCGTCTTCGCCGTCAGTTGGTATTCCCAGCACGAGCGGGCCGAAAACAACCCCGACGAGGCGTCCGTCTATGTGGGCAGGGTTGAGGCAAAACCCTAATCCGATGCTTGACTTTGGGCGGGGGGCAGCCCGCCGCTTTCCGCGCCAAATCCATGTTTCCGCCATCGGCATGACGTAGGAAAAGAAAAGCGGCGGCATGGCCACAGCAGCCAAAAAAAAGATGAACCACCAGCGACGGCTTTACTGGGTGGCTCCCCCGCCGTTAGAATGGTGCCGGTGGACGCCTCCCGCGCGGACGGGATGCGGAACCGCCGGATCAGCGGGGGACATGACGCCTTCGCCGTGCAGCAAATCCCATGATGGAGGCAGCCCATGCCCGTAAAACCAGTCGAATGGCGTGACCGACGCCTTTATATTATTGACCAGACCCTGCTGCCCCGTGAATGCCTGGAGATAGCGCTTTCCACGGTGGACGCTGTTTGGGAAGCCATCAAACGTCTGCGCGTGCGCGGCGCGCCCGCCATCGGCATTTGCGCCGCCTATGGGGTGGTGACGGGAATTCTGGAACACAACCCCTCCACTGTCGCTGAAACCCTGGAAGCCGTTCGGGCAGCGGCAGACCGGTTGGCGACGTCGCGTCCCACGGCGGTAAACCTGTTCTGGGCGCTGGACCGCATGCGCCGGGTGGCCGAAGCGGCCGCACCGGGCGCGACCGACGCGGAAGCGCTGATTGACCGGCTGGAGGCGGAGGCGATGGCCATCCACGCCGAGGACGAGGCCATGTGCCTGGCCATCGGCCGTCACGGCGCGGGGCTGATAGGCGAGAACGCCGGGGTGCTGACCCACTGCAATGCAGGCGGCCTGGCCACCTCGGGCTACGGCACCGCCCTGGCCCCCATGTTTGTCGCCCAGGAACAGGGACGCAAATTTCGCGTGTTCGCCGATGAAACCCGTCCACTCCTGCAGGGTGCCCGCCTGACTGCCTGGGAACTCGTCAAAGCCGGCATCGACACGACGCTCATCTGCGACAACATGGCCGCCCAGGTCATGCGCGAGCGGCGCATTGACCTGGTCATAGTCGGCGCGGACCGCATTACGGCAAACGGCGACACGGCCAACAAGATCGGCACCTACGGCGTGGCCGTGCTGGCGGCGGAACACAAAATACCCTTCTACGTGGCCGCGCCATCGTCGACTTTCGACCTGACCCTTGAAACGGGGAATCAGATTCCCATTGAGGAGCGCGACCCGGAAGAGATTACCCATGGGTTCGGCCTTCAAACCGCCGCGGACGGCGTAAAGGTGTACAATCCCGCATTCGATGTCACCCCGGCGCGGCTTATCGCGGGCATCATCACCGAAAAGGGTATCATCACACCGCCCAACCGGGAGAACATCGCCCGTGCACTGGGCGAATGAACACAACCATCGGAGTTGACCATGAGTGAGGCAACCCAAATCGTCGCGATTGACGGCCCGGCCGGCGCGGGCAAAAGCACCGTGGCAAAGCGCGTGGCCAAGGAACTCGGTTTTGCGTTCCTCGACACGGGCGCCATGTACCGCGCCGCCACATGGCGCGCGCTGAAGCATACCATCGATCTGGACGACCCGCAGGCACTGGCCGCATCGACGGAGGCCATGAACCTCGTTCTTGAGGAGACGCCGGGCGGGCAGCGCGTTGTGGTGGACGGCGAGGATGTTGCCAAAGTCATCCGCACGCCGGAAGTGACCCGCCTTATCTTCAAACTGGACCAGAATTCGGCCGTGCGGCGCAGCCTGGTCGGGTTGCAGCGCCGTTTCGGCGAAAACCAGCCCACCGTTGCCGAAGGGCGGGATGTGGGAACCGTCGTCTTTCCAAAGGCAAAATGCAAGATATTCCTGGATGCCTCGCTTGAATGCCGCACCCAACGCCGTGCCGAAGACCTCCGGAAGGCCGGCCAGCCGGTTGATTTGGACCAATTGCGCGCCGACATCCATGAGCGCGATGAAAAGGCGCGAAATCGCGCCGATTCTCCGCTGCGCCAGGCCGATGATGCGGTGCTGGTGGACACCTCCAACCTGACCATTGACGAGGTGGTTGCCGAACTGGCACGCCTCGCCCGTGAGCGCTTATGACCCGGGAGCGCACACGCCCGCGCTGGCACATTGCGCCGGGAGACCGGGCGGCAGCCCGTGAACTGGCCGGGCAGGCGGGCATATCGCCCATCATTGCCCAGTTGATGCTGTTGCGTGGAATAAAAAGCGGCGAGACGGCCAAGCGCTTCCTCAACCCAGTGCTGGCCCATTTGGAAGACCCCTTCCTGCTGACGGACATGGCCAAGGCGGTGGAACGCATCACCCTTGCGCGGGACAACGGCGAGGCCGTGCTTGTCTTTGGCGACTATGACGTGGACGGCATCGCCGCCACGGCGCTCCTTTCCCGCGCGCTGCACCGCTTCGGCGTGAAACGGGTGGAGTTTGCCATGCCGGACCGACTGCGCGAAGGTTATGGCCTGATGTCCGAGCAGGTGGAAAACGCCAAGGCTTCGGGATTTGGCCTGCTGATTACGGTGGACAACGGCATCAGTTCCTTCGCCGCCGCGGAAAGGGCGGCAGAACTGGGCCTGGACCTCATCATTACGGACCATCACAACCTTGAAAGCACCTTTCCGCCTGCCGTGGCGGTAATCAATCCCAAGCGCGAAACGCCGGGACACCCGCTTGGCACGCTCTGCGGCGCGGGGGTGGCGCTCAAACTGTCCACCGCGCTCAACGGCACCCCCAACGATCTCGACATCGCCGCCTTGGGCACGGTCGCCGACATGGTGCCGCTGTTGGGCGAAAACCGTGCCATCGTGGCCCTGGGCCTGAAGCACATGGCCAAGCACCGCCGCGTGGGGCTGGCCAAACTGGCCGCCGCGTCCTCTTTCGACTTGGGGGATGTGACCTCCGAGAAAATCGGATTTCAATTGAGCCCCCGTCTCAATGCGGCCGGCCGTCTCGACGATGCCCGCGTTGCGCTTGACCTGCTGATGACCGAATGCCCCGACCGGGCCCGTGAAATCGCCTCGGTGCTGGATGCGGCCAATTCCGAGCGGCGGGCGATCGAGAAAAAGATATACGAGGAGGCCGTGGAGGAACTGGACGCCTTTTTCGGAGACCAACACCGCTCCATCGTGGTGGCCCGGGAAGGGTGGCATGCCGGGGTCATCGGCATTGTCGCATCGCGCCTGCTCGCCCGGTATCACCGTCCGGTCATCATCCTGTCGATTGACGGCGAAGGCACCGCCCGCGGTTCAGCCCGCGCCACCGCGGGATTCGACATGATGGCGGCGCTCACCGAATGCCGGGACTTGCTCCTGAAGTTCGGTGGGCACCGTGCGGCGGCGGGCATGACCCTGCCTGCAAAGGACTTGGGCGTCTTCCGCGAACGCTTTGAGCGGGCCGCGCTGGCACAGCTTGGAACGGGGCCGTTGGTGCCCGAACTGGCCGTGGACGCCATCACAGCCTTCAGCGAGGTTGACCAGGTGCTGCTCAAGACACTGGAGCAACTGGAGCCGTACGGACAGGGCAACCCCTCCCCCCTCTTTGCCACCATGGGGGCGGAAATCGACCAGAGTTCGGTTCGCATACTCAAGGACCAGCACGTCAAAATGATCCTGCGCCAGGGAGGCACGGCTTTCAGCGCCATTTGGTACCGCATGGCCGAGCGTTTCCTCACCGAATCGCTGCCCGCCCAGGTCGATGTCGCCTTTACCCCCCAATTCAGCACCTATTCCACCGACACGCCCATCAGCCTGCTCATTCGGGACATCCGCCCCTCCGAGGCCTGATTTTCGGCCCCGCCGAAATATCCGGGTTTTTCAACCTTCCCAGGTTTGAATTATTGTGCTAAAATGTGGATTACACCATCTGTCGATGGTGTTTCTTTTCTTGGGAATACACACCCTGCGGACAGCATTCCGCTGTCTTTCGCGAAAGGAGAACAGATCAAATGGCATTCGATGCGGACATGATACTGGGCATCTACGAGCGCTTTGCGGAGCGCGTCACGGCGGCGCGCAAGGCCGTGGGGCGCCCCCTCACGCTTGCGGAAAAGATTCTGTACGCCCATTTGTGGGAAGGCGGTCCTGCCAAGCCCTTTGTGCGCGGCAGGGACTATGTGGACTTCGCGCCCGACCGCGTGGCGATGCAGGATGCGACCGCCCAGATGGCGCTGTTGCAATTCATGTCCGCCGGACGGCCCAAGGTGGCCGTGCCTAGCACGGTGCACTGCGACCACCTCATCCAGGCCGAAACCGGCGCAACAGCCGACCTTGCCAAGGCGATCTCCGTCAACAGTGAGGTGTACGCCTTCCTCGCGTCCGTGTCGAACAAGTACGGCATCGGCTTCTGGAAGCCCGGCGCGGGCATCATCCACCAGGTGGTGCTTGAGAATTACGCCTTTCCGGGCGGCATGATGATTGGCACAGACTCGCACACGCCCAATGCGGGCGGCCTCGGCATGATCGCCATCGGCGTCGGCGGCGCCGACGCGGTGGACGTGATGGCCGGCATGCCCTGGGAACTGAAGTTCCCCAAACTCATCGGCGTGCGGCTCAAAGGCGCGCTTCGCGGATGGGCCTCCGCCAAGGACGTGATCCTGGAAGTGGCGGGCATCCTGACAGTAAAGGGCGGCACGGGCGCCATAGTCGAATACTTCGGCGAGGGCGCCGAGAGCCTTTCCTGCACGGGCAAGGGCACCATCTGCAACATGGGCGCCGAAATCGGCGCCACCACCTCCGTGTTCGCCTTTGACAACGCCATGGCGCGCTATCTGGAAGCCACGGACCGTGCCGAAATCGCCGCCGCGGCGCGCAGCGTGGCGGCCCATCTCCAGCCCGACCCGGAGGTGTACGCCAACCCGGTCAACTACTATGACCAGATCATCGAAATCGACCTGAGCACCCTTGAGCCCCGCCTCAACGGACCGTTCACGCCCGACCTCGCCACGCCCGTGTCCCAAATGAGGGAAACGCTGGTGGCTGAAAACTGGCCCCGCAAGGTGGAGGTTTCCCTGATCGGTTCCTGCACCAATTCCTCCTATGAGGACATGGCCCGCTGCGCGTCCATCGCCCGGCAGGCGAAGGAGAAGAAGATTCGCGCGAAGGCCGAATTCACCATCACCCCCGGTTCGGAACTGGTCCGCCAGACCTTGGAACGGGACGGACTGCTGGCCGATTTCGAGTCCATCGGCGGTGTGGTGCTTGCCAACGCCTGCGGCCCCTGCATCGGCCAGTGGGCCCGCCACCGCGACGGCGCGGCCGACGAACCCAACACGATTGTCACCTCCTTCAACCGCAACTTCGCCAAGCGCAACGACGGCAATCCCAAGACCCATGCGTTTGTCGCCTCGCCTGAAATGGTCACCGCGCTAGCCCTGTCGGGCGATCTCGGATTCGACCCCGCCGCCGACACGATCATCAATGAGGACGGCGTCGCCGTGAAACTGGACCCGCCCGCGGGTGACGAACTTCCCAAGCAGGGCTTCTTCTGCGACGACCCAGGCTATGCGGCACCCGCCGAGGACGGCAGCGCGGTGCAGGTCGTCGTGCAGCCCGATTCGAGCCGGCTGCAACTGCTCGAGCCCTTTGCGGCCAATGCGGGCGACCTGAAAGGGCTGCGCCTGCTGATCAAGGCCAAGGGAAAATGCACCACCGACCACATCTCCATGGCAGGCCCCTGGCTCAAATTCCGCGGCCACCTGGACAACATTTCGAACAACTGCCTCATCGGCGCGGTCAATGCGTTCAACGACAAGGCGAACACTGTGAAGAACCCCGTGACCGGCGAGTACGGCGAAGTGCCCGCCACGGCACGCGCCTGCAAGGCCGCGGGCATCGGCACAGTCGTCGTGGGTGACGAGAACTACGGCGAGGGTTCGTCCCGCGAACACGCCGCCATGGAGCCGCGCCACCTGGGCGTCAAGGCCGTCCTCGTCCGCAGCTTCGCCCGCATCCATGAGACCAACCTGAAAAAGCAGGGCATGCTTGCGCTCACCTTCACGGACCCGGCCGATTTCGAGAAGGTGCAGGAAGACGATGTCATCAGCATCGTTGGACTGGACAGTTTCGCGCCGGGAACGCCGCTGACGGTGGTGCTGCGCCATGCCGACGGCATTGAGGTTTCCTTCCCGGTGAACCACACCTACAATGAGGCGCAGATTGGCTGGTACAAGGCCGGCGGCGCGCTCAACCTCATCCGCCAGCAGCAGGTCAAGGCCTGACCGATAATAAGCTGAGAAGACACAAAAACCGGCGCCGCCCAGCGAGGACGGCGCCGGTTTATTGTTTGCGCCCATACCCCCGCCGCGGGTATCGTTTCCCCCATGGAACCCTCCACACCATACGGCACGGCCCTGCGGGTGCTGCTGCTGGCGGAAAGCCCCTATTTTGGCGGCATCAGCTCCCATCTGATCACCCTGGCGGAAGCGCTGCAACGTCAGGAGGGCATCGCCCCCGTGCTGGCCTGTCTGTCGGGGCGCGGTTCAGACCGCAGCCTCTTTGAACTTGCGGCGGTAAGGGGCATGGAAGTCATCGAAGTGCCCATGCGCGGGCGCTTCGATGCGGGCGTTTTGAACCGGCTTCGCGCGCTGGCCGCCGACCGGTGCATCGACCTGGTGCACACGCACAATTACCGCGCAACGTTGCTGGCCACCGCCGCGCTGCGGCATCTGCCGCTGGTGGTCACCTGCCACGGGTTGGTGGGCCCGGACGCGCCGATGCGCGTGCGCGCCTGGCAGGCGTTGGAACTGCGCTGCCTGCGGCGCGCGCGCGCCGTTATCGCCTGTTCGGAACAGGTCCGCAGGGACCTGCTGGATCGCGGAGTGCCCGCCGCCAAGATTGGCGTGGTGCGCAACGGTGTGGCCGGACCGGACGCCGCGGCACTCGTCTGCGACAAGGCCGCGCTTTGCGCAGCCTTGGGCATCGGTGGGGAGGGGCCCGTGGTGCTGTTTGCGGGGCGCATGGTGGAAGGGAAGGGACTGGACCAGTTGCTGGAAGCCTGCGCACAGCGGCGGGGATGGCGCTGCGTGGCGGTGGGCGACGGCCCCGAGCGAGGGGCCATGGAAGTGCTGGCGCGGCGGCACGGGCTTGATGTGCTGTTCGCGGGAATGCAGAGCGACATGACGCGCTGGTATTTGGCGGCAGACGCCATCGCGCTGCCGTCGCGGTCCGAGGCCTTCCCCCTGGTACTGCTCGAAGCGGCGGCCCACGGCCGTCCGGTTATCGCCACCACCGTGGGCGGCATGCCCGAAATCGTGGTGCATGGAAAGACCGGCTTGCTCTTGCCTGGTTCGGATACTCGGGTACAGCCTCCCATTTCGACACAAGAGTATCGCGCGGACAAAAGGCCTGTGGCCGAAATGGGAGGCAGTCCCCTTGCGAACGCTGTGGCGGCGGCCCTTGGCATGCTGAATGACCCACAGGTGCGGGAGGAAATGGGCGGCAATGCGCGGACACTATGGGAAACAGCGTTTACCCCGGAGCACATGGCCCAAGGTACTGCAAAGGTTTACCGCACCGCACTGGACAACACCATTGCTTTAAGTCCCTTTTGACGTGTCCGCCGAAGCTGCCCCAGCGGAGTCAGAAGGGGCATTCAGGGGGATGTTGAGTTCAGGGGGGCGCTCGAAAGTCGACTCAAGACCATCGGGGGGAAAAGCCTTACCTACATTTTTCGCGCAGGCAGGTCCGTATGCGGTGGCGGAAAAAGAGCCATTCCATTTTCAGCGCGGCCCAGTAGAGGTCGCGTGGATAGGCGCGCAGCGCCCAAACCGGGGCTGTGACCATTTTTGCAACCGCGCGCAGGGCAAGCCGTGAACTCGGTATTCCCAGCATCCGGTATACCCGTGCGCCGTCAATGGCGGTGGCCCGGACGCGCCTTTCCACCCCGGACCAGTCGGCGCTGAAGCGGTGCGCCACCGACACGGACGGGTCAAACACAATCGTTGCGCCCCGGCTGCGAAGCCGGTGGCAGAATTCAAAGTCCTCGGCCGCCGTGAGCCGGGCCTTGGAAAAGCCGCCCGCCTCAAGGTACAGGTCGCGCCGCATGAGGAAGAAGGCGGGGCCGATGTAATCACGGCGGTAGGCGGTTCCGGTGACGAGCAGGTTGCGGTAATGCAGATAGCGTTCCGACTGTAGCACGAGCGATTCGGGATGAAGCGCATAGGCAAGCACGTCGGCACGGTATTTGTCCTGCGATGCGAGCAGCCGCAGCAGCCAGTTGAATTCGGGAAAGGTGTCGTCGTCGGCGATCACAACATGCCTGGCGCGGGCCAACTCGACGCCGGTGTTGCGTGCCGGGCCGGGACCGCGGTTTTCCGTGCGCGTATAACGGAGTATGGAGGGGTACTGCGCCGCGTGGCTTGCCAGAACTGCGGAAGTGTCGTCCGATGAACCGTCATCCACATAGATCAGCTCGAAGTCCACGTTCTTCTGGCATAGCATTGCCGCCAGATGCTCCTTCAGCATCGCGCCGCGATTGTGCGTCGCCACCACGATGCTCACCTGTGGTTCTCTGTCGGTCATGGGTCCTCCGTTAAGATGCGCGCCTTGTGTGATGATAGAATAGCCGGGCGCGCCGCGCAAGGAGAAATGTCTTGGAGGCTTCACCGCAGGAGAGCGTTCCGCTGGTTTCGGTCATTGTCGCCGTGTGCGCCGATGACCGGCCGGACCTGTTTCGCGACGCCCTGGAAAGCATCTTCGCGCAGACGCTTTCGGGCTTGGAGTGCATTGTCGCCGCCGACGGGCCGCTCAGCCCGGACCTGGAAACGGTCATTGCCGAGTGCGCTGTCAATGAACCCAGATTGCGGCGCGTTGATTCGGCTGTGCGTTCCGGTCCGGCCGCCGTGCGCAACCGGGCCATCGCGCAGACCCGGGGCAAATACACCGCCATTCTGGATGCCGACGACACGGCGGTTGTGGATCGGCTGCAACAGCAGTTGGACTTGCTCGAATCAGCCGGTCTGGATATTGTGGGAGCAAGGTGCCAAACCTTTGGTCCCGACGGCGGTGCCGTAGGCCAGCGGAAATCGCCCTTGGGATGGGCCGCCATCCGGCGCACCATGTGGCTGCGCAATCCGCTGGTGCACTCCTCCCTCCTGGCCAAGACCGTCCTACTGCGCGAATTTCCCTACCCGGAAAACCTGCGCTACGGCGAGGACTACCGGCTTTGGGTGACGCTGGCGCGGCGGGGTTGCCGGATAGACAACCATCCCGAAGAACTGGTCCGCTACTGCGTAAACCACAGCCCCAAGCCCCACGGAGGGCGCTGGGGGCGCTTCACCAGCGATGCGGGCACGCGCCTGCGGGCGTTGCGCCTGCTGCCGTTGCCACTGGCGGTTCTATGCTCGCCTGCCGCAGTATCGATTGCGGCCATGAGACTCATGCCGAATGCCGTTTGGCGCCTGCTGCGAAAGCTCCGTTAGCAAAATAGAGCAAAGCAAAAAATACTTCTGACCCGCCCTGCCCTGTTCATTCCTAAATCCCAATTACCCTCACCCGCCGTACTTCACCTCCACCGTAATGGTTCCCGTCATGCCCGTGATGTCCACGTCGCCGCGCGCGGCGTCGGCGATGCGGCCCTCCGCGCCGTTGACGGTCGCGCTGCGCAGGGTTTTCCCTTCGGGCGCGCGGAAGCGCACCAGCATCTGCTGCGGCGCATGGACCGGGTCGAAATTCACCACGGCCCGGGCCGTTTCCGCCTTCGGATCGGCGGTGTAGGTCACGCCGGCCTTGCCGAACTCTGTCACCATATCTGTGACCGCAAAAGGCTGTTCCTGGGCAAACCACGCACGGGGTATGGCCCGACCGAAATGCAGCAGGCCGTTGTGCGGATAGATGTACAGGTAGCGCAGCCAGGTCACCGCGTTGGCCTCGTCGCTGGTCTTCACCAGCACGCCGTTGGACGAGCCGAGCACGGGCAGCGGATGCTCGACCATGGCGTTTGCCTCCTCGCGGTAGCACGAGTTCCACGCGTTGAAGAACATCCAGAGGTAAATCTCCGGTTCGTCGCGGTCGAGGTGCGGCAGCAGGCCCGCGAGCAGGTTGGGCTGCATGGATATGCCGCCCCGGGCAAACCAGGTCATGTCGAAATCGGGCACCGAGTACCCGTAGGGCGGATTGAGGTAGCGGTTGTCCTGAAAGTCATCGAGAATCCACTGGCCCTGTTTCGTGTTCGGGTCGTAAAGCCCCGAGATCAGCAAATAGACCGAACCTTCCAGCACCTCGCGAATCCAACCGACTTCGCGGCCGCGCCGGTAGAGGCGGCTGGGGTAGTCGGGAATCCAGCGCCCGTCGCGCAGGCGCACGATGGGCGTGTTTTCGCGCTGGGTCTCGAAGCCCTTGATGAGGTCCGCCTTGTACGCGTCCGCCTCGCCGCGCACTCGCGCCGCCTCGGGATGCCCGGTCGCCTCGAGCGCGCGGGCCGTGTATTCCGTGGCGCGCCAGGTGAGCGTGTTCGTCGACAGCCAGTAGTAGAAGTCGGTCACGTCTTCCAGGCTGCCCGCGGGCAGGAAGCCCCGTTCCCAGCCGCGCGAGTGCGGCAGTTCGGTCATGGTGTTCTTCCGCTGGCGGAAGATCCAGTCGGCTCCGGCAATGATCGACGCGGCGTTCTTGGCAAACCATGCCTCGTCGTGGGTGAGCAGGTAATGCTCGCAAAGGCACCAGAGCACCCAGCCGTGGTGCTGATTGTACGAACCCTGTTCAAAGCCTTCCGCGCCGTAGTACATGCCGTCATAGTCGGTGAAGTTGCCCGGCTGCTTCTCCGTGCCCTGGCCTTTGATCCACAGGTCGAGCCGCTTCTGCGCCTCCTCGTTTTGGCCGCGCTGGTCCAGCTCGTTGACGATCATGCAGGACTCATTCGAGAAGTTGCCGTAGGTGGAGGTGCCCACCGACGTGTTTACCAGGCCGTCGGGCATCTTGTAGTCCGCCATCAGCACGTGGGCCAGGTGGGAACTGTGCAGTGCGCCCAGCTCCGGTTCCGGCGCCTGCACATGGGCCCCGCCCGTGGCGGCCTTGCGCCAGTACTCGGTCAACTGCGGAGAACAGGCGTCGAAGGAAAGGCCGTCCAGTGCCGACACTTCCCTGTCGCCCTCGGGCGCCACGTAGGGAAGCTTGACCACCGCCTCGCAGCTTTCGCCGGGCTGAAGCTCCCGGGCCAGCACCACCGTGTCACCCTGTGCCTCCACGGTCATCGCGGTGTCCAGCGTGCAGCGCACGAACGCTTTGCCCTTGAAACTGCTGAGAATATGGTTGCCCTGCACGGTCAGCGTGTCGAGCGGGCCGCGCACGATGCGGCGGCCTTCATGGCTGATGCCCTGTATGGAACGCGAGCTGTCCTGCGTGTACTGAATGGGCAGTTCGGCGCGGACGGGCGCGGCGCCGTCGTTTTTGAAGCGGAAGCGCAGCAGCGCGACCATCGGGTCGCCGCCCTGCCAGTCGCCGGAAAGAATCGGCGTCAGCAGCGGCACGGCAAAGGAGCGCTGTTCCACCGACAAACCTTCCCTGCGCCCGACCATGGTGTAGGCCATGACCGGCTCGGGGTCGGGATAGCGTGCGGTAATGCGCCAGGTCTCCAGACCGAAGCAGAGCTTGGCCGCGTCGCCGCCCTCGTTTTTCCACCGCTCCGGGTGCATGCTCGGCAGCCAGGTCACATTGCGCTTGTGCAGCGTCACGTCGCCGTTGAAATCCAGCCAGAAACGTTGGGCGGCGCCCGTGCAGCCGAGGTTGTAGTTGTCCACGTGCGGCCGCGGCTGGCCGTTGTGCGCCCCGGCGAGACTCTGTTCGGCATGTTCCAGCACGCGCTGCCGGATTGTCTTCAAGTCCTTGATGCTCTCGCGGTACTGGGCAAAAGTGGTCGGGTCATCGGCCTTGGTGATGAACACGCCGAGTTCTTCGTACCAGATCGGCCCTTCCTGCTCCAGGCTCACCAGCGAAATAGTGAAGGACTCCCCGCCAAAATGGAACTTCACTTGGCCGTCATCACCGCAATAGGCGTGCGCCGGGGTCATGTGGTCCACGCCAATGCGCAGGACGCGCGCTTCGCTCACCTGCGCCTGGTTCCGCGCCGCGCCCACCACCGCGTTGTAGCCGTCATTGCCCATGCCGTTTCCGCCCGGCGTCGTCACGCCCGCGTCCAGTTCGACGTGGAGCTCCGTGTGTGCCGGAGCGGAGATGGTGTAGACGGAGCGAATGGCGGGGTTTCCTTTTGCCTTCACCTTCACCGCATAGGTTCTGCGAAACGCAACGTCATAATCGCCCAGGTCCAGTTTGGGCATGTCCGACTTGACGCCCTTGAAGCTAATCTCGGCGCGGCGCTCCTCCAGTTTCTTCACCACCACCGCCGCATGCTGCCATTGCCCGTTGAACCAATCGTCCTGGTGTGTCCAGCCAAACCCGCCCGGATGGCTCTTGGAGGATTCCTCCAGCCGCGTCTCCGGCCAGACCTTGCGCTGGTAGGACACCACCACCTCGGCCGGCACGGCCTGGTCAAACTCCACCACCAGCCGCACGATGTCGCGCGGCTCCTCAAACCACAGCTCGTCCGCCGTTGTGTTGGGCAGCGCAAAAGGCCGAATGTCGAAGGGTGCCATGCCTTCCCCCCGCCCCGCATTGTCTTCCGCGACGGCGGCCACAGCCACCACACACAACGCCGCCAACACAAGCAATCTCATTCTTGTCATCACAGCAGGTTCCCCTGTGGGACAGCCGCCCTCGGCTGTCGGTTCTGACGCTAAAGGACCGTACACAGTGCAATCCGCTTCCTCGCCGTGGCATTCCATGGACACGGAAAAGTCTATGCCAAAGTACGGGGGCAATGCACTGCGGCAACTTGACCGGAGGGTGCCGGGCCCTTTGAACATGGATGCACAGGATGGACAGGATAAAAGACGGCCGGACCATGGGGTTCTTATCCTACCTATCCTTCAAATCCATGTTGAAGCATGCTCGAAAGAAATCTCTGCCCGGTTGTGGACAATACGGACCTCGTGGACTTTGTAGGCGAAGTGGACCGGACTGAAAGACAGGTACCTTTCAACAGGTGCATTTCATTGTCCAATGTCAATTGTCCATTATCAATTGTGCCCCCGCTACGCCGGACGCTCTTCCTCCGGTTCCCTTTTCACCGTCGCCTTCTGCGGCCCATGGCACTTGGACACGAAGAACGCCCCCACCAGCGCATGCCCGCCAAACCACAGCAGCCCGATGAGGATGGGCAGGGCCTGTCCCATGACCACCAGTTCCGAGTCTATTTTTGAGTACGAAACAAGGTCCCCAGCCATCATGATTCTCCAACGGAAGAACCATATCGCCGCAAGTGCCAGGGTGAACAATGCCGCACCATGGACGGACATGATGAGTGTTCTGAGACGTGGCGCATTGGGAAGCCGGGCAACCATGTCGCGGATCATTGCCCGGTGCACCGTTCCATAGAGGAATGGAACCACAACAACCAGCAAGTAGAGGAGGCTGTCTTTGGGGGCAACCTGAGTCTCCAACAAGGAATAGAGACAGGCAAACCCGGCAAACAGCAGCCACGTGCTTCTGCGCTCAAGCGGACGTTTAATGCGGACGATATAGCGTTGCTCGATTTTGTCGTTGAATTTTCCCACACTCGCCTGACGCAGTTGTACGAAGTCGATGCCAACCATATAGACAAAGCGGGTAATCTCAAATTCAAACCAGCCGAGAACTTTCGCCAGGGCCAGAAACGATTCAATTAATGCAAGAGAGCAGGAGAACATGATGACTAAATGGAGCAGCTGATACTGCGTCTGTCCGAATTCAAACACGCGCGCCATGTACCGTTCCTGCGCGGAGGTCAGGTATGTCTTCTGAAATGCCTTGTTCGCCTGCAACGGGTCGCCCAGTTCTTCCAGGACCCGTGTTTCCGCCGCTTCCCGGGAAAGCCCCGATTCCATGAGTGCGGCTTGCGCGTCATCGCAATGTCCCGTGATTTCTTTACGGATACGTTTCTTCGCTTCGGTGCAGAGGTACTGCGTGGCCTGCTCAATCCAGAGCCGCACGCCTGTAGGTTTGTCATCGACAAAAACGCGGGGAAACGGTGACGCGGCAGTCTGCGGACACGGCCTGTATTTCCGGCCGCGATAGGCAAAGAACAGGCCGAGCGCATGCAGGATGTACTGCTCGTCGTGCTGCCGGCAGCACCGCAACAGGCGCTTCATGTCCGGAATGGTCCGGCGGCGTGGACGTGCCCGACTGCTGCTCAAGATGCTCACCGAACGGCATCGGCAGTTCGGGCGAAGGGCTTGGTTTCGATCCCCTGTTTCCGTGGTGAAGTTCATCCTTCTCTTATGTCTCTCACGCCGGGTCCTCCTCCTGCGGCTCTCTTTCCACCGCTTTCGTTTGCGGTACATTGCACTTGGACACGAAATAGGCCCCCACCAGCGCATGGCAGCCAAACCAAAAGAGCGCGACGACAGTAGGTATCGCTTGGTAAATAAAGCCGACCTCAGGCTCGTAATCTTCCCGGCCGACTTGGACCGTCCATCTGAATAACAGGATAACTGCCAGCATCAGCCCGAAAACGAAACTGCTGTAGCCAAGCATGAGGCAAGTTCTGGCGCGTGGCGAACGCGGAAAGGAGACAAAGATGTCTCGAATGATTCCACGATGTATGGACCAATAGAGTGGCAGGACGACGATAAAGATACAGCAGAAGAAATATTTCTGCGGACGCATTTTTGCTTCCATATACCCGTAAAGACAGGTGAGGAGAGCAAATAGAATCCACGATCTTGCATGAACCAACCGTGCCTTGAACCAGAATTCCCATTTGCGCGTCGCATAGATTTCGAATCGGAATCTAAAGCGCACCTGAAAGAGGAGACACATTGTCATAAAGGCCATCATTATGTTGCCGGGGGTACTTACGTCGAACCATCCGAGATTGCGCGACAAAAAGAACAAGGCCTCCAAGGACGCGCAAACGCAAGCGAATACCATTGCCATGCCGAGCGTCTGATAGTATGTTGGGCTAGGGCTGGATATCCGCGCCACATACCGTTCCTGTGCGGGAGTCAGATACGTCTTCTGAAATGCCCTGTTCGCCACGGTTGGGTCGCCCAGTTCTTCCAGTACACGAGTCTCGGCTTCTTCCAGCAAAAGCCCTAACTCCTCCAGCGACTCCAACGCATCTTGGCAATGCGCCGTGATTTCCTTCCGAATTCGCTTCTGCGCGTCAACGCACAGATTTTGTGTAGCCTGAGTGACCCAAAGCCGAACACCATTTAGCAACTTGCCTTTCACGTAAGCGCGGGCAAGTGGCGAAGGTGCTGCCCGCAGGTAGGTATTGTACGTGCGACCGCGATAGGCAAAGAACAGGCCGAGCGCATGCAGGATGTACTGCTCGTCGTGCTGCCGGCAGCACCGCAGGAGGCGCTTCATGTCCGGAATGGTCCGGCGGCGTGGACGTGCCCGACCGCTGCTCAAGATGCTCACCGCGCGGCATCGGCACTTTGGATGGACACCGGGGTTCAATTCGCCTGCTTCGGTTGTGGTGTTCATGCTCCCCTCATGCCCCTTCCAGCAGCAGCGTCACGGCAGCCGATACTTCCTTCCATTCAGCGCGTTCTTTTTCGAGCACCCTGCGCCCGTTTTCGGTGATGCGGTAGTAACGGCGCACGCGGCCCGGCTCTTCGAGTTCATAGGACTCGATGAGTCCCTTGCGTTCCTGTTCGTGCAGGGCGGGGTAGAGCGTGCCTTCCCGGAAATCGAGCACGCCCTTGGACTTGGCTTTGATCTCCGTGGCGATCAGGTAGCCGTGTTTTGGCTCCCGTTCCAGCGCGCTCAGGATGAGCAGCGGCAGGGTTCCTTTGAGGTTCATGTCTATGGTCCTTTCCGATGCATCGGAATCCGATGTGATTAGCATAATCCGTTTTTGAGGACCTGTCAAGAAGATTTTGGAACAAGACCAATTTCACATGAACGAACACATGAACAGGATGAAGACCCTGCGGAATTGCCGGCGGCAGGGGGGAAATCAACGCAGAGACGCAGAGGACGCGGAGGCGCGCAGAGGAAAAACGGTTGGGAATCCGGGCCTTTCGCCGTTCCTAATCCTGCTCATCCTGTTTATCCATGTTGATTCTGTTTTCCCGGCTTCCAGATTCCCAACCGCCCTTTCCGAAGCGCCTGTTTCCCGTCATAAATAGATTGACTGGCGGGGGTTGCGTATGCTAGACTTCGTCCGCTTTGTGTATCGGTGTCGGTATACATGGACTGGGACCAAGTCGGCGGTTTTTTTCCCTGACAAAGAAAAATGCGCCGTTATTATGCGCGTTCGTGGCAGATTTTGCGGATGCGCCTGCCGGAGGGCCGAATGGCCGCGATGAAGGTTGGGCTTGTTGGATGCGGCAATATCGCATCCGCGCTCTGCGAAGCCATGGCTGACGGACGAATCGGTGCGGAAGTATCCGGGCTGACGGACGTGGACGTGGAAAAGGCGGAACGGCTCCGGCAGCAACACAAGTTGAATGCAGCGATTGGCACGCTTGACGAGACGGCGGCCGGGTGCGACTTCCTGGTGGAAGCCGCCGTGGCGGCGGTTGTCCCCGATGTGGTGCGCAGTGCGGCCAAGCACGGGGTGGACTGCCTCATCATGAGCCTCGGCGGACTGATGCTCAACCCGGAGCTTTTCGGCGTTGCGCGGCAGGGCAACATCCTGATTTGCATGCCCTCCGGCGCGATTTGCGGGCTGGACGGCATCCGTTCGGCGATGCAGGCCGGGCTGGACTCGGTGACGCTGACGACACGCAAGCCGCCTGCGGGACTGAAGGGTGCGCCCTATCTCGTGAACAACGGCATCAGCGTGGACGGGCTGACCGCGCCGCTGGTGGTGTTCGACGGTTCCGCGCTCGACGCGGTGAAGGCCTTCCCGGCCAACGTGAACGTTGCGGCGGCGCTAAGCCTGGCGGGCATCGGCGCGGAGCGGACCAAGGTGCGCGTGGTTGCCGACCCGGCGGCCACGACCAATTCGCATGAAATAGTGGCCATCGGGCCTTTCGGTGAACTGCGGGCGACGACAAACAACCTGCCCTCGCCGAACAACCCGAAGTCGAGTTATCTGGCCTCCCTCTCGGCCATTGCCGAGTTGCGGACGGCCGCCGCGCGGTTCGATGCGGGCATGACGCAGGGCCAGGCGGCTGAACAGATTTGAAGACGCGGCGCGGCGGGCCATTAGGCCCGGTGCGGCGCGATAAAAATTGACGGAGATGGAAACATGTACGCAGTGGTGACGACAGGCGGCAAACAGTACCGCGTGACCCAGGGCGATCTGATCCGCGTGGAGAAGCTCGACAATCCCGTGGGCGAAATCGTGGAACTGGGCCAGGTGCAGCTGGTTGCGAAGGGCGGCGCGGACATCGTGGTCGACCCGCAGGCGCTGACCGACAGCAAGGTGGTCGCGGAAGTGAAGGCCCACGGCCTGAACAAAAAAATCCGCGTCTACAAGTACAAGAAGCGCAAAGGCTACGAGCGGACGCAGGGACACCGGCAGCTCTACACCGAACTCGAGATCCGCGAGATCAAGGCATAAGGGAGATTAGTCATGGCTCACAAGAAAGCAGGCGGTAGTTCGCGCAACGGTCGCGACAGTAATGCACAGCGGCTGGGTGTCAAGCGCTACGGCGGACAGAAAGTCCTCGCGGGCAACATCATTATCCGGCAGCGCGGTTCCAAAGTGCATCCCGGCGTCAACTGCGGCATCGGCAGGGATCACACCCTGTTCGCCCTCGTCGACGGCGTGGTGCAGTTCCGGTACTTCAAGAAGGGCCGCCACTGCGTGGACATCCTTCCGGTCGTTGCCGCCGTCGCCGCCGCCGAGTAAGTTGAATTATCCCGCTTCGGCGGTATCACTGGCTCTTTTGACACCCTCAACTCGTTTGGGGGTGTTTTACTTTGGAGCAGGCATCGGTGACGCGTGCGTTTGTGGCGGTTTTCATGGGAAGAATGGGAATGATGTGCGGGACGGGATAGAACGTAGGACCGAAAGACACAGAGGGCTTATTTAGTTTTTTGTATTCTTTTGGCAGACTTTTCAGGCGGTTTGTGAATGTTTATAGATCATGCAAGAATCAAGGTGAATGGCGGCAACGGCGGCAATGGCTGTTGCGCTTTCAAACGTGAAGCCTATATAGCCAACGGCGGTCCCAATGGCGGCGATGGCGGTAATGGCGGCGATGTTTTCCTGGTTGCCACCAAGAAAATGGCCACGCTGCTAGACGTTTCCTATCATGCCCACTGGGTGGGAAACCGGGGCATGCACGGCAAGGGCAGCGACTGCCATGGCAAGTGCGGCGAGGAAATGATCATCGAGGTGCCCTGCGGCACCGTGGTCCGCGAATTCCACACCGGCGAGATTCTGGCCGATCTGGTGGAGGTGGGCCAACGCTATCTGGCCGCGCGTGGCGGCAAGGGCGGCCGGGGCAATGCCCGCTTTGCCACCCACCAGAACCGCGCGCCCAAGTTTGCGGAAAAGGGCGAACCGGGTGACGAAAAGGAATATCTGCTGGAGCTGAAGGTGATTGCCGAGCTTGGCCTTGTGGGCCTGCCCAATGCGGGCAAGTCAACGCTGCTGGCTGCCGTCACGGCGGCCCGGCCCAAGATCGCCGACTACCCCTTCACCACGCTGTCGCCCAATCTGGGGATTGTGGGACTTTCGGGACACCGCCTCTTCACCATGGCCGACATCCCCGGCATCATCGAGGGTGCCGCCGAGGGCAAGGGCCTGGGCCATGACTTCCTGCGGCACATCGAGCGCACCCAGGTGCTGCTCTTTCTGATTGACTTGGGCGATGAGGACCCGGTGGCCACCCGCAACATTCTTGAAAGCGAGCTGGAACGGTACAGCCCCGAGTTTCGCAACCGCCCCCGGCTCTACGCGTTCAACAAGGCCGACATCCCGGAGAACCGCGAGCGCTTCACCGAACTGGCCGCCAAGCTCCAGCCGGCATGGCTGATTTCCGCCGCCACCCACGAGGGGCTCGACCTGCTGCTTGAAGCCCTGTGGACCGAGGTGGAGAAGGCCCGGCAGCGCACGCTGGACGACGCCGAAGCGGCGAAGGATGCACCGGAGCCCGACCGTGAATATACTTATGAGGCGCCGTTCCAGGTCACCCGCATCCCCGAAGGTTTTGAGGTCGAGGGACGCAGGCCGATCCAGGCGGTGCAGATGACCGACTTTGACAACGAAGAGGGCATCGAACACCTGCAGCTTCGGCTCAAGAAGATGGGCGTGTTCAAGGCCCTCAAGCGCATGGGCGCCCAGCCCGGCCAGGTCGTCCGCATTGGCGGGGTGGACCTGGACTATCAGGCGGACTGAGGCGGCGGCCCGCACGGGAAAGTGCAAGGTTCCGATGAAAACAGATCCGGTTCGGCTGAAACGGCTGGTCGTCAAGATCGGCACCAACCTGTTGAGCGGCAAGCGCGCCTTTGAGGGGCGCGTGATGGAGGCCGTTGTCCGCGAACTGTGCGACCTCAAGACGGCGCACGGCATCGATGTGCTGGTGGTCAGTTCCGGCGCGGTCGGCTGCGGCATGAGCGCCCTCGGCATGGAGCGCCGGCCCACCCTCCTCCCCGAGAAGCAGGCCGTGGCCGCCGTGGGCCAGTCCCGGCTCATGCACTACTACGAGACCCTGGTGAATTCCCACGGTCCCGGCCTGACCACGGCGCAGGTGCTGCTCACCCAGGCCGACCTCGACGAGCGCCGTAACTATCTCAACGTGCGCAACACGCTGGCGACGCTGTTCGAGATGAAGAACGTCATTCCGGTGATTAACGAGAACGACTCCACCGCCACCGAAGAACTGCGCTTTGGTGACAACGACACGCTGGCCGCCAAGATAGCGGCCAAGATCAACGCCGACCTGCTGGTCATCCTCACCGACGTGGACGGCCTGTATGACCGCAACCCCGACAAGGACAAGCGGGCCAAACTCATTCCCGTGGTGGACGAGGGCGGGATTACCCATGACCTGGAGGCCGTGGCCGGCGGGGCCGGCAGTATTGCCTCCACCGGCGGCATGCGCACCAAGCTGGATGCCGCCCGCATCGCCACTGCGGCGGGGGTGCGCTGCGTGATCGCCAACGGCTACAAGTCCGGGGTCATCCACGGCGTGCTGGACGGCACACTCCCCTGCACCCAGTTCCTTCCCGCCCACGCCGCCCTGTCGCACCGCAAGCGCTGGATCGCCTTTGGCCGCGCGGCAAGGGGCATGCTCCGCATCGACGACGGCGCGCGCACGGCGCTCCTTGACCGGGGCAAGAGCCTGCTGCCCGCCGGCATCACCGGCGTGGAGGGCCAGTTCGACTCCGGCGCGGCCGTGCGCATTGTGGACCATTCGGGCGAACTGATTGCGCGCGGACTGGTCAACTACGGCAGTGAGGACATCCGCCGCATTATAGGCCACAAGAGCGCCGAAATAACCGCCCTGCTGGGCCATAAAGATTTCGACGAGGTCATCCACCGCGACAACCTGGTGGTGCTGTAAACCAAGACATTTCTGTCAAGCGCTTCCTTCGTCTCTGGTAAATCTCAAATCTCAAATCTCAGATTCGGCCAGGGCTCCCGGACACCCGGTGCTGCCTCCCATATTCCCCAGCATTCCCGTTACTCCCATACCTCTGAGCCCCACCTCCCCCATGGCTCTCAGCAACAAGAACCGCGGAGTCCGTTTCCGGACCCCGCGGTGTTGGAAGGGGGTATGTGCAATCCGTTCCGGGCGCTATGAGACTTCCAGCGCCACGTAACGGGAGGATTGTCCATCCTGGATAAGCAGCAGCGCCGCCTGGTCCTTCGGGCCCTTCTGCACGGCGTCCTCGAATTCACGAGGATTGTTCACGGCCTGGCGGTTCACTTCCTTGATCAGCATGCCCGGCTTGATCCCGGCGCGGGCCGCCTCGGAACCGGGTGTCACCTGCGACACCACGACACCGCTTTCACCCTCGTAGCCCATGCGCTTGGCCAGGTCATCATTGAGGCCCTGTACGGTGATGCCAAGCTTGGTGCGCGGCTCCTGTTTTGCGCCGCCCGCCTTGGCCACCTTTTCGCCCGGCAAAGAGCCCACCTCGACGGTCTTTTCGATGCGGTTGCCGCCGCGAATGATGGACAGGCGCAGCGAGGTGCCGGGGGCCGTGGTGGAAATATGGCTGCGGAAGGCGCCGATTTCACCCACAGGCTGACCGTCCAGCTCGACGATGACGTCATCGCGCTGCAGGCCCGCCTTCTCGGCGGGAGAATCCTTGGTCACATCGGCAACGAGCACACCGTGGCCTTCGCTCAGCTTGAACCACTTGGCCAGGTCGGGCGTGACTTCCTGAATGTTGATGCCCAGGAATCCGCGCGTGATGCTGCCGTGGTCTCGCAACTGGTCGACAATGTATTTGACCATGTTGGCGGGAATGGCAAAACCTATCCCGTTGCTGCCGCCGCTGCGGCTCACAATCGCCGTGTTCATGCCGATCACCCCGCCCTCCATGTCGAGCAGCGGTCCGCCCGAGTTGCCGGGATTAATCGAGGCGTCCGTCTGGATGAAGTCGGCATAGTCCACGATGTTCACATTGCCCCGCCCCCGGGCGCTCACGATGCCGGAGGTGACCGAATGCTTCAGCCCGAAGGGACTGCCAATGGCGAGCACCCACTGTCCCACGCGCACTTTATCGGAGTCGCCGAATTTGAGCGTGGGCAGGCCTTTCGCCTCGACTTTAATCAGGGCAATCTCCGTTTGCGGATCCGTGCCGATCAGTTTTGCGTCAAAGCTGCGACCGTCTTCCAGGGTCACCTTGAGGCCGTCAGCATCGCCCGCAACGTGATGGTTGGTGACGATGTAGCCGTCCTCGGAAATGATGAAGCCCGAGCCTTCGCCCACGGGCACGGGCGTCGATTCAGCCTCCTCCCGGTGCGGCATGCCCCGGTGTCCGCCCATGGGCGGGCCGCCGAAGAAGCGCTGGAAGAGGTCGTCGGGGCTCATGGGCGCCCCGTCCTGCTCTTCATAGACCATGGGGCTCTCTTTCATCTTTTTTTCGACACGGATGTTCACCACCGCGGGCGAGGTGTCATTGGCCACCTGTTCAAAGGCGTCGCTAAGCGCCTGCACCACGGCGAGGGACTGTGCCTTATCCGCGGCGGCAGCGGGTTTCGCCTGATACCCAATTACAGCTAAAGCGGCAACAAGGACTATAGCTATGCCGCCGAGCGTGATCCATGAAGACCTTTCTCGAAACGTACTCATTATTCTGTTCCTTTCTTTTGTCGCGTGCGCCAATGCCGAACAATGGCGGGCGACTGCTGTTCGCGGTTGCTTCGCCTTTCAAGCAAGCATACGCCGTGCCAAGAGCGGGGCTGTTCTGCAAGTCCATGCTCCGCAGATATTTGCAGATGCAGCACCCATTCCGGACTCGTGCCACTGTCGGACATTCTGAGTGCGACTGCCTGTTTTGGGGCAAAAACACCGGCGCATTGACCCCGCCTGCCGCTCCTGTCTAGACTGGATGCATGCAAAGCGTCCGTGATGGTGGCATTTCGGATGAATCCGACAGAGGACAGGCCCGCCGGCCTGAACACTTGGCGCAAGTTTCCCGGACGCGGCATGCTACGCAGGAGAACTGGAGGTCTTATGGAAAAGCCGGTAAAAGTGACGGCCATTGTGGGCACCTACCGCAAGGGCGGCATGGTGGATTCGGCGGTGGATGAAATCCTTGCCTCGGCCAAGGAAGAGGGTGCCGAGGTCAGCAAGATCTATCTTATCGACAAGGGCATCGAGTTCTGCTCCAACTGCCGCACCTGCACACAGAAGCCCGGTCAGCGGCGCGGTGAATGTCCCAAGAAGGACGAGATGAACTCCATCCTCGAAGAGGTCGAGAAATCGGACGCCATCATTCTCGCCTCCCCCATGAACTTCTGGACGGTGACGGCCATCATGAAACGCTTCATGGAGCGCCTGGTGTGTTTCGCCTATTGGCCCTGGGGCCAGGCCGCGCCAAAGACGCGCGACACGCGCCGGGACAAACGCGCCGTGGTGGTGGCAAGCTGCGCGGCCCCGGCCATTCTGGCCCGCCTGCGCACCCGCATGAGCGGCCTGCTCAAGACCGCCGCCGACCTGCTGGGCGCAAAGACTGTCGGTGTGTTATACATGGGCTTCGCCGCCATGAAAGAGGATCAGACCCTGAGTGAGCGGAACCGGAAGAAGGCCCGGTTGCTTGGCAAGAAACTCGTGGGCCGCGGTTGAACTCGTGCGGGCGATCCGCAGTTCATCTCCCCGCAAAGAGCAGTGTGGAGAAGTCGAGGGTATAACAGCGCTCCACGGCGTATCCGTAGGGGCGCTTCTGCATGTAGGGCAGGTATTCCGATTTGTGCCACCAGGAGTACGGCACTTCCAGCATGTACCCCCAGTCCGCCGGGTCTTTGGGGGCGTTGAGCGTGGGGGCATTGGTGTTCTTCGCCCATGCAACGGGGTCTTTCAAATACTGGAGATAGAAGTCCACGGCCTTTTCCAGCGTGCCCCCGCTGTTTGAACGCACTGCGCTCAGGCCTTCATAGCCGTGCTGTCCGGCGATGTGCACCGCCTGCACCATCCCCTCCAGCGCCATGAGCGTGTAGGTGCCGCACTTCTCTTTGCGCCAGAGTTCACGGGGCAGTGCGCCGTCGGCGCGGATCTGGCCGCTGATTCCGTTGCGGTAGTAGTTGACCGCGCGATCGAACAGGGCGGGATCCTCCAGCACGTGGGCCGCGCACAGCAGGAACAGCACTTGCCAATTGTGGTGGTTGTTCTTGTACATCACCTCGCCGTGAAGGTAGTCCACATAAGGCCGCAGCCATGCGCGGAACGCCTCCATCTCCACCGCGCTCAGCGCGTTCTCCCCCTTGAGCAGATCGAAAGCATAGAGGAACGATGGAAAGCTGTACGAGATGACGAGGGGCGTGTCGCCCCGGTTGCCGAGCCAGAAGACCTCCCACCAGTGACCGCCGTTTACGGGGCGCTTCAGTGAGTTCATCCAGGCGAAGAGAATGACCCGCGATTTGTCCGCGAACTCTTTGCGTCCGGTCAGCGCGTAGGCCAGCGCCAGCGCATGCGATTTGCGCGCATCGCCGCGCAGTTGACGCGTAATGCGCTGCTGGATCTCTTTGCCCGGGGTGTAGAAGCCGGGCACCATGAGGTCGCCGACAATGGGATTGGGCGCTTCGGCCAGCATGCCCTCCGCCGTGCGGACAAGGTCCTGGAAGGCCGGGGCCAGGAGCGGATCGTTCTTCTGCACGGCCGCCTTGATGGCGTCAAGCCGTTCGCGGTCCACCAGGAGGTTTGGACTTGACCAGGTGATCTTTGGCGGAGGCGACAGCGGGAGCTGTATGCCCACAACGACCATGCCGATGACCATCTGAATTCCGGCAAGCAGCGGCACCAGGACCAGCGCCCAATTCAGCAGACGCTGCTGTTTGGGTGAAAGCGAGATTCTTTCCAGTGCGGGCTTCAGCATGGGTGCCGCCTCGTCGTTTGGTTAGCGCTACGTTTTGATTATGGAGGTGGCGCGGTCGTGAGTCAATGGGAGAATGGGACCTATGTGGTCTGGCGCGGCCATGGCCGCAGGCAAATGGACAGAGAGAAGAGGGGAAGCCCGAAAGACTCAGATTTTGGAGTGCGGTCAGCGATGCCGAAGAACAATGCGGGCTGTGACGGGCAATTCGTGATTGTGCTATACTTTGGGGGCGCAAATCCGCGCATTGGTTTTCCCTTTCCAAGGAGTGAAAATTCGCATACCCATGCAACGCCGCATTCAGATCTTGTTAGGCGCAGTCATCGGCGTGGTGCTCGTCTGGTGGCTTTTTAAGGACACCAACTGGGTGGCCGTGTTTGCCGCCGTGCGCGCGGCACACTGGGGATGGCTGGCCTTTGCCGTTGCCACGCTGTTGTTGTCCTTTGTCGTGCGCATCTGGCGCTGGTACTACGTCGTCTGCAGCGACCAGAAAGTTTCTTTCGCGCGGATGTTCAGCGCGACGCAAATCGGCTTCCTTGCCAATTTCGTGCTGCCCGCGCGCATGGGCGAGCCCATCCGCGCGATTGTGCTGAGCCGCAGCACGGGCCTTCCCTTCAGCAAAACCTTCGCCTTTGTGGCCATTGACCGGCTGACCGACATGGCCGGACTGGCCATGGTGCTCGGGCTCACAGTGGCCACCTTTCATCCGGCCCAGCCGATACAACTGCCTGCGGACCTGCGAAACCTGTACTCGGGCGAAATCTCGGGTGTGCTGGTGCGGCGGGCCGCTGAAACGGTGGCGTTTGGCATGATCGGCCTGACGGGCATCATGTTTCTCTTCTATTTGCAGCGAGAGAGGGTGGTGCGCTGGACCGGACAGTTTGTGGGACTGTTCTCCAAGCGGCTTGCCGAAAAAGCCTCCGGCCTCGTGGGCCACTTCACAGAAGGCATGTCGGCGATGGGCAAGCCGGCCGACTTGGGCCGCTCCATTTTGGTGAGCCTGCTCCTTTGGGGCATCTTCGCCATCGGACACTGGGCCATATTCAAGGGCATGCGCCTTGACCTGCCCTGGTATTCGCCCTTCGTCACGCTCTCCATGCTGGCCGTGTTCATCAGCGTGCCCGGCCCGCCGGGCTTTGTCGGTCCCTTCCATGTGGCAATTGTGGCGGGGCTGCTGCTTGTGAATCCCGGCATCAACATGGATGTGGCGCGGGCCACGGCCATTCTGGCGCACTTGATCAACCTGCTTCCCGTGGTGCTCGTGGGCGTGTGGTGTTTGTCCACCGAAAAGATGAGCCTGCGCGAACTCAAGCAGGAAAGCGAGCAGGTGAATAAACAGGCTGCCGGGGCAGAGGAACGGGCCTGATCGCCGCACACACCCCAACGCCCAATGGACTTGGGGCACGAATCTTCGGTACCATACACTTCCGCGCGCAAAAACCAGTACGGGGATGTTCCATTTCACCCGGGAGCGCGGAAAGGGAGACCTAAAGCGATGAGCAAGATTTTGGTTACAGGAGGCGCCGGGTTTATCGGCTCTCATGTGGTGGATGCCTTTGTCGACGCCGGCCATCAGGTGACGGTGGTGGATGACCTTTCCTCCGGTTCCGAGGACAATCTCAATCCAAAGGCAAACTTCTACGAACTCGACATACGCTCGGCCCAGTTGGCCGATGTTTTTGAGGACGAGAAGCCCGAGGTCGTGGCCCATTTCGCGGCCCAGATCGATGTGCGGCGCAGCGTTCAGGACCCGATCTTCGACGCGGACGTGAATGTGCGCGGCTCGTTGAACCTGCTTGAAATGTGCGTGGCCGGAAATGTGAAGAAGTTCATCTTTGCCTCCACCGGCGGCGCGATCTACGGCTCCCCCGAGAAGCTTCCAGCCGACGAGAACTGCCCGCCGCTGCCCGAATCGCACTACGGCACGAGCAAGCTCTGCGTGGAGAACTACATCGGGCTCTACAGCCGCATGTACAAGCTTCCCTGCACCATCCTGCGCTTCCCCAACGTCTACGGGCCGCGCCAGAGCCCCCACGGTGAGGCGGGCGTGTGCTCCATCCTCGCCGGGCTTATGCTCGATGACAAGGCGCCCACGCTGTACGGCCACGGCACGCCGCAGCGCGATTATGTGTACGTGGGCGACATCGCGCGGGGCTGCGTGCTCGCGTTGAAGAAGGGCACCGGCGCGACGGTGAATCTTGGCTCGGGCAAGGGCACCTCGGTAAAGGAACTGTACGACAGCCTGCGCGGCATCATCGGCTTCTCGGGCAAGCCCGCGCTCAAGGACCGCCGCCCGGGCGAGGTGGAGAAAATCTTCATCACCGGCGCGCGCGCGACCGAAGTGCTTGGATGGAAAGCGGAGGTCTCGCTCAAGGATGGACTCACCAAGACGGTGGACTTCATCCGCGCCCAGAAGGCGGCGAAGAAGGCCGAAACCGACTAGCCAAACGCACACCCCAAAAGAATTACGCCGGCGCGCGATACCCGAAGGAAACTTCCGCGCGCCGGCGTTTTTTATGTATATCGGTCCCTGTTTCGGGACCGAAGATGATCTTTTTCAGTGGTCTTCACTCACGTCACTAGACATTACCCTTTTTCCGGCAGAATGTTACGCGGCGACAAAGGGGAGAAATTCAATCCGCGCTGCGCGACTGGAGAATTGTTGCGCGGCGGTCGGGGAAAGCTGATAATTCAAACTGGTTTAACTGTAGGAGCGGTTGTCTTTGAGCAAGCCCCCTATCAATATATCTCACTTGCGGAGTGCCATTTCCGAGGGGCAGATACAGTGGCAACGTCATGCCTTGGAACGAATGCTCGAACGTGGCATCAGCCGAGTCGAAGTCGTGGAAGCGCTCTTGCATGGAAACTGCATAGAAGACTATCCTGAAGACCTGCCCCTTCCGAGCGCTCTCGTGTTTGGTTGGACAGAAATACGTCCCTTGCATGTGGTTGTTGCCTATAGTGAAGAACGAAGCATGGTCAGCATAATCACGGTTTAGGAACCGTCCTCGGATTACTTTGAAGGTGACTGGAAGACGAGGAAGAAGAGATGAAAACGACAGTCAAAGATGTTTGCCCGCTGTGCGGCGGAGAAAAACGTCCGGGAGAAACCACCTTTTCAGTTGAGTTGGGCCATGGCATTGTGGTGGTCCGCCATGTGCCCGCTACCGTATGCGCCCAATGCGGATCAGATTGGGTCTCCGATGACGTGGCTGCCAAGCTTGAAAAGTACGTCGATGAGGCCCGCGAAAAGCATAGTGAGGTGGAGGTCGTGGGTTTTCCTTGAACCCGTAATTATCAGAGAGCAGGGGCCGACAGGCGGGGGTGCCTGTCCCACATTTCCAGAAGGAAGGAACGACGGGCTATATGCGAGAGACATGTGCTGGTTTGTGGTTGGTCCTTGCCGTGACGCTAATTGGGCTGATCTCTGCGGGCGGCGCCGTTGCCGCCGAGCGCTTTGAGGGCACGTATTATCAGGGCGAAGGCGACACGGATTATCTGCAACTGCTGGACACCTCGGCGCGGCTGTTCTATCCCAGTCCGGAGCTTCAAAACATCTCGATGCTCTACACGCCCGCGTGGAACGGGTTTGTGGAGGGGCCGACTTGGGGCGCGTGGTGGATTCAAAACAGTTATGGTCCGACCTACTGCTCTTTGCCGTTCTTCACAGAGCCCTACACCACCTTCGTGCAGAACGCGCAGGACCTGTGGTTCTCGCACATCGGCGACGGCAAGACCAAGGGCGAGAAGGACTGGGTTGGGCCGGACGGATGCCTTTGCGACGCGGCCGCGCCGACACTGGTCTACTACAAGCAGGGCGACGGGCGCATCGACATTCATGACTGGGGGATGGAGTTCACCGCGGCCGGAGTGGTGATGCAGTCTGAACTGCTGCTCATCAGCCGTGACAACGCGGCCATCGCCCATTACCTGCCACTGCTGGAGCGCAGCGCCAATTTCATCGAGACACGCCGCGACCCCAAGAACAATCTGTTCCTGGCCGGACCTGCGGGGAACCTGCTCGCGCCCAGCTATGCCGGATGGCACAAGCCGGATGGCAGCTATGACAAGGCCTATCTGACCGGGCTGTCTGTCACGTACATCGCCGGGCTGGACCGGCTGATCGAACTGGAGAAGCTGGCGGGCAATGCGGACAAGGCGGCGTTGTATGCCGAGCGGCGCGATCTGGCGATGAAAGGCCTGCCCCAGTTGATGACGGACGAGGGCTACTTCATCAAGTCGCTAGACCCCGACGGGACGAAGCACGGCGTCTACGGCGCGGAGAAGCACGGCTACTTCGAGGCGGTCTGCAACCACGACGCAATGGCATTCAACGTGGTGGATGATGCACAGGCGAAAAAGATCTACGACAAGATTGCATCCATCCCCGGACTGCGGCCGCATGATGTGATCATCACCAACTGTCCCGGACTCGACGACACCTATGCCAACACGAAGGACTGGCTGTGGTCTTTCGGCACCTGGGTGAACGGCGGCCACTGGACCACAGCCGAGGCCCGCATGATCATGGGCTACTACCGCGTGGGCGCCTATGACGACGCGCGCCGCTCGATGAAGCACATCCTGGGCTTTGCCAAGCAATTTCGCATGGACAACAACCTGACCGATTTCGGCGACAAGCCCTACCAGCCGAAACTGCCGATCAACTGCGTGTATGACACCTGGGGCGCGCCCGCTGGGCTGATTCGTGGCCTGTTTGAGTATCTCTACCACGCCGACAGCGTGGAACTGCGCCCGCACATCCCCACGGGCATCACGCAGCTTGACCAGCGCTTCCCCATCCGCTTCGGCACGAAGCGCCTGTACCTCTCCACCACCGGAAACGGCCTCGTCACGGCCGTGCTAGTCAACGGCAAGTCATGGAAGAGCTTCGATGCCAAGTCGGTGTTTCTGGCCTACAACGACACGCCCGACACGGCGAAGATCCAGATCGTCATGGGCGAAGGGAAAGCCCGTACCGTTCCCGAAGTCGTCCCTGTGGTGATGTCGTCTCCGACCATGCCCGCAGGGCTGGAGCCCTTCCGTACATTGTATGCGCGGCTGAAGGATGCCGGCCTGGGTGAGGGCTACGAGGCGTGCCACGCAAAGCTTGTGGTTGATTATGTAACCGCCATCGAAGACCGCAAGAAGATGCTCGCCGACGGCACGCTGGCGAAGCTGCCGGAGGAGTCGCAGGTCGCCGCGGACAAGTCGTACCAGGAGACGATGGACAAGCTAGCCGACGGACTGCGGGGTGTTTTGAAGGGCTACGCGGGGTCAGACGACGCGCGCAAGAAACAGATCGCGGCGATCTGGAAGGAATGCTCGGGCGAGTAGAGGCGGAAGAATAGGAGCAAGACAGTTTTGAGCGCTGCATTTCAACACTAAGATTGGCCTTTCTCAGGACGTCTTGGTGAATGACCTGCAAAGGCCGATAAACTCGTACCGCATCTCGGCAGAGTCGAAAGCCCTGTTCCGAACAACCACTGGTCCGCCCGGTTTCCAGAGTTCGATCGAGTCAACGCGATCATCGACAGACTTAATAGATTTCCATTCGTACGTGATTTGGGCACCATGCTGTCTTACAGAAACCCCGGATTCCGATATCTCGACCTCGACCTGGATGGGGCCGTCGGTTGCAAATTGTTCACGATAAAATCTGCGAATTCTCCATTTGTCGATCGGCTGTAGAACGGTCAGCAAGGCGAAGAACACTCCCCCGGCGATTACTGCGCCACGGCAGCCAGCGAGTGCATTCCACCAGAGAGGACCGTCGCCTCTCATGAACTCCATGAATCCAAGGGTCAGGGCGACAACCATAGTCACCTTCCAGTTGAAACTCCGCAGTACATGCGAACGTTTCCGAATGCGCATGTTTACATCCACAAAGTCATCAAGTGTGGCGTCGAACTCCACTTTCATAGACCGCTCCCCATGCCTGGAAGGCGCATTTTCGTCTGCGGCAGAGTGTATCACCTACCGGTGACTGCCTGTCGAGAGCCAGTATAGCACCAGACGGCACAGTAGCAGAAGACAGGCTTACGCCGTCGTGGCATGACCCCGGTGAAGAAAAGCGGCGGCATGGCCGCCGCACTCTCAAAAAGGGCGCTCGCCAAATGAACGATGCCGCCTGTGATTACAGGCGGCACGGTTACGAGTAGATAGCACTTGCCGTTTAGAAGCAGTCTGAGGTATCAAGCACCGCTTCGCTGGGACCGTGCTCGCGGGAGGCGATGTATGGGCCGGTGAGCATGTCCTTGTAGGGCTGGCCGGGACCGACCATGGGATACACGAAAGCCTCCTTGTCGGTCATGACTTCGAGGAAGGCCGGGCCGGGGAAACTGATGAACTCCTCCAGCGCCTTGCGCAGGTCCTCGTACTTCGACACGCGCCGGGCGAACTCAAACCCGTCGGCCTCGGCGGCCTTGACGAAATCTTTGCGGTGGAGCGACTTGTCCGTGCCGGAGAAACGTCCGTTGAAATACAGCGTCTGCCACTGCACGACCATGCCGTCGCCGAGGTTGTTGAGCAGCAGAATCTTCACCGGCAGTTCATAGGTGGTGCAGGTTTCCATTTCGCCGATATTCATGCGGATGCTGCCGTCGCCGTCCACGTCGATCACTAGCTTGTCAGGGTGGGCGTACTGCGCGCCGATGGCGGCGGGCAGGCCAAAGCCCATGGTGCCCATGCTGGCGGAGGTAATCCAGGTGCGGGGCGCCTTGAAGTCCAGGTACTGGGCGCAGAACATCTGGTGCTGGCCGACCCCGGAGGTGATGATCGCCTCGCCCTTGGTGATTTCGTTAAGCATGGCCAGGGCGGCCTGCGGCTGGATGATCTCGCTGTCTCGGTTGAAGTTCTGGGGATGCTTCTTTTTGAGGTCCGCAAGGTGCTTGAGCCAGCGGGGGTGGTCGGTGTGCAGCTCGCTGCCGTATTCCATGAGGTCGCGCAATGCCGCGCCGACGTCTGCGATATGGCTCCAGTCGACCCGCTTGACCTTGCCTATCTCGGCCGCGTCAATGTCGATCTGGGCGATGGTCGCCTGTTCGGCAAAACGGTGGGGCAGCCCGGCCACGCGGTCGTCAAAACGCGCGCCGGCGCAGATCAGGAAGTCGCAGTCCTCGACGGCGTAGTTGGCGTAGGCCGTGCCGTGCATGCCAAGCATGTGCATGGACAGATCGTCCGTGGTGTCCACGGCGCCGATGCCCGTCAGGGTGGTTACGGCCGGAATCTGGTAGCGCTTCATGAAGGTCCGCAGGGTCCCGGAAGCTTCGCCAAGAATCACGCCGCCCCCGACGTAAAGCAGGGGGCGCTTGGATTTCTTGAGCATCCGGAAGAAGTCGCGGGCCTTTTCGCGGGGCATGGAGGCGCCTGTCAGCGCCTCGATCCGCTGCTGGTAGCCGGGCAGGGGCAGCAGCCCCTCGCCCTTGAACACACCATGCCAGTTCTGCACGTCCTTGGGAAAGTCGATGACGACCGGGCCGGGCCGTCCGCTGCGGGCGATGTAGAAGGCGGTGCGGACGGTCTCCTCAAGCTCCTCCTCATTCTTGACGAGAAAGACGTGCTTGGCGCAGGCGCTCATGATGTTGAAGACGGGCGCCTCCTGAAAGGCGTCGGTGCCGATGGCGGCGCGGGCCACCTGGCCGCAGACCATCACCAGGGGAATGGAGTCGGCCATGCAGTCGCGGACGGGCGTGACGCAGTTGGTGGCCGCCGGACCGGAGGTCACGAGGCACACGCCCACCCTGCCGCTGGCCCGCGAATAGCCCGCGGCCATGAATCCAGCGCCCTGCTCGTTGGCCGGCACGACGAGTTTCACCTGGTTTTCGGGGTTGTTGTCGTTCCAGCGGAACACGGCGTCGTAGGTGGGCAGAATCGCACCGCCGCTGTAGCCAAAGACGGTGTCCACGCCCTCATCCACCAGCACCTGCAAAACCATGTCCGCCCCGGACATGGTCTGGCCGGCCATCTTGTGATGCGGTTTTTTTGCCGAAGTCATACTGCAGTCTCCTCGATACCGCCCGCCCCGCCAAGGGCGCGTTCGCGGGCCGTGTCCATCATGTAAAAAACGCGAGCGCCATTTCGGGAACGGCGCTCGCGCGGGAATGCAACGGGTTGAACTACTTCTCCGTTTCCGCCTCGGGCGCCGCCTCTTCGGGGGCTACCTCGGCTTCTACCGGCGCTTCAACGGCCTCAACGGGCGCTTCCGCAACCTCGACGGGCGCTTCCACGACCTCGGCGGGGACTTCGGCAACCTCAGCAGGCGCCTCGGCGACTTCAGCGGCCGCTTCGGCCACCTTTTCCGCAGCCGCCTGCTCTTCAGCAGCAGCCTTCGCGGCGGCCTTGTCGGCGCGCTGGGCGGACTCGACACGGCTCACGGCAACCATGAGCTCGTGCGCAACGTCCTCAAGTGAACGGCCGGCCTGGATCATGCTCGACGGGACGGAACCGCGCATCGCGGCGCCCACATCGACCGGACGGCCGGTGCTCTGGCCATGCTCTGCCATGGCGGCCTGTTCCAGGTCGCGCTCGTATTCACGGATGCTCAGACCGATTTTGCGGTCGACCGGGCTGATGTTGATGACCTTGGCCATGACCTTATCACCAATCTTCAGCACGTCTTCAGGCTTCTGCACACGGTCGGAGGCCAGCTCGCTCACGTGGATAAGGCCCTCGATGCCGTTGCCCAGGCGGGCAAAGGCGCCGAAGCTCACCAGCTTGGCGATTTCAACCTCGACATGCGCGCCGACCGGGAGGTCCTTGATCACTTCGAGCCACGGGTCGTCCTGAAGCTGCTTGAGCCCGACACTGATCTTCTCGTTGTCGGGGTCGATGTTCAGCACGCGCACTTCGACTTCCTGGCCCTTTTCCAGCACTTCGGCCGGGTTCGTGACCTTCTTGGTCCACGACAGGTCGCTGACGTGCAGCAGGGCGTCGATGCCCTCTTCGATCTGCACAAACGCGCCGTATTCGGTAAGGTTGCGCACGGTGCCCGTGACAACCGAACCAAGCGGGTAACGCTCGGAAAGCTGCTTCCACGGGTTCGGCTGGGTCTGCTTGATGCCGAGGGCGATCTTCTCGTCCTTGCCGTCCACGCTCAGCACCATCACGTCCACTTCCTGGTCAAGCGCAAGCAGCTCGTTGGGATGGCGGACGCGGCGCGTCCAACTCATCTCGCTGACATGGACCATGCCCTCGATGCCTTCCTCGATCTGCACAAATGCGCCGTAGTCGGTCATGCTGACCACGCGGCCGCGCACCACCGAACCGACCGGATAGCGGTCTTCCGCGGTGAACCACGGATTGTCGGACTTCTGCTTCAGGCCGAGGCTGATGCGCTCGGACTTCGGGTCGAAGCTGAGGACCTTGACCTCGATGGCCTGGCCCACATGCACAACCTGCGACGGGTGCTTCACACGGCCCCAGCTCATGTCGGTGACATGGAGCAGACCGTCGATGCCGCCAACGTCCACAAACGCGCCGAAATCGGTGATGTTCTTGACTTCGCCCTTGATGATCGCGCCCTCGACGATGGTCTCCAGCAGGCGCTTCTTCTCTTCCGCCCGCTGCTCTTCGAGCAGCTTGCGGCGGCTGACCACCACATTGCGGCGGCGGCGCGTCAGCTTGATGATTTTGAACTCCATCTTCTGGCCGATGAACTTTTCCAAATCGCCCGTCGGGCGGAAGGTGAGCTGGCTGGCCGGCATGAACGCATCGATGCCGATGTCGACCTTGAGGCCGCCCTTGACGCGGCGGGTGATCACGCCCTCAATCTCGCCGTCGTTGTCGTAGATCTGCTGGATATGCTCCCAGTTCTTGATGCGATCCGCCTTGGTCTTGGACAGGATCGGCATGCCCAGCTCGTTCTCGGGCTCGTCGATGTAGAAATCGTACTCGTCGCCAATCTTGAGCTGGTCCGGCTGCGGGAATTCGCCCGTGGCCACGACGCCTTCGCTCTTATAGCCGATATCAACGAGGACGCGGTCCTCGCCAATCTCGACGACGCGGCCGCGGACGACCTCGCCTTCCTTGAAGTTTGTGGGGGCCTCGCCGAGCAGCGATTCCATACTCGCCATGGCGAGTTGCTGCTCCAGTTCGTCCTCAAGATCCGATTGGACGCCGACGGCGCCCTGTTTGAAAAACACTTGTTGTTTACTCATTGCCAACAGCTCCTTGGTGAGAAAGAAATGCGCCGCGGAAAGCGGCACTTATGTTATTGTAGCAATCACTTAGCGCATTAATCAAGGTCAAAATGGGCGTGCCGAAACGGCCCACCTTCCAAGGGCAATGGCATAATATTCTCATGATGGAAAACGAGTCGGGCAACACAGCCGACCGGCGGGCCTCTGAACGGCGCCGCATGGTGGAAGACCAAATTGAATTCCGGGGCGTGCGCGACCTGAGGGTGCTCGAAGTCCTGCTGTCCACGCCGCGGCACCGTTTTATTCCCGATGAAGGCATGCCCGATGCCTACCAAGACCGTCCGGTGCCCATTGGTTGCGGACAAACCATCTCCCAGCCCTACATGGTGGCGGTAATGACCGAATGGCTGGGTGTCGAGCCCGGGGACCGGGTGCTCGAAATCGGCACCGGTTCGGGCTACCAGTGTGCCGTGCTGGCGCGGTTGGCACGGGAGGTCGTCACCGTGGAACGCCATGCGGCCCTTTCCTCCACGGCGCAAACGCTGCTGGAAAGCATGGGGTTCGACAATATCCACTGTGTGGTGGGCGACGGGTCGACGGGTTGGCCCGAAGGCGCCCCCTATGACCGCATACTGGTCACGGCGGGCGCCCCGCGCGTGCCGCAGAGCTTGCTGGACCAGCTTTCCGAGAGGGGACGCTTGCTGGCGCCCGTGGGGGACCGGGAAGAACAGCGCCTGGTGCGGATCACCCGTGATGGCGGCCAATTCCGGGAAGAACGCGGCATGGCCTGCCGCTTTGTACCCCTGCTCGGCGCAGAAGGCTGGCCCGGAAAGCCCTAATCTCCCTTCCTTGCAGTCCGGCAGTGCCGGTGCTTATTCCAAAAAGAGTCGCCCCCCAAGGTTGGAGGGCAAATTGCATTACGCAGTCTAATTTGAAACAATGACAAGACCTGACTGTAGAAATATACCTTATTGGCAATACGTTACCATGAATGAGATATGGATTGACTTGGACTGAATGGGGTTGTGACGATGATGGATGTGAAGGAAAACGGACTCAGCACCTATCTGGCGGAAATCTCAAGGATTCCGCTCTTGACGGGTTCTGACGAGTTGCGGCTTGCACGGGCACTCAAGAAAGGCGGCGAGGTCGAACAGGAAGCCCGGAAGAAGCTGATCTGTTCCAACCTCCGGCTCGTTGTCAGCATTGCGAAAAAATACCTGTACTACGGGCTGCCTTTGCTCGACCTGATCGAAGAGGGCAACCTCGGACTGATGCGGGCCGTGGACCGCTTTGACCCCGAGCGGGGCTGCAAATTCTCCACCTACGCCACGTGGTGGATACGGCAGGCCGTCACACGCTCGCTGTCCAACCACGGACGCACTGTCCGCATTCCTGTATACATCACAGACAACCTGGCCAAGTACAAGAAGGTGGTTGAGGAACTGTACATCAAGACCGGCCACCAGCCCAGCGGGGAAGACATTGCCGCGGCCATGGGCGTAAAGCTGGCCGAGGTGCGAAAGCTGGAGACCTTTGCCGACACCATTTCCCCCATGGAAAGCACCTCGCCCATCGACACGGGCACGGGCCGCAGCATCCCCGAGGGTTATGAGCCGCACCGCAAGGACGGCGCGCTGGAGCAGATCGAGCGCGACCAGCAGATGGATGAACTGCTGGGCCAGCTCAGCCGCCGCGATGCGGACATCGTGCGATATCGTTACGGACTGGATGACGGCACGGCGCATACGCTGGAAGAAACGGGACGTCGCTTTGAATTGACCCGGGAGCGCATCCGGCAGATTGAGAAGGACGTGATGCGCCGACTGCGCGAGTTTGCCGGAAAGAACAAGCAGGACTACATCCATTCGTAGTTGCGGCGGAGCCACAACTACTTAATTAGGAATTAGGAATTGAAGGCGGAAGAGGGGCGGAATGGGGTGAGCGCAGCGCTTCGGGCGTGAGAAGGGGGTAGAATCCATAAAGGTGCAGAATGGCTGTAATGAAGACTTATGGTGACCCCCTGAACCCCATGAACCGCAGACAGTTTCTTAGAAGGGCGGGGATGGGTCTGGCCGCGGGGAGTGTGTTTAGCATTGGGCGTGCCGGGGCGCAGAATTCCGGACGGGTCATCATGCTGGGTTTTGACGGTGTGGAGCCCCGCGTGATCGAGGAAATGCTGGGCCGGGGCGAACTGCCAAACTTGGCCAGGCTGCGCGACCAGGGCGGGTTTTATGATCTTGCCTCCACCATTCCGCCGCAGTCGCCGGTGGCGTGGAATTCCTTCGGCACCTGCAAGAATCCGGGTGGGCACAATATTTTTGACTTTATCCGCCGTGACCCGCGGGGCAAATTCGGCCCGGCGCCCTATGTGGGCACGGGCAAACTGGAGCCCCCCAAGTTCGGTCCCGACGGCAGCGTCACCGACCCGGCACGGGGGATTAACTACCGCAAAGGCACCCCCTTCTGGTCCGTGGCGGATGCGCAGGGACGCAAGTGCAAAATCGTCAACGTACCCTTTGTCTTCCCGGCCGATTCGCTCAAGAACGGGTTCATGATCTGCGGACTGGGTGTGCCCGACCTGCGCGGCACCTCCAGCACCTATTTCTCGCTGTCCGACAACGTTGACGATGCCAAACTGAAGGCGGATATCGGCGGCGGCCAGCGCGCAAAGCTGATTTTCGACGGGGAAGGAACGTCCCTGTTTTCGGCACCGGGACCACGCAACACCCAGTTCCCCTTCGGCGATCCGAAAGCCTACGCCAAGGCGGACATCCGCTTTCAAGTAGACCGCAAAGGCGGCCGCGGAAAGGCCGAATCGGGCGGGAAAACCGTTGAACTCGTTCCCGGCCAGTGGTCCGACTGGATGGAACTGCATTTCCAGGTCACGGGCAAGTATGCCGTGGAAGGCATTACGCGCTTCTACCCCTTTGAAATCAGCGAGGGTTGCGTCCGGGTTTACATGGCCTGCGCGCAGTTTCACCCCAAAGCGCCCTATGTGTCTTTCTCCACGCCGGATGAATTCAGCGAGGTGGTGGCGGAACGCTTTGGCCTGTTTAAGACCGTGGGCTGGGCCTTTGACACCCATGCGCTGCGGCAGGGCGATTTGGACGAGGACGCCTTTCTCAAGGACGTGGAACAGACGATGGCCTGGCATGAGAAACTGGCGCTGGACGAGTTGGACAGAAGTGCCTCGGACCTGTTTATCGCCGCATGGACCGCCACGGACCGTGTCGGCCACATGTTCTGGCGTTTCCGCGATCCCAAGCATCCGCTCTACGACGGCAGCGCGCCGGAACGTTTTGCCAAGGCGCTGGAAATGACCTACAAAAAGGCGGACGCGATCACGGGCAAGGTGATGGAACGGCTCAAAGAGGGCGACACGCTGTTTGTCCTGTCCGACCACGGCTTTGGCACTTGGCGGACGGGCTTCGATTTGAATGCCTGGCTGCGGGAGAACGGCTACCTGGCCCTGTCCGACCCGGGCAGGGCGGCGGGCGGTTTCTTGCAGGGCATTGACTGGGCGAAGACCAAAGCCTATTCCGTGGGCATCAGTTCGCTCTACCTCAACCTGCGCGGCCGCGAGACCTTCGGCTGTGTTGACCCCGCCGAAGCGCAGAAGACGGCCGCCGAACTTCGGGACAAACTGCTCCAGGTCAAGGACCCCGCGACCGGACAGACCGTATTCGCAGACCTGCACCTGCGCGGGGTGTACAAGGGCGAGGCGATGGCGGAAGCGCCCGATATGAGTCTCGGCTATAGCAGGGCCTACCAGAGCGACAAGAACTGCGCGATTGGCGGTGTGAAGGACAAACTGTTCTCGCCCAACGACGACAAATGGAGCGGCGAGCACGCCGCCACCGAATACACGCTATGCCCGGGCATGCTCTTCACCAACCGCAAGCTCGCCAAGGACAGGCCCCACATCCAGGACTTGGGCGTGACGGCGCTTCGCCTCATGGGTGCCGATGTGCCCTCCGATTACGAGGGCGACAAGATCGTTTGAGGATGGGGGAAAGGGAGCGAACCGTCTCTTACTGGGAGCGCCGGCGTCCCCGCCGGCTGTCTTGTGTTCGTCCTCGTTCCAAAAGAGCCGGCGGGACGCCGGCGCTCCCAGTAAAAGATCCTTCACACCACTTCGCGCACCCTACCCTTACACTGTCTCCGGCGGGTAATTGATCTCCAGGTGCAGTTCATTCAACTGGCGCTGCTCTACCGTGTTGGGGGCGCCCATGAGCAGGTCCTGCGCGCGCTGGTTAAGCGGGAAGGCGATGACTTCGCGGATGTTGGGCTCATCGGCGAGGAGCATGATGATGCGGTCGAGGCCGGGCGCGATGCCTCCGTGCGGCGGTGCCCCGTAGTGGAAAGCTTTCCACAGGGCCGGGAACTTGGACTTCACCACATCCTCCGTGTAACCCGCAATCTCGAAGGCCTTGAGCATGACCTCGGGACGGTGGTTGCGGATGGCGCCGGAGGACAGCTCGATGCCGTTGCAGACGATGTCGTACTGGTAGGCGAGGATGTCGAGCGGGTCCATGGTGTTGAGCGCGTCGAGCCCGCCCTGCGGCATGGAGAAGGGGTTGTGGCAAAAATCCACCTTCTTCTCGTCGTCGTTCCACTCGTACATGGGGAAATCGACGATCCAGCAGAAGGAGGCAATGGTGGGGTCAATCAGTCCAAGCGCGTTGCCGAGCCATGCGCGGACCTTGCCCATAAGCTTGTTGGTTTCGGCGCGTGCGCCTGCGCCGAAGAACAGCGCGTCGTTTTCCTCGACGCCCATGCGCTCGATGAGCGCCTGCTTTTCGGCGTCGCTGAGGAACTTGGCGATGGGGCCCTTGAACTCGCCCTCCTTGCGCGCCAGCCATGCGAGGCCCTTGGCGCCCTCGCCGCGGGCGTAGCGCTCGGCGTCATCGAAGAATTTGCGCGCCTGGGCCGCGGCGCCCTTGGCGTTGAGGACCTTCACCGCGCCGCCGCCGGTGATCTGGCTGGAGAAGACCTTCAGTTCGCAGTTGCCAAACAGGTCAGTGCAGTCGACCATCTTCATATCGAAACGAATGTCGGGCTTGTCGGTGCCGTACCACTCCACCGAGTCGCGGAAGGCGAGGCGCGGGAAGGTTTCTGCCACAATGCGCTTGCTGCTCAGTTCCTTGAACAGGCGCACCAGCATCATTTCGAGTTCTATAAAGAGGTCATCCTGCTGGATGTAGGACATCTCCATATCGATCTGGTAGAACTCGCCCGGGCTGCGGTCCGCGCGCGAATCCTCGTCGCGGAAGCAGGGGGCAATCTGGAAATACTTGTCGAAGCCCGACACCATCAGCAACTGCTTGAACTGCTGGGGCGCCTGCGGCAGCGCGTAAAACTGGCCCGCATAGAGGCGGCTGGGAACGAGATAGTCGCGCGCGCCCTCGGGCGACGATGCGGTGAGAATGGGCGTGTGGTACTCGACGAAGCCGCGCTCCACCAGGTGCTGGCGCACCAGCGCGGAGGTCTTCGAGCGGAGCAGGATGTTCTTGTGCATGCGTTCGCGGCGCAGGTCGAGGAAGCGGTACTCCAGCCGCGTCTCCTCCGGGCACTCCAGTTCCTGGTTCACCGTGAAGGGCAGCGCGTCGCAGGTGGACTCGATGCCGAAGGCCTCGGCCACCACCTCGATTTCGCCCGTGGGCATGTTCGCGTTCACCGTCTCCGGCGTCCGCGCCACCACGGTGCCCACCACCGTCACCACAAACTCGTTGCGCGATTTTTCCGCCTCGGCAAAGCACGGGTGTTCCGGATTGACCACAATCTGGGTAAGGCCGTAATTGTCGCGCAGGTCGAGAAAGATCACGCCGCCATGGTCGCGCTTGCGGTGTACCCAGCCCGACAGTTTGACCGTCTGGCCGGCATGTTCCGTGCGCAAAACGCCGCAGGTGTGGGTGCGATAGGGGTGCATAAGACCTCCGGAAAAGCGGCGCGCGAAGCGCCGTTGAACCTGTTGCGCCGGGAGGGATGCGCCTGTGCGTAACCCCTTTGTTTTCAAGCCCGGCAGAACCGAAAGAATAGCAATTATGGGCGAAAGTTGTCAAACGTTGGGGAATAGTCGGGGGAGTGCGCACGTAAAAATGCCCATCCGAAAAACAGAGGGGAGTGTGTGCTGCCCCATGAAGCCCGACGCAGGCCGCGCATGCTTCGCGCCGAGCATGCGTGCCGGGAGAAGCCCCCTTTCCGTCTTTTCTTCCGACGCGCCAAAGGCGCACAAGAAGAAAGCCCGGGGCAACGCCCCGGGAAAACGGATTCCCGCGAAGGACAAGCGCTGAAAGTGCGCAACAGACCCGTTTTGTCTGGAGTTGATGCCGGTCGGAAGCCCGTTCTTCACGTTAACATCTCAGGAGTTATACATTGTCACCACACCCTATATGCGGCATATATCCGTTGTGAAGGAGTAATACCTACATATCCGCATTTTCCATATTAGGTAAGGCCTCCCCAAACGTTACACATGGGCATCGAATATTTCTGTTGACAAAGCCGACAAACTCTGATAGTTTAATGATCGCATCAGATAGTGGATGATGCGTATGACATTTAGGGGTGACGCTTTCGTAAAGGGGGTGCCTTTGCGCGGGGGAAACCATAATGGCTGGTGAAGAGGCAAGGATCATGAAGAAGGGACTGAGGAGTATTCGGGCGGGCGGGGCGCTATCCGTATCGTTGATGCTGGTCGCCTTGGCCTTGGCAGGCGGCGGGGTATATGCGGTATTTGCGGGGAATGCGGGGGGGGGGGGGGGGGCGTTAGTCAAGCCAGAATTACCGATGGCACATGGTGAGGTTGCACAAGGGGCACAGCGTTTGCTGCAGGAGCTGACGACCGCACAGGGGATCCCGAACCCGGAAACATTGCGAACCCAGGCGCTCACAGCATCGCCTCTGGCGGCGTCCAACAGGCTTTCAGCGAACAGAGTCATCTCTCCAGAAACGCCTGCCGTTACACCAGTGCATATTCCCATCGCGGCTATAAGCCTGCAAAAACTGGAAAATGCACTTCCGGGGCTGCAACTTTCGTCTCAGGCACGGGCACAAATCGACAGCCAACTTGATGCGCTGACGAGTGCAGTGGTGGGCATCACCACGGGTGCTGTGAACCAGGGTTCAGAAGGCTCGATGGGCACTGCCGGAAAGTCCCGCTCTGCGCAAAAGGCTAACATTCCCAAAACACAGGGTTTGAACTTGAACCTGGTCGGGGAAGGTGGGGCTCTTGGCACGGTCCTGAGTGCGCTAAATTCTACGATCAATCCCGCAGCGCTTGACATAAATGGCTTCACAATCGAAAATGGGGAACCGACTTGGTTTGGCCCCGACATGATACCGGACGAGGCCGAGTTGATGATCGTTCAGGAGGTGCTGAACACGCCCAGCATTGACTTCTCAACCCATGGCGGGGTGAGCCACGGTGCCGCGCTGGCACAGTGGCAGACCATCTGCGACATCATCCAGACGATGGGCATCCCATCACCGACCCTCAGCGACACGCAGGAGGCCAGTCTCGAAGTCCTCATTGCCGGCTATTGCATGCTTGGAGACCCCGCCTCTGTGATGGACGGACTCATTCTTGGACTGGCCTGCGGGTGGCAATTGCGAGACGCAAATGCCGCACTATACGACTTGTTTGCGCCCATGCCGTGGCCTTTTAGCGTTGGCGAGGATTTCACCGGCCCCGAGGTATGTTGCGATGCCCAACAGAACTGCAGCACCGGAAGGTATTCCAATTACGCGAAATTCATAATAGCCTATGCCTCAGTCGCCTTTGACCAGCACACCGAGCAACCAGCCGTTGGCGATGTGCTCGGGGCCTACCGGGACATGCTCCATGGTGACACCTGCGATCAGGAAGAAAAGCTCGCACAAATGGCGAACATCGAGAATGACTTTGGCGACATCCATTTCGAGGATCTACACTTCCAGTCCCTCACGGTTGAGACCGAAGGCCAGTTCATTTCGCCCATCGCCAGCCGAACGGACCACCTGGCGGATGATCCCTTTACGCTCGTTGCCCTGGCCGACTTTCCCTGGGTGTTCGACCATTGGGAGGTGACGCCGTCGGGGGGCACGATGCGCATAGTCGGGGACTCGGGTCTCACTATCGACAGCCTGACCGTTGACACAACGGTGCGCGCGGTTAGCCACAAGGACCTCACGGCGAGCATAAAATTCAAGGACAGGCAACTGGAGCAGGCCGTGCGTGCGGCGGCCAACAAATTCGACGTTAACGCGAGCCTGCTATGGGGTGACGTGGACGGTCTTACCATGCTCGAGGCGCGGGGACTGGGCATTGCCAATTTGGACGGCCTGCAATACCTCAGCTCACTCACCTATCTCGATCTGCGCGATAATCAGATCTCCGACTTGAGGCCGTTGGGCGCGCTCACGAACATGCAGACCCTGTACCTCGGCTACAATAACCTGACCCAGTCGTTCAACCCCTATCAGCCCCATCCCCTGGCCCCCCTGGCTGGGATGACGAATCTGCAATCCCTCGACCTGGGTGGGGCCGACCAGTTCTTAGCCGCGTTTACATGGGCCAGTTCAGGCCCGTCAAACCATCTCAGGAATGTCGCACCCCTGGCATCCCTCGATTCGCTTCTGGTTCTGAACCTGTGCGGCAATGACCTTGACTCGCTGGAGGGGCTTTCCAACAAGACATCCCTGCTGCTTCTCTCACTTGACGACAATTTCATCCTCTGGGATGATCAGTACAATCCGAATGTCGCACAAAACATAAGCACACTCGCAACGATGACAAATCTTATGGACCTATTCGTTCAAAATACCGGCATCACGGAAGCCACACTCCAGACGATGCTCGTTGACGGAACCAGTCCAAAACTGCCTGCGCTCCAACTGATCGCACTGAGCGGTAATCCCAGTATTCTATCGCTGGGCGCGCTGGCCCGGAATGAGTATATGGCGGTGGTGTTATGCGGAGACAACCCCGGACTGGCCAGTATTGAAGGACTTGCTGGGAAAGGGACGCTGTACGGCGTCCAACTGGTAAACACGGCAGTCACGGAACTGGCGACGCTCGGCAGCGGCAATCTGCATGGCAACGAGGAAAAAAATGGCTTCCTTATAGCGCTGAACAACCCCGGGTTGGAACCCACGCCCACGAATACCACCTGCACCGACGTTGGGGAAATAGCCACCCACGGTATTGATGTGTATCGCGATTTTGCCTGCGAGACGGAGGTGCTGGCAACCATCGCGGTATCCCCCGAAGCTTCGGGTTCCGTCTTGCCTTTCGTGGGTGTCCAACCGGTGCCACCAGGGGCGTCGGGTGTTCTGGAAGCCGTTCAGACCAACCCGGACTATGTTTTCTCGCACTGGAACGGCCCCGTCCAAGACCCGTCCAATCCAGTTACTCCGATCTATATCGACCAAAGCATCACCGTCACCGCCGTATTTGACCACCATGGCGTCTACACGCTCGCCATACTTGATCCCGATGGAGGCGGCACCGTCAGTCCGGCGCCGGGCGATTGGGCCTGTCGAAGGGCTGAAACCCGCTCCGTCACGGCCAATGCCGCGCCGGGATGGGTCTTCCAAGGCTGGGTGGACGACAAGGGTGCGTCCTACCCGGCATCGAACCCAATCACGCTCACCATGGATACGAGCCGCGTCATCAAGGCCGTATTTGCTCCGGCGGATGTCAGGCTGGAAATCGGCCTTTGTGGCACCGGAACCGGGACCGGAACGGTTTCACCGGCAGTTGGCCGTCACTATTACCGATGGGATGATCCTGTCCTACTGTCCGCCACGCCGGATGACAACAGTTGCCTGACCGGGTGGGAGGGCACGGATACGGACACCTGGGCACCCAACGTGGCACCCGCTTCCATTGTGGTCATGACCAGGGCCCACTATGAGAACACGACACCTGCGCTCTGTGTGCAGTTCGACCTGTGCGACAAGACCGCATTCTACATAGCCGCAGACGGATTCGGCGACACCAGCCCGGAGTCGGGCACGTACCACTATCCCCCCGGAACCGTTGTCCCGCTCACAGCAAACCCCTATCCCGGCTGGCGCTTTGACCACTGGGGGGAAGACCAGCAGCCGGACCAACTCCGAAACCCCTATAGCGTGACCATAGGTCAGCAGACCGCACCCCGGACCGTCACAGCAAGCTTTGTGGAACACAATGTCCTGGACGACTTCCAGACTTGGCTCGAAATCATGTATCCCGACCCGAACACCAGGCCGATCATCGGCACCTACCATATCGGCGAAGATTTGGGTGTAGACCAGCACGACCGGACCGCCAGCGACCATGACATGCCCGACCTCCTCCGTTTTGCCATGCTTGACGAGTGCCTGAAGAACCCGGCCCATCCACTCCACGAAGAGGTCATGCGGAAGTACTGGAAGAACGTGTCAGCTTGGTACAGCTATGCTGATGGAATCACGGACGCCGACACGACAACGGGACACTACGTGTTTCCCTCCGCCGCTGAACTGCACACCTTTGCCGCCTATTTCACGTTCTGGTCGGAATCTGTTCTGCCGTATAACGCCACCATTATGGGCGCGGCGTCGTACATGTTCAAGGCCGCCCACAATATTTCAACAGTTATCCCGTTCCCCTCGAGTGTGGGCGTCGATTATGTTACGGGACTGGGTCTGGAGGGTGATTTCGACGGCGACGGATTTAGCAACGTTGACGAGTGGCTCCACGCGCTGAGCAAAGACCCGACCCTGGCAGCCAACTTTGCGGCGCTTGCCACACTGCCCGATCTCCACATGTCATCGGTGCCACAAACTTGGCAAAATAGCGTGGGGTATGCCCTCGGCCGCGTGAACGACGTCAGCGCGGTTCCAGACCTCTCTGACCTGGTCGGGTACGTTCTGCCGCCGCATGTCACTGTCACAATCAGCCAAGAGGGCCAGGGAGCCGTCCATCCTGCGGGCAGCTACTCGCTGCCCAAGTATTCCCTGGACGAATGGCCAATCGATTCCACCCAGACGGAATGTCCAAACTGCAATCCTGCCACCCTTGCGATCAGTGCAGTGAACAGCGCGACAGACTGGAAGTTCCACTCCTGGCAGGGGATGTTCACGGACGACCGGAAGAACGCAAGCTTAAACGTCGTTCTAGATCACGATTACACACTTAGCGCCCAGTTCGTCGAGCGCCCCGGCGTCGATGCGCTCGACCTGAGGGGCGACTTGGAATACCTGACGAGCGAATTGGGCATCCTGCCATACGGTGGCGTGCTCGACATGAATGGGATCGCCTTTGATGAGAATGGCGATGAACTGCGCGCGGGAAATGGCATCCCCGATGCCGATGAATTCGTGCTGTTGGAAGCGGCGCTCAAGGACGCAACCCTGGATCAGCCGAATCCGGGCGGAGTCATTAACACCTTTCTTTGGCAGGCCTGGACAAAGAACCTCGCCCAGGTGGCTCTGGATTTGGACGGGGAGGATCAACACATCCAGCGGGCGATCGCAGCATACATGACGTTGGGCGACTATCCGACAGTACAGATGGTGCAGCACTTGTTCGACAACTATTTTCAAGAGAGCCTTTTGTCCGATGACACCTATTACGACAGAACCCAGCAGGAGTTCTTGGCGCCTACCGGCGATGGCAACGCGGACGGCATCAGCAATCTGGACCACTGGAAAATGCTCGCGTCGTCGGATAATCCCAATGCTGGTTCGATCGCATATCCTGCCGCCGCACTGGCAAAGGGGTATCCCCAGGCGAACTGGGCTTCTTCGCTTCCTGCCTACGCCCTCCCCGCTCCTTCAGCGCACAACACACGCACAGCGACCTCGGCTTCATCAGACCCAATTATTGTTCCACCCATTCCGCCGACGGTCGACTGTGGGAATTCAAGTTGCGGTGAACCTTGTACCCTGGGTGTGATACAGCGCTCCTGTTCTGGCTTTTCTTGTGTGGATGAATGCAATACGGCTTTGATGAATTTGTCGCCAAACACCGCCTATCCGGCTGGAACAGTGGTAGCTGTGCTGGCAAAAGCAGACAGCGAGGAAGGCTGGGAGTTCTGTGGTTGGTCGGCACCCGGAACCGGAATTGACAACAGCCGCCTGATTTGTGATTCCTTCCGGATAACACGCAACGTGCCCACCATAACAGCAAACTTCCGGCGCTGTGAGCTTACCGTCCCATACGCCCCCTATTGCAAAGTTGCCTGGACGACCAACGCGTACAGAGAGGAAAACAGCAACACACATCAGAGTTGTTTCTATGGCCCCAAGAACACACCGATAACGCTTCGGTTTAGCCCAGGGAATGATTGTGGTGCAGATGGTTGGAGCTTTGAGTATGTCTCTCGCAGCCTCGGCCCAGCTTGCACGGTGCTCTTGGGGTGGAGCGCCAGTGGGATGCAACTATACTACGATAGCTTCCCCCCAGATGTGACGTTCATTGATCAGGAAGCGCATATAGGGGACGGTGGAATCTCGACCGTTGGAATAGGTGGGGGGCTTGACAACTCCGAAATTCAGTACCTTTCGATTGGTAATGTGGACGAGTCGCGCCCGCCAGCGGACCCATCCTGGAGTCATGAATGGCCTGTCACCGTGTTGGCTACGCCGAATCCGGGATACATGTTCACGCACTGGAACAACTTCGTACCCGACGGAACAGGTCAGGACATGTATAGCAATCCTATAGTTATCTTTCCCCAGCGGCACGGCAACGAGGTGCCGACGGCCTCGTTTTTCAAGAATGAAGCAACATTGAGGGTAGTACTTGAGGCTACGCCCCGCAGCACCAGTCCCGCTGAGTGCATGGGCTATGTGCGCGTGGGCACACCGGAAAATCCGGAGAAGAAGTATTATCCTTATCAGGGCCAGGTGCATGTTGAGGCCATAAGCAAATCAGGAGCGCAATTCGTGAAATGGCGCGGAGAGGGAATTCAGGCTGACGATCCAACAAATGATCCGCTTGGCGCAACCGTGACATTCGGCAGGGCTGGCGAGATCACCGTTTGTGCTGTGTTTTCCGATTCTTGGACTCCCGGTACGTTGCCGGTAGATTTCAATCCGTTTTCCCAATGGCCTGCCTTACAAGGTAAACTCGACAAGCTTCTGGAAGCCCTAAAAAAGTTCCTCTCGGGTATCAAATATCTTGAGAAGATTGCGGATTACGTGAACTCCGGGACAATATCTTTCGGAGACACGCATTGGAGCTGCGAAACCAGGCCATGCTGCGACGATATTGTCACGCGTGCCACGAACACGACGACCTTGGTCAGTATAAAGACAGAAATTCCCCTACCTCTCCCAGGCGCTTTTCTAAGATGGCTCAAGACCATAGGCGGAGACACGGTTCCTGTAAAGCCGGAAATCGATGCATATGCTTTGGTAGACCTGTCAATTCCAGTCACAGTGGGCGGAATCCTGTATTCTCCCTGTGCGGCTTGTAGTCCCATGCTGACGCAGGCCACAGTGAATATTGATACATCTATTGGGCTGAAGTTAAAGGGTACGATATCCTATTCACTTCCGGTGATAGGAAACGGTGGTTATGGCGTAACGGCATCGGGCGCTGCTCACTTTACCCTTGGCGGTGGCTTGACGCAACACAATTGTTCCGATGGGAAGGAGTGCATCCATGGCGAAATAAAGGATTTTAAGTTAATGGTGGATGTCAATATCCCGATATTCCAGCGGTTTCAGCAGGAATTGGTGTTTACGCCTGATATCAAGCTAGGGACTCCATGTGAAGACTGATCTTCAAGGAAATGTTAGGGAACGATAATCCTGCGTCGCTATCGTACATCGAGGTTACTTGGTCTTATGTAAGGAGTTGTGATCATGAATATACCTTCGCACGAACAAATATCATTGTCAATCTGTATCCTGTTTGCTTTTAGTCTGGGCTCTTTCGCCGCACAAACCGGCGATTCTTCGTATACGGAAAAGGTTTTCCCGGCGGGGATATTTGGCGAAATGACGGTGGATATGCTTGAGCATTATTCCCTTTCTTGGAACCAGGATGGGCTCCTCATGTCCTACCGTTATCGAAGCTTGGACGATCATGTTCTCGATGAGTCCGGGGTGAAGCCGGCACGGGACGCTCTACAAGAAATGAATGCCCAGCTTATCGCTGCCATAATCGAGGATGATATGGCCAAATACAGCCGGATGTTTCTCCCTGACGACTATGCCGCCGCCCATCCACTGACAGAAGATCAGGCGAAAGGCTTTTTTGGCTTGTTCAGGCGCAAGTTTTCAGACAGCACGGATGCGCTGGTTACGGGCGATGTGACCAGCAAGGGACACCGGGATTTCGTGGTTCAACTGCTTCGGAACGGCTCTAAGAATGGCCCGTCTGTCGTGCTTGGCTATGAGGAGTATACGCTCGGCAAATGGCGCTTTTGCAGCGCCGCAACCGCAAAGAATATCGAACCAGAGTTCGTCACCGCGCTGCTCGGGCCGCCTTTGGATACAAGTGCCCTTCCCAAGGATTGGGAAAGGAACTATGTTATTCTCCCATTGCCCTACGACGACGACTCGATTCCGGCTGACAAGATTCTACTCCGTGTGCAGAAGTTGGGCGCGTCGCCCACCGGCAACGTTATCGTGTCCGTCTTGGATACGTTCCTCTCCGCCATGAGGGCATTTCCGGACGATAAGCCACCGACGCCGGCCATGTGGGAAAAGGTGGCTGCAGCCGTCACGAAGGACACACTCGAGGGGCTGCAAGAGGGGTACGCGAAGGGGCAGGAGAAGGGTATTGCCCCGGCATCTTGGAAGTGGGCGTTGTTTGAGATGCTGGGAGCTTGGGAGGGGCGGCGTTTTGTTGTTGATTGCGGGAAAATGGCCTACCTCCTGTGCATTGACGACATTCACCCCACTTCGGTGGGTTGTGTAAGTTTTCTCAAGCAGGGAGATGGCAGCTACCGCCTATGTAATATTAACGTCCAAGCAGCCTTCGTGGGCCTCTTCTATAAGAAGGATTTCTGCGTCAAGTTAAAAGAGAAACTTCAGACCCTTCCCTGAAGTTAAATGGGGACAGTCATCCTTTAATTAATGTCTTTAAGGCGCGGCGGGCGAATTCGCGTTCGCTTTCGTAGCTGAGCTGGATGGCGGCGGCGGCGGGTTCGAGCCACTCGGGGTGGAAGAGGGCCTCTTCGGGGCCGGTGGGTTGGGGAGCACCGCGACGGGAATCGGTGAGGCGCATGAGGAAATAGCGCTCGTCCCGCTCGTTGCGTTTGCCGCGAAACTCGAAGGTGCTGTGGCAGGTGCCCAGGTCGGCGATAATTTCCAGCGCGGCATAGCCGGACTCTTCCTCCACTTCGCGCAGGGCGGCCTGTTCAGGTGTTTCGCCGGGGTCGATGTGGCCCTTGGGTAGCCGCACTTCGTGAATGACCCGCCCCTCACGCTCAATGTCTCGCACTATTACGAGCATGCGCCCCGACGGGTCAATGACCACGCCGCCGGCCGTCTCGTGGTGCTTCGCCTTCATGCACTGCCGTACTCGAAGGTGGGTTTGCCGTCGGCCAGGCGGACGGTCACTTTGCCGCCCTTCTCCAGCTTGCCGAACAGGATCTCGTCGGCCAGGGGCGTTTCTATGTCGGTCTCGATGATGCGGGCCAGCGGACGGGCGCCGAACTTGGGGTCGTAGCCCCGGTCGGCAATCCAGAGCCGGACGGCATCGTCGAGCACGAGGGTCACGCGGCGCTCGGCAAGCTGCATGTTCAACTGGCGGATAAACTTGTCCACAATCTCGAAGACCACCGTCATGGGCAGCGGATTGAAGGTGATGATGGCATCGAGCCGGTTGCGGAATTCGGGGGTCAGCGCCTTTTCGATGGCCTTGAGGCTCTTGTGCCTGCTGTCGTCGGCGCCGGAGCTGAAGCCGATGCTTGCGGCGGCCATTTCGCGGGCGCCCGCATTGGAGGTCATGATGAGGACGACATTGCGGAAATCGGCCTTGCGCCCCATGTTGTCCGTTAGTGTGGCGTTGTCCATGACCTGCAGGAGAATGCTGAAGAGGTCGGGGTGGGCCTTTTCTATTTCATCGAGCAGGAGCACGGTGTAGGGGTTGCGGCGGATTTCGTCGACCAGCAAACCGCCCTGGTCAAAGCCGACATAGCCCGGGGGCGCGCCGATGAGGCGCGACACTGCGTGCTTCTCCATGTACTCGCTCATGTCGTAGCGGGAGAAGTGGTTGTCGAGCACGGTGGCCAACTGGCGGGCCACCTCGGTCTTGCCGACGCCGGTGGGTCCGGTGAACAGGTAACAACCGACCGGCTTGTTGGGCCGTCCCAGACCGGCGCGCGAGCGCTTGATGGCATGCACCACCTGGTCGATGGCCTCGTCCTGGCCGAAGACCACGTCTTTGAGACTCTGACCCAGCGCGGACAGGCGCTCCTTGTCGGAACCGGAGAGGGTGCGCGCGGGAATCTTGGCGAGTTCGGAGACCACCTGCTCGATGTCGGCCGGGCGGATGACCCGGCGCCTTATGGGACCGTCGGTGCGCACACCCGCGCCCGCCTCGTCGATCAGGTCGATGGCCTTGTCGGGCAGAAAACGGTCATTGATGTGCCGCGCCGACAGTTCGGCGGCGGAGCGCAGCGCCGCGTCGGTGTAGCGGATGCCGTGATGCTTTTCGTAGTGGGGGCGCAGGCCGCGCAGGATCTTGTAGGTTTCCTCCACGGACGGCTCGGCCAGGTCTATTTTCTGGAAGCGGCGCGCCAGCGCGTGGTCTTTCTCGAAATGGTTCTTGAAGGCCTCGTAGGTGGTGGCGCCGATGCAGCGCAGTTCGCCGGAGGCGAGGGCGGGCTTGATGATGGTGGAGGCGTCCATGGTGGATTCGGTGGTCGAGCCCGCCCCGACGATCGTGTGAATCTCGTCTATGAAGAGGATCACGTTGGGCCGCTGGGCGGCCTCGCGCACGACGGCCTTGACGCGCTGCTCAAAATCGCCGCGGAATTTGGTGCCCGCAAGCATGCCCGGCATGTCGAGCGCCAGCACTTCGGCGACGGCGAGTTCGGGCGGCACATGCACCCTGCCCCGGCCCTGCGACGCCTCGTAAAGCGCGGCGGCGAGACCTTCGGCCATGGCGGTCTTTCCGGTGCCGGGTTCGCCGACAAAGATGGGGTTATTCTTGCGCCTGCGGCAGAGCACGCGCAGCGCGCGGCGAATCTCCCGCTCACGGCCGATGAGGGGGTCGAGCTTGCCTTCGGCGGCCTTGGCGGTCAGCGAGACGGCAAAGGTTTCCAGCGCGCTCTGCTGCCTGCTTTCGCCGATGGATGCGCCGCCATCCTCTCCCCCGTCTTCGTCCCCGTCGTCTTCGTAGTCGTCGAGATAGCCCTCTTCCATGGAACCGTCCAGCGGACGGGGGGTGTTGGTGCGGCGCTCGCCCTTGATAACGCCGTGTGAAATGTAATCAAGCACGTCGAGCCGCGTGATGCCCTGGCGGCGCAGATAGTGCGCGGCGTGCAGGTCCTCCTCCTCGAGCATGGCGGCCAGCATGTCGCCGGCCTCCACGGCGCGCTTGCCGGAATGCTGCACGTGCAGAAAGGCGCGCTGCAATAGCCGTTCGAGCGCCTCGGTCTGCTGCAGCGTCACCCGGGTTCCCTCGGGCACTCGCTCAATGTCGCGGCTGAGAAATCCGTCCAGCACCTGCCTGAGCGCGCGCGGGTCACCCCCGCAGCCCTCGATGATGTCCACACCGGCACGGTCCAGCGTGAGCGCGTAGAGCACGTGCTCCACGCACAGATATTCATGCCTGCGTGTCTTCGCCTCCTGCAGGGCGAGTCCAAGTGTCATTTCCAGTTCACGGCTCAACATGGCCCGATGTCCATTCATCCAGTTTTGCGGTCATTCCGTTTCCATGACGCAGCGCAGGGGAAACCCTTCGGACCGGGCCCGCCTGTGCACCGCGGCGCACTTTGTCTCGGCCACCTGCCTCACGTAAACACCAGCAACTCCCGAACCATGCCCATGCACGGCCAGCATAATCCTGAACGCCTCTTCATGCGACTTCAGGAAGACCTGCTCAAGGATCTCCACCACAAATTCCATCGTCGTGTAGTCATCGTTGAGCAGAATCACCCGGTACCGGGGCGGGAGTCCAGCCTCGTCCGTGTCCCGTACAACAGTATGGGCCTGTGTTGAATGGTTGATGTTTGCCATGGCTGTAAAATTCCCTTGCGGAAGAAGCCCGGCCGCATCAACTGCCCACACGGCCCGTACCATCATGCCTTAATGATACCACACCGTCCCGCTCGGGTATGAGGGGCGGTTCCATTGCGGATTGGAAGAGAAAGGACCGCCGGAAATAGTCCGGCGGTCCGTGAATGGACTGGTTGACGTCAGATGCTTAACGACGGCGGCGGCGCAACGCCGAAACACCGCCAAGTCCCGCGGCGGCGGCGAAGAGCGCCATCCCGAGGGGTGTGGCAACGGGCACCTTTTCGCCGACGCGCACACTGACGGCACCGCTGGCGGGATAGGTGTGGTTGGTGGCAGTGCGGCCGCCCGCTGGACCGGTAACGGTCTGGTAAACACAGGTGTAACTGCCCGTGTTGTCCGTCTCAACCGGGGACAGAACGAGGCAGCGGCTGTTGCTGCCGGACACATTGACACTGTCGGTCAGCGGCTGGCCATTGCGGTACCACTGAATGGTTCCATCCCAGGAGGCATGCACCAGCAGCGGCACACGCACACTGTCGCCCGCTTCATAGAGACCGTCGCCCCGTTTCGGGGTCAGACCCGGGTCCAACGCCGCTGCGGCATAGGCTTCTGCACCGTCCGGCAGGGAGTAGGCATATTCCTGCTCGTTTGTCCAGCCGTCCCCGTCGGGGTCGGCCCCCGCCGTAAAGGCGTTCGGAAATCCCACGAACTTGGTGGGGTCGGGCGTCTTCACATTCACCGGGAAATTGTCGACGGCGTTCAGCATGGTCAACAGGGTCACGGCAAGGAAGGAAGAATCGTGAAGCGCAGGATTGTTGGGGTCATTGTCCAGCGTCAGATAGCCCGCAAGCAGCGTGTCCAACCCCGGCAGGAGAATGTCGCCGATGCTGCCGATTCCGCCCAGGGTGTCCTGCATCTGCAGAATGTTGCTGTTCCATGCCGCAATGACATCCTGCGCCTTCGGACCACCCCGCGAGGACAGGTCCAGGCCGGGATGGTTGAGCATGTGGGTGATCAGCGCGAGTTCATAGGACTCCAGCATGCCGTTGCCCGGGATCTGGTAGGGTGCCTGAAGACTGCCGCCGTCTGTGAAAAAGCCCCCGTTCGCGTCGAACCGGTCGGGACTGAAACTCAGGCCCGGCACATAGTCGGCAAAGTAAGGCCGGGATGCAATGTCCAGATAGCTCAGCGAGGCGTTGAAATCATTGTCGCCGGGACGGAGCATGTCCTGGAAATAGTAGGTGCCGTTGTAGGCGAAAACACCGTTGCCGACGCCCGGCCCGCCGAGCGGGACACCGTTGTCAATGCGCGTGATGGAGTCGTCGTCAAGGATGCGCAACAGCACCTCTCCGGAAGCGCCGCCCAGATTGGCGGTCACGGTCCATTTCACGCCGCCGGCACCGGACTGCACACTGGTGATGGCCATGGCTTTCGCGCCGGACTTGGTCTGGACAAAAAGTTCGAAGTCAGAGGCGTCAACGCCCTGCACCGGCTCGGAAAAAGTCACTGTGTAGCTCTGCGTGTCGCCCAGTTTGGACTGGGCGATGATGGACAGCGCCTTGGGATAATTGAGCCATTCGCGAATTCTCGTATCGAGGGCATGCTTGGCAACCAGGTCGAAACCCTCGCGCTGCAGGTGGATGTCCTCGTCGATGTAGCACAGGCGCGGGTCCTGGTGCAGCGGGTCGCCGCCCGGCCAGGGACTGTAACCGTTCGCAAGGGAACCGGGCATGGGGGCCACGTCTGGAGACACATCCACCTGGCTGAGCGGACGCGCCGGCGGGTAGGGCTTCACCCCCGTGTCCCCCCATTCATTGCTGGTGAAATAGCCGTAGGTGTGCTGAATGAGGCCCATGGTTTGAATGTATTCCACGCGCCCGGCAAACTCGGGCTCCATGGCGAGGTCGCGCTTGGCCTTTTCCATGGCCACGATGCCTGCGTTCTGGCGTTCGATGGTCAGTCCGTCCACCTTCTGGTAGGAGGTCCGGCAGGTCCAGTCATAGCCCACGATGGCCACGCGGACATCGGGTCGCTGGACCAAAATGTTCTGCAGGATTTCGCGCATGTCGAGCTTCAACTGGTCGAAAAGAATGGCTTCAGACCAATCGTTATTGGGGTTGCTGTCGTGATTGTCCCTGAACCAGTCGTACCAGTCACAGTCGTCGCCGTGACCGGGAACGGGAAATCCGCCGGAGAAGTCATTGCCACCGAGCGTCATGACAACCACGTCAATGTTCGGATACATGGCGAGCGAATCGGCCACGGCTTTCTTGCGTCCGGCCGAAAGGAATTCATAGGCCTTTGCGCCCATAATGGCCGTGCTGCTGCCGGTCTCAATCCAGCGGTTCAGCCCGTCGGCGGCATATTCCGGCGCTTCCATGGCCACTTTCAGCGAACGGAACCCCCACATGAATCCAGTCCAACTGTCACCCACAAAGAGTATGCGCGGAATTCGGTCTGCCGCCTGCGCAGCCGGTCCGAACAGCACGGTGGACAGCACCAACAAGCCCAAAACTACCCGGCTAATACGTTTGATTGTGAGGGACAGCACGGAACTTCTCTCCTTAAGATCAGACCTGACCATCCGCACGGACACTCTCGCCCGAAACGGTTCCCGCTTCCTCCCGGAAACCTACGTAGAATAGCATTTTTCGGCGGGAAAAACAAAGGGTAAATAGTAGAAAATACCGGATCTTAGGCGCGATCAGTCCGCATTTAGCCCGTATTTTTGCAGGCGATAGCGGAGCGAACGCGGGGTCATACCCAACAGGGATGCCGCTTTCAACTGGGAGTAACGGGCGCGTTCCAGCGCCTGGCGGATGTAATCCACTTCAATCTTCGCGACCAGCGCCTCCAGGTCAATGCCTGTTTGGGGAAGGTTGTCCTCGATATGAATGGACTCGGGAGCGTAGTCCCGAATGGCCGGGGGCAGATCGGTCACTCCAATGCTTTCATCACTGCTGAGCGCCAGCGCCCTTTCTATGACGTTGCCCAGTTCGCGCACGTTGCCGGGCCAAGGATAGCGCAGTAGCGCCAGTTCCGCCTCGGGGGACAGTTCCTTCGGCGAGCAGCCCATGTTGTCGGCATGCTTCCGTATAAGGTGGTGCGCCAGCAGGGGAATGTCGTCGTGCCGGTTCCGAAGCGGGGGCACATTGATGGGTATCACGCTGAGCCGGTAGTAAAGGTCCTTGCGGAAGCCCCCGCCCTCAACCATGGCGTCCAGGTCCCGGTTGGTCGCCGACAGGATGCGCACGTCCACGTGGACCGCCGTGGTTCCGCCTACGGGGGTGATGGTGCTGTTGTCCAGCACGCGCAGCAGTTTCACCTGCAGCGACATGGGCATCTCGCCGATTTCATCCAGCAGGATGGTGCCTCCGTTGGCCACGACGAAAAGTCCCTCTTTGTCCTCCACGGCCCCGGTAAAGGCGCCTTTCTTGTAGCCAAAGAGCTCGCTTTCCAGCAGGGTTTCAGGAATGCCGCCGCAGTTTATGGCCACAAAGGGCTTGTCGGTGCGGCTGCTGAGGCTGTGGAGGGCGCGCGCCACCAGTTCCTTTCCAACGCCGCTTTCTCCGTGTATGGCGACGGTGCTGGGGAGTCCGGCCACACGGCGTACCATGGCCAGCACATCCTGGAACGCGGGGCTCTTGCCCACCATGCTGTCCATGCGGCCGCGCCGGGCCTGCTCGGTGCGCAGCGCCTCATTTTCACGGCGCAGATTGCGTTCGGCAATGGCGCGCTTCGCGCGGAGCCGGATTTCATCGTTGGTCTTGAAGGGTTTCTCGATATAGTCCGCGGCGCCAAGCCGCATGGCCTCGACGGCGGTCTCCACGGTGCCGTGGGCCGTGATCATGATGGAGGGGGTGCCCGGGGTGTTCTCGGCAAGCCACGCGAGCAGGCGCAGTCCGGCCTGCCGGTCGTCGCTCATGTGGAGGTCCGTCAGCACAAGGTCGTATTCCGTTTCCTTGAGCAGGGCCAGGGCCTGGTCCACCGAACCGGCGGCGGTGACCTGATAGCCGGACCCCTGAAGCACGATCTCCAGCAGCTCGCGCATGCTCAGTTCGTCGTCCACCACCAGCACAGAGTGTTTCGTCGCCACTTGACAGCTCCTGGCTTCGCGGGCGCGGGGCACCCGGGGTTGTCAGTCCAAATTCGCCGCGGGCAACCGGACAATCATGGACGCGCCGCCACCCGGCCGCGCGGCAGCCTGAATGACGCCGTTGTGCGCCGTGACAATGCGGTTGCAAACGGCCAGGCCCATGCCCACGCCACGTTCTTTCCCAGTATAGAAGGGCTCAAAAATGCGCGCAACTTTGTCGGGCGGAATGCCGGGACCCTCGTCGTCAAAGCGGACCTCCACCGCCGCGCCGGTGCCGCGGATAAGGATGTTGAGCTTTCCGGTGAAGTTCATGGCTTCGACGGCATTTTGCACCAGGTTGAGATACAACTGGCGCAACTGGGTCGGATCCCCCTCGACGAAGAAATCCCCGCCGAGGGCATCAATGGTGATCTGCAGACCGGGGTGCCGATCTCCAAAGAGATATTTCATCTCCAGGGCCAGGCCGCCCAGAGACACCTTCTGGCGCTCAATTTCAGGATTTCGGGAGAATTCGAGGAAGCCCGTGACGATTTCGTTGAGGTGGTCCGATTCGCGGACGGCAATCACGGCAAGGCGGTCGGCGATTTGAGAGGGCCCTGGATCCTTGCGCAACTCCTCCATGGCGCCGCGGATGGAGGTAACGGGATTTCTGATCTCATGGGCGAGTTCTGCGGCCAGTTCGCCGATGACGGCCATCCGATCCTGACGCTGCAGTTCCTGGCGCATGCGCGCCACTTCAGTCAGGTCGGAGAAGGAGACAATGACCGTGGTGGTCTTTCCCTTGCGGTCAAAAAGGCGGTTGGTGGTGAGACCGATGAGCCGGACGTCACCTTTGGCCGTGCGGACCGGGAACTCGTAGCTGGAGTAATCGCGGCGCTCCCGCAGTGCGGTCACGATGGGGCACTCCGTTCCGGAGGCGGAAACCAGCACGGAAGCAACGTGGCGCCCAAGAATGTCGTCCTGAAAGCATTCGAGAATGCCGCAGGCCGTGCGGTTGGCGCCCAGCACCCTGCCCCGATGATCGGCGAGCAGGAATCCGCTGTTCATGTTGTCCAGAATTTCGCGCTGGAACTGCTGCATCCAGCCCAGCCTCAGATTCCAATAGCCGCTGACAAAAGCGGTGAAGAAGAAGGAGATGAACTGCACCAGAGTGTTGTACCAGTGTATAAACTCGTCGGCCGGGACTTTGCCGGGAGACAGCGCCGCCACGGACACGAACGCGCTGGAAAGCGTGGCGAAGAGAAACCCATGCACGAGTCCCATGAGCACGCCGGCTTCCAGAATGACAATCACCAGCAGTGAGGTGAAAAAACTGGACTGGCCGCCGGTGAAATTGACCGTCATGGCCATCACGCCGAAATCGACAAACACCTGGGTCCAGGTCAGGGCGACTGAAACCCTCCTGCCCCGGCGGAGGGTGATGAAATACCACACACTGCATATGAGCGCCACCAGATAGGTGGCCACCAGCACCACAAATATCTCCCGCTCCGCAACCATCCGCCAGGTGCCGCCCACCATAAGGAGCAGCACCACGATTCGGGCCATCCCGGTAAACCAAAGCATGCCGACGGGAACGTCATGGGCCGGATAGAAAGCGTCAAGTCTTTTTTGCCCGTCCCGCCCGGACACACCCTGCCTGGAATCGCCGGATTGCGCCGGATCGGTGTGCCTCATTGTCGCCTCCCCACGGTCAATCCCGCATTCCCTTCTCGACGAGACTTTGCAGTCCTTCGGGATCCATGCTGCGCCTGAACGCCACGTCGGCGGCGATGACCCCCCTGCGCATCAGGCGGTAGAGGGATTGGTTCATGGTCATCATGCCCTCTCCCTTGCCGATCTCAATCATGGACGGAATCTGCTCGAGCTTCTCGGCCCGGATGAGGGAGCGTATGGCGGGGTTGGGAAGCATGATTTCCATCGCGAGGGCGCGGCCGAGACCGTCGGCGCGGGGTATGAGCTGCTGCACCATGACCCCCTCGAGCACGAAGGAGAGCTGCGTGCGGATCTGCGCCTGCTGACCTGCCGGAAACACGTCGACAATGCGGTTGATGGTCTGCAGTGCGTCATTGGTGTGGAGTGTGGCGAAGGCCAGGTGGCCTGTCTCCGCAACCGTGAGGGCCGCCTGAATCGTTTCGGGGTCGCGCATTTCGCCAATGAGGATGACGTCGGGGTCCTGGCGGAGCACCCGCTTGAGGGCCGCAGAGAAACTCTTGGTGTCCGAGTTCAGTTCGCGCTGGTTCACGACCGACAGTTTGTGCGAATGCAGATACTCAATGGGGTCTTCGATGGTGATGATATGGCATTTGCGCTCCCGGTTAATCTTGTCCAGGATGGAGGCCAGCGTGGTGGACTTTCCCGAACCGGTCGGACCGCACACCAGCACGAGGCCCATGTGCCGGTAGGCCAGGTCGGCGGCCACGCGGGGCAGCCCCAGTTCCTCAAAAGTCATTATGTCAATGGGAATGGAGCGGAACGCGGCCACCACCGAGCCGCGGTCACGGTAGACGTTGAGTCGGAAACGGCTCAATCCCTCGATGCCGAAGGAAAGGTCGCACTCCTTCTCCGCCTCGAACTCGGCCACCTGCTCCTCGCTCATGACGCTGTAGATGATTTCCTGGGTCTGGTCCGCGTTGAGGCGGGCGTAGCCTTCCATGGGTTCAAGCGAACCGTGGACGCGCAGAACGGGCGGGTTCCCAACTACGATATGCAGATCGCTTGCCCCCTCGCGGACCATCTTCAGCAGCAGTTCTTTGATGCTTGGCGTGTCCATGCAGTGCTCCCGGATTTGACCTTGTATGGCGGCGGACCTATTCCTAGTCCGCGATAGTGTGATCCAACACCTGCTGCAGAGAGGTTGTTCCGCGCGCCGCCTTTGCCAGGGCGTTTTGGCGGAGCGACCTCATTCCAAGCCTGATGGCCATGTTCTTCAGTTCGCTTCCAGAGGCGCGCTTGAGCACCAACGGCTGCAGTTCCGCCCAGTTGAGCATGACCTCGATTACGGCGGTGCGGCCCTTGTAGCCCGTGTTCTTGCACTTGGAACATCCGTGGCCGTGCATGAACTGGGGGTTCGGAATGTAGTCGAAGGGCGTGTACTGGAAGCGCTCGAGCGCGTCTGCGGGCACTTCGACAGTGTCCTTGCATTCGTTGCAAACTTTCTTGAGCAGCCGCTGGGCCGCGGCAAGGGCCACGGAAGTCATCACCAGGAAAGGTTCCACCCCCATGTCGATGAGGCGGGGGAACACACCCGCCGCGTCGTTGGTGTGCAAAGTGCTGAGCACAAGGTGGCCTGTGAGCGCGGCCTTGACCGCCACGTCGGCGGTCTCGCCGTCACGGATCTCGCCGACCATCACCACGTCGGGGTCCTGGCGCAGAATTTGGCGCAGCGCCTCAGCGAAAGTGAATCCGATCTGCGATTTCACCTGCACCTGGTTGACCCCGTAGAGTTCGTACTCAATAGGATCCTCAACCGTGACGACGTTCGTTTGAATCTGGTTCAGCCGGTGCAGGGCGCTGTAGAGGGTGGTGGTCTTGCCCGAACCGGTGGGGCCGGTGAGCAGAATCATGCCGTGCGGGAGTTTCAGCGCCTCCTCGAAAGCGCTCATCGGCTGTGGTTCAAAATCCAGCTTTTCCAGTTCCAGTGTGAGATTGCCCTGGTCGAGCACGCGGAGAACAACTTTTTCGCCGTGCCGACAAGGGAGAAAGGCGACGCGAAAGTCAATTTCGCGGCCCTTGTACTTGAGACGGCAACGGCCGTCCTGCGGGAGACGGTGCTCGTCTATGCGGCAGCCGGACATGATCTTGAGCCGGGCAATGATGTTGGGCTGAAGATTCTTGGGCGGGCCCTTGCCCTCCTCGAGGGAACCGTCCACGCGGTACCGCACGCGCACAATTTTCTCGAAGGGTTCAATGTGAATATCGCTCGCTCCGAGTTCGAGCCCGTTGAAAAGCAGCAGACGGGTCAACTGCTTTATGGGCTCGGCGTCCGCGTCGGCCTCGAGAAGCGAAACGTCCTCGATTTCGTCTCCTGGGCGTATTTCTAGGAGATCATCGTCTTTTTCAGCGTCCCGGCGCGCGATGGTGCGGAAAATGGAGTCGGCCTTGTCGCCGCCGTAATGGCGGTTGATGGCTTCCCGCAGCTCGGTCATCATGGCGACAACCGGTTCCACCTCATGGTTGGTGATGCGGCGCAGATCGTCCACGGCCATGATATTGAGCGGGTCGGCCATGGCCAAAGTAAGCACTTCGCCGGTGAGCGAGACGGGGAGCATCTGATACTGGCGCGCGAGCGCCTCGGGCACGTGGGCCAAGATTTCCTTGGGGATATTGTAGTTGGCCACGCGGATGTGCGGCACACCCAGGTGCTCACTGAGCGTGATGACCAGGTCCTCTTCCTGCAGATACCCCTTCTCCACCAGCAACTGCTGAAGGCTTTGCCCGGTGACACGGTGCAGGTGCATACACTCGCGGATCTCTTCCGGCTTGACGAGTTGCTCGGCAAGCAGCATGTCCTCGAGTCTCTTCTTCTGCAGCTTCATCGTTCACTTCCCGGCCGAGCACGGCCGCAGGCGGGGTTCTAGGCCGATTCGTCGGCGCCCAGATGGCTCAGAATTTCCTGGGCCATTTCCACCGTGATGTTCTTGCCTATGAGCTTGGCAAAGGCCGCCACTTTCCGAAGCGAGCCGGTCATCTTGCGGACGTCGCCCGGAACGCGCATGGCAATGAGGGAAAGTATTTCCTCGGGCACGGCCACGCCGCTTTGCTCGACACGGTGGCGCAGAATCTGCATGCGCGTGTCCCATTCGGGGGCTTTGAGCTCGGCCACGATGCCGCTGGCAAAGCGCGACACCAGGCGCTGCTCCAACAGCCCGAGCCGGTCCGGAGCCTTGTCCGCCACGATGATGATCTGGCGGCCCTGCTGGTGCAGCGCGTTAAATATGTGAAAAAACTCCTCCTGGGCCTCCACCCTTCCGCCGAGGAACTGAATGTCGTCGAGAATAAGGGCGTCCCAGTGGCTGTAGTTCTCGCGGAAAGCGTCCTGCGCGTTTTCCGCCACCGCATCGGTAAGGCGGCGCGCAAAATGGCTTGCGGAAACGTAGCCGACCCTCGGCCGGGCCTGGTTCTTTTTGCCCTCGCCGGTGAGAATGGCATTGCCTATGGCGCTGACCAAATGGGTCTTGCCCGTGCCCACATGGCCATAAAGGAAGAACGGGTTGTACTCGCCGCCCGGCGCTGCGGCAACGGCCTGGCCCACTTTGTGGGTAAATTCATTGATGGTGCCGGGGAAGAAATTGGCAAAGGTAAGCGATTCAAGCGGGGTTTCGGAGTCAAGCGCGTCCAACAGCCGACTGTCCGCCTCGAGCGCCTCTGCGGTGGGCGGCGATTCGGGACTCACCCCGCCAAAGGGGGCCACCGATGCGTGCCTTGCACGGCGTCCACGGAGCAGGTCGCGCCGGTTGCTTTCATTGACAATATGTTTCTCAATCAGCTCCGTGGTCTGCCGGACCGACTGCATGGACGCCTCGGCGATCTGGGCGAGTTGAGACTGCTGCGTTTCCTGGGTTTCCCGGGCGTTGCTGATGGACTGCAGTGTCATCTCGGCCAAACGGGCCATTTCGGCCTGCTGGGCCTCGCGGGCCGCCTTGTTCTCGGCGGCAATGGACTGCAGGGTGCTCTCGGCAATGCGCGCAAACTCGCCCTGCTGCTGGTGCTGAACCTCATGCAGTCCGGAAACGGTTTCTGCGATGGCGTTCTGCTGGGCCTCGCGGGCCGCCCTGCTCTCGGCGGCGATGGACTGCAGGGCCGTCTCGGCGATGCGGACAAACTCGCCCTGCTGCTGGTGCTGAACTTCATGCAGTCCGGAAACGGTTTCTGCGATGGTGTTCTGATGGGCCTCGCGGGCCGCCCTGCTCTCGGCGGCAATGGACTGCAGGGCCGTCTCGGCGATGCGTGCCAGTTCTGCCTGCTGGAGCTGCTGGAACTGCTGAACTTCCTGCAATCCCGACACGGTTTCGGCAATGCTGCTTTGTTGCGCCTCGCGCAAGCCTGCAATGGCCTCGGCCATGGTCTCCCGCAGGCGTTCCGCAAGTAGGGTGATGTCGCGCCGCTGTTCCTCGGTTTCGCGGACATCTTTCTGGACAAAGACGGACTTAATCTGCACGGCCATTTCGGCCATGGCGTCTTCGACGGCGCCGCCAATGCTGTCCTGAATGCTGTTGGCGATTTGGCCCCAGTCGGGAACCGGCTGCGGCTCTGGCTGGGACGCCCGCTGCGCGGCCAGGGCATCGCGCATTTCCCGGCCAAGATTGGAAATGGAGGATTCCAGCGCCGGGGCCAGTGTCTGCCGCATGGCTTCGGCGATATCCGCCGGTGTCGGTCCCTTGGGTTCCTCGTCCCCGACACGCTGGCTGGCAATGGCCCGCATTTCCACGCCCAGGGAGGCCATGGCCGAGGTCATAACCTCGCCCACACCCTCCTGGATGCCGCGGGCAAGACTGCGCAGGTCTTCTCCGGAAGGACCGGTGGAAAAGCCCTCGCCGGACGGGCGGACGGACTCGATGTTCACGCGGAGATCTTCGCTTACGCGGCGAAACTCCTGGGCGACCATGCGCATGGAGTCTTGAACCGATGCCTCGACCCGGGCGGCCAGGTCTCCCATGGCCACCGTCTCGGCCGAGGGACCGGAGGAAATCGGCGGGGCAATGCTTTCAACGACGTCACGGAGGGCGTCACGCAGTCCCTCGCGCAGGGTTTCAGCGAGTTCGCGCGTCGCTTCAACCGAGATTCCGGCTTGAATCATGGTATCGGGCTGCACCATGACGCCCGGACGCATCGAGTAGTCCGACGGCATCATGTTGCCGGGTTCGTCCGCCGTAATCGTGTCCGCCATTTCGGAGGCTCTTTCGGCCCCCCTCACGGGGGCTTCCATGCGCAATGCCGCATAGAACTCCGGTTTCTTGGGGACTTTGCCGAAGAGGCGCTTGCTGACCGCCTCAAAATGATCCCAATCGCAAAGAATGGGCTTGATGCGCAGGTCAGGACAGAGTGCCTGGATCTCGTCAAGCGCGTCTTTGTCGAGCGGGTCCACCATGGCCACAGTCAAAATGCGGCCAAGCTTGTCTATGGCCAAGAGGCGCAGGCGCAAACAGGCCTCTTCCGGTATCTGGCGGAGCACCTTGTCGTTAATGTCGTAATCAAGCAGGCTGAGACGGGGTATTTTTAGCTGACGGACCAGGTATTCGCTGATTGCCTGATCCGTGGCAAAGCCTTTTTGCACAAGGATTTGACCGATATATCCACCGGTCTCTTCCTGCTCCCGAACAGCCTCGGCGAGCTGTTCGTTCGTGATGATACGTTCCTCCACCAGCAACTCGCCGAGTCGCTTGGAGTCCTTTGTTCTTCCTGTACCAGCCGGGGGTCGCATCATCGCAGTTCTGACACTTTCACTCTCTCGGTCGGCAAATACCGCCTTGTTCTGCGCAAAACAATCACATTACACCCCTTCGGTAATTCTAGCACGGACATGGCGCACATTCAATTTGTGCAGGAATATAGTTTTTTGGATGGGAACACAAAGACGAGACTGGGGCGTTACAGTTCAAGAATGGGGGCCGCAGCCCCCTGGAAAGCGCCAAAAAACGTGTATCCAAAGGCGGGAAAAGGTTACTATAAGCGTCCCGCCAGAATTTCAGGCCGGGATTGGAGAAACAAACCATGACAAGATTTCACACTTTGGCCCTCCTTGTGGCGGGCCTGTTCATGACATTTTCGCACAGCACCCAGGCCCAAGCTCCCCTGAAAGACCCGCAAGCTCGGGTTCAGGCGGCCATGCAGAGCGCTGCGGCCCTAAAATCGGTGGCATTCTCCGAATCCTTCCAAGGAAAAGTGGTCACCAACGGGAGCACAAGCGAGTCCGCTCTTCAGGGAGAGGTGGTTCTGAATGGAAAAGAAGGATTGTCCAGCACTTTCACCATGCAACGGCAGAAGATCCGCCTGGTGAGCGACGGCACCACCCATTGCCTGTACATTATCGGTGACAAAACTTACCAGAAAACGGATGAGGTCATTCCCCGGACCCAACTGATGTGCGTGGTTGCCAGGGGAATTTTCGGCACTTCAGCCACCTGGGTCGCCGGTTTCCTGCACAACAAAACGGAACTGCTCGATACTTCCGGCGCCATTGAAGCAAAGGACACCCAAAACATCGATGGAGCGGAGTGCGAGGGATACCTCCTCCCTTATTCCGGCTTTGACGTCACGGTGTGGCTGACAAAAAGTGACCCGCCGACACTGCGCCGGGCGGATGTGGATTTGAAAAAGACCGTGCAGAACCAGGGGGCAAACGGCGGCCCCAGCGACGCCACGGTGCAGGTGGACATCACCGACTGGAAGCCAAACGTGGCGACCACGGACAGCCAGTTTGTGTTCACCCCTCCGGACGGCGTGGAGATGACCAAGCCGGGCTCAGACACGCTTGAGGGCAAGAAGGCGGATGATTTTGAATTGGCCCTGCTCGGCGGGGGCAGTGTGAAACTCTCGGCGCTGAAGGGAAAGCCGGTGGTGCTCGACTTTTGGGCGACCTGGTGCGGCCCCTGCCGCAAGGCAATGCCGATCGTCGAGAAAGTTACCGAGGAATTTGCCGACAAGGGGCTGCTGCTGTATGCGGTCAATCTTCAGGAGGACGCGGAAAAGGTTCAGGGCTATCTGCAATCCGTCAATCTGAATCCGAAGGTGGCGCTGGACAAGGAGGGCACGGTGGCCCGCGCGTACGGCGCCCCCCCGATTCCCAGTATCATCCTTATCGGCGCCGACGGCGTCATTAAGAAGGTGTTCCGGGGAATCAGCCAGCAGTTCGAGGATGATTTGCGCAACGCGCTGACCGGCCTGGTCAAGGATGGGGCAACGGCGAAGTAGTTCTGCCTATTGTCGGCATTTCGCCGGTTCAGCCACGCAGGAAGAAGGGCTGTGTCCATGCCTGGCTTGCGCCGGGGCCAAAGCATTCTATCCTGACATAGCGCCAGCGGGCGCTGTCGGGCACCTCAAAATCAAGCTCGGAGCCGTTCACCCGCGCTGCGGTGCAGCCGTAGTCATAGTGGACATGAAAGGCCTGGGCGTTCTGCGAAAAGACGCGGATGCGCGATCCTTCCACGCGAATCTCGTCGATTACGACACCGGTGCTGGCGTAAAAGCGGCCCATGCGGAGCACCTCCAGAATGGCCTCCAGGCTGCGCGAAGCACTCTGCACCACATTCCAGCAGACGCCCCGGTCCACGTCGTCGTGGTTGTCGTCGTCGGCAAAGCCCCAGACGCGGCGTCCCTGGATGAGCAGCATGTCCCACCGGTCGGTGGCCAGGGGCGAACCTTCCGCGCGCAGGGTAACCCCGTTGTAAATCTCAATGCCGGTGTACCCGTTGAGCATGGCCAGGGTGCGCTGGTCGCAGTGGTTGAAATGGGACTCCCAGTTGGGATGGTTCATGATGGCCATGCCGCCCATGGCGTTGACCGAATCGATGACCGCCTGGCGGTCACGAAAGGGCTCCACCCTGCCGGTCGCGTTCACATGGAGCATGTGGGGACCGTTTGCGGTGATTTCATTTCCATGAATAAGCGTCATGCCTTTGGGATCGAGGGCATCGAGCGGCGTGACGCGGTCATGGTCGCTGATCATCAGAAAGTCGTAGCCCATCGCGGCATAGGCGTCCACCGTGGCCTGGGGGGACAGGTTGCCATCGCTGGCAGTCGTGTGGGTGTGCAGGTTGCCGCGAAGCCAGGGACCGGGCCCCGGCAAATAGGGGGATTCGATGGTACGGGCCATTAGTTCGCTTCCCAGAGTCCCAGAAACTCCTCGGCGGCCGCGTCAGACAGCACTTCTGGACGGTAGAGCTTCTTGACGATGGGGTCGGGCACCCGGGTGGTTTCGCCCGTTTCGGGAATATTGGTGAGCTGGCGCTGAATCACGCCCGCGTCGTCGCACTCATAATAGGTCCATGCGGAACCTTTTCCGGGCACGTATTGGGAGGTCTTAAAGTATTTCATGACGGTTCCTTCAGCGGATGGAAATCATCCGGTCGATGGGGGTGCGCGCGCGGGTGATGACGTCTTCGTCCAGATGCACCTGGTATTGCAGCTTGCGCAGGGCCTCCAGGGTGTCCTGAAGCGTGATGGTGTTCATGTGCTTGCAGCGCAGGCTGCACGCGCGGACCATTTCACGGTGCGGGAATTCGGCGGCGAGATTGTCGCCCATGGAGCACTCGGTGAAGAGGGCATAGCGGGGCGCGTCCACTTCGCGCACATAGTCCACCATGAGCTTGGTGCTTCCGGCCACGTCCACCTTGGCCATCACCTCGGGGCTGCACTCCGGATGGGCCAGAATGACCGCGTCGGGGTACTGCCTGCGGACGTTGTCCACATCATCAACGGTGAACAGCTCATGCACCTCGCAGCGCGACTTCCAGCCGATAACCACCGGTTCGTCCGCCGGAAGGGCCGCAAACTCCTCATCGGAGCCGGAAGCGGCGAAATAGCGCACACCGACATCACTTGCGGTGTTGCGCGCAAGATACTCGTCCGGCAGAAAGATGATTTGCTTGTACCCTGCGGCAATGAGATGTTTGACCACCTTGTCGGCATTGCCCGAAGTGCAGCAGTAATCCGATTCGGCCTTCACCGAGGCGTAGGTGTTCACATAGGACACAACCATGGCGCCGGGGAAGCGCTGGCGAAGCGCAATCACGTCTTCCGGGGTGATGCCCTCGGCCAGCGAGCAACCGGCCTTCTCGGAGGGAACCAGCACCGTTTTCGAAGGGTTGAGGATTTTGGCGGACTCGCCCATGAACAGCACACCGCAGAAAACGATGATGTCCGCCTGGGTCTTGGAGGCAACAACGGACAACTGGAGCGAGTCGCCGGTGTAATCGGGCACAGAGTGGTACAGCGCGGGCTCCATATAATTATGGCCCAGGATTACGGCGTTCATCTCGCGCTTGAGCACGTTGATTTCATGGGCTATTTCGGCCTTGGCCTGAATCTCGAAATCGGGAATAACGTGGCTCAGACGGGTCCGCATCAGCGTAAGCGTTTCGTCCATCGAAGCCGGAATGGGAAGGGCGGCGGAATCGGGCATGGCAGTCTTTCCAAGGGTCGCGCCCCCGAAATAGCGGGGTGCGGTTATGCGTTTTACGTTGGTTTGGAATCGGAAGACGCGCCGAAAGAATAGCATATTGGACCGCAGGCGGACAAATTGGGGATCTTTTTCTCTATTCGCGAAAAGGCCCGCCCGAAGCGGACTTGCGCCCCCCGGTACTGGAAGCTCCGGGAGGCGCAAGTCCTGCTCTGCCGCCATTTTCTGGTCAGCCGGCCCCTCGGTCAGGGAGCCACGAGCTTTATATAGTCGTTGTACACGGCGGAATAGTTGTTGGCGCCGTCGAGGAACTGTGCGCGCACGGTGTGGTAACCCAGGCCCGCGGGCAGCGTGTAGGGACGGCTCGCGGTCTGCGGTGTCCAGGCCGTCCAGTGCGCGCCGTCATCGCTGAAGCGCATGCGCGACACACCGGCCCCGGCGTCGGCCCAGGTGAGTTTCAGGGTGACCGACCGGGTGGCTGTGGTTGCGGCGCCGTTGTTGATGATGATGGAGCCCGTGGGCAGAGTGGTGTCCAGCAGAATGTAGTCGCTGTAGATCGCCGACTTGTTGTTGAGCTTGTCCAAGTATTGGACGCGCACCGTCTTGTGGCCGTCGCCAGCCGGGAGGGTGTAGGACTTGGAGGCCGCGAGCGGTCCCCAGGCGGTCCAGGTGGACCCGTCATTGCTGAAGCGCATGCGCACCACGCCGGTGCCCGCACCGCCGGCCCAGGTCAGGGCGAGGGTGACCACCGGGTTGTTGGTGGCGGAGCGGTTGCTGTTGATGACGATGCCGCCCGTCATGGGTATGACCGGCGTCCGGAAATCGGCCTCCTCCCAGCCGTTGACGGGCGCGGTGAGCCAGCGGCTCTTCTGCTGGACAGGGCTGGTGGCCGGGTTGTAGAGCAGGCGCAGGCGCCAGTGCTGGGCGGCACCGGACCAAAGTCCGGTGATGTGCTGGCTGAGTTCGACGCCATCCACGCCGGTGCTGGTCCAGGAGGCGGTCTTCACCGTGCCGGTGCCGTCAAAGGGCGTGCCGACGGGTTTCACCTCGCACTCGAGTTTGACCCTGCTTCTGCCGAAGGGCGTGCGGCCCAGTGCGGCCAGCCGCACATCGCTGCCCACGGTCCGGCCCAGGGGGGCCAGGGGGGCGGAGTCGTCGCCAAGCCGCTGGCGAGGATGGAGCGTAAGGCCCCGGCCCGCCTCGCCATTGCCATAGTACACAGCGGCCGCACCGGCACCCGACTGGCCGTTTCCATTGGTTCTGCCGTATGCACCGACGATGACATCACTGTAGCCGTCGCCGTTCACATCTCCCACGGCGGAAACGGACCACCCCAAGGCGGCGTTTGTTTTGTCGCCATCCACCGTCCAATTCGCCGTGGCGTGCAGGCCCGATACAGAACCGTAAAAGACATAGGCCCGGCCCGCATTGGCCAGGCCGTTACTGTACCCGTACGCGCCGATGATGACATCGCTGTAACCGTCGCCATTGACGTCCCCTGCCGTGGACACGGAAGTGCCGAAAAGGGCGCCCGCCTGGTCACTTTCGGCGGTCCAATCTGCCGCGGGGGACAGTCCAGAGGCGGAGCCGTGATACACATAGACCCGGCCCTCCTCTGGCTGGCCGTTGCTGTACGCGTACGCGCCGACAATGACATCGCTGTAACCGTCGCCGTTCACGTCGCCCGCCGTGGAGACGGAATGGCCGAAAAATTCGTTTACCTGGTCCCCTTGTGCAGTCCAATTTGCCGAAGCAGACAAGCCTGACGACGACCCGTAATACAGGTAGGCCCGGCCCGCGTAGGTCTGGCCCGTGTTGTACTGGCGCGCACCGATGATGACGTCGCTGTATCCGTCCCCGTTCACATCGCCTGCGGTGGAGACGGAATTGCCAAACATGGCGTTTGCCTGGTCGCTTTCCGCAGTCCAGTTCGGCGAAGCAGACAGCCCCGAGGGGGAACCGTGATACACGAAAGCGCGACCCTCACCCGTCTGGCCGTTGCTGTAAGCTTCCGAACCCACCACAATGTCACTGTACCCGTCGCCGTTCACATCGCCCGCCGTGGAAACGGAACTGCCAAAATGGGCGTTTGCCTGGTTGCCTTCTTTCATCCAGCTTGCCGCGGGGAACAGTCCGGTGGGCGAGCCGTAATAGACAAACGCCGCACCCTCGTAAGACTCTCCGTCGGTGTAGTGGGGCGCCCCGATTATGACATCACCGTAGCCGTCGCCATTGACGTCCCCCGCCGCAGCCACGGAATAGCCTAATTCAGCGTCCACCATGCCGCCCTCGGCCTGCCAGTCGGCCGTGGCAGAAAGGCCTGACGCCGAGCCGTGATAGACAAACGCCGCCCCCTGCAATTGCTTGCCGTGGTCGTAATAGGGTGCGCCCACAATGACATCGGCAAATCCGTCGCCGTTCACATCTCCGGCTGCGGATACGGAATAGCCCAGATTCGCGCCCGCCCCGTCGCCTTCAACATTCCAGTTTATCGCCGCGGAGGGCGTGGAAGCCGAACCATAATAGACAAAGGCCCGGCCTTCGTCCGTCTGGCCGTTGTCAAAATAGGGTGCGCCGATGATGATGTCGCCGTAGCCGTCGCCGTTAACATCGCCCGCCGCGGATACGGCTCGGCCAAAATATGCCGAGGCCTGGTCGCTTTCCGCACTCCAGTTCACCTGGGAGGAAAGGCCAAGGGCTGAACCATAAAACACAAACGATGCGCCCTCCCAGTTTTGTCCGTTGCCGTAAAAGGGTGCGCCGACTATGACGTCGGCGTAGCCGTCGCCGTTCACATCGCCCGCCGTGGAAACGGCGTATCCGAAATAGGCGCCGGATTGACTGATTTCGAGGATACGGTCTTCGGTGCCGGACGGTCCCGTGGCTGAACCGTAATACACATAGGCACGGCCTTGGTCGGTAAGCAGACCGTCATACAGGGGGGCGCCCACAATGATGTCGCTGTAACCGTCGCCGTTCACATCCCCCGCCGTGGCCACGGAAAATCCAAATTCGGCGGCGGCCTGACCGCCCAGAGCCGACCAGCTTGCGAAAGCGGGCAGTCCCGCGGCCGAACCGTAGTAGACGAAAGCCGCGCCGGCATTTGTCAGGCCGGCATCAAATGCCAACGCTCCGATGATGACATCGCTGTAGCCGTCGCCGTTCACATCGCCCGCCGTGGACACGGAGTACCCAAAATTGGCGTCGGCCTGGCCGCTTTCGGCCGACCAGTTCGCCGTGACAGACAACCCAGCGGCGGAACCGTAATACAAGAATGCCGCACCCTCGCCCGTTTGGCCATTGCTCCAGCCGGGCACGCCGACAACCACATCACTGTAGCCGTCACCGTTCACATCCCCCGCCGTGGACACGGACGTTCCCAAATAGCTGCCGGCCTGGTTTCCTTCGGCCGTCCAGTTTGGCGCGGCGGAGAGCCCTGAGGCGGAACCGAGGTATACAAAGGCCGCCCCCCCACCCGTCTCGCCGTTGCTGTACTGGGGCGCTCCCACAATCACGTCGCTGTAACCGTCGCCGTTCACATCCCCCGCCGTGGACACGGCCATGCCGAAATGGCTGCCAGCCTGGTTGCTCTCTGCCGTCCAGTTCGGCGAAATGGACAGACCAGAGGCCGAACCGTAGAACACATATGCCCGGCCCTCGTCCGTCTCGCCGTTGTCGTAATTGGATGTCCCAATAATCACATCGCTGTAGCCGTCGCCGTTCACGTCCCCTGCGGTGGACACGGACGTGCCAAAATAGGCGCTGGCCTGATTGCTCTCCGCCATCCATGCGGCGTTGGTTGCCAGCGGGTCGATGGTGAGCGGAAAAGCCGCGCCGTCCGCGTTCACGCGCAGTTCGATGCTGTCGCCGTTTTGGAGCGCCATGGTGGCCGGCAGGGATTTGCCGGCGGCGTCGGTCACGTGCAGGTTGCCGTAGCGCATGACAACCACGCCGCCCGCGCTGAGGAACTCGGCCGTTTGTCCGTCCGAAGTCAGGCCCGCCGTCAGGTCGCCGCGCACCCCCATCCGCACCACCACCTCGGTGCCTGATTCGGGTGCCTTGTAAATGGTGAAGCCCTGCTCCAGTCCCGCCTCGCTGTTCACATACCACTCGGCCAGGCCGTCCCGCTCAAAGGTAATGCGGTTCCCCTCGGTGCAAACATCGTTCAAGGACGGCGGGCTGGAGGGCGACACTCCGCCGCCAAAGCCGGTCAACTCCAAACCCCAGGTCCAACTGCCCACCTCATCGGTGCGGCGCACCACCCGGGGCCCCGCGCTGGTGAAGTAGGTGCGCAGGTCGTGCGCCCGGTTCGGCGCCTGCCAGGCGGCGCCCAGACCCGGCAGGGCGGCATGATCCTGCCAGGTAACGTTGTATTCGGACTGGGCGATGTTCTGTTGCGCCCTGAACAGCCAATCCTGGGGAACATCCGCCTTGGAAGTGGGCGGGCCGGAGGCCCCCGCTTTCACGGAATTGACCGGTTCACCCGTCGCCGAACAGGCTGCCAAGAGCATTGCCGCCACAAACACCCGCGTTCCAGTGCCAAAAATGGAACCTTCCAGCATCGCAAACACCCTTCCGTTGATGTGTGAGGAACCGTTAAGCGCCGCCTCCTCACAATATTTCTACGCAATAGACATTGAGTACAACCATGCCTCAAAGCAAGTAATTTTATCATGTTCGTGCAGATTATTAAATAAGTCCTATCCCTGATCTCTATCTCATTTAGCAGGCTGAAAACAAAATGGCGGTGCCTGCCGAACCGGGTTGTTCGTATTCTCCGGCCCGCGAACATTTGCGCCATTCCGGAAGTTTTCGGCGTGTTCCTGGGTTTGGGTTGACTTGTGCCCGTTCGTGGTGTTGATATAGGCGTGCAGTCGGGGCCAAACCGGTCCCGCGCGGCGAGGTGTTGCCATGAAAGCGCTTGTGTTTGACGAAAAACTGCGAATCGAAGACATCCCCATGCCTGTGCCGGGTCCCGGTGAGGCGCTGGTTAAGGTGCTGGCCGCAGGCATCTGCAACACGGACGTTGAGATAAAACGGGGCTATATGGGTTTTCGCGGCGTGCTCGGCCATGAGTTTGTGGGCATGGTGGAGCATGCGCCGAATGAATTCCTGATGGGCAAGCGGGTGGTGGGCGAGATCAACTGCGTGTGCCATGCGTGCGACTGGTGCCGCATGGAAATGCCGCACCACTGTTCCAACCGCACGGTGCTGGGCATTGCGGGACGCAACGGCGCCTTTGCCGAATATGTGGCGCTGCCGGAGGAAAACCTGCATCTCGTGCCGGGAAACATCCGCGATGATGTGGCGGTGTTCACGGAGCCGCTGGCGGCGGCTTTTCGAATCACAGAGCAGATACTGGTGGAACCGGACGACCGGGTGATCGTGCTGGGCGACGGCAAACTGGGGCAGTTGACCGCGCAGGCACTGCATCTGAGCTCCAGAAACCTGGTCTGTGTGGGACGTCACGCGTGGAAACTGGAGCTGCTTTCGAAATTGGGCATTGCCACCACGCTGGACACGGACCCGCTGGATTCGGGCGCTGATGTGGTGGTGGAGGCGACCGGCCGGGCCGAAGGCCTTGCGCGGGCGCTGGAACTGGTGCGGCCCGAAGGGACCATCGTGCTCAAGACCACCGTGGCGGGCATCACGCCGCTGCGCCTTGCCGCACCCGTGATCAACGAGGTGCGCATCCTGGGCTCGCGCTGCGGCCCCTTCCGTCCGGCCTTGGAAGCGCTGGGCTTGGGCACGGTGGAAGTGCGGCCCATGATTTCGGAATCCTACGAGTTGGGCGACGGCGTCCAGGCCATGGCCCGTGCGGAAGATCCGGGCGTGATGAAGGTGCTGCTGCACATGTGACGTCCCTATGGAGGCGTGTGTCCGCCGACGATGTGAAAGGATGAGTTCACCATTGGAACCAGGGAAGGTCGAGAAATGAGACTGCGCGAGAGCGGAATGCCGGAAGAGTGCTATTGGGAAACACTATTCGACGTGAACCTCATTCTTGACCGGCTGGGCATTGATGGCAACATGGGGGATGTGGTGGAACTGGGATGCGGTTACGGAACCTTTACCATTCCCGTGGCGAAAAGGATTTCCGGGCGGCTGCGCGCCCATGACATTGATGCAGCCATGGTGACCCGGACCAAGAACCGCGCCGAAGACGCCAAGATCGAGCACTTGGACTGTTTGGAACGGGATGTTTTCACGGAAGGATTTGGCGTTTCGGATGGGTCGCAGGACGCATGCCTGCTCTTCAATATCCTGCATTGCGAAGAGCCTGTCCGGCTCCTGAATGAAGCGGCGCGGGTGCTTCGCTCCGGTGGCCGTGCTCTTGTGATTCACTGGCGTCATGACCCCAAGACCCCGCGGGGGCCAAGCCTTGACATACGTCCGAGATCCGAAACAATTGTAGAATGGGCACAGAGGACCGGACTCCTCGTGACCGACGGCCCGACCATCGACATGCCTCCGTGGCATTTTGGACTCAGGCTCAAACGCGTTTAACGAAAACTAGGAGAATCCCCATGGAAGTAGGCATGCTGACCGTTCCGTTCGCGGAAGAAGCGCTTGAATTTGTGCTCGATTTCGCCGAGGCGAGTTCCATTTCCTCTTTGGAAATTGCGACCCACCCCGGCAGCAGGCACGTGGACCCGGTGAAACTGGACAAGCCCCGTGCCAAAGAGATTCTCAAGGCCTGTGACGCGCGGCTGCTGCACATCAGCGCGCTGGCCTATTACACCTGCGACCTGACCGACCCCAAGAAGGCCAAGACGGCGCAGGAGACGGCGAAGAAAGTCATCGACAGCGCGAAACTGCTGGGCGTGGAAACAGTGTGCATGCTGGCGGGCTTTGCCGCGCCGGGCATGACAAAGCTGCAAACCATACAGCAGGTGCTGCCGGGAGTCTTCAAGCCGATACTGGCCCATGCGCGCAAGCGGGGGGTGAATGTCGCGCTGGAGAACTGGTATGCGACCTGCCTGCAGGGACTTGACACCTTTGACGCCATGTTCACGGCCATTCCGGACGGCAATTTCGGCCTCAATTATGACCCGTCCCATCTGGTTCACCAGGAATGCGACCATTTGGTTCCAGTCACCCAGTTCCGCGACCGGATCTTCCACACCCACGCCAAGGATGTGCTGATTGACCGCGCGAAACGCGCGCGGACCGGCGTTTACGGTCAGGGTTGGTGGCGCTATGTGCTGCCCGGCTTCGGCCAGATCAGTTGGGGGGAATATGTCAGCCACCTGCGCATGAACGGCTATGACGGTGTGCTCAGCATCGAGCATGAGGACGCCGCACAGGGGCGCGAGGAGGGTTTCGCCCGCGGCGCATGGCACCTGGAGCAGTTCTGCTGAGCGTTATTCGCCGCCGGATGGAAAATGGCAATGATAGTTTTTCTTGACACCCGCTGCTGAGCCGCGTATCTTTTCGCTGGTTTCTTCCGGCCCCAGGGGGGCCATTCTCAACCGCGAAAGGAGACCGGCTTATGAGCGAAGCCGCACCCCCGGTCGTTCCGCTGATTTCGGTGGAGCATCTGTTCAAGAGTTACGACGGCCCGCCCGTGCTGAAGGACATCAACCTTTCCATCGAGGAGGGGGATCTGGTGTCCATCATCGGGCCTTCGGGCTGCGGCAAAACCACGCTCCTGCGCTGCCTGAACTGCCTTGAGATTCTGGACTCGGGGCGGATCACCATTGCGGGCGAGACGCTGGCACGGGCCAACCGGCACGACCATCCCGACCACGCCTTCAACCAGCGCGCCCACACCCTGCGCGCCGAGGTGGGCATGGTCTTCCAGTCACTCAATCTCTTTCCGCACAAAACCATCATCGAAAACATCATGCTGGCGCCGATGATTGTTAAGAAGGAGGCGCGCAACACCGCCGAGGCCAACGCGCTTCGGCTGCTGGAAAAGGTGGGGCTGCTCAAGCACAAGGACCGTCACCCCTACCATCTTTCGGGCGGTCAGCAGCAGCGCGCCGCCATTGCGCGGGCGCTGGCCATGAACCCCAAGGTGATGCTCTACGATGAACCCACCTCAGCGCTTGACCCCGAACTGGTCGACGAGGTGCTCGAGGTGATGCGCGGCCTGGACAAGGACGGCATGACCCAGGTCATTGTGACGCACGAAATGCGCTTCGCGCGCAACGCCTCGGACTACATCATCTACATGGAGCACGGCGAAATCGTCGAGATTTCGGACGAGGATGAAATATTCATGGAGCCGAAGGATGAGCGCACGCGGCGCTTCCTCGGCCAATATGTGGGGCGCGACATTCAATGAACACGCGACATTTATCCATAATCCCGATGCTGCTCGCCCTGCTGGTCTTCGGCTGCTGCCTGGGACAACATCATGCGCGAGCGCAGGAACCGGCAACGGCCGCACCCACCACCCAGGAACAGGAACCGGCCGCAGCGGAAACCGGAGCCAAAACGGCCGCCGAAGCCGCCGAAGGCGAAGCGGCGGAGGGGGAATCGGCCGGGGAAGAAACCAAGGAATACACCGATGCCGATTTCGCCAAGGTGAAATCGGTGCCGGCGGAGGCAGGCACGCTGCGCTACGGGGCGGACCTGGAGGGTGGGCTGCCCTACATGTTTGAGGACTGGCGCAATCCGGGCCAGTTGATTGGCTTTGAGGTGGAGCTCATCGAGGCCATTGCAAAGGAAATCGGGCGCAAGCCGGTGATGATCCAGAACGACTGGGACAAGCTGATTCCCGGCCTTTCGCGCGACCTGTATGACATGGCCACCGAGGGCCAGGAAATCACCCCCGAGCACGAGGAGGCGGTGCTGTTTTCCGTGCCCTATTACGTGACCGGTCTCCAGTTGTGCGTGCGCAAGAACGAATTCCTTATCGGCTCTGTAGAGGACTGCAAGGGCAAGGTGGTGGGCACGCTCAAGGAATCGCAGGCCTTCTACTTGTTGGACTCGCTGAAAGGGGTTGACATCCGCGCCTACCCGACCGAGGTGAACGGATTTGACGATCTGGTGAACGGACGGCTCGACGCCGTGCTGTTTGACGCGCCGGTCGCGCTGTATTACGGCGCGCCCCGGCCCGAGGTAAAGTTCATCAAGCCGGAAATCAGCCGCATTGCCTACGGCTTTGCCTTCTCAAAGGACAAGAAGGAGCTTCTGGACCAGGTCAACGCCGTGCTGATGAAAATGCGCCAAAACGGCGAACTGCACCGCATTCTGAACCGGTGGAATCTCTGGAACCAGGCCACCGCCAACGAATTTCAGGACATCTCCGCCTCCACCGTCGAACCGGTCAAGTTCAACGAATGGGTCAAGCACATCCAGCCGCAGACCGGCCTGGAGCAGCGCATCCGGCGCTATGTCGGTTTTCTGCCGATTTTGTGCAAGGGCGCCCTGCTCACGCTGGAGGTGTCCATCCTGGCCATGCTGCTGGCCGTCGTGCTCGGCTTCTTCCTGGCCACCCTCCGTGTGTATGCGCCGGTCTATCTGGGCATTTTGGCCACGCTCTACATTGAGATCGTTCGCGGCACCCCCGTGCTGATTCAGTTATTCTTCATCTTCTACGGGCTGCCCGCGCTGGGCATACGCTTTTCGCCGTTCTGGGCGGGCGTGGTGGGGCTGGGCCTCAACTATGCGGCCTACGAGGCGGAAAACTACCGCGCCGGATTCACCGCCGTGCCCCACTCGCAGATGGAGGCGGCACTGGCACTCGCCATGACGCGATGGCAGGCGATTCGGTACGTGATCGCGCCGCAGGCCTTCCGGGTGGTGCTGCCGCCGGTGACCAACGACTTCATCTCGCTGTTAAAAGACTCGTCGCTCGTGTCGGTGATCACCATGGTCGAGCTGACCAAGACCTACAGCATGCTGGCCACAACCTATTACGACTACTTCGGCACGGGCATCTTGGTCGCGGCCATGTACCTGCTCATCGGGCTGCCCTTTGTGCGGTTGGCGCGCTGGACAGAACGGCGGCTGGCGGTAGCCCACCCGACGCAGCGGCGTTAATCCAAAGACACGGCAGGCAGGAATGCCTGCCCCACATCTCCGGAACGGAAGCGGTGCTGCGTCACCCACCCTTGCGGGCACGGACGACGTAAAAGGCTTTGGGACCGCTCAGCACGAGACTGGTGCGGCCGTCACCGTCAAGGTCGCCCCGCAGTTCGACCCGCTGAATGGGGCCGGGCAGTTGTATTATCTGGTGGGGGTCGGGCCGGATGCCCGAGGGAACGGAAATCCAGACGGCAAGCTTGTCCGGTGCAATGGCGCAAAGAAGGTCTGAGCGCTCATTGCCGTTGAAGTCATCGAGCACAAGATGGCGCACCGGCGGCGCGCCGGGGTCGGCCAGAAACCACGCAACGGGCACCTGGAGCGGAATCACAGCCGAGGGGGCGGGGGAATAGCCTCCCGTGGCGGGGTCAAACATGTGTATGGTCAACCGCACGGCCCAGTAGCCTTCCGTGATTGCCCGCGTCACCGCACCGACCGTGGGCACCGGCGCCACGGCGTTCCAGAGGAGCAGGTCGGCATATCCGTCGCCGTTGAAATCGGGCACCCCCGTGGTGCAGGGAACGGCCAGACCCGGATAGCGCTGGGGACCGGACAATTTCAGTTCGCGGCCGTGCCCGGCCGCTGTCGGCAGCGCCCGGCGCACACGCACGATGGTTTCCCGGGCACCGTCGGGATCATAGGCGAAGAATACCCGCTCGTCATCCTGGGGCGCCGAAGGGCGCAGACGGAACCAGGGCCAGGATTCGGGCGGGTCTTTGCGCGCGGCCAGCGCGGCCTGCGCCGCACCGCCGCCAAATTGGGCCGTGCCGACAAGGTCTGGAGGGGCCAACCCTTCGGGCAGTTCGGGCACAAACGCGGCGGTCTGAATAACATGCAGTTCCAGCGCGCCGGAGGGGCCCAGTCTGGGCGTTTGAACGGGCAGGGCGCTGAAAGGCTGGCCAAAACTGACCCGGTGGGCGACATCCAGCCCTATGGGATGGCTCTCCACTATCTCGCCCGAGGACGTCCGCAATTCGAGGTTTTCGGTGGTGGGCAGCACAATAAGCGGCCGCCCGCCCCGCGCCACCACCAATACGTGGGAATAAGGCCGCGGCGTAGCCGTCGATAACTGGCTGTGCGCCGAAAACAGCACCTGCGGTTCACGGGAGGCGCGGGCATCCAGACTGTACTTGAGAAGCCGGTCCCTGGCAACGACAATCAGTTCCGGCAGACCGTCACCGTCAATATCGGCGACATCCACGGCGGAGCTTTCCGGGTCAAGCACTATCGACAGGGTCTTTTCCGCCTGGGCACTGGGATAGACATCCAGCCGACGGCCGTCGATGATCACCAAATCCATACCGCCCCGGCCGTCCGCCTCGGCAAAGAAACACTGCGCGTCGGGCTGTTCCACCGCGATGGTGTGGAGGGAAAAGAGGACGCCGCAGCACAGGCTGCACGCGGTCAGGAGCAGAGAGGTCATGGCGTGCCCCCCTTCGTACCGCAGGCGTCCCGCCTGCCACGGCTGCACACGGTCACAGAGGGAAAGATCATGGCGTGCCGCCCTTCCCAGAGACCGCAAAATGGACAACGGTCGTCCGGCCCGGTTTGGCGGAAGCCAATGACTTCTCCCCTGTTTCAACAATGTCGGAATACCCGTCTCCGTTGACATCGGCAACGGCATACTCCGAGGCGGGGTCGATGGGAATCACCACGTCCGGCGCCGAGGAGAACAGGTCTCCGCGCGACAGCCAGACAGCCACCCGGTTGGCGCGGTCACGCACGGCAATGTCGCGGTGTCCGTCCCCGTCGAAATCCCCGGAGACATTGACCAGTGTGCCCGACTGATAGCGGCCGTACATGGGCGGCACGCGCCACGGGGCCGCTTCCAGCGCAATGTCAACCTGAAATTCAACGGAGGGCGTCTGCGCAAAGCCGCCCTGCTTTTGGAGGTACACGCGCACGGTGTGCCCGATGGCGGCGCGGGTCATGAAGCGCTCCACCACCTCGCGGGTGCCACCCTCAAACAGACTGGTCGACTCGGTCACCATGTCGGTGAGTCCGTCGCCGTCAAAATCAACAAAGGGCGTCTGCGGCAGGAAACGGTTCATGGCCGCGGCGCGGCGCACGTCGAAGGTCTTGCCGCCATCCAGACTGGCCCAGGTTTCGACCATGGAAAACGGCACGGTGTGGCCCGTTGCCTCCACGCGTTTGCAGCCCGCAAGGTCAGGGACATCATCTCCGTTGAGCCTGCAGGGCCGGACATGCTCCGGAACGGGCGCGCTGCGCACAACCATGGGCGCGTCCGTTTCGTATTCGCCGTCCCTGGAGCACAGCGTGTGGGTTTCCCGCTGAAACACAAACTGCCCGCCCGCGACCGAGTCACGGGTGAAGACAGACAGCGACGGCCCGTCCATGTCCAGGTCGCAGGCCATCTGCCTTGCCGGAAAGGCAAGGGCCCGCCGCGACTTGGGCCAGATGGCCTGCTGCGGCGCCTGAAGATAACGCAGTCCCGGCAGAATTCCGGTCAACCGGGCCACCTGAACAAAGCTGTCCCCGTGCCGGGCAAAGATGGTGACCGCGTGCTCGTCCACGGCGATCAGTTCGGGCTGGTGGTCCCCGTCAATATCATGCAGGAAGCGGCCCAAGCCGCCGTTGATCTCGGTTTCCTCGACGGGCCAGTCCAGTTTCTGGGCCAGTTCCACCGCAAGGGCGCCGTCCTTCCAGCGCAGGACAACCAACTTTCCCTCTTTGATGCAGTAGAGCCGTCCGCCGTCCACATCCAGCAAGGCCCCGAGGGCTTCCCCAGGCAGGCGTTGCCGACGTTCCTGCGGGAACAAACCAGCCTGCTGCAGCCACAGCGCATCGTCGAAAACCAGATCGGCCAAACCGTCACCATCCATGTCCGCCTGCCGGTAATTCACGGAAGGCTGCGCCGTGAGCGGTATGACCGGGCCCGCTCTCAACCCCGGCATTTCCTGCGGCTGGAAGGTGATCGCCCCCGCCGCGAGGCAGGCAACCACCAGGAGGGTCATGCGGAGAAATTCCTTCGGTGGAGCACGAGCATGGCCAGCGCCAGGGCCGGAACGGCCGTGCAGACCGACACGCCGGCGCACCAGCCGGCCATGGGCCACCAGGCCGCATCAAGTCCGTCGCAACGGTTGATGAAGATTTGCCAGGGGGCCTCAAGATAGGTGGTGAACACGTAGGCGTCAATGCCCAGCGGGTGTTTGACCATGTCCATGACCAGCCAGAAACCCACGGTCAGGGTGACCGCCGTGCCCGAACTGCGCGTGCAGACCGAGGCAAGCATGGCGCAGGCCACCCCGGCCAGCATGGGCAGCAGGCTGAGCCCGGCCCCAATCAGATAGGCCTGGGCCATCGCGTCGCTGGTGTGCACCAGTTGGCCGCCAAAAGCCACACCGTGCAGTTCACCCAAGACCCAGGCAATACCCCAAGTTCCGGCGGCGGTAATCGCGGTGAGCATCACGGCGTAGCTGGCGCCGGCAAGGAATTTCGCCAGCAGGTACTCGCTGCGCCGCACGGGCCGGACGAGGAAAAGGCGGATGGAACCGCTGCCAATCTCCTGCGCGACCAGGGACGCCGAACCGGCCAGAAGCATCAGGAATCCGAGCAGGTTGAGCGTGGCCGGAGTCACCAATGCGATGAAGTCATAATCGCTGCGGCCGTCCCGAAGGATGGGGTGCATGAGCGGCGCGATGCCCAGTGCGACAAGGAGCACGGCAGGCCCGATCCATGCCTGGCGGAGCCGAAAGCCCTTGAGCAGTTCTGCCCGGTATGCCCGCAAGATCCGCGCTATCATGGTTCGGTGACCTTCAGGAAGTAGTCTTCAAGAGTGCGCCGGTGGGGCACCACGCCGGAAAGCTTGAAGCCTCGGTCCACGAGCAGGGCCGCCAGTTCGTCGGATTTCGGCTCGTCCAGGTGAACATGCAGCCCCCCCGGACGGGTATCCACCGAGAGGACCCAAGCCAGTTCGGCCAACAGGGTTTCGACCTCCTCGGGCCGGTCCACCAGCAGGTCCACCTCGCCCAAATCCCAGGAAAGCAGCGTTTCCTTTTCCTCGCAGGCAACCAGTCCGCCCTCGTTGAGGATGGCCACGCGGTCGCATAGCGCCTCCACCTCCTGCATCTGGTGGCTGGAAAACACGATGGTCACCCCCACCTCGTCGCAGAGGCGGCGCAGAAAACGCAGCGTGTCGCGCGTGCCCTCCACGTCCAGCCCGGAGGTAGGCTCATCAAGCACGAGCAGTTCCGGTTCGGTGAGGATCGCCTGGGCGATGCCCAGACGCTGGCGCATGCCCACCGAAAGCGCGCCCACATGCTTTCGGGCAACATGGGCAAGACCGGTGCGCGCCATGACTGACTCCACGGAAGCATCGGAGCCGGAGAGCAGTCCGTAAATCTTGAGCACGCGCCGCACCGACAGATATTCGGGAAAAGTAGGCCGCTCCACCAGAATGCCCATGCGGCCGGCAATGGCGACATGGTCCCGGACCAGATCGAGGCCAAACACGGAGATTCGGCCCGACGTGGGCCGGATCAACCCGCTGAGCATGCCGATGGTCGTGCTCTTGCCCGCGCCGTTCGGCCCGAGCAGTCCCAGCACTTCGCCTTTGCGAACTTCGAGGGAGAGATCCCCCACCGCCACCGTGCGTCCATACCGCTTGGTGACGTTCTCCATGACAATGCATGAATCCATGCGCGCCATTTTACCACGGGGAGGGTGCCGCTTGCAGGTTTCAGTGGTGGTCTCAATCTGTCTGCCGGGAACGCTTCCTTTTGACTGCGGTGGCCATGCCGCCGCTTTTCTTGGCCGGCGCCATCTCCCGGCGGCGGAAGCACGGCTTCCGCAAAGGCAAGAGCGGCGGCATGGCCACCGCAGTCAAAAGGGCGCGCCGCCTGGGTCTTCTATACGGTGACAGGCTTGTTTTTCGGTCCGGTTCTGAATCGCAAAACAGCGAAAACCTGCAATGCGCTTGTGGCAGGCGACCATACGGAGCTGTGACTTGAGGCCCCTTTGGCCGGGCATGGGCCTGCGAAATTCCCTCGCCAAATTCTCGCTTACCTGCTATAATACGAGACTGAAATCCCGGATCTGCGCCGCGCGGGAAGGCTGTCCAGGCCCTGATACCGTTGTTGGGTGCGCTGTGCCGGGATTAACCGGGATATTGCCCATGAACACGGTCATCACAGGCGCGAACGGGATGGTGGGCGCCAATCTGGTGCGCATGCTGCTTGCGCGGGGTGACCGGGTGAAGGCCGTCACCTTTGGGGACACGCGCTCGCTGGACGGTGTGGATGTGGAAAAGGCCGAGTGCAATATCCTCGATGCTGCCGCCATGGGCGAACTGTTCCGGGGCGCGGAGACGGTGTACCACCTGGCCTCGGTCATCACGCTGCGAAGCCGCCGAAATGCGCACGCCGAGCGCGTGAACTCGGAAGGTGCCCGGGCGGTGGCGGAGGGATGCCTGCGGCACGGGGTGCGCCGGCTGGTGCATTTCAGCTCCATTCACGCCTTCTCCCCCCATCCGACCCATGAAGCGGTGGTGGAAACGCGGCCGCTGTGCGGCGACGGGCACCCCTTTCCCTATGACCGCTCGAAGTCGCGGGGGCAACGCGCCGTTTTGGAGGCCGTCCGGCGGGGACTCGACGCGGTCATTATCCACCCGACCGGAATTCTGGGCCCCCACGACTATGCGCCCTCGCACACGGGGCGGGCGATGCTGGACATTTACCACGGGCGCACGCGGGCGCTGGTGCGGGGCGGGTTCAACTGGGTGGACGTGCGGGATGTGTGCGCCGGGGCCATGGCCGCGGAGGAACGGGGCCGCGCGGGGGAAAACTACATCCTTTCCGGGCACCATGTCCCGGTGATGGAAATGGGCCGTGCCGTGTCCAAAATCGCGGGCCGCAAGGCGCCGCGCTTCATGGTGCCCGGGTGGGTGATGCATTCAGCGGCGCCCCTGGCGGAGGGTTGGGCCGGTCTGCGGGGCCGGGAACCGCGTTTCTCCAAATTCACGCTGCACACGCTGGTCCACCACCAGGAAGTGTCCCACGAGAAAGCCACCCGCGTGCTGGGGTATACTCCCCGTCCCTTTAGTGAAACATTGCGGGACACCTTTGAGTGGTTTTCCACGATGGGGATGCTGGGGGACAATTGACAATGGACAATTGATAATTGACAATAAATATTGGAAGAAAGTGGTCATGATGTTGAAGCGGTCTTTTGTGGGTACAGTTCTGGTTTTTTCGCTCTTGGCGGCGTGTGTGGCCGTGGCCGGGCCGGAAACTGCGCCGCCCGCGGCGCCGGTGCCCACTTTTGAGCAGTTGGACAAGGAACTGACCAAGTACAAGGGCAAGGCGAACCTGAAGGGGGACAGCAATGCCCAATTGGAAACGGACGGACTGGCCTTTTACTGCCTGTTCGATCTGTTTCTGACGGTGATGAACAACCCGAACGACCCACATTACGCAGAGACCCGCAAGGCCTGGGACAGGAAGTATAACCACTACCAGGATCATGCCGGATTTGTCGCCGGCATTATGGGCAGGAACATCCTCCCCCTGCTCATCACCACGAGCGACCTCTACACCAAGGATTTTCAGCACGGGTCCAGGTTTGTCGCCCCCCGCTTCAAGCCGGAAGAGTGCCTGCATCCCCTGCAGAAAGAGATCATGGTTGACGGCAAGCCGGACCATGTGGCATGGTGGCATGGCGGTGCCACAGTAGACGGCAAGGGAAAGACCAACGCGGCCATCCTCTCGGAGATTGCCCCGGACTGGAAAAAGAAGGGCGTCACCCTGGAGGATCGCGAACGCTTCGTTCGCGAGGCTGCGGGAATGGAGGTTTGGTTCAAGAAGTCCGATGCCGGCGGCGCGGCGAAGGGAAGCGGGCCGAACACGGAAAAGAAGCCCTGAAACTCAAAACGGTGCTTCTTTCAACGAACACCACTGCGCAAGGCGGACTTGGACCCCATGCCGCCGCGAAAGTATAGACCATGCTGAATACACGCCCGGCACTGCCGCGCACCATGCTTTTTTTTCTCGCACTGCCGGGCATCCTGCTGTGCATGTGCCTGTCGTGCCCGGCGCGGGCCGACAGCCCATCACCTGAAAACAGCGTCCCGGCTGCCGCACCGGCCAATGCCCCCGATACCCGCCTGAATCTGCCCGAAAACGGGCAATCGCGGGAAAATCCGACTGCGGAGGCGTCCGAAGAATCTCCGTGCGAATATCGAAGCTACGCAATGCTTTGCATGGCCAACGCCTATCCCGGCCTGGAGAGCGAGCAGTTGATCCCCAACCTGTTCGACCCCCTCATGAGCGCCATCGCGCCGCGCATTGAAGAGGTGAACACCTTCAGCAACATGCGGGACAACCATCTTCTGTGGGTGCCCAATGTCGGCGGCGGTTACAACATCACGCGACACCTCTCCCTGTTTCTGCAACTGGGCTACGGCGCCGGACCGGTGCACACCGAAGACCGCGCCCCCTCCCTGTTCCTGCTGCCCCTTGACCTTTTCTTCGAGATGAAACGCAGCGCGTTTACCGTCACGCCGGGCATCGATTACTTCCCCTTCGGCATGGTGGAGCAGCGGGACTACCACGGCCTGATGGAGCGGCTGCGCGCCATCCGCCCCACGCTCGGTGTGCGCGTTCCCTGGACCCATGCGGCATACCAGGCCCACGTGAAGCTCGGCCTGGGGCCGTTTGACAAACTGGTCAACATCAGGCTGGGCGATTCCTGGAACCTTTGGAGCGCCAACCTGAATGTGGGCTTTGACCTGCCTGTCAACCGCCGCAACCAGGTGAACATCAACCTTGGCCGCAGTTTCTTTTTTGGCCGGGACAGCGATTTTGGGGGAACCGTCTTCTCTGTCACCTGGAAGTATCTCCTGTAGACACGGCAACACGCTCGCGGCAGGCCGCCGCGTTCCCTGCGTGTGCGGCGGACCATGGGAGAAATAGGCTGGAAGTCCCTTCCTTATGCGGCAAAGCTGCGCTTTTCTGGTGGCTGTTCTGATACAATGCCGTTCATGGAACCTATCGATTTTTGGAACACCTATATGCAGGGCATTCGGCCGGCCGAATTCATGTCAGCCTTTGACGAGGCGGACCCGACCATGTGCGTCACGGAGTACGTGCGCCAGCGCCCGTCCTTCTACGGTATCGTTCGCCGGTGGAACTGGCGGGAGACCTTCGTCGCGGGCGAACCCCAGTTCACCCGCGAATCGGTGCGCGCCGGGCTCATCACCCACCTGGAAGAAACCCGTCCGGAATGGGAAAGCGTCAGCGCAGAAATCCGGCAGCGCCGCCAGGAAGAGCGAAGACGCCGCATAGAGGAAGCCACCCGCGCGCGGGAGGCCGTTGCGGCCGCCCCAGCCCCCCTGCCGCCTGCTCCCGAACCGGAAGCGACGACTGCGGAACCCTCCCCGCAGGAAGTCGTGGCAACGGACGCGCCAGCACAGGATTTTGAAGACGCGCCACCGTCTGAAGCGGCGTCCAGCGCAGCGGACTGACACGCCGGCCATGGCCGATATGCCCGACCCCGCCCATATTCTGGCCATAGCCCCGAACTGGCTGGGCGATGCGGTGATGTGCACCCCCGCGCTGCGAGCGCTCAAAACCCGCTTTCCCCAGTCCACGCTAAGTGTGGCGGGCCAACCCGCCATTTGCACACTACTGGAAGGGCTTCCCTGCATTGACCGCTTGCACCCGCTGACGTCGGTGCGTGGCCTGTTCGCCCTGTTCGCCGCGGCATGGGCAGTGGCCGACGACGCCCGCGATCTGGCGGTCGTGTTTCCCCATTCTTTCCGCGCCGCGCTGCTGGCGCGGCTTGCCGGCGCACAGCGCCGCATCGGCTACAACCGCGACAAGCGCCGCTGGCTGCTGAGCGAAGCGATTGAACCTTACCGCGAGAACGGCGCCATCACGCCCATTTACATGTCGCGCGAATATTTGGACCTGGTCGCGCCGCTTGGCTGCGCCGACGACGGGCGCGGTCTTGAACTTGCCGCAGACCCGGCGGCCCGGGCCGCCGTGCGCGAACACTTCGCCGGCGACGGCCCGCTCGTGGCCATTGCGCCGGGCGCGGCCTTCGGCCCCGCCAAACGCTGGCCTGCAGAGCGCTTTGCCTCGGTGGCCGACGCGCTGGCGGCGCGGCACGGCGCGCGCTGTGTGCTGCTGACAGGCCCCAACGAGGCGGACACCCGCGCGGCGGTGCTGGCGGCGGCAAAGACAACCCTGCTCGAATTCCCGGGCGGCGGCATTCCCCGGCTCAAGGCCATCCTTGCAGAGGCGGACCTGCTGGTCGGCAACGACAGCGGCCCCCGTCACATCGCCATCGCCTTTGGCAAGCCGGTCATCTGCATTATGGGCCCCACGTCACCCCGGTACACCGACAGTCCCTGGGAGAATGGGCGCCTGCTGCGCGTGGACGTGGACTGCGGTCCCTGCCAGAAACCCGTTTGCGCCACGGACCACCGCTGCATGACCCGTATCAGCGCGGACAGCGTGGTGGAAGCCGCACTGCCGTTCCTGTAACATGATTCCCACACACGCACGAGGGACTGCCCCATGAAAACCGTCTATGTTGTGACCATGTGGTCCGGCGGCCGTCCGGCCAAGAAATGGAAGGCCGACGCCCCGCCCGAAGTGCTTGCCAACGGCACCGGCATCAGTTTCACAAACATCGCCACGCGGCTCCGCGTGACCGTGGTGGGCAGCATCTCGGTTGAAGAATACGAATCGGGCAAGGAGGAGATGGAGATGAGTTTCAGCTCGCCCATCGACCCGGAACCCCCTTCCAACATCGAGCGCCTGTATTAGGGCGGAGGTCTGACCCATCTGCCACGCACGGCCACATGACCATGTCAATGGATCGCTTGCCTTTCAAGACCGCGGGACACACCGTCATGGCGGGCAAAACGCAGCGGTCTCCCATTCGCCCTGGCCGGAGGCGCAGCCATGGGGCTGATTTCCTGCAGCACGGTCCGGCGGCACTGGGTCGAATGGACCCTCCTGCTGGCGGTCTTCGCCTCGGCAACCGGTTTGGGCATGGCCGTGCTCAAGGACAACCGCGGCCCTGACGGGCACTCTGCCGTGTCCTGCACCATCAGTTTTCTGGGCCGGCCGCTGATGATCGCCACAGGGCGCGGTTCTTTCCATCCGGACATTGAGGCCACTCCTGAACTCAGGCCCTTTCTGGAGCATCAAGAGGACCGTTTCGATCCGGCTACGCTTCCGAAAGAGATTGCCGTTTCCAACGATTCCGCCGCCGAATACCACATTTATCTCGGATGGGCCGTGGCTCTCCTTTGGCGTGTATTTGGCATTTCCTGGCCGGTGCTGGAACCCTTGCTGGCCATCGCGCTGGGCTTGTGCGCGGTCTTCGCCTACGGGCTGTTCCGTCTGGGGATGAACCGTTGGCTGAGCATCGCGGGCACTGTGCTGTTTGTCAGTTCGCCCGCCGTGCTGGACCAGCTCAACAGTCTGCGCGATTTCTCCAAGGCGCCCTTCCTCCTCGGCGGACTGCTGGCCATCGGCTGGCTGGTCACACGCCGCGCGCCGATGCGTTTCCCAAGGCTTTTCGCCTGCCTGATGGGGCTGATTGCCGGAGTGGGCATGGGTTTCCGGCAGGACGCGATCATTCTCGTGCCCGTCAGTCTGGCGGCCATCCTTTTTCTCTCGCCCTGCGCGGTCTACCGCAGCATTCCGCGCCGTATTGCCGCGGCACTGGTTTGCATGCTGGCCTTTCTTGCTGCCGCGGCGCCCATGCTCACCCGGATGGAGGGCGGAGCCCAGCCCTATCATCCCCTCGCGCAGGGCTATTCCATGCTGCACATGGATCGCTGCTCGCTCAAGCCGGGCGTGTGCGAACCCTTGGCCAGTTCACACGACAATTTCATCTTCGCAAGCATCTTTTCCTATGCGCGCAGGGCAAGCGGCGACAGCAAGCTCTATTTCCGTTACAATGATCCCGAAGACGCGCGGTACACCCGGGACTGGGTCATCCGGACGGGCCTCCAATTTCCCGCCGACACCATCGCCCGTGGATACGGGGCCATTCTGAACGTGCTTTGCAACGCCGATGGAACCGTGGCCACGCTGCGCTGGCACCGAAGCTGGAGTGAGGTGCTGGCAAAGATTCATCGCCCGGTCGCAGACTTTTTTCGCGTCGCAGGACTGCCCTTCGCCGTGCTTGCACTGCTGGCCGCCGCGGCGGCCTCTCCCCCACTGGCCTTCATTTTGGTCCTGTTGATTCTCTATTTCTGCGGTTATGTCAGTCTGGACAATGAATGGCGTCACACTTTTCATCTTTCCTTCGTGTGCTTCTGGGCGGCGGGCTTTGCCGTGCAGCAGACGCTTTCCATGCTCCGGCTGACTGTCAAGGGCACGGCCCAATGGGGCCTTTGGCTGCGCCGCGCCGGCCTGTTCCTCATCCTCGGCGCGCTGGCACTGTGGGTGCCGTGGCAGGCCGCGCGTTTCTGGCAGCGGCACAACATCGAAACGGTGATGGGCCAGTATGCCGCGGCACCGTGCTCCGCCCTGCCCACCCAGCCGAGACCCCTGCAGGATCTGACTCTGTTTCGGATCGAGTCCGGTGCATTGGACCCGGCCCAGTCATCCGACTTGGCCCAACTGCCTTACCTGGGTGCATTCTTGCGCGGGGCATCCGTCCGCCACTGGGAAACCCGCTGCACCCTGTATGCGGTGCACTTGCGCGCGCGAAAGGCCGGGCATCTCTTTTTGGCAAAGTATTGGGGGGCTAGAGACACGGGATCGCCCAATGATTTTAGCCAGGTGATGCGCGTGATGGGGTCCGAGGCGGACGACGGCGAAACGTGGTTCTTCTTTCCCGTCTATGAATTCGCCTATCGCACCATCTTTGAAGGGGTCGCCTTTACCCCGGACCATGCGGACGATTTTCTTGGACTGTACCGGGTGGAGGACGACGCCCAACCGGCGCTGCTGCCCTGCCTGACACTGAACGAATCCAACGGATCACGCCGTATGACGGCGACTTTGAAAGTCCCCTATGACGGCATGCAGTTCTTCACGCCTGAAAACGAGTTGATACAGCTTGCCGAATCAACCGAGATGGCGAAAAAGCTGGGGCGCGCAGGCACGGCGGTTTTCTACGCCCAAGTGGCCAACGCGCTCAACCCGGCCAATGAGCAACGCATTCGACTCGCCTCCGCCTGGGAAAAGGCAGGCAGCCTCGATAATTCACAACGCATCCTCGAATCAGCGGTGCTGTCCTCGGGCGGGGACTTGGTGAGTTGCGCTGCCATGGAGCAGTTTCTCCAAAGAAACTCCGCCGCCATACCGGGCAGGCAGGTGTGGAAAGAGCTGGCAGCGCAGTCAACCTCCGTAAACCTGTGGCGGACCTATGAAAGGTTGCTGGACCAGAATGACACCGAAGAACGCATGCACGTGTACCGCCAACTGCTTCGGATCACGCCGGATGACCTCGACAGCGCCACCAAGCTTCAGGGGCTTCTGGACGAAAAGGGAGAACGCCTTGAGGCATCCGGAAACCTGACCGGCGCGGTGAACCTGTACCGCGAGGCCATCCCGCTCAACCCGCGGAACAGCCAACCCGGCCTGCACCTGGAAAAGGCCCTGTCCAAGAGCAGTCCGGCGGAACGGCGGGAGATTTGGGATGCCCTGTGGAGGGACAATCCCGGCAATGCACTGGTGGCCGCTTCCTGCGGAAGCGCCCGCGCGGCCACCGGCTACCTGGTCGGGGCGCTGGAATGCTTTGCAGCGGCCCGGCGCATCGCCCCGGACGAGTGGTGCTACTGCGTGACTGCGGGAGAGGCCCTCGCGTCCGCAGGGGCGTGGAAGGATGCCGCCGAGGCCTATGAGCGGGCGCTCGCACTGAACCCCAAACTGGACTATCTGCTCAGCCGCCTCAACGAGGCCAAAGAGCGCGCGGCGGCCGGGTCCGGTCCTTCGAACAGCCTCACGCAGCAGGTTGCCGCACCGTAAACGTGTCACACGGCCGCCGCAAGAAAGCTAACGGTTGCCCGAACCCGGATTGAGCATGGCCGGGTCCATGGCCTTTTCTTTCGGAACCGCCGCCTCCAGGTCGGCGAAAATCCCCGTGGCCGCCTTCACCGGAATTTTCTGGTTCTCCGCATAAGCGCGCCCGGCCGCAGCCCGGTAGGCCTTTAACCCGGACTTCTTTATCCACTCTTCCAGCACGTCACGGAGAATGAAGGCCCCCGGATACATGAGCTGTGTGGTGAGCAGGATGGGGGTTGCCTCCATGAACGCGATGTGTTTGTGAAAATAGCGCTGGCTCATGCAGCACATCACCATGCACTCGGGCTTCTTCTTGCGGCCCGCCTCGGGAGGGGTGCCGGGCAGGTAGAAGTCCATCAGGCCGTTGTGGCCAAGATACACCACAAGATCATATTTCCCCTGGCAGAGAGCTTCCTTGAAGTCTTTCAGGCACTGTTCGATGGCGCTTCCCCGGTAGGCAAAAGCGGTCAACAGCACCTTGCCGGACGCGTGGCGGCAGGAGTAGACGCGCATCACATCCTTGGATGCCGCGTCGGCCACGGGTTCCCTTTTCCAGTTTGGGCATTTGCCAAAGATGCCCATAAAACCCTCGGCGCATCCCCAGTACAGATTATGGTCCGGGTCATCCCCGTCGCCGACGGCCTTCGGCACGGGCACGATGCCCTGATAGACATTGTCAGCCAGCGCCACGTAAACACCCACCGTCCGATCGTCCGAGCCAAAGGCATTGCCGCCAACAACACACAAGACAAATAGCAGCGGCAGAAAGACAAAGCCGCCCGTTTTCCTTATGCCATGCAAACCCCCTTCGATTCCCATGCCGCCCTCCTATTCCATTGGGTATTTGACGCCCCACTGCGCGCGCATTTCGTCCAGGGTGCCCATGAGGGCAATCGACTCGTCGAGCGGCATGACGGCGCTTTCCAGTTTTCCCGCGCGCATGCAGTCCATCACTTCGCGGGCCTGGCAATTGTACCCGTTGCCCCCATAGGGCAGTTCGAAGCTTTCGGGATCGCGGTCTTTGACCGTGAGCATGGCCCGCGTGCCGGACCAGTACGGCGAGGGCAGATGAATCATGCCTTCGGTGCCGATGACCCGCGCCTCCTGCTGGGTCTCGGCGCGCACGGCGCTCGACACAAGCGCTAGCCCGCCGCCGGGGAAACCAAGCACGGCGCCGTTCATGTCGTCCACGCCGGTCGGACCGATTTCGGCCATGGCGGCGATGCGGTTGGGCACGGCGCCGAACACCATCGCCGCGAAAGAGACTGGGTAAATGCCGACATCCAGAAGGGCGCCGCCGCCGAAGGCGGGATCGAAAAGGCGGGTTTCCTCCTCGTATTCCGTGCGGAATCCGAAGTCGGCATAGACCACCTGCGGTGTGCCGATGCGTCCCTCCTTGATCCACTGGCGCGTCTGCACGATAGTGGGCAGAAAGCGGGTCCACATGGCCTCCATAAGAAACAGCTTCTTCTCGCGCGCCAGCGCCACCATTTCTTCGGCCTGGGCGCGGTTGATGGCAAAGGGTTTCTCGCACAGCACCGCCTTGCCGCCGTTGAGCGCCATGACGGTGCCGTCTTTGTGTCCCGAGTGCGGCGGGGCCACATAGACCACGTCCACCTCGGGATCGGCGCAAAGCGCCTCATAGGTGGCATGACGGTTGGGGATCTCGTACTTGTCAGCAAAGGCGTTGGCGCTTTCCGCGCTTCGCGAGCCGACCGCCATCACCTCCGCATCGGGCAGTACCTTCAGCCCCGCCACCATCTTGTGCGTAATGTTCCCCGTGGCCAGAATGCCCCAGCGAATATTGTCTGCCATGTGCGTGTCTCCTCATGCTTATCGATATGGGACAGCCGCCCTCGGCTGTCGGCTTGCAACCACCACCGGGGAACGACAGGCGAGGGCGCCTGTCCCACATTCCGATTGCGGACGGATTGGGCGTGCAATGACTGCGCCGATACCTTACCTTTCCAATACACTGTGCGGCAAACTGCGTCCGTCACAGCGCGGACAGCGCACTGCTGATGCATGCGCGAATCCGGGTGGCGGCGCCGTGCATATTCTCCAGCACGTGGGTGTGGGACAGGGGTTCAGAGCCGCCGCACTGGTTGGCCACGCAGCAGACGACGGCGGAGCGCACGCCGAGTTCTCGGCAGCGGGCGAGTTCGGCGACAAGGCTCATGCCCACGACGGCCGCGCCGGACCGGCGCAGCAGCTCCACTTCGGCGCGGGTTTCGTAGCAGGGGCCGTGCATCCACACGCAGGCCCCCGTGTGGTCGCATCCGGGCAGCACCAGGTCGGGACGCTGCACCGGCGGGAAGACATGGCGCAGGGAGGGCCAGGCCCACACTTCGTCACAGGCAACCAGGTCGCACGGTTTCAGATGGGGCTGAAGGCCGCCCACGGCATTGAGGAAGACAATGGTTTCCGCGCCCCATTGGGCCATCGCGTCGACACCGCGCGCCACTTCGGCCGGGCTGTACCCTTCGTAAAGATGGATGCGGCCGCATTGCAGCATCAGCGACCTGCCACCGTGGGTGCCGCACAGGAATTTGCCGCCGTGCCCCGCCACGTGCGCCGCGGGCATGCCCGGCACCTCGGCAAAGGGGATTTCCGAGTCGATGCGGTCGAGCAGTCGCTCCAGTTCCATGCCCGAACCGGACACCACGCCGATGGGCGCTGTGCTCATCCCCGCCAAGGCCTTGGCAGCACCAGTTCCCTGTAGAGCTGCATGGCATACTCGTCGGTCATGCCGGCCACGAAATCGGCCGTGCGGCGCTGGAGGGAGTCTTCGGGGTCACCCTCCATAATCTCGTCGGTCGGGTGCTCCAGCAGATGATGGTACAGTTCGCGCAGCAGCCGCTCGGCCTTGCGGATTTCGGAATCGATGAGCCCGCAGGGGTAGACACTGGCATACATGTAGTTGCGCAATTCCACCATCGCCGCGGCCACGTCGGGCACCACGGCAATTTCGCCGCCCTGGCTGCCCTCGATCACGCCCACAACCATCCGGTCAATCCGCTCCGACACCGTCTCGCCAAGCACCGTGAGGGCGGCCTTGGGCAGGTCCGCCGTGGTCAGCACACCCGCGCGGAGGGCGTCGTCAATATCGTGGTTGAGGTAGCCGATCATGTCGGCCACGCTGATAACATATCCCTCGCGGGTGGACGGGCCGTCCTTTGGCTTTATGCCGTGGACAAAGGATTTGCCGGCCGAGTGGCGAAGAATGCCGTCGCGCACTTCCCAGGTAAGGTTGAGCCCCCCGCCGGCGCCCCGGTGTTCCAGTTTGTCCACCACGCGCAGGCTCTGTTCGTAATGGCGGAAACCTCCCGGCAGTTCCCCCGAAATGACGCGCTCCCCGGCATGGCCAAAGGGCGTGTGGCCAAGATCGTGGCCCAGCGCGATGGCCTCGGTCAGGTCCTCGTTGAGGCACAGCGCCCGCGCGATGGTGCGGGCAATCTGGGCCACTTCCAGCGTGTGCGTGAGCCGGGTGCGGTAGTGGTCGCCCTCGGGCGCCAAAAACACCTGCGTCTTGCGCTTGAGCCTGCGAAAGGCCTTGGTGTGCAGGATGCGGTCGCGGTCGCGCTGGAACGCCGTGCGGTAGGGGTCCTCCGGCTCGGGCACGGCCCGGCCGCGGCTGTTCCGCGCCAGACAGGCGCCGGGCGCCAGGATTTGCGCCTCGCGCTCCTCCAACATTTCACGAACACACAGGGGCATGGTATAACACCTTGGTTTGAATGCGGGGCTATTTTATCAGAAAAGCAACCGCAGACCTGCGCAAATGCCGGGTTAATTGAAAGGAATTCGCCGGTGAACAATCTGGACAACTTCGATTCATTGACCCGGGACATTCTCGGCATGCCCGTGTTTTCAGACCATGAGCATCACCTTCCGGACGAACACTTCCGCCAACCCGTCACGCTGACTTCACTGCTGGCACAGTCCTACGTGGGCTGGCTGGGATACACACCGGGCAACACACCGGAAAGCCGCGCGGACTATCTCGACCATGTGCGGCACAACACCTACTACGTTTGGTTTGAGCGGGGCCTGCTGGCCGCGCACGGCCTGGACGGCCCCATCACGGCGGACAACTGGGATGCGGTTTCGGATACGGTGACCAGGGCGCACGCGGCCAACCCGAACCTGCACCTGGATCTGCTGCGGCGGGCGGGGTATGAACGGCTGATCCTCGACACCTATTGGAACCCGGGCGACGATGACGGCCATCCCGACCTGTTTGCGCCGACCTTCCGCATGGACAAGTTCATGTACGGCCACCACGCCGACGGGGCGGACAAGGATGGGTTCAACCCTTGGACAAGCTACGGTTTCACGGGGAAGACGCTCGATGAATACCTGGAGTTCATGCGCGCCTACATCCGCCAGCGTCACGATGCGGGCAGGGTGGTGGCATTCAAGAACGCCGAGGCCTACCGGCGGCCCATCACCTATGCCGAGGACAACCGCGCCGCCGCACTGGAGGCTTTTGGCAAAGCGCGCGCGGAACTTTCCCAGGCCCAATGGATGCTCTTCGGCAACTACATCTTTCACCGCTGCTGCGAACTGGCCGCCGAGTTGGACCTGCCCTTCCAATTGCATTCCGGGCTGGCACAAATCGGCGGGTCTGACCCGTCACACCTGATTCCCATCGTGGAGAAGTATCCGCGGACGCGCTTCGTGCTGTTTCACGCGGGCTACCCCTGGATTCATACCATCGCAGGACTGGCGCACAACTACACGAATGTCTGCCCCAGCATGACCTGGGTGCCCACGATATCCAGCACGGCCGCGGTGCGCGCGCTCAATGAGTTTCTCGACGTGGCGCAAAGCGCCCGCACCATCACCTGGGGCAGCGACTGCTGGGTGTCCGAGGAGAGCGTGGGCGCGGTCATGGCGTGGCGCTGGGTGGTGGCGCGCACGCTGGCGTACCGCATCGACATGGGCCTGCTGCGCATCCGCGAAGCGGGCACACTGGCCGAGGGGCTCATGTTTGCCAACAACCGCCATGTCTATCCGAAAGCGGTGGTGACTGCGTAGTTTTCAGCCCCCTTTTCCATACAGCAATCATTCCCTTTGTTTGGGCGGACAGCAACTCACCGCGTGGAGAGAACCGCGCCGAAAGGAATGGCAAAAGCGGCGCCTCTGTTTCTCAAGCGTATACTGGGTGCATGTCAAACAAGGAGGCAACGGTGCAGGCCGAACGGGAAAGACTTGAGCGGGCCAATGCCCGTCTGGAAAACTGGCAACGCTGGGGGCCTTATCTCGCCGAGCGCCAGTGGGGAACCGTGCGCGAGGACTATTCGGCCGATGGAGATGCTTGGGAAAGTTTCACCCACGACCAGGCGCGCAGCCGCGCCTACCGCTGGGGCGAGGACGGGCTGCTGGGCATAACGGACCGGGAATGCCGGCTGTGTTTCGCGCTGGCGCTGTGGAACGGCCGCGACCCCATCCTGAAAGAACGCCTGTTCGGCCTGACGAATGCCGAGGGCAACCACGGCGAGGACGTCAAAGAGGAGTATTTCTATCTCGATTCGACCCCAACCCACGCCTACATGAAAGGGCTATACCGCTATCCGCAGGCGGCCTTTCCCTATGACCAACTGGTCGCAGAAAACGGCCGCCGCGGCCTGCATGACACCGAGTTTGAGTTGCGTGAAACAGGCGTTCTTGACGCAAACCGTTTCTTTGACGTGAATGTCGAGTACGCCAAGGCGTCACCGGACGACCTGCTCATCCGCATCACGGTCCAGAACCGGGGACCTGTGGCCGCCACGCTGCACCTGCTGCCCACGCTGTGGTTCCGAAACACCTGGTCCTGGGGGTGCAGGCACGAGGGTTGCTCGCTCAAACCGCGCATCTCCCGGGTGGAGGATGGACTGCTTCACACCACCCACGAGACGCTGGGCGTTTTTGCCCTGCGCCATGGTCCCAACCCAGACGGGACCATGCCGCCCGTTCTATTCACAGACAACGAAACCAACGAGCACCGGTTGTACGGCCTGCCGGAAATCAAAGGGCCAGCAAAGGATGCCTTTCATTCGTATGTCCTGAACGGCGACCAAAGCGCCGTTTCCAAGAAGCCCTACGGCACCAAGGCCGCACCGCACCACGTGCTCCAGTTGGACGCGGGCGCCTCGGCACAACTGCGCCTGCGGCTCAGCGGCAGTGCCCCGGCAACTCCCCCGGACCTGGGGGTTGCGTTTGATGAAATCTTCGCGTTGCGGGTTCTGGAGGCGGACGAATTCTATGCCTCCGTCCTGCCCAAAGAACTTGGCGCCGATGCCCGCGCGGTGGCGCGGCAGGCCTATGCCGGCTTGCTTTGGAGCAAGCAATTCTACCACCACATCTCGCGGGACTGGCTGGAGGGCGACCCTGAAATGCCCCCGCCGCCGGAAGTACGCAAACAGGGGCGCAATGCGGAGTGGGGGCATTTGTTCTGCCGCGACGTGCTTTCCGTTCCGGACAAGTGGGAATACCCCTGGTTTGCCGCATGGGACCTGGCCTTTCACATGGTGCCCTTCGCGCGCATCGACCCCGAATTCGCCAAACGCCAACTGCTGCTCCTGCTGCGGGAGTGGTACATGCACCCCAACGGGCAGATTCCCGCCTATGAGTACGCCTTCGGCGACGTCAACCCGCCCGTGCACGCCTGGGCCACATGGCGCGTCTACAAGATTGCCGCGCCGCGCGGACAGCGCGACCACGCCTTCCTGGAGTGCGCGTTTCAGAAGCTGCTGCTCAACTTCACCTGGTGGGTCAACCGCAAGGATGCAAACGGCCGCAACCTCTTTTCGGGGGGCTTCCTCGGACTGGACAATATCGGGGTTTTCGACCGGTCCAAAGCGCTGCCTGCGGGCGGCGCGCTGGAACAGGCCGACGGCACGGCATGGATGGCCTTCTACTGCCTTACCATGATGTCCATTGCACTCGAACTGGCGTGCGAGGAAAGCGCGTCGCGCGACGCCCATGAGGACATGGCCTCCAAATTCTTTGAGCATTTCATCCAAATCAGCGACGCCATGAACGCCATGGGCGGTTGCGGCCTGTGGGACGGCGACGATGGTTTCTACTACGATCAAATCCAGGTGGGCCAGGGCACGCCGGTGCGCCTGAAAGTGCGTTCCATCGTCGGACTGCTGCCCCTGGTCGCCGTCGCCGTGCTGGAACAGGAGACGCTCGACAGGCTTCCGGGGTTCAAGAAGCGCTTCGACTGGTTCATCGCCAACCGCCCCGACCTGGCGCGGCACATTTCGTGGACCCATGCGGAGTGCTGTTCCGGTCACCACCGCTGGCTGTTGGCGATTCCCAGCAAGGAGCGGCTTGTGCGGGTGCTTCGTCCCCTGTTGGATGAATCGGAATTCCTCTCCCCCTACGGCATACGGTCGCTCTCGCGGTTTCACGCCGAACACCCCTATGTGTTTAAGGCTTTCGGCCACGAGTCGCAGGTTGCCTATGTGGCGGGTGAGTCCGACTCGCGCATATTTGGCGGCAATTCGAACTGGCGCGGACCCGTGTGGTTCCCCGTGAACTGCCTGCTTGTGGAGGCGCTGGAAAGCTACCACCACTATTACGGCGACACGCTCCGGGTCGAATGCCCTGCCGGCTCGGGCAGGCTGTGCTCCCTGCAGGAGGTTGCCGATGAAATCTCCCTCCGACTGACGCGCCTGTTCCTGCCCGATGCCGACGGACGGCGTCCTTATGAAGGGAAGCATGACTCCGGGGAGCGAAACCATGTATTGTTCCACGAATACTTCGACGGCGACACCGGGCGCGGACTGGGAGCCAGCCATCAGACTGGCTGGACCGCGCTGGTGACCCGCTTCTTGGAGAACGTCTTCCCTGGTCCATGAAGAGGCACCGCAGAATATGAAACCTGAAATCATCGTCAGCGCCGATCGCGAAAGCACGGGTGCCGCCGCGGCCGACCAGGTGGCATTCCTGGCCGCACAGGCCTTTTCGGTGCGGGGAATATTCACCATGGCCCTGTCCGGCGGCTCGCTGGTCGAGATGATCGCGCCGGGCCTGTTGGAGTATTCGCGCAAGAGCGCAATCAAATGGCCCGCATGGAACGTGTTCTGGGCCGATGAGCGCTGTGTGCCGCTGACCAGTCCGGACAGCAACTACGGGCTTGCGCAGCAACATTTGTTCCGCCACGTCCCCCTGCTGGAAACGAACATTTACGCGCTGGAGGAGGAACGGGGTTCCGAAGGGGCCGCCGAAGAATACGAACGCTTTCTCCACGCCTTCTTTGCGCCGCCGCCGGGCCGCTTTCCCCGCTTCGACCTCATCCTCCTCGGAATGGGCGAGGACGGGCACACCGCGTCCCTGTTTCCCGGTCATTCCGCCCTGGACGAAACCCGGCGCTGGGTGGTGCCCCTCAGCGACTCCCCCAAACCGCCACCCGGCCGGGTCACGCTGACCCTGCCGGTAATCAACCATGCGCGCAATGTCATCTTTGTGACGGCAGGCGCGGGCAAGGCGCCCGCGCTGGCAAAAGTGCTATGCCCGGGCCCCCGTGGGAAGGGCCTACCCGCACAGCGCGTTTTCCCCATTGACGGAAACCTGCAGTGGTTCGTGGACGCGGACGCGGCGGAACAATTGGAAGGCCCAGTACATGAATGCCTCTGACACAAATGCAAAGACCACCACGGTGGTCATCTTCGGTGCCTCGGGCGACCTCACGCAGCGCAAGCTGATCCCCGCGCTGTACAACAACTTCAAGAAGGGGCGGTTGCCGGAGGATATCCGGATCATCGGCGTGGCGAGAAGGGACTGGTCGGACGCTTTCTTTCGCGACCATCTGCGCGGCGGTGCCAAAGACCACAGCGCGTTGTCCTATGACGATGCCACCTGGTCGGCGCTGGAGGGGAAACTGCACTATTTCCGGGGAAACCTGGACAGCGCAGACGACTACCGCGCGCTTCATACGCACCTCAACGGGCTGGAGGGCGGACCGGCCAACCGCCTCTATTACCTTGCCACCGCGCCGGAGTTTTACGGCCCCGCCTGCGGCTATCTGGCGGCGGCAGGCATGAACGACGAGACGCAGGGGCAGCGCCGCATCATCATCGAAAAGCCCTTCGGCGAAGACCTCGCCTCCGCCCAGGCCCTGAACGGACAGGTCCATGAGTCGTTTCGCGAAGATCAGGTCTACCGGATTGACCACTACCTCGGCAAGGAGACCGCGCAGAACATTCTGTTTCTGCGCTTTGCCAACACGCTCTTCGAGCCTGTCTGGAACCGGCAGTACATTTCCAATATCCAGGTGACCGTGGCGGAAAGCGTTGACGTGGGCCACCGCACGGGCTATTACGACAAGGCGGGCGTGCTGCGCGACATGTTTCAGAACCACCTGCTGCAGTTGCTGGCGCTGGTGACCATGGAGCCCCCGGCCTCGCTCAATGCGGACGCGATCCGCAATGAGAAGGCCAAACTGCTCGGCGCCATCCGCCCGATTCACCTGGGCAACACCGTGCGCGCCCAGTACGAGGGCTACCGGGCGGCCGAAGGCGTTGCGCCCGAATCGGCCACGCCCACCTACGCCGCGCTCAAACTTCACATCGACAACTGGCGGTGGAAGGGGATTCCCTTCTATCTGCGCTCCGGCAAGGCCCTGGCCGAAAGGACCAGCACCATTATCGTGGAATTCCAGGCCCCGCCGGACATCATGTTCAAGCTGTCGGAAAACAGGAGTTCCACACCCAATCTGCTGTCCATCTGCATCCAGCCCAACGAGGGTGTGCAGCTCCGCTTCGAGACCAAAGTACCCGACACGGTCGCCGAGTCGCACTCGGTCAACATGAATTTCCAGTACCGCGACGCCTTTCCCGGCGTGACCCTGCCCGACGCCTATGAGCGGCTGTTGCTGGACGCGCTGAAGGGGGATGCGGCCCTGTTCGCGCGGAGCGATGAAATCGAGGCGGCATGGCGGCTGATTGACCCCGTGCTCAGCGGCTGGACGGATTCCCCGACCCTCTCCCCCATGCAGGACTATCCGGTGGGCAGTTGGGGACCTGTCGCCGCCGATGAACTGCTGGCGAAGGAGGGGCACGTCTGGCGCTCCGGCTGCCAGAGCTGCGGCGAGGGACTCTGCGCGATTCCGTAAGGTGCGGCGCGGTTCTTTGGACGGCATGCGCCCTGTGTGCTAAAATAAAGGTGTCGCAGTAACGTTCAATGCGTGCAATGTGCCCGCTCGAAGCAGTGCTTCCTGCCGCACAGGGCGTGTTTGGCTTACCCGACCGCAAGGTGTTTCCGAGCGGGAAGGCGTGCTCTTGGCATGGATGCAGACTTATGTGTTCTCTCAAGCCCCCTCTCCGTGCGGACGTGCGGAAAGGGGGCTTTTTCTTTTCATGGAAAGGCAAGCGATGGAGACGAGAATAGGCATTGTCGGCATAGTGGTCGAGAGTCCCGATTGCGCCGGGCGGATCAATGACATTCTGCACGATTACGCCGAACTCATCGTGGGACGCATGGGCATCCCCTACCGGGAGCGCGGCGTGTCGGTCATAACGCTTATTGTGGACGGCAGCAACGATGAGATCAGCGCGCTGACCGGGCGGCTGGGGCGGGTTGTCGGCGCTTCGGTGAAGTCCATGGTCACCAAGGAAAATCGTGCCGAATTGTGACCGCAGGTGAACACGAGAAAGATTCAACCCAACTGGGACGCGGCAAAGGCCGTCGTCAAGATCGTTCCGAAAGGAGCCGGTAAATGTACGACGTGAAGTCCATGAAGGCAACCGAATTCATCGACGATGGAGAAGTGCGTGAATCCATCGACTCGGCCAGGACGCTGGTCCGGGACGGCGCGGAGATTGACCGCATCCTTGCGAAGGCGCTGTCCTGCGCGGGGCTGACCCACCGCGAGGCGGCGGTGCTCCTGGAAATCGACGACGATGAAACACTGGAAAAGATGTACGCCATAGCGCGGGAGGTCAAGGAGAGGATTTACGGCAAGCGCATCGTTCTTTTCGCCCCGCTGTACCTGTCCAGCTACTGCGTGAACAACTGCAAATACTGCGGCTACCGCTGCGCGAACAAAATCGGAAGGCACCAGTTGAGCCAGGAGGAACTGCGCGCCGAAATCCGGGCTTTGGAGGCGATGGGCCACAAGCGCCTGCTCCTTGAAGTGGGCGAGGACGATGAAAAATGCCCGATTGACTACGTCCTGGAATGCATAAAGACCATCTATGCCGAGAAGTTCAAGAACGGCTCCATCCGCCGGGTGAACGTGGACATCGCCGCGACCACGGAGGAGAACTACAGGAAGCTGAAGGAGGCCGCCATCGGCACCTATCTCCTGTTCCAGGAGACCTACCACAAGCCGACCTACCTGGCGCTGCACAGCGGTCCCAAGCAGGACTACGAATGGCACACCGAAGCCATGGACCGCGCGGTGCGGGGCGGCATTGACGATGTGGGCATCGGGCCCCTCTACGGACTGTACGAGTACCACTACGAGACCGTTGCCCTGCTGATGCACGCCGAGCATCTGGAGGCGATCACCGGGGTGGGCCCGCACACCATCTCCTTCCCGCGGCTCCTGCCTGCGGAGGGCGTGAGCTATGAAGACTTCCCCCACGTGGTGAATGACCGCGATTTCAAGAAACTGGTGGCTGTTATCCGGCTGGCCGTTCCCTACACCGGCATGATCCTCTCCACACGCGAAAGAGCTGAGTTCCGCAAGGAACTGCTGGAAATCGGCATTTCCCAGATGAGCGCCGGGTCATGCGTCGGCGTGGGCGGCTACGCCAGACAAATCACTGTCGATGACCAGGGCATCGAGGAAAAGCCCCAGTTCAATCTCGCGGACCACCGGAAACCGGCCGATGTTATCAAGGGGCTCGTGCAGGATGGCTATGTCCCCAGTTACTGCACGGCCTGCTACCGCGAGGGGCGCACTGGCGACCGTTTCATGCCTTTGGCGAAGTCGGGCCAAATCGGAAACTTCTGCCTGCCGAACGCCCTGCTCACCTTTGAAGAGTATCTGACCGACTACGGCGACGAGGATCTGCGCAGCATGGGTCAGGAGATGATTTCCAGGGAAATCCTCAATGTCCCCAACGAGAAGCGGCGCGCCAAGGCGGTGGATTATCTCAGCCGCATCCGCGCAGGCGAGCGCGACCTGAGATTCTGAACAGACTCTCTTGGATTGCCCCCAATTCTCTGGTCAGTCCAGCGGCAGCCCGTCCTGCGTCCAGACGGTCAGATTCTTCAGTGTGCTGTCGCGGCGCGGGAGGAAGAGCGCCAGCACATAGCCCAGCGCAAACATGACCACATTGCCCGCAATGCCGGTGTAGTAGGAGTCGAAGTGCGCGTTGAGCGTCGCCGTGACGCCGACCGGCAGCCAGCCCAGTCCCGACGCGGAGATGAACAGCGAGAACAGCACCGCGAAGGCGATGCCGATGCCCACGGCGCGGCCGTCGCCGCGCTTGGTGAAGAAACCGAGCAGGTACAGTCCCACCAGTCCGCCCGCGATAATAGACTGAAACTCGGTCCACAGGTCCTGCAGCGTCATGGTGTCGGCCTTGAACAGGATGTAGGCGCCGCCGACCATGACGAACGAGGATGCCAGCGTCACGCCACGCGCCGCGCGCACGTAGTGCCTGTCGTCGCGGTTGGTCGCCATGTGGCGTTTGTATAGATCGGTGATGGCCACGGCTGAAATGGAGTTCATGGCCGACGACATGCTCGACATGGCGGCGGCAAGCACGGCCGCCACCACGATGCCGCCCGTGCCGGACGGCAGTTGGGTTGTCACGAAATAGGGCAGGATCTCCTCTGCCTTGCGTGTGCCTGCAAGCATGGCCGCGGCGGCCGGGTCGGGAAAGACCTTATAGAACACGTACAGCCCCGTGCCGAGGAACATGAAATAGCCCCAGGTGGGCACGCAGAAGAGGCAGGACAGCCATATGGCCTGGCGTGCGTCCCGGGCGGAGCGGGCGCTGCAATACTTTTGGATGTTCTCCTGGTTGCTGCTGTATTCGCCCAGCCACTGGAACAGTCCCACGATGAGCAGCATGCCCACCGTTTTGTGGCTCAGCGCAAAACCCCAGGGGATGGGCTTGAGGCTGCCATCCGCCACTTTCTCGTTCAGCAGAAACTTCCCGTCGGCCCAAGCCATCGAAAGCATCTGGTGCAGCCCGCCCGGCAACCGGTACAGGATCACGGCGAGGATGAACAGGCCGCCTACGGTCAGGATAACGGACTGCACAAAATCGGTCCAGATCACCGCCTCGATGCCGCCGACCACAGTGTAGTAGGCCGTGACAACACCGCCGATAAGAATGCACACCGACACGTCCCAACCGGTGATGCGGTGGACCAGCAGCGCCACGAGAAACTGGATCAGGCTGATGCGGAAGCACTGGGAGATGATGAACACGCACGCAGCATAGACGCGGGTGCGCGGACCGAAGCGGCTCTCCAGATACTCGAACACCGAAGTGATCTTGCCGCGCCGGAAAAAGGGCACGAAGAAGCGCGAGGCAATCAGCACGGCAAGGGGCAACGTGATGCAGATGACGTAGCGCAGATAGCCGGTCTTAAACGCGTCGGCCGGATAGGCCACGAAGGTGATGGAGCTGATGGTCGCGCCAAACAGCGACACGCCCACCAGCCAACCCGGAAAGGCGCGGCCCCCGAGGAAATAATGCTCCGTGGTCTTCGCGCGCCGGCCAAAATACCAGCCCATGATCGACATCGCCGCGAAATAGACCACCACGACCGTCAAGTCTATGAAACCAAACTGACCCATCATCCCGCCTTTCAGGTTGAACCCGGCCATGGTATTGCTTCACCCAAGTAGGAATCCAATTGCGGGACCTCCGCGCCGGTAGGCCGGGTCTTCCAGCCCCGGCCTTGTTTTGGAGGGCATGGCAACGCGGGGCAAGTCGTCACACCCGCCGGGGACTGCCACCATTTTCAATATACTGCCTGGTGTCTTCAGCCAAACCGCCGTGTTGGAAATGGTGGCTGTACCCACGCTCGCGAAAGTCCAGGCGATTGAAGCTCTAGTACAGGCACCTGTTTCCGGTACGGTCGTATACTTATGACAGTTGGGCGTGGGCGGAAACAAGTGCCAGTCCCCCTGCGGCCTTCTGCCCCCTCAGCAGGGGGGGCAGGCTCACCATGAGGACAATGTTCCATGCTCAATGACAGATTGGCCGGACAGCAGCACCGGATGGTAACATGGTCCGTCCATGGCCTCTTCCAACTCCAAAGGTCCTGCTTCCATGAGAAGAATTGCATTTCTGCTGGCGGTGTTGTGTACCGTGTCCTGTTGGACCCATGCCGCCTCTGCATCCCCGGTCACCCTATACGTCATCGGCGATTCTACGGCGGCGCCGAACGACCCGGACCGGTATCCGCGCATGGGCTGGGCGCAGGTGTTGCAGGATTACTTCGACCCCGCCAAGGTGGTGGTGGTGGACAAGGCCAAAGGCGGACGCAGTTCCAAGAGTTTCCTGGAGGAGGGTTCCTGGGCACCGGTACGCGATGCGCTGAAGAAGGGCGACTACGTCTACATCCAGTTCGGCCACAATGATTCCAAGAAGGCCGAACCGGCGCGCTATGCCGACCCAGACACGACCTACCGGGAATTCTTAAAGACCTACGTGGAGGACACCCGCGCACGGGAGGCGGTTCCGGTGATCCTGACCCCGATAAACCGAAACACTTGGACGAATGACGAAAAACTGGCGGACTTCATCGGCGCTTATCCGGAAGCCGCCCGGCAGGTGGCGCATGACCTCAGCGTGCAGCTCATTGACCTGAACGCGCTGACCAGGAAGCTTATGGAGGCGCTGGGTCCGGACAAGGCCAAGGCGCTGTTCATGCGCCTGGAAAAGGGCGAATCCCCCAACTTCCCAGACGGCGCCGCAGACAACACGCATTTGCAGGAGAAAGGCGCGCGCGAAATCTGCCGTCTCGTAGTCGCCGACATCAAGGCACAGAAACTGCCTTTGGCGGATTGTGCAAGGGACATCCCGTCCTTCCCCGGCATTGCCGCCTTTCCCGGAGCCGAAGGGGCCGGCGCCGCAGCGCTCGGCGGACGCGGCGGGCGCGTCATCCCAGTAACCAATCTGGACGACATCGGACCGGGCAGTCTGCGCGATGCCTGCGCGCAGGAAGGTCCGCGCACCGTCGTGTTTCGCCTGTCGGGAATCATTGACCTCAAGAGTGCCCTGACCATCAAGCACGGCACCATTACCATTGCGGGTCAGACGGCCCCGGGTGACGGCATCTGCCTGCGCGGCGCGGAACTGGGCGTGGAGGCCGACGACGTGGTGCTGCGCTATCTGCGCGTTCGGCCCGGCGACATTTCGGGCAAGGAGCATGACGGCATTTCCGTCTCCAACAGCCACCGGGTCATCATCGATCATTGCTCGGCCTCCTGGTCGGTCGATGAGACGCTCAGTGTGACGGGCGACAGCGATGCCGTCACCGTGCAGTGGTGCATCGTCGCCGAGGCACTGCGCAATTCGGTGCACCACAAGGGCGCGCACAGCATGGGTTCGCTGCTGCGCTCCGAAAACGGCACCTACTCCTTCCACCACTGCCTCTACGCGCACAACAGCACCCGCAACCCGCGCCCCGGCGACAACTACGACGGTTCGCCCGGCGTGCTGCTCGACTTCCGCAACAACGTGATCTACGACTGGGGCGGCATGTGCGGCTACGGGGCCAACGAGCGCTTTCGCCTCAACTATGTGGGCAATTTCCTGAAAGCCGGACCCTCCACGGCGGAACATGAACGCAAGACTGTCTTTCATGTGGGCGGGCCGGGAAACCGCATCTTTCTGTCGGGCAACCTGCTGGAGGGTTTTTCCGAGGCCGACGAGGAGAACACACTGCTGCTGGCCTGGCCCAAAGACCTGGCCGAGACGGAGTGCAGTTCCGTCCTCGTTCCTGCTTCGCAGGATGCGCCGCCCGTGACCACCCAAGCGGTCCGCGACGCCTTTGCGGCCGTATTGAGCGGCGTGGGGGCAACACTACCCAAACGGGACGCAGTGGATGCCCGCATCGTGGAGGAGGTCCGCAACGGCGGCGGCCACATTATCGATTCACAGCGCGAGGTCGGCGGTTGGCCCGAGTATGTATCCGGCCCCGCACCCGAAGACAAGGACGGCGACGGCATACCCGACACATGGGAGACGGCACACGGACTGAATCCGGAGGAACCTAAGGATGGTAGCGCTGTCGCCAACGGCGGCTATACGAATCTGGAAGAGTATCTGAACGCGCTGGCGCCGAAAATGTGAACTTCTGCCTCCACCACAGGTATGGTAAAATCGCGATTCAATAAGTGCAAACAGGATGTCAATTATGTACCGCATCAAGTGCCTTGCCTCCGGAAACTTCAACGCCGCTGAAATCAAGAAGTATGTGCTTGCCGAGGCCTGCATTTTCTGGGGGCTTATCTTCACCGCGTGGATGAGCTATCCGGCGGAGCACCACTACTCGATCATGTCGCATACCTTCAGCTTCTTGGGCAGTTTCGATCCGCAGCACAACCCGAAGCACTGGTATTTCTTTTCGATGGCGATGGCGTTCTGGTCCTTGGCCTCGGTGCCGCTGGTGTTTTACCACTACCGGCGCTTCGCGCTCATTTCGCGCTGGGGGGCGGCGGTCGGGGCCTTCTTTCTGCTGCTGGGCAGCATCGGCACGATGGGAGTGGCCAGTTTCCCGGACGCGCGCGGGGCGGTGATCGGCACGGTCGAATGGACCAAGATTCATGAGAAGGTGGCCGTGCTGGTGGCCATCGGGTACACGCTGGGGCTGCTGTGGCACGGCGGGATGCTGCTGTGGGACCGCATTGCGCTCCGGCTGCACGGCCGCCCATCGCACTTTGAGCACGGCCGCCTTGCGTGGCCCTACCTGTTCTGGCTGGCGGTGACCGCCACGGGAGTCACCAACCAGGTGATTTGGGGCGTTCGCTATGAAGCCCTGAAAAAAGCCGCGAAGGCCGCCGGAACCCATATGGGCAGTTCCTGGGGTGAATCTCTGAACACAATCTGGGCCTTCCCGCTTTGGGAGAACATCGTCATCTACACGCTGTTCATTTTTCTGGCGTGGTTTACGCTGGCGGTGCCAAACGGCATCCCCCAGGGCGCTAACAGACGGTAGGCATGGGCAGACAGAAATGTCTGCCCCCACATTGCATGTGTTACCATTTGGCCGGGACGAAAGCAGTCCGCGCCGGGCAGCGCGGTTTCGTTTCCGCACACAGTTCATTCGGGCAGCATTACAACGGGTGAATCCAGGAGGCCGGGACCATGCGGGCATGTGTCTTGTCATTTCTTTTTGCAGTGCTGGTTTGCTGCGGGGCGCATGCCTTTGGGCCGGCCACGCACGCCTATCTGGCGATAAAGGCCACGGGAAGCACCAACGCGGACGTGGTATGGGGGGCCATGGCGCCCGATTTCGCGCAGATGTCCAGGGCGGAGAATCCGACCGCGGAGGGTGCCCTGAACGGTCTAACCCATTTGGAATTTGGGCGGCTGGCGGAATCCTGCTTTGCGCTGGGCTTTTCGGCGCACAACGGCACCTGGGGTGCCGATCACTACGCCCACATGGTGTTTACGGCCGACCCAGAGCTGATCTTCTCGGTAGTCACCATCCGTCAGTTGAGCCAGGAGTTTGGCATTCCCATTGCGCGCGGCGAGGATCTGTTTGAAGCCGCCATGGACTATATGGTGCGTGTGGACTACGGGCCCGCCCTGGGCACGCTTATCGAACGGAGCGCGGCCGCCTCGGGCCCGCAAAACGAGCAGGCCGTTGTGGACGCCTTTGCCGCCGAACTGGCCGCGCGCACGGCGGGACTCAGCGCAGCCCAGGCCGAGACGCTCATTCGCAACGCATTCCGGGCCTACATTCAGGCGACCCATGCCTATGGGCAGGAATTGAAAGGCGATATCGCCTCCACTCGGGCGTCGATGCTGCCCATTCTGGCCGCCTACATGAACGTGGATCTTGCCACTGCCGCCACCTATTTTGATCGCGCCGTGCAACTGTGCGCGGGATTCAAGACGGAAACGACGCGCATCGCCGGTGAAATGACCAGCCATCTTGCCACGCTAAACTGCACGTCCAGCGAGGGAGAGGTTGAGGGGGAGGGAGAACCTGAAACGGCCATCGATTTCTGCACGGTGCTGTACGGCGTGTCGAACAATCCGTTGCTGGCCGAGGTGGGCGCGCAGTACCGCAGTCTGATAGCCCTGCTGTCACCCGATACGGCGGACCTCAACGGTCCCTTCACGGTGGACCTGACCAACCCGGCCAATTACATCGTGGCCGTGCAGGGCAACCAAATGCTTGACGGCGCCAATGAGCTGGGACTGCTGGCCCATATTCTCCTGGACCCGGACTTCAACAATGGTGTGCTGACCCACGCGCAAGTGCAGGCCGCCTGGCAGCACAATCTTGACCGGCTGCGCGACTGGAACATAGGGACGGCCCTGGCGCCCGCGCTGGTGCCCATGGCGCCGGGGCTCCTGGAAATGCTGACAGGTTACGTGACACTGGGCGACGGGGACCTGAGTTCCGCCGAGTACAGGAAGGTCAGCGGCACCGGCTCTTTCGGCTTTGTGGCCGGCCTGTTTTCACTGCTCAACGACGCGCTGATTGGGCAGTTGGGCAGCGGGTTTGCCCATCCCTTGCTGACGAAGGAGGACTTTGTCCTGCTGCCGGAACTCTCGGCTGACGGGGATGCCGACGGGGACGGGTTCACGAACCGGCAGGAGTACGCCTACTTCACGCCGCGGAGCTGTGTGCTCCCGGGCAAGAGCGCCGCTTCTGTGGATTACGTGGTGGCGGCGCTCAATCCCGGCCTCTGTCCCGGCTGCGCCGAATGCCCCACCTGCACCGCGACCACGGAGTCCCTCTTCGCCGTGGGCGGCAATGCCTGCATGGCCGTCCCCGGCACCCTGCCGGCCGCCACCGCTTTTTCCTGGTCAAAGGACGGCGTCGGGCCTCTCGCGGAAGGGCGTTTTGCCGGATCGCACTGCCAGCGGCTGTCCATCGTCAACCTGCAACTGGAAGACTCTGGCACCTACCGCTGCACCTACGGCAACGCAAAGGGCGACTATGCCGTGACGATAACAGTGGCGCCCAAAGTGCCCGCGTGGGGCTGGGGTTCGCTGCTGGCGGCGGGGGCACTCATGGCGGTGCTTGCCGCGCGCAGATGGAATTTGCGGAAGGCTATCTGGCGACGGCCTTGATGTAATACTTGGCGACCACGCGCTCGATGGCCCTCGCCGTGGCGACCACGATCTCAATATATGCGCCGGAGGCGTGCTGCAGGTCCTCAATGGCGATCAGGTCAAGCGGGTTGGCCATGGCCACGGTCAACTGGCCGCTGTCGTAGACCAGCGGCACGCAGCGGTGGTTGATGACAATGTTCTGGGGCACCATCCGCATGGCTTCGGCCGTCATTTCGCGCTCGATATCCTCCACAAAGCGCGTGCGCAACTGCGCGGCGAGCGTGGCGGCGATCACCTCTTCCGTGGCATAGCCGAGCTCCACAATAATCTGTCCTATCCGCTTGTGCGGATCGGCCGCCTGCATGCGGATGGACTCGTCAAACTGCTCCTGCGTCATGATGCCCGCATCCACCAGAATCTCGCCGACCTGGCGGCGCTGGCCCCGGCCGCGGGCGTTGTTGACCACCGCCGCGACATCGTGCGGACCCTGCGCCTTCCCCCCGCGCCGGGGCACGGGCGGGGGCAGCGGAATTAATGCGTCGTTTTCGCTGTCCTCGGCGGGTTTGGGGCGTTTCGGCGCATTCTTTGCCGCCAGCCTCGCCAGTTCTTCCGTCTGTGCGCGGGCCCGCAGCGCGCGCATGGCACGGGCGCGCTCTCCCTCCAGTTCGCTTTCCAGCCGGCCTATGCGCACGCGGAGTTCGGCGTTCTCGGGCACCAGCACCTGGAGCCCCTGGAGTTCGTCGAGCAGCATTTTCTTTTCCAACTCGGCCCGGCTGCGCGCCTCTTCCGCAGCGTCGAGTCGCACACGAAGCGTCGTTGTCTCTGCGGCAAGCGAGTCCATTTCTCCGGAATAGCCCGAAATGAGGAGCTCCTTTTCCTCCAGGTCGGCCTGGGCCGCGTCCAACTGCTCGGTGCGCTGCAGGGATTCCTTCAACTGCGCCTCAACGCACTCAAGTTCCGCGATGCGCAATTCTTTTTCTGCCAATGCGGCCTGCGCCGCAGGCAGTTCGGCGGCCTTTTCCAGCACTTCCTTCAGTTGCTCTTCGACGGATGCCAGTGCTGCAATGCGCTGGTCCTTTTCTTCCAGGGCGGCCTGAATCGCTTCCAGTTGGTCGGCACGTTCCTTCGTCTCTTTCAACTGTTCCTCGACAATTTCGAGTTCGGCGATGCGTGACTCATATTCGGCCAAAGCCGCCTGTGCGGCATCCAGTTGTGCGGCCCGTTCGAGGGCCACTGTCAACTGCGCCTCAACCGATTCCAGCGCCGCAATGCGCGCGTCTTTCTCCGCTGCAACGGCCCGGGCGGCGCTCGCCTTGGCCGCTTCCTCTTCCAGAGCGCCCTTCAACTGTGCTTCCGCGGATTCCAGTGCGAGGATGCGCTGGTCCTTTTCCGTCAGCACGGCTTGGGTCGCGTCCAGTTGACCGGCCCGTTCAAGAGCCTCTTTCAATTGCGTCTCAACCGATTCCAACGCCGCGATACGCGCGTCTTTTTCGGCCGCGATGGCCTGGGCGGCGCTCGCCTTGGCCGCTTCCTCTTCCAAAGCGCCCTTCAACTGCGCTTCGGCCGATTCAAGGTTAATGATGCGCTGGTCTTTTTCCACCAGCGAGGCCTGGGTCGCGTCCAATTGACCGGCCCGTTCAAGGGCCTCTTTCAACTGCGTCTCAACCGATTCCAGCGCCGCGATGCGCGCGTCTTTTTCGGCCGCGATGGTCAGGGCGGCAGTTGCCTTGGCCGCTTCCTCTTCCAAAGCGCCTTTCAACTGTACTTCGGCCGATTCGAGGTCAATAATACGCAGGTCTCTTTCCGCCAGCGCGGCCTGGGTTGCATCCAGTTGTCCGGCCCTGTCAAGGGCCTCTTTTAACTGCGTCTCAACAGACTCCAACACCGCGATGCGCGCGTCCTTCTCTGCTGCAACGGTCAGGGCAGCGCTCGCCTTGGCCGATTCCTCTTCCAAAGCGCCTTTCAACTGCGCTTCGGCGGATTCGAGGTCAATGATACGCAGGTCTTTTTTCGCCAGCGCGGCTTGGGTCGCGTCCAATTGATCGGCCCGTTCAAGGGCCTCCTTCAACTGCGTCTCAACCGATTCCAACGCCGCGATACGCGCGTCTTTTTCGACCGCGATGGCCTGGGCGGCGCTCGCCTTGGCCGCTTCCTGCTCCAAAGCGCCCTTCAACTGCGCTTCGGCCGATTCGAGCGCAATGATGCGCTGGTCTTTTTCCGCCAGCACGGCCTGGGTCGCGTCCAATTGACCGGCCCGTTCAAGGGCCTCTTTCAACTGCGTCTCAACGGACTCTAACGCCGCGATACGCGCGTCTTTCTCCGCCGAAAGGGTCAGGGTGGCGCTCACCTTGGCCGACTCCTGCTCCAGAGCGCCTTTCAACTGCGCTTCGGCGGATTCGAGGTCAATGATACGCAGGTCTTTTTCCGCCAGCGCGGCCTGGGTCGCATCCAAATCTCCGGCCCGTTCGAGTGCGTCTTTCAACCTCGCCTCGATAGATTCAAGCGCGGTGATGCGCTGCTCTTTTTCGGCCAGGGTGATTTCGGCGGCATCGAGCCTGTCGGCCATTTCCTGGGCTTCCGCAAGCCGGGCTTCCACTAATTCCAGTTCGGCAATGCGGGCATCGCGCTCCAGCACTTTCCCCGACAGTCCCTCCAACTCAGCAAGCCGCTGGTCGCGTTCCGCCAGCGTGGTGCGCAGGGCATCCGCCTCGGCGAGCAGTGCTTTCTTGGCGGCGTTCGCCTCCGCAAGCGCTTCGTTCTGCCGCGCCAATTCGGCGGCAAGCTCGGCCGGGTTTGGCTCTCCGGACCGAAGCTGTATCAGACGCCCCGCCTGCTCATGCAGACGGGATGCCTGCCGCTGCAACCGGGCGGCCGCCTCCTCGTGCCATGCATCGAAAGCTTGGGCTTTCCGGAGAAGCTCCCCGGCAAGTTCACCAGTGCTGGTTTCCATGAGACACTAACTCCGAATCATCTTGCAAAACTGCAAACGACTCCTGATCCCACCTGTCTACAAACTATTGACACATACACCTTATAACCAATTATAGACGCGAATGTCCATATGCGCAACCGTTATTATGGTGATCTTTACTTGAAACCACAGGAAAAACTACGGACGCACCTCCATTTTAATCATAGTTCTTACTTTTATCAAAAATTAATACTGTTTAGTGCCTTATGCTGATGGGAAAGGGTTGCCTCGCCGCGCCTTGCCGTGTAGCATGTCCAGTGAATGAAGCACTGCCTGAGGAGGTTTCTACCCATATGTTGCTTGAAGGAAAAACGGCGGTTGTCACCGGCGCAGGCCGCGGCATTGGCCGGGCGATTGCGCTGGCCTTTGCGGGCGAGGGGGCCAATATTGCCCTGGCGGCCCGTTCCGAAGTGGAGCTTGAAGAGACACGTTGCCTGGCGGCGGAGACGGGAAGCCGGGTAATCGCGGTGCGCTGTGACGTGACCGACCCGTCGTCGGTGACCGCCATGGCCGAAGTGGTGCTTGCCGAATTTGGCGTTGTTGACATTCTGGTGAATAATGCGGGCTACGGGAAGTTCCGGCCCTTTGTGGAACTGACCGATGAGGATTTTACCCGGACCATCGAGGTGAACCTGACCGGTGCCTTTCGCTGCATCAAGGCCTTTCTTCCGGGCATGATGGAACGCAAATCGGGACGGATTATCAACGTGTCGAGCGTCTCAGGGCTGAAGGCCATCAACCACCAAAGCGCCTATTGCGCCTCCAAGCACGGTCTGAACGGCCTGAGCAAAACCTTGGCGCTGGAATTGCGACCTTATAATATTGGGGTGCATGCGCTGTGTCCGGGCGGCGTGACCACGCGCCTGTCGGAGGAGGAAATGCCCGAGCGTGACAAAAGCGACTGGATGCTGCCGGAGGACATCGCCCATGTGGCGCTCTTCCTGGCGTCCATGGGACCGCGCGCCACGACGGATGTCATCCATGTGCGGCGCTTCGGCGGCGAGCCGCTCTGATGGGCCAACTGCACCTTCCCCCCGGGCACCGGCCCGGGCCGCCGCCCCATCCACCGGACGACCCAAACCAGTCCAATCTGGAGGCCGAGGTCGAGATCGAAGGGGTCGTGGCGCGGATTGTCTACGAGAACTCTGAAAACGGCTACGTTGTTGCCCGGATGTCGGTGAAGGGGCTGCCCGACCTGGTGACTTTTGTGGGGAGTCTGCTGGCGGTATCGCCCGGTGAGACCGTTCGGGTGACAGGGCACTGGGTGGAAGACCGGCGTTTCGGCCCCCAAGTCCGCGTCACGCTGTGCGAGACGATTCTGCCGAGCACGGTCGAGACCATAGAGGTCTATCTGGGCTCGGGCCTGATCCCCGGCATCGGTCCCGAATTTGCCAAGCGGCTGGTGCAGGCCTTTGGCGGGGACACGCTGCGCATCATCGACCGACAACCCGAACGGCTGCGCGCCGTGCCGGGCATCGGGCCCAAACGGGCGCGGCAAATCCGCGACGCCTGGAACGAGCGCCGCTCGGTCCATTCGGTCATGCTCTTTTTGCAGGGTTGCGGCGTCACACCCAGCCAGGCCGTCAAGATTTTCAAGGAATACGGCGGCCGCGCCGCGTCGGTCGTGCGCGACAACCCCTACCGGCTCGCCGAGGACATCACGGGCATCGGCTTCCAGACGGCGGACCGGGTCGCGCGGCAGATCGGCATCGCGGCGGATGCGCCTGCGCGCGTTGAGGCGGGGCTGCTGCACACGCTCAACGCCGCGGGCGGCGAGGGCCACATGTTTCTCGACCGCGCCCGGCTGGCCGAGGACGCCGCCCGGCTGCTCAATGTGGCCCCGGCACTGCTGGACGACGGCATCACCCGGCTGGTGGCCACGGAGCGCATGGTCATTGAGGGCGACGCCTGCTTCGCATCGCTCATGCACGCGGCCGAGCGCGGCTGCGCCGACGGGTTCAAGCGGCTGCTGCGCACCCCCTGCGAGCCCGTGCCCATACAGGTGGAAAAGGCGCTGCTCTGGGTGGAGAAGCTCAAGGGAATCGAACTCTCCCCCAGCCAGCGCGACGCCATACGCAGGGGTGTGGAGACGAAGGTGCTGGTCATCACCGGCGGGCCCGGCACGGGCAAGACGACGGTGCTCAACAGCCTGCTGGCCATCCTGGAAAAGAAAGGGCTGTCCTTTGTGCTCGCGGCGCCCACGGGCCGCGCCGCCAAGCGCATGGAGGCGGCCACCGGCCGCGACGCGCGCACGCTGCACCGGCTGCTGGAATACAGCCCCAACAACGGCCAGTTTCAGCGCGATGAAGAAAATCCGATCGACACCGACATGGTGGTGGTCGATGAGGCGTCGATGATCGACGCGCAGCTCATGAACAGCCTGCTCGCCGCCATTCCCTCCTTTGCGCGGCTGCTGCTCGTGGGCGATGTGGACCAGCTTCCCTCCGTGGGGCCCGGCAATGTGCTCTTTGATGTGATTGCCAGCGGGCTCGTGCCGGTGGTCCGGCTGGAGACGGTGTTCCGCCAGGCCGACGGCAGCGGCATCATCGAAAACGCGCACCGCATCAACCGCGGCGAGATGCCCGATTTCAACGACACGGACTTCGTGCTCATCGAGCGCAATGACCCGGCCGCCGCGCTGGAAACCATCGTGGAGGTGGTGGCGCGCCGCATCCCGGCCCGTTTTGGGCTCGACCCCGTGCGCGACATCCAGGTGCTATCGCCCATGCGCCGCGGCGAGGCCGGCGTCGAAAACATCAACGCGGCGCTCAAGGCCGCGCTCAACCCCGACGGCACGCCCGTGCCGCGCCGCGAATTCGGCGTGGGCGACAAGGTGATGCAGCTCCGCAACAACTACGATCTGGACGTGTTCAACGGCGACACGGGCGTGATCACGCTGGTGGACGCCGACGCGGGCGAGTTGCAGGTGGCCTTCGACGACCAGCGGCAGGTGATTTACCCCTTCGAGGAGGCCGACAACCTCACGCTCGCCTACTGCGCAACGGTGCACAAGTCGCAGGGCAGTGAGTATCCCGCCGTGGTGCTGTCCTTCCTGCCCCAGCATTACATGATGCTCCAGCGCAACGTGCTCTACACCGCCATTACCCGCGGCAAGCGGCTGGTGGTGATCGTGGGCAGCAGGAAGGCCCTCGCCATGGCGCTGCGCAACAGCCGCCTGTCCCACCGCAACACCCGCCTCGCAGAGCGCCTAAAGAACGTGTGATAAAAAGCGCCGAGCGTAGGGTGCTGTGAAGTGTCGCGGAGCGGCATGGAACGCACCATCTTTAGGGCTGTGTGATGTACGGAAGCGGCGAGCGTCTTCCGCAAGAACGGTGCGTTCCATTTTGTTTCACAAAATTCCGCGCACCCTACGATTGCAGCGTCACCTCAACAAAGAAAGTCATCCGCGAAGTTGAGCGAAGACCTCATTCGGCGTGGCGCAGACCGCCAATGTGTTGAACAATTCGCGGTTGCGCAATACCAGCAACACCTTGGCGAGCAGATCGAGATAAACGCGCTCCGCGCCAACAGGCATGGCGAAAAGGATCATGACGTGGACCGGTTTGCCGTCGAAGGAGTTGTAGTCGATACCCTCGCTCGAAACGGCGATCCCGAGCGTCGGCATGCCAATTTCGGGGATGCGCACGTGGGGCACGCCGACCCCGTTGCCGATGCCCGTGCTCAGGATAGATTCGCGCTCGAAGACGGCGCTTTCCAGAACATCGGCGTCGGCCACGACGGGATTGTGGCCCACGGCCGCCACGAGGAGCCGCAGCGCCTCGTCCTTGTCCGCCCCTGAGGGGATGATGACGATCTGTTCCACCGGGATGTCAATGCCAAATCGGCTCATGCAAGCATCCGGCCGGCGCCACCGGGCACCGGCAGTTGTTCACTTCCGCCTGGCCCTTCCGTGCATTCTTCCAGAGCATTAAACCACAGAGGGCGCAGAGGAACACAACCCGTCAAAATCGCTCCGTCACTTCCAGGCATCCTCGTCTACCCTGTGACCTTTCGCCGTCTTTCACACTTCAACCTTTACCCTTCAAACTTCAGCCCAACCAGTTTTTCGCGCATGCGGCTTATGGCCTCGTCCAGACGGTGGTCCTCCACCGTGAGGGAGAAGCGCACAAAGCCTTCACCGTTGGCGCCATAGGCCGCGCCGGGCGCCAGCACGACGGCGCAACTTTCGAGCACGTGGTCACAGAACGACGCCGAGGTGAAGCCCTGCGGCACGGGCACCCACAGATAGAACGTTCCTTTGGGGGCGTCAAATTTCCAGCCGAGGTCACGCAGGCAGGCCAGCACCTTCTCGCGGCGGCCGCTGTAGATCTCAATCATCCTCGCCGTGACCGCGTCGCCGTTGTCCAGCGCCTCGATGCCCGCATACTGGACCGCATTGAACACGCCGCTGTCCGTGTTGGCCTTCACCGTGGCGATGGCCTTGACGATGTCCGGATTGCCGCAGGCCATGCCGATGCGCCAGCCGGTCATGTTGAACGGTTTAGACAGCGAATTGAACTCGACGCCGACCTCTTTCGCGCCGGGCGCGTTCAGGAAGCTAAGCCGCTCGGTGCCAAACACCATCTCGCTGTAGGGGTTGTCGTAGCAGACGGCGATGTCGTAATACTTGGCAAACTCGACCAGTTCATCCAGGAAGACCCGGTTTGCCACCGCGCCGGTCGGATTGTTCGGGTAGTTGAGATAGAAGGCGCGGGCCTTCTGGGCCACATCGGTGGGGATGTCGGCAAAGACCGGCAGAAAGCCGTTTTCGGCCAGCATGGGCACGGCCACCGGCTCGCCGCCGGCGAACCAGATGCTCGGCTTGTACCCCGGATAGCCCGGATCGGTGACCAGCACCGTGTCGCCCGGGTTCACGACGCCCAGCGCGAAATGGTGGCAGCCCTCTTTCGAGCCGATGAGTGCCACGATTTCCTTTTTCGGGTCCAGTTCAACCTCATAGCGCCGCGCATACCACCGGGCCACGGCCTGGCGGAAGGCCAGCATGCACCATTCCTCGTCGGTCGGATAGCGGTGGTTCGCCGGGTCTTTCGCGGCGGTATAGAGCGCCTCAATCACCGGGTCCGGCGTCGGCTCCACCGGGTCGCCGATGGCCAGGCTCACCACATCCACGCCGCGCGCGCGGGCGTCATTGATCTTGTTGCGCAATGTCATGAACAGATAGGGCGGAATCTTGGTCAGCCGTTCGGCGGTATGCATGCTCATTAATCCTCGTGAATGTGGTGGTGACCTTTGGAAAATACGGGAGCATTATTGTACTAAGCGCGGGCCGGAAGGCGCAAACGCAGCGCGGATTCGGGTCATTCACACAGGGCAAAGCACAGGAATCGAAGCGCTCTGACAACTGCTGCTTGGGTAGGCCGGGTCTTCCAGCCCCGGCCTCGGGCCAGGAAGATGCCCCGCAGTCTTGTGCTGCGTTTCCCAGGGCGCTGCACAGGGTCTTCATCGGGTTTGGGCCGATGGTGGGAAACGCAGTCCTGCACCCCGATTAGTCCGGGGTCGGAGAACCCGGACTACCAAGGCGCGCCGATTTTCTCGCCAATAGCGGCTATTTCCACTCGTTCAATTTGCGTATGTCTTCCCAATAGGGACTGGTCTTCAATCCGTGCATGATGCCGTCCCAGTACGCCTTCTTCCCTGGGTAATGCTCCGGCCAGACACGTTCGATGAGCGGCCAACAATCGTCGCCTGCCCCCGTGTAGGCGAGCCGATAAAGTGTTTGCCACAGTTCGGTCGGCGGAACAGGATTATCACATTCCGGTTCATCCGGGTTCTCCGCATTGCTCTTCCAAGCCTCCCGGATCGACTCTGCTTCCACAGCCAAATCTTCATGATGTTTCTTAAGACCCGTTGTATCCAAACGATAACCGCCGGGTTCGATAATCAAAGATGCGCAATACGAATTGGGGAACTCTTCTAAGGGGTGATCGTTTGTCGCGGAACAAACAATGTTTTCCGTTGCGACCGGCAGTGTTACCGCGAGATCTTCGCCCTGTTGTCGAGCATATAATGGAGAATCGTCCAAATCTTTAAATTCGATATTTGCTATGACCTTCACCGGGTCGGACAAATGAAGCAGCACTATCCCGGTACAGCAGTGATTACCGCCGGAATAGGTGCGTATGCCCACCAGCGGCGTGCCCTTCCAGTCTGCAATCTGTAGAAAATCGCTGCCAAAGGATGCATGCGCCTCCAAATTCAGATACACCAGTTTGCCGTCTGGACTCTCACCTCTTCGGATTTCCAGCGCATCCCAAAGAGGAGCAAAGCCCCCGTCATTCTCGGACTTTGCTGGTTCGCGTATATACAGCCAAAAAGGCCCCACATTCCTCCTGTCCGACACCGTTGGATAGTCTTCCAGCCGAATTTCGGCGTCAATCGCAGGAATCTCGGGAGCGGCCTCCTTCTTCTCCGGTTCTTCTTGGCGGGAGTAATGATGCACGTCTGGCGTAATTTCCAGTACCAGCCAGTCGCCTTCTTGGCGGAATTGCACCGTTCGCAATTGATTGTCTTGGACATCCTCGGCAATCAGCGTGCATGGGCGCTCATCCTGGTACGGTGCCACCTTGCGCATGAGTGTAAACGGCCCGTCGTGTGACAACGGCGTAATGCGGCCTTGTTCCAGCAGAACCGCGCCGTTGGTCCGCACCTTTCCAAAGTCAACCATACGTCGTCCGGGATTCATGCGCGCGAGGTATGGGTCTGGTTTCTCCTCATTGGGTGTCCAATTGGAACCAACTTCCGTTACGGTGATAGTTCCGAGCCGCGCGCGGCGCTCGTTGTCACAGGTGCCCGCCATGACGCCACGGGCCGCGCCGGGGTCCCAGACGCCAACTCGCAATTCATAGCGCGTGCCGGGGGCGGCAGTCTCCGGGATCTTCGCGGAGAATTGCGTGGTCACCGGGCCGGTCCATTGTGTCGCCGGGACAGGAAAGGCATGGTCGGCCTGGAAGGCAATCTTGCCCGAGTCATCCACGAAGTGGACGAAGGGCCGCCAGTTGCTCGTTGCGGGCGCGATGCTTTCCCATTGGAGGGTTGCCTCAATGGTTCTAAGAGCGCCAACGGTCACCGCCTCAGCATGCACACGCATGGCCGCCGTCTCGCCCGAGGGCGGTCGGGCGTTATAGTAGCGGAAATATTCTTGAGCGGCATCTCCCCCCGTCTCGCTCCATTCCACAATGACACCCTCGTTGCGCGTAATCCCCGCCAGGGGAGTCTTCTTGCCCCCCACCGCGAGAAGACCATACTGAGGCAATGTGTAGCTTCGGTCTTGCACCGCGACAACCCAATCCTGTTCGCCACGGTTTATCCAGGTCTCATATCCCCTGCTACCGGTCCAGATGACGTGTAGTTTGTGCAAATCACCGTTTTCGAATTCGACCTGTTTCGCCCGGCCTCTTCCCCTATCCCATTCGCTCATTCCCGCGAACAGATATGCCTTGCGCAGCACGTCCCATCCACCGGCGTCGGAGGTCATCGGCGGGTGGCCGTCCATGACTTCGGTGCAGATGTAGTCGTCGCTGTAGATGCCGTGCAGGCGCGGGTCCAGCCCGGCGCGGTAGCGCGGGTCGTAGCCTGCGCCGTGGGCGGAGAAGCGGTCGTGGTAGGCGGCGTCGAACCAGGGGATGCGCTCGGCGTCCGCGCATTTGATGCGCCAGGTGAACCCGTCGCCATTCGGCGGGTTGGGGTCGACGCGGAGGTGGTTGCACTGGCTTCCGTCCAAATGACCAATCAATTGGTCGTGGCCGCCCTCGGAGATGGTTGGCGCACCGTCCAGCGTGTCGCGAATTTCCGTGAAGGCCTTGCCCCATGCGTCGCGAGTGTAGGCGTTTGACTGGTATTTGCCGTCCCAGGTCCATGCGTCATAGGGGCCGATAGACGACCACACATCGACGAAGTAGCCCGTGGGCGCGCAGAAGTTCTTGAGGAGGCCCAGGTTCTTTTCCATGCTGGGCCAAAAGCGGTCTGTGGACCAGCGGTAGGCCTGCGCGCCCCGGCCCTCATTGAGCCAGGCGCGCACCGGTTCGCCGTTGGCGGAGAAAAGCACGTTCTTGTACGTGAACCCATCGGCGTCGGGATAGAGGTCAATGTAGTTGTCGTGCGGCGCGAAGATTTCACCGTAGTCCTTGCAGGTGTCGGCCAGCTTCTTAAAGTCTTCGGGCGTGCCGCACTCCGGGGCGGGCGGGAATATGTCCGGGAGGCGGTAGTCGTAGCCCCAGCGCTGCCAGTTGTGCCAGACCACCACGCACTTGTTATCGCCCAGCTGTTCAAAGGTCTTCTTGAGCGCCTCGGCGGTCTCGGCGTAGCGGCCACCCCATAGGTCAAGGACCATTTTGCCGCGCAGTTTGTCCACGCTTGGCGCGGCCGCGCGTCTGTCGACCCACTCGGCCCAGTTGCCGACACCGTCCCACACATTCGCGCAGGGGATGAGCGACATGGTCTGTTCGCCGCCCGCGTGCAGCGTGCAGCTTCTGCGTCCGTGGTTGAACTCCAACCGCGAGGGCGGCACGTTGACGCCCTGCACCAGCGCAATGCCGTTGCCAAAATCGAAGCCGACATAGGCCGTGGCAAGTTGGTGGCTGTCGTAGCCCAGGTTGAAATCCTGCGGTTTGCGCAGCACGTTGCCCACGCCCGCGTAGACGTCGCGGGGCAGGGTGTCGGTCGAGCCCAGCGCGACGTCCTCGATGTGCACATCAAACCACGGCTGTGGCGCGGGGACGTTTTCCAGCCTTATTTGCACTTGTGCACCCGCGTTTACGGGAGCCATGCACCATTCAACGATGAGATCATAGTTGTCTGCGCCATGGCGCATCTTATGGCGGTAACGCAGCCCTCCGTTACAGGGTTCTGCGACGGCTTGAAGCAGTTCGGTCGGCCCCGCCGCATCACCCAGGTCGTCCCCCAGCACCCGCACGTGCAGGCCTTTGTACGCAATCCGCTTGTCGCCGTTCTCCATCCGAATCTCGCCGTCCAGCAGTCCGCGCAGCCCCGGCGTGACGGTGACGCTGTATTCCAGACCGCCGCAGGCCGCCTTGCCAAGTGGAATGGCGGGAGCGGCCGTCATCGTGGCCACGGCCAGCGGGTTGGCGGGAACGAGCATGGGATTGCCCCAGTGCGACTCGTCGCAGGTGGTGTCGTTTTTCGGACCGGGATGGGACTCCAGTTGGAGCCGCACGGCCCGCCCCGCCCATTGGGACAAATCGGCCTCACCGTCCAGCCATGTTTTGGAATCGGTATGCCGTTCAAAGACCACCTCGCCAAAGGTGCCGTCGGGGGCATCGAAAGGCGCCACGCGCACGCGGAAGGTCACGCCGTCACTGGCCGGTTCACCGGGCTGTGTGTCGCGGATGGCATTGGCGAAATTCAGGTGGCAGGGCGTGGCGGGAAGTTGCAGCGCGAACTCGGCCAGCACCGTGCCCGACCCGCCACGCCAGCAGGGGTGCATCATGAGCGTGTCGCGCCCGTCCGGATGGGTCCGCTGTGTGCTGAAGTCCACGGCGGTGCCGGTGACGGGGTCCGCGCCCTGCCAGCCGCTGGGCGTGGTATGCGGCTCCGCCCCAAAGACCTGCCATACCGCCCGCCGCGCGGGGAAGCGCAGCAGCGCCTTGGCGGCGGTGCCGTCGATGGGCCAGGGCGTCCACGGCTCCACCCGCGCGGGCCGCGGCGGGTCGGGCCGCTGCATTTCAGCAATCAGAATGGCGTGGAGCGTGTCGCGCCCGTCCACCGGTGCGTCGAGCTTCGCCTCCGCGTGCAGCGGATAGCGCGCGTTGTATGCGCCCGCCGACGGGGTCACGGTGTATGTCAGACCGAAAGGCGCGGCAGAACTGGCCGTGAACGGCTGCGGTTCGACGGGACTTGCCGTCCACTCGTCTGTCCCATAGAGGCGCACCTGTCCCGAGACCGGCGCGGTGCCGCCGTTCTCGATGACCACCACCGCCGTGAAGCGCGCCGTGGCCGACCGGAACACCGTGGGCGCCTCGATGCGCAGCTTTACCGGCCCGCTGGCATCCTCCGGCGGGTTAAACGCCATCGCGACGATCGGCGCAAGCAGCAAAACCGCTACAACCACAAAACGTGAAATATGGCTCATTTCAGAACTCCTCCGTATCCTCAGCCCTAAGAGACAAAGCAATCTGAACCGCAAAGATCGCAAAGAAGAGGCAGGCTCCCAGGCGTTTTGCTCTCTGCGCTCTTTGTGTTCTTTGCGGTTATCTCTTTCCTATTTCCCGGCTTTCTTGTATGCCAGCACAAGCGCCTGCGGCCGCTCATCGAGGTGCACGGGCAGGCCCGTTTTCATCAGGTCCGCACCGCCGTGTTTGGAGACCGCGCCGGTCGTCACGTCGGTGATTTCATATTGTGCCGCGGGATCGAGTCCCTGGAGTGTCAATGAGGCGCCGGTGAAGATGCTTTCGGCGCGGCGAAACACCTGCACCAAGCCCTCCCCCGCCTCGGGCCGGTCAAACTGCCAGGCAATCCAGACGTCCTTGTCCATGGACCACTTGGTCAGCGGATAGTAATCGCCGTAGTAGTTGGCACTGATGCCCCGCCATGCGTCGAAGAGCTTCCGCAGCGCGGCGTAGTCGATGTTCCTCACCCGCAAATCGAAACCGCACCCGGTGCTGGGCGCAACGTTGCTCCAGAACGCGTAGGGCTCGACGGGCGTCCAGCCGCCGCCGTAGTAGCCCGCATTTACGCAGGCCACGGTGCCCGTGCCATGGAAGGGAATCCACTGCGAGATGCCGTAGGTCATGCACTGGTGGCCGACGGGCTCGAAGGCGTAGTCACTGCGCCAGAGCGGGACGGCGCGCCGCATCGTTTCCAGGTCGTTGCGCCGTCCGCCGGAGGCGCAGGAGTCAATCAGCATGTCCGGGTGGCGCCGTCGCAGTTCGTCCCAGTAGGCCAAATAGCCGGTGACGTGCTTAATCTCGGTGATGCCCTGCCGGTCCTCGGCGTCATTGCCCCGCCAGAAATCGAGCGGGTCCATGTTGAAATCCTGCCGGTAGAGGTCAATGCCCTGTTCCGTGATGAGTTTGTCGATGTGCTCGGTGAGCCATTCTCGCGCCGTGTCATTGCCGAGGTTGAGCAGGCCGCCCTTGGCCCCGCCCAGAATCCACTCGGGGTGGTTCTGCGTGAGCCAGGTGTCCCCGGTCACGCGTTCCGGCTCGAACCACACCAGAATCTTGATGCCCTTCTCGTGGGCATGTTTGCTGATCGGTTTGAACCCGTCGGGGAAGCGTTTCGGGTCCACCTCCCAGGTGCCCACCTGGGGCCATCCCTTTTCCTGGATATACCAGCCCGCATCCATCCACCAAAAATCGAGCTTGATGCCCTCCTCGATGTACCGATCGATGAACATGATCTGCTTGTCGGCGTCAGCCTTGATCATTTCCTCGTAGGCCCGCGAACTGGACGCCTCGACGATGGGCTGGGGCAGTTTTCCGCCGGGGCGGGGCATGCTGTGCGCCATCATCCAGCGGCGCCAGAGGTTCTGCGAGCGCGTCCAGTCGCCCTTCCAGAACTGAAGCACGATCAACGGCGACCGCACTTCCTCGCCCGGCAGCAGTTTGAAGTGGGTGAGCTCCTGTCCGGCGCTGAGATGCAGCCGCTTTCCCGCGTCGCGCTTAAACTCGGACGACCACTGGCCCGGCCAACCCACCACGGCGATCACCCCGTCATGGGCCGACGACTCGATGTTGAAATAGGACATGTCCGTATTGGTCGGCCGGCCGCCGGCCGCGCCGATGCGCTTGGAGGTGTTTGCCTCCAGCTTCGTTTCCAGCGGCCCGTAATCGGTGCCGTTTGCCGGGGAGCCCACATTGTGGTGCAGCAGGAACTCGCCGGAATCGGCCCGTTCCATGCCCAGTTCCAGTGCCTGGATCTTTTCCAGTATCGGCGTGTCGGCCGCGCCGATGTTCTTAAAATGGAGCGTCCATTCCACCGTCGGGAAATCTAGATACTCAACCGCCTCGCAGCGCAGTTCCAGGCCGGTCTTCGGATCGGTGTAGGTCACATTGTGCCCCGTGCGCGTGTCGTCGAGCTTGGTGGAGACGCGCTTGACGGTCCACGACGGAAGCAGGTCGGCAGACGGCTTGCCGTCATAGACAAAGGAGAAGGGTGGCGTGGCGCCGTCCTGCACCACCGGACCGCCCGCCATGGGCAGTTCATCCAGCATCAGCTCTCCCCCGTCCGCGAGCGTCACCCGGGCATTGGCCCAGTCACCCTGGTCGCACGAAATGCCGTCGCCCCCATCGCCGATTTCGAGCGTGAAGTCTTTTGCCCCCGCCAAATCCACCGACACCGGCAGTCCCGGCTGGCCGCCCCCCTTCAACACGTCAGACTGCCACAGCGCCTTTCCGTCCGCCCCCACCGAAAAGACGATGGAACCGCCGCCGCCCGCCGTGTTGTCGTTCTTGTCCACACCCACCACGGCCGTAAAGCTCCTGCCCGGCCCCGGCAGATGGACGACAATCCGGCTCACCGCGTGGCAGAAGAGCCCCCGCGTGTATTCCGCGTCGCCCAGATGCATGGGCCTGCCGTAACGGTCGTTCTTCAGCACCGGGTCGTGGTTGGCCAGCACCTCCAGCGAGGGAACGGCGGCAACCGGCGCGGCGCCGGAGAATTTCAGCGCCGCCCATTGGTGCGAGGTGGCCAGTTCGTCGGCGTTCGGGGCAACGCCCCAGGCGGCCCACGCCGCCGTGCAGAGCGCCGCAAGCGCTGTCAGGATACCCTTGTGACCGTTCATGTCCCTGTCTCCCGTTCCCGTGTTGGGCATGCTTTTTCAGGAATCTGCCCGGCCGTCCGTGCGCCGGGGAAACCGCCTCGCATTATAAGGGGCAAGGGCCGTAATTCACAGTGCAAAATTCCCGGTCCGGGGAGTTGCCGCAGAAGATGGAAGTCGTTATCATTATGTGCGATGGAGCACGGGGATGTTCCCCGTGGCGCGAGGACAACAGTCACCATTAACGGGAGAGACTGACCATGGGCGACAAAGGCAAGAAGGACAAGGACAAAGGGCAGAAACAGAAGGCGGCAAAGGCCGTGCCTGCCAAGGGCAAGCCCGCCGCCGAACCGGCGGCAAAGAAGAAGTAAGGCCTGAGGGCATTTGCCGCCCCCATTCCTTTGGAGGCGGCAGCAAATGAAAGTCGGCCGGGCTCCCGTAATGGGAACCCGGCCGTAATTGTCAGTGTAGGGGAAAGCTGGGGACTAGTAGCGGCGGAAACTTCCGCTGCTGCTGCCGCCGCCGCGCGAGTCACTGCGCGGGCCACGGCTGCTCTCTTCCTTCGGGCGGGCCTCGTTGACCTTCAACGCGCGACCGTCCATGTCACGGCCGTCAAGCGCCTGGATGGCGGCCTGACCTTCGGCTGCGTTCGACATCTCGATGAAGCCGAAGCCGCGCGAGCGGCCGGTTTCACGGTCGGTGACGACGCGGGCTGAGGAAACCTGGCCGTAGCCTTCGAAAGCTTCGCGGAGGGACTCTTCTTTGGTGGTGAAGGACAGATTGCCCACGAAAATGTTCATACGATTCGACTCCTGTTGTTTTGGGCTTCACGCCCAAGTGTTATCACTCGGTCGGTTCAGCACAAACAGGGGCCAGGGACATTTTCAGGGTACTCGGACACCAGAGGAGCTGATCGACGTGTGCGTCTGGGGAACGCAAACAACGCATCCCAGAACACTAGAATAATATAACATATTTTCATCTATTTTTCAAATTATTTATTTTATCCGCTTCTTCCGCCGCTCCGCCGGGCAAGGGGAGCGCATGTTTCCCCGACAGATGGCGTGGTTTCGCACATCCCCGTCCTCCTTGGCATCAACAGCCTTGAACCGGATACAATAGTGGCATGAGGCACAAACAATGATAGTGGTGCTGGATTACGGCATGGGCAATCTGGACTCGGTGGTCCGCGCCTTTGGCAAGGCCGGGGCGGTCGTCAAAGTCTCCTCCGATCCGGCGGATATTACGGCGGCGTCGGGCATTGTGCTGCCCGGCGTGGGCGCCTACGCCGAGGCCATGCGCAACCTGCGCGGCCGGGGTCTGGTGGAACTGCTCAACCATCGTGTGCTCGACGGGCAGGTGCCCGTGCTGGGCATCTGCCTCGGGTTTCAGTTGATGACCTCCCACGGTGAGGAGGGCGACGCCGAAGGCCTGGGATGGCTGGGCGGCACAACGCGCCGCTTCCGCTTTGCCGCCGATTCGGGCGTCAAGATTCCCCACATGGGCTGGAACGACCTGCAACGCGAGGCGGAAAGCCCCATTTTCGAGGGCATTGACCCGCGCGCCTGCTTCTATTTCGCCCATTCTTACCACGTCACCGACCCCGTGCCCGAAGCGGCGCTGACCACCAGCGTCTATGGGGACACCTTCATTTCCAGCGCCAGCCTGAACGGCCACATCTTCGGCACCCAGTTTCACCCGGAGAAAAGCTACGAGAACGGCATCCGCCTCCTGGCCAACTTTGCCCGGAGGACGGCCCATGAATAAGGTACGGGTGATGCCGGTGCTGCTGCTGCGGCAGCGGGGCCTGGAAAAAGGCGTGAAATTCAGCGACTTCAAGTATGTCGGCTGCCCCGTCAACGCGGCCCGCGTGTTCAACCGGCACAATGTGGACGAGCTGGTGCTGCTGGACACCTGCGCCACGGCCGAGGGCCGGGGGCCGGTCAGCGATATCGTCCGCGAGATTGCCCGTGAGTCCTTCATGCCCTTCACTGTCGGCGGCGGCATCCGCTCGGTGGACATGATGTGGGACCTGTTGCAGGCGGGCGCGGACCGCGTGGTGCTGAACACGGCCGCCGTGGAAGACCCGAACCTTATCGCCAAAGGCGCCGACCGCTTCGGCCGCCAGTGCATGGTGGTATCCATCGACGCGCAGCGGCGCGGCGACGGCTGGGAGGTATGCACCCGTGCCGCCTCGCGGCCCACAGGCATTGACCCCGTGGCGGCGGCACGCGCCGCCGAGGAGGCGGGCGCCGGTGAAATCCTGATTACGTCCATTGATCGCGACGGGACGCTGGAGGGGTATGACCTCGACCTGGTCCGCGCCGTGTCCGGCGCGGTGTCCATTCCCGTGATTGCCTGCGGCGGCGCGGGCACCGTCGCGCACCTGGCTGCGGGTGTCTACGAGGGCGGCGCATCGGCCGTGGCCGCCGGGGCCTTCTTCCTATTCTTCGGCAGACGCCGCACGGTCCTGATCACCTACCCGTCGGACAATGACCTGCGCAATCATTTCCAACCCGAGCATGTGCGCCCGAAAGATGTGCTTCCGGAAGTGACGAGGGACGAGGCAAGGCTTTGACCACAGGCATACGATACGCTGAAAATAAAGGAGTGTCATGACCGCACACTTGGAAAACGCCCAAGCCCCGCAGATGTGTCCGCGCTGCGTACTGGATGAGTCGGTCCCCGGCTTCCGTTTCGAGAAGAATGGAACCTGCAACTACTGCCGCATGCAGGACGAACTGGAACGGGCGTTCCCCCTGGGTGAAGAGGGAGCCAGTATCCTTAAGCGGCTTGCCGATGAGATTCGCCGTGAGGGTCGGGGCAAGGCCTACGACTGTGTGGTGGGCATCAGCGGCGGGCGCGACACCTCCTACTGCCTCTATTACGTCAAGGAAATCATGGGCCTGCGCCCGCTGGCCGTGCATTTCGACAACGGCTGGGATTCTGACATCGCCAAGACCAACCTCGCCCGGCTCTGCGACGCGCTCGATGTCGAACTGCACACGGTCATCATGGACTGGCCCGACTCGCGCGAGCTGACCAACGCCACCATCCGCGCCTGTGTGCCCTACATCGACGTCACCGACGACGTGGGCATCGCCAGCGCGCTCTACCGCACGGCGGCCAAGGAGAACCTGCGCCACATCATCATGAGCCATTCCTTCCGCGAGGAGGGCGTGACTCCGCTGGCGTGGAATTACATGGATGCGCGCTACGTCCGCGCGATTGTCCGCCGCTTTGCCGCCGTCCCGCTGAAAACCTTCCAGAACGTGGACATCCACCACATGCTTTACTGGATGTTTTTCAAGGGCATACGCCTTGTTAACATCACTAACTATTACGACGACACGGGTGACAAGGTGGAGCAGTTGCTGGCCGAGAAATACGGCTGGGTAGACACGGGCCAGCATCATATGGACAACGAGATGTTTGCGCTCGTGTACCACTACGCACGCCACAAGTTCGGATTCGACTGGCGGGTGGTGGAGCTTTCAGCCAAAGTGCGCACCGGCGTGATCAGCCGCGAGGACGCCCTCAAGGCGCTTCAGACGCGCCCCTTCTTCGAGACGGACGAGATGGTGGATTACTGCCTCAAGAAACAGGGAATCTCCCGCGAGGAGTATGATTCCATTCTAAAGGCGCCCAACAAATTCTTCACCGACTACCCCAGCTATTATCCCCTGCTGCGGCTGTTCAAATACCCGATTAAGTTGCTCTGCCGTCGCCACATTCTCCCCGCGCACGTCTACGAAAAATTCTTTGACGCGATATAAGTCACTGTAATTAAACAACTTGCGCGGGTCCATTTCCAGAAAAAAAAGAGTTGTTTACAATTTGTGAGGAAAGCGTTAAGATGCTTGTCGACATCGGAGACCGGACCCGCCCGGCGGCGTGACGGTTCAGCGCATCTGTGGGCGCACGGTGTTCAAGGGTTCAAGACGTCATACCGAAAGGAGCAGTAATGAGCCATCGGCAAATCCTGGTGACAGAACGGGATCGCGTGACGATTGAGAAGAGGATTGGGCTGTTGACGGGAGGGGTGAATCAGGATTCTTGGGAATCCGTCCGCCATCTCCATGATGAACTCGACGGGGCCACGGTCGTCGTCGAGAGCCAGATGCCTGAAGACGTGGTGACCATGAATTCCAGCGTGGTTCTGCTGGATCTGGACACGGGCGGCGAGCGTCTGTGCACACTGGTTTATCCAGGCTATTTTTCGGATGCCCCCGACAGGGTCACCGTGCTTAGCCCGCTGGGCACCGCCCTTCTGGGCGCGCGCATCGGCACGGAAATAGAATACGAGTGTTCCAAGGGCCACAGACGCGTCCAGGTAGAGGACATCGTCTATCAACCCAAGGCCGTCGCCTGCGCGGTGTGACCTAACACCGTCGTTCGCGCCGACTCGGATTCGTTAGGCTTCAGACTGGCCCGTTGCTGGTCGCTGTTTGGTGGTTTGCCTCGGGATGGTATGCCCGGGCGGGCCGGAGCGATTGGTTTGGGGGTCGGACAGAGTGTCGCCTTTCTTGGCAAGCGGACCTTATGCAAACGCAAGGGGTTTGTATGTCTGGCCGGACCTCGACCAGGGATGCTGAGTATCCGCCGAGGTCAGGCGTTTGCACTGCATGCCGCACTCAAAGGACTGATTCTGCGTGGCGGAAGCAAATACCCGCACGTCAATGGCAATGGTGAAGAGCATTGCCGACCGCCGTTCTTTGACGGTGGAATCCCCCTCCGGCGCGGTGGTCACTGCGGCGAAAAAGGGCAGGTTGACTGGGTCAGCAAAAATGCTTACGGTATTGGGCGGTGTCTTGCCGTCGCGGTGCCGCGGCGGCGACACCTTCAAGGGCTGTTTGGGACCGCGAGAAGGAACGGGCTATGCGATATGTTGGTCTTGCCGTGGTGCTGTGTGTGGGAATCCTCTTTGTCGCCCATCCCGCGTTTGCCGCACCCGCCGCAGGGGACGAGGCCGGGTTCGTGTCCATATTCAATGGAAAAGACCTGACAGGCTGGGACGGCGATCCCAAGCTGTGGTCTGTCAAGGACGGCAGCATTGTGGGGCAGACCACGGCGGACAATCCGCTGAAGACAAACACCTTCCTCATCTGGCGCGCAGGCAAACCGGGCGATTTCGTGCTGCGCTTCTCCTACCGCATTGAAAACCACAACTCGGGCATGCAGTACCGCAGCCATGAGATTGAAGGGGTGCCCTGGGGCATGGGCGGCTACCAGGCCGACATCCTCGGCGATGCCAGCCTGTCGGGCATCGTCTACGAGGAACGGGGCCGCGGTATTCTGGCCAAGGTCGGTGAGAAGGTCAACATCAAGTCCGACGGAAAACTGGACGTGGTCGGCAAGACGGGCGAGGCTGCAACGCTGACCGCAGGTGTGAAGCTGAAAGACTGGAACGACTACGAGGTCATCGCCGAGGGTAACCACGTCATACAGAAGATTAACGGCCAGGTGATGAGTGAGTTCACCGACGACCAGACGGACAAGCGGGCCATGGAGGGTTTGGTCGGTTTGCAACTGCATGCCGGTCCGCCCATGCGCATCGATTTCAAGAACCTGCGGGTCAAAGACCTGAAAGCATCTGCGGCCAAGCCCTGACGGATTGTTTTTCCGGTGCTGCCGCGATGCAGACATTGGATTGATTTGCCCCGACTCCGCGGGGAGTCCGGGTTGAGACTGGGTACATTAACCTCATGAATGAAGGAGCGGTCATGGATACCATTAAAGAAGCCCATGTGGAGCAGGCGGCCAAGGCGGCATTGGAGGCGGGCGGCGGACTGTTCCGGGTGGCCCCGGCATGGGTGCCGCGCTCGTTTTTGCAGCCCGGTCGGCGGCTGAAGCTGCATCCGGACGACTACTACGCGCTGGGCAAACACCGGGGCGGCATCGACGAACGCTGGTTTTCCTCCACGACGGCGGCGGACAACGAGGGCGCGCCGCCCGACGAGGGTCTGAGCTACGTTGTGTTTGAGGGCAAACGCTTCACGCTGCGCGACGCCGTGGCGGCGCTGGGCGCGGAAGTGATCGGCGAGACCATCTGGAACAAGTACAAGCGCTGGCCCGTGTACAGCAAATTTTTCGACAACATGGGCCCCATCCCCCACCACATGCACCAGAGCCAGGAGCAGGCGGAACTGATTGGCCGCGACGGCAAGCCGGAATGCTACTACTTCCCGCCGCAGCTCAACGCCATCGGCAACAACTTCCCGCACACCTATTTCGGCTTGGAGCCGGGCACGACCAAGGCGGACGTGCGCCGCTGCCTTGAAAACTGGAACAAGGGCGACAACGGCATCCTCGATCTGGCCAAGGCCTACCGGCTCAAGCCGGGCACGGGCTGGTGGGTGCCGCCGTGCACACTGCATGCGCCGGGCTCGCTGGTGACCTATGAGCCGCAGTGGGGCAGCGACGTGTTCGGCATGTACCAGTCGCTCGTCGAGGGGCGCAATGTGCCCTGGAACCTGCTGGTGAAGGACATGCCCGAAGAGAAGCACCAGGATCTGGACTTCATCGTTGACCAGCTCGATTGGGAGGTCAACCTGAACCCGAACTTCAAGGACAGCCACTACCTGGAGCCCGTTGTGGACGCCGCCAATTCGGGCGAGGGCTACACGGACAAGTGGGTCACCTACGGCACGCCCATGTTCACGTCCAAGGAACTGACCATCGCGCCGGGCGTGAAGATGACGCTGAAAGACAACGGCGCCTCGGGCGTGATCTGCATGCAGGGCCGCGGCCGCATCGGCAACCTGCCGCTCGAGTGCCCGACCATGATCCGCTTCGGCGAAATGACCGAGGACGAGGTGTTCATCACCGAGAAGGCCGCCCGCGAGGGCGTCGTTATTGAAAACCTGGCCAAGGAATGCCCGCTCGTGCTGCTCCGCTACTTCGGCCCCGATGTGAACCCGCAGGCGCCGGCCGTTGGCGCGCACAAGAAAGGATGACCCAACCATGAAGAAGATCTCCATCGGCACCTGGGCCTACTCCATCGGCCCCTATGCGGACTGCCCGGTGCCCTTCGACGAAATCATGTCCAAGCTGGCCGCGCTGGGCTTTGACGGGCTTGAGCTGGGGGGATTCGGCATCCACCCGAACCCGGACAACATGCCCACGTCGGATGACCGCGCCAAGTGCAAGCAGAGCGTCGCCGATGCGGGCCTGGCCTTCTCGGGCCTGGCCGCGAATCTGTGGGGCGAGAAGCTTATCAACACGGAAGACACCACCCACTACGTGGACGAGTTCCGCAAGAACCTCGACTTCTGCGTGGACCTGGGCATCCCCGGCATCCGCGTGGACTGCGTGCAGCCGCCGACGATCTTTGAAGAGGTGGATGAGGACACCGCACGGAAGCGTGTGGTCTCCACGTGGCAGCGCTGCGCATCTGAGGCGGCCGACAAGGGCGTCTATGTGACCTGGGAATTTGAGCCCGGTTTCGCCTTCAACAAGCCGTCCGACATTTTCCGCATCCTGGAAGAGGTCAACAACGACAATTTCGGCGTGGAATTCGACACCTGCCATGCGCACATGGTCGCCGCCGTCGGCGCGCGCCAGCCCGGCAAGAAAGAGACGCTGCCCGGCGGCGCACTCGAATTGGCCCAGCGGCTCCGCGGCAAGATCAACCACCTGCACCTCATCGACTCGGACGGCACACTGCACGGCGACGAGACGAGCACACACGCGCCCTTCGGCGACGGCATCCTCAACTTTGACGAGCTGATTCCGGAGCTGAACAAGGCGGGCGTGCCCCACAACTGGTGGACCATTGACCTGTGCTTCTGGCCCGACGCATGGGCGGTGACGGAGCACTGCAAGAAGGCGATTGACGTACTCAACCAAAAATACGGGTGAGCCCGAAAACCCCCACAACGCAGGCGCGGCATCCTGCCGCGTTCTCTGAACGGCCTGACGGCCCGGCAAAGGGAGAAGAAAGATGGCGAAGAAGAAACTGAACATCGGCCTCATGGGTTGCGGGTTCATGGGCCGCACCCATTCGAACGCATACTGCAAAGTCGGCAAGTTTTTCGACCTCGGCTACGAGCCCGTGCTCAAGGCGGCCTGCGCGCGCATTGAGGACAAGGACAAGCTCGAACCCTTCGCCGAGAACTGGGGCTGGCAGAGCACCGAAACCGACTGGCGCAAAATGGTCGAGCGCGACGACATCGACGTGATTGACATCGTCGCCCCGAACAACACGCACCATGACATCGCCATTGCCGCGGCGAAGGCGGGAAAGATCGTGCTCTGCGAGAAGCCGCTGGCCATGAATTCGGCCCAGGGCCTCGAAATGGCCGAGGCCGTCGAGGCGGCCGGCGTGGCGAACATGATCTGGTTCAACTACCGCCGCGTGCCGGCGATCACGCTGGCCAAGCAGTTGATCGACGAGGGGCGGCTGGGCCGTATCTTCCACTACCGCGCCAAGTATCTCCAGGACTGGACCATCAGCGCCGACGTCCCCCAGGGCGGGCAGACGCTGTGGCGTCTGGACGCGGCCGTCGCGGGCAGCGGCGTCACGGGCGACCTCCTCGCCCACTCCATTGACACGGCCATCTGGCTCATCGGCGGCGTGGACAAGGTCACCGCCATGACGGAGACCTTTATCAAGGAGCGCGCGACGCAGGACGACCCGAGCGTGCGCAAGCCGGTGCTCATCGACGACGCCTGCGCCTTCCTCGCCAAATTCAAGAACGGCGCACTGGCCACCTTCGAGTCCACCCGCTATGCCCGTGGCCGCAAGAACCAGAACACCTTCGAGGTCAACGGCGAAAAGGGGTCGGTCTGCTTCGACCTGGAAGACCCGCACCAGCTCCAGTACTACGACCACAGCGACGATGCGCACGTGGTCGGCTGGCGCACCATCCTGGTGACCGATTCCCACCACCCCTACATGAAGCAGTGGTGGGTGCCCGGCTGCACCATCGGCTACGAGCACACCTTCGTCCACGCGCTGGCCGACTTCCTGAAAGGCCTGGAAACGGGCACCTTCACGACGCCGACCTTCCGCGAAGGCCTGGAGACCCAGCGCGTCTGCGATGCGGCGCTCAAGTCCGCAAAGACTGAAGCCTGGGAAAAGGTCGAAGGATAAAGGCCGAAGGCCAAAGTGAAGACAACCGCGGCGCGGGAAAGCAAAAGCTTTCCCGCGCCGTTTTCACTGGGAGCGCCGGCGTCCCCGCCGGCTGTCTTTTCATTCAACCCGAGCCGGCAGGGATGCCGGCGCTCCCAGTAAGAATTCAGTCTTCCCATATCCACAGCCACACTGCCTGGTGTATGATCCACCCTGTACCAGACAATAGGAAAGTGATTCACACCATGATGAAATTCCCCCGCTCTTTCTTCTTGGCAACGGTCACGGCCACCCTGACACTTGCCGCGACCAACGTCTACGCCGCCACCGCGCTGGACAAGGCGATGGAACAACTCCATGCCGGTCCCATCTGCGCCGACTCGTTCGACTTCGTCGTCATCGGCGACAACCAGAACTATGTCCCCACGGACCAGCCGGAATGTTACAAACAGATGCTGCGCGAGTTTAACATGCTGGAGCCGTCGTTCGTGATTGATGTGGGCGACCTGATCTTGGGCGGCTCTTCGGACAGCCTGCCGCCGCAGTGGGAGGCCTTCGAGCGGATCACGGGCGTGCTGAAGGTGCCCTTTCTCCCCGTGCCGGGCAACCACGACATCAGCGACGATGTCTCCGAACAACTTTGGATGCAGCACATGGGTCCGACGCGCTACACCGTGCGCTACGGCAACAGCCTGTTCATCATCCTCGACAGCGAGGAGGTGGACGCGCTGGACCGCATCCCCGACCTGCAGGTGGAATGGCTTAAAGAGCAACTGAAAGCGGCCGGGGACGCGAAGAACATCTTCCTGTTCCTGCATCAGCCACTATTTTCCGACACCGACGAAGTGGGCAAGCCCAAAGACTGGGCGCCGCACTGGGACAACGTGGAGGCGGCGATCAAGGGATACCCGGTGCGGGCCGTTTTCGCGGGGCATGTCCACGTGTACCGCGACTGCGGCGTGCGTGACGGCGTGCATTACGTCATCACCGGCGGGGCTGGCGTGGGCAGCGGGGCCGCCACCGAGGAGGAGGGCAACTTTAACCATTACCTGCTGGTGCGCGTACGAAACGACAAGGTCGGCTGGTCCGTGATCAAGCAGGGGAACGTGCTGCCGACGGATGTGGTGACCGGCAAGCGCATGGCCGAAATGTATGCGGTGCGGCATGACCTGGTTTCCTGCGAGGAAGTGGACGTGCCCTACGGCGCAGCGCTCGACCGTGACGTGACCGTGACCGTCCAAAATCCCAACGACAAGGCGTTCGACGGCAAGCTCTCCTGGGAAACAGTGCCGGGATGGACAGTGACGCCGCCGGAGACCGCCTACACCGCTCCCGCCAAGGGCACGGTGCCGGTAACCTTCCGTATCGCCGCCAAGGACCCCGAGGTGGTGCGCTATCCCGTGCCCAAGTACAACACCGTCTACGGCATCGCCGAGTACGGCCCGCCGGTGACCGTGTCGGTGGACCTGCCGCTCACGCCCACCATGGACGTGAAACGCGTGCCGGCCGGCATCAAGATAGATGCGGACCTTTCCGAATGGACCAACGCCGTGTGGGCACCCGTTCCCTATCCCTCGGAAGGCTTTGACGCCTCCAGGAAGGACGACCTTTCGAGCCGCATGTCGCTGATGTGGGACGACCAATACCTATACTTCGCCACCGAGACCACGGACGACGAGCAGGTGCAGCCCTACATGGGCGACACCGTGTGGGCGGCGGACAACATCGAATTCTTCATTGATGACTGGCACTGGGGTTTCACGCTCACCCGAAACGGCCCCGAGACCTTTCTCTACGAGGGCGTGGGCGAATCGGCCGAGACAGTGAACACGGAGGTGAAACTGGCCGTGCGCCGCGACGGTGTCATCACCCGCTACGAGGCGGCCATTCCGGCACGGCTGATGCGTCCGGCCCTGATGAAGGCGGGCACCGAATGCCGCGTATGCATGATCATGAACGACCTGGACAAGACCGGCGAACGGCACTGGCTCGAACTCATGCCCGGCGCGGGACTGGACAACGCACGGGTGCGCAAGATCCGCGTGACACTCAAGTAGACAGGACGGAATGCAACAAGTTCTTGGAGACACCCGTGATGCAGTATTTGAGAATAACCGTTGTCGGCGGACTCTTTATGTTGTTTCTGACCGCCACGTCGGCGACTGCCGACGAATCCTTCACCAATGGCTGCGGAATGAAGATGCTCCCCATTCCGGCGGGTTCCTTCCTCATGGGCGAGCAGCATGCCGTGTCGAAGGAGATGAGCGGCCCCGACTGGGGTGCTCATGGGAACCATGACGAGGTCCCCGTCCACAGGGTAACCATCACCAAAGCCTTCCACATGTCCGAAACCGAGGTGACGGCGGAGCAGTTCCGGCAGTTTCGCGCGGACTACCAGGGTCCGGAACTTTTCGCGCCCTATGCCGCCGGTGTCAGTTGGATCGAGGCGGACGCATTCTGCACATGGCTGAGCAAGAAGGAAGGCAAGCCCTACCGGCTCCCCACCGAGGCCGAATGGGAGTATGCCTGCCGCGCCGGGTCGGACAGTCTCTTCTGGTCGGGCGACACGTTGCCTGCCGACGACACCAATTCCTTCGGCCTCAAGCGCATGCACAGCGGCGTGTCCGAGTGGTGTTATGACTGGTACGGTCTCTATTCCTGGGAGGACCAGACCGGCCCCGTCGGCCGCGCTTCGGGTTTCACCCGCGTGGTGCGTGGCGGCGGAATCGAGGTTCACCCCTTCGACAAGGAGAACTTGGACCGAAAGTCGGAGGGGCAGAAGGCCGAGGCCACACAGGGCTTTCAGGATACGGCCTATGGCGACTTCCCGCCCTTCTACCGACGCTGTGCGAACCGGGCCAGTCTCATGCCCAATTCGCCGCCCGCAGGCAACGACGTTCCGTTGAATCACTTCATTGGGTTCCGGGTGGTGCAGGCGCTGTTGCCGGACACCAAGCCGCTGGAGGCTGAAGTGCCCTGGCCCAACCAGGGGCTCAAGCAGGGGCGCTACGACGGCGGGCAGGGGACGGACCCGGCCAGACCCTATTTCAAGGTGCGCCCAATCCTGCCCATCCCACCGGAAAACTGCCACGACGAGGACATTGCCGCCGTGGGACTCAACCCGGGCATCAAGGGGCACATTCACTCCGGCGGACTCGCCGTCTGCCCCAACGGCGACCTCATCATGGTCTCCTTCAGTTCCGTCCGCGGCCAGTCCGAGGCGAGCAGCAACGCCACCATGGTTTGCACGCGCCTGCGTCGGGGCGCCGAACAGTGGGACATGCCCGACGTCTTTGTCGATGTGGCCGACGTGAACGATCAGTCGGCGCTGCTGTGGAACGACGCCGGAACATTGTGGTTCTTCGGCGGGGGACGCTACTTCGGGCCGGGGAAACAAGAATTGGGCAACGTGCCCTTCCGCTTCTGCACCTCCACGGACAACGGTGCGACCTGGTCCGAGTTGAAGGTGCCCTTCATTGACGGCCTGGTGCGGGGTTTCACGGCGCAGCCCATCAACAGCGCCTTTCGCGGACCCGACAGCACCCTCTACTTCGGCATGGACGGTCCCGACGCATCGTCGTTCCTATGGGCCAGCGGCGACAACGGCAAAACTTGGCGCGACACCTGGGGCATGACCGCGGCACGGCACACCACCTTTGTGCTCCTGAAAGACAGCCGCATTCTGGCAATGGGCGGCAAGAACACCGACATTGAGGGTTACACGCCCAAATGTTATTCCTCCGACTGGGGCAAGACCTGGACGGAGCCGGTCAAGGCGCCTTTTGCCGCACTGGGCACCAATCAACGGCCCACCATCATCCGCCTCAAGAGCGGCCGGCTCTTCTTTGCCACCGACTGCCAGCACTTCAAGAACCCTCCGCCGGAAGGGTACAAGCCCCGCGGGGCTCTGGTGGCATTGTCCGACGATGAGGGCGAGACCTGGCACATGAAACCGCTCCCGCTGGCCACGCCCCACGAACGGCACCGCTTCGAGACCGATGTGTGGGAACCGAAGGATGGGCCGCATCACCGCTATCCCACACTGGGTTACGCCGTCGCGACGCAGGGGCCCGACGGTGTCATCCATCTCATGAGTTCCATGAACCATCCCTCGCTCCACTTCGCCATGAACGAGGCGTGGATATTGTCCGATGACTCCCCTGTGGCGGGATTCGGGAATGTCGTGAGCCGCATTCCGCACGAGGAGCATTATGCCGACGGGACATCGCGAATTACATGGTCAGACTGCATTGACCCCGACGGAAAATACCTGCTGGACGGCCCGGAAACCTGGTTCTACCCCGATGGAAAGAAGCAGTACGCCGTCGAGTATGCGCAGGGCCGCAAGGTGGGGGAAGAAACACTCTGGGACCGCAGCGGCAGTCGGGTGTGGTCGTGGACGCGCGACGCGGTTGGGAACGGCGTGTGGACCCACTATTGGCCCGACGGCGGCAAGCGCATCGAGTCGCACTGGCAGGGATACCGCGTGCAGGGTTCCATCACCCACTGGGACCGGGCAGGCAATGTCATCTTTTCCGGCACAGAGGAGATGATTAACGACTAACGGGTCCGCCGACAGCATTCCCCGGTTTCATTTATCCGATTCGTCCGGTCTGACCGGTCCGTCTGATCCGTCGCATCCCCGTCCACGCCTTCCTATTCTCACGAACCCTGGAAGTCAAACAGGTGCATGAACGACGCGGACAGTTTGTCCACGGGCGGGGCTCCGGGATACTTGACGAACTCCACATGGCCGTCCATGTAAAGCACATTGGAGCCACCGGGAATGTGGTTGAATTTGGACGTGACGATGGACACATTGTCCCACAGAACAAAGACGCTGCTCTGGGATTTCGCGCTGCTGCCGGCATTGTTGATGTCGGTGATGAGAAAACGCTCGACGCCCTCCTTGAGTCGGTACACCTTCGCGCTGCCGCCGTTGCCGTATCCCTGCGGAACCGTGCGATCGGAGTCAAACACGTTGCAAAAGCCGTCGTTGTTCCCGGTGAGTGCATAGGGTGTTGCCTGGCTCAGCACATACTTCATCTGCTCCATGAACTGCGCGGGACCCTGCGTGATCATCGGATCCAGCCCGTTCAGGCCGAGCTGCGGAATAACGCTGAGCAGTTCGGACGGAATGGGCAGCATGTCCACATCGAGACGGTCAAGAACGACGTCGGCAAAGGTGTAGCTGGCGTCGATGCCCTCTACGCCCTGCTGTCCGTTGCCGTTCACTTTGTCGACCAGCGTCAAGCGTCCGGTGCCAGCCTCCTTGAAGTTTTGCAGTTTGTCCTGCGCATCGGACGGACAGAATGCAATGGCCGGGTCTGTCAGGTATTCCGGATAGACCGCCGAAACGCGCGGACCGAATGCGATGCAGGGGCGGCCGGTGAGCAGGCCCGAACCGCCGCACCCCAGCTCGATCTCAATCGGGGGATACTTTCCACCCGGTGATTCGTTCGAATACATCTTGAAAATGAGGCCCCACTGCTTGAGATTGTTCTGGCAGCTTGCGCGGCGCGCCGCTTCGCGCGCGCGGGCCAGTGCGGGCAGGAGTATGGCCGCCAGGATGCCGATGATGGCAATAACCACCAGAAGTTCAATCAGCGTAAATCCACGACGCCTCATGGGAAGCTCCCTCGCAGTTTGACTGCGGTTATAAAAACCCGTCTACGGCGCTCATCCTATGCCAGTTCCCCTCTTTTGTCAAGGAAATCTTTGTAATTGGTATAACTACTTGGCAACACGGTCCACCATTATCGCAATTCTTGTTATAAATTATGCGTATTTCAATAAAATACCTGCCAATTAGTGCTGATGTGGTCAGACCGCTATTATTGACTCATCGGAAGAACAGGGTTAGAATAGCGTTGGTCAACTCTCCGAGGAAGGAGCTCTTATGGCACATCGCAGCCTGAACACGCGCGAATCCCAACCGGTCAAAACCGGTTCGGAGGAGATCGCCCGAAAACTTACCCGCCGAATCTTTCTGGGAGAGTTTCCCAAGGATGCCAAACTCCCCCCGGAGCGGGAACTCGCCGCAGAATACGGCGTCGCACGGACCGTGCTCCGCGAGGCGGTGAAGCGGCTGGAGGCGGTGGGTATCGTCCGAAGTTGGCGGGGCTCGGGCGTATATGTGCAGGACTTGGAATTCATGCGCGGCGTTGAACTCTTCGACACGCTCATCACCCTGGAAGACGGCTCGCTGAACATTCCCTTCCTGCGCGAAGTGCTGGAGTTCCGGGGACATTTCATCCGGCTCGTGGTGCGGCTCGCGGCGGTGCACCGCACGGACGAGGACATTGAAAGCATCAAGCGCCTCATCGACGAGTGGGAGCATGCCGGCGACGACGCGAAGCGCTTCGCCGACCTGACGCTCGAATTGATCCGCCAGGTGGTCGGCGCCACGCACAACCGGGTCTGCATCGGGCTGTGCACCACGCTGGAGCGCATTGCGGTGCGCATCCTGTCGCTGGTGGACCTCGTCATGCCCGATTCGAGCCAGAAGAAGAAGATATTCCACCGCATTCTGGAAGCGCTTCAGGACCAGGACCCCGTCATGGCCGAACTGGCGGCTATCCGCTATCTGGAAAAACTGGAGACCACCCTCTCCTCCGGGTCGGCCGCACACAATCTCGTGCACGTGGCCCCCTAATCCATCCACTGGGAGCGTCGGCATCCCTGCCGGCTTCCGTCGAACGGAGGAGCAATATGCCAAGCGATGAAATGGATATGACGGCCGATTCCGGCATCACCATGCCCGCACTGTTCGTGGGGCATGGCAGCCCGACCAATGCGATAGAGGACAACGAGTTCGGCCGCGCATGGGCCGCCCTGGGCAGGTCGCTGCCCCGACCCAAGGCGATTCTATGCATCTCCGCACACTGGGAAACAAACGGCACCTGGGTGACGGCAATGGACCAACCCAGGACCATTCATGACTTCCAGGGCTTTCCGCAGGCCCTTTTCGACATGCAGTATCCGGCGCCGGGCGACCCGGAGCTTGCGCTCAGGATTCAAAAGCTTGTTGCCGGGGCGGAGCTGCAACTTGACCTGAATTGGGGGCTGGACCACGGCACATGGTCGGTGTTGTCGAAAATGTATCCGGAGGCCGACTTTCCGGTGCTGCAGCTCAGTCTCGACCGCAGCCGCGAACCCCAATACCACTATGACTTGGGGAGGGAATTGCGGGTGCTCCGCAACGAGGGCATTCTGATTCTTGGTAGCGGCAATATCGTGCACAACCTGCGCACTGTGGTCTGGGAAGACACTGCCTATGACTGGGCCGTTGAATTTGATGAGACGATACGACGGTTGATCTTGGCGGGCGACCATGCCGCCATCATCGATTATCCAAATCTGGGCCCTGCCGACCGCCTTTCCGTGCCGACCAATGAACACTATCTCCCGCTGTTGTACGTGCTCGGCGCGCAGGGCACGGAAGAGCAGCTCCAGTTCTTCTCGGACAGGGTAACCCTGGGTTCAATATCCATGTCTTCGGTCCAGATTGGCTGAGCCGCACTCCGGCTTTTCAGGCCCTTGGAAGGCCCCGTGCCGTCGGGATCGCACGCCCGGATCCGGCCACCTGAACCAATCAGCATCGGGAAAAGCGCAGAATTCACCTTGACCGGCGATTCGATGACTGATAGACTTGAGGCGGGGAAGGGGCGGCGAAAAAAACAATATCGGGGGTTCACCCCCGAAATATGAGATGGGAACCGGTGATGAACAGACATAGGGTGCTGATCATGGCCGTTGTTGCATGCTTCACGGCGGCCATGGCCGAAGAGGCGCAGGCAGGGGCGACAAAGGCGACCGGCGGGCAGATCGAGGCGTGGTCCTGCGCCGCCAGCAGCGCGCCCTTTGCGAAGCGGGTGGGGCATGCCGTCGTTTCCTTCGGCAATTGCGTGTATGTCATCGGCGGCTCCACCAGCGCCGACCCGGGCTATTACAACATCGGCGGGGTGCTGGCGGATGTGTGGCGGTCAAACGACGGCACCCACTGGCAAAACGTGACCTATGAGGCACGCTTTGGCGCGCTGTATGAACATGCCGCCGCCGTGTATGACGACAAGCTTTGGGTATTGGGCGGATGGCGGCAGGACACGCCCTCCGCAGGCGCGGATGTGAATGATGTGTGGTCGACGCCCGACGGCGAAAACTGGACCCAGATGGGCACTCCGGAATGGGTTGCGCGCGAAGGACACCGCGCAATTGCCTTTGGCAACAAGTTCTGGGTGCTGGGAGGAAGCCACAAGCCCACCGACTATTTCCAGGATGCCTGGAGCACAACCAACGGGAACACGTGGACCCAGGAAAACCTCGGACAAACCCCCATGTGGTCAGGCCGGTATCTGCCCGGTGTGACCGTGTTCAACAGCGAGTTGTGGGTGCTGGGCGGCAATACGAGCCTGTCGCCTTTCTATTTGAGCGACATGTGGCACTCTGAAAACGGCGCCAATTGGACCCTGTCCGGACCGTCCGATGCCTGGAGCGCACGTGACGGTTTCGGCTGCGTGGCGCACAATGGTGAGCTGTGGGTCATGGGTGGAGCGGGCTCCTCCGGCTTTTTTGCCGACGCGTGGCGTTCATCCACGGGAACAGGATGGTTTTCGTCCGCGGTGCCCTGGACCAACCGCGCGTTTTTCGGCGCGGTGGAGCACAAGGGCCGCATTTGGGTGGTGGGCGGCATGACGCGTCCGACGCCGTCCGCCTTTGACGAATTAAACGACGTCTGGCTGTACGGCCTGCCTGTTTCCAGCTACACATTGACCATGACACCGGGCACAAACGGGTCCATCACAACAACCACATCTACAATACCGGAGCAGCCGGGGCCCACGTTCACGGAATTCACCGATCTGTGTGTCAATGCCGTCCCCGATAACGGTTACTCACTGTCCGCGTGGACCGGCGACCTGGTGTCCGCCAACAGTGACAATCCCACCACGCTGATCATGGACGGAGACAAAACCATCGGGGCACAGTTTGACCTGACCCCATCGTTCAAACTGACGCTGCTGTCGTCCGTTGGAGGCACCATTGGCCTCGACCCGCCCCAACCGGCCGACGGCTATGCCAAAGGCACGGAGGTCACCCTGACGGCAACAGCCCAGGGCAACTATGCGTTTCAGGGTTGGTATGGGGCGCTCGCGGGCACACAGAATCCCGCCACGCTTTCCATCGACGGACCGACAGGCGTGGGGGCGCAATTCACGCGCCCCGGCGCCGAGGGGGAGGGCGAATGGACAGGCGGTCCCTGGGCGGCATGCTTTGCAGACTGTGCCGCCAACAGCCCTGACAATGACCATGACGGTCTGACCGCCTGCCAGGAAGCCTGTATCGGCACCAGCGACGGCAACGTTGACAGTGATGACGACGGCATGCCCGACGGCTGGGAGGCGCGGCACAGCCTGGACCCGCTTGCCGATGACAGTGCACTGGATGCGGACAACGACTCGGTGACCAATCTGGAGGAATACCTGGGACGGTCGGACCCGCAGGATCCCGCAAGTCCGTACCGGATGCTTTTTGTGTCCAACGCAGGCAGCGACGACGGCGGAAACGGCAGCTTTGAGACGCCTTTCCAAACCCTCACCCACGCACTGGGACAGGCGGGCGCGGGAAAATCCACCCCGGTGCGCATCGTGCTGCTGCCGGGCACCTACGCGGAGGGGTTGGTCGAGCTCCCCTCCTTCGTACAGGTCGTCTCAAGAAAGCAGGACCCTCCGGCCGTGATCGTCGGGGGCATTATGGGCGCGCAGGACACACTGCTCTCCCATTTGAAGATCATGCCCGATACGGATGGACCGGGCTGGCTGCTTCAGATGAACCTTAGCCGGATGCGGGTTGACGGGGTGGTCTTTGAGGGTTCGGCCGATGCGCGCACGGGCAGCGGCATCACGGCCTACGGCGCCGCCCCGCTGGAATCGGTTATAGAAAACTGCGAATTCCGCTATTTGCACATCGGCATAGAACTATTCGGCGGCATCCCCACCATAAGGCGCTGTATCTTTGAGCAGCTTTCCGGCAGCGGCATCGTGGTGCATTCCTGGGATGACCCCCAGGCGGATGCGGGCACGCTGGGTGACACAGGCGACCCCGGCACCGGTTGGAACCTCTTCAGCCTGACCATTGCCGGACCGGCGGTCATCAATGAGCGAAGCACGGCCATCTCGATGCAAAACAATGACTGGGGCACCAACGACCCTGTTGCGGTCGGCGGACGCATTCAGGGGCAAAACGTCCACGAACCGTTCCTGGCAACCGGGAATTCCCTGCTGGCGAGCGCCATTTTCTGCTCCGTCGTGGATGCCGGAACGAGTGCGCCGCTGACCGATGCCACCGTGACCATGCAGATAAGCGCCTACCGTCCTGTAACAGAAAACAGTCGTGGAGTGTATTCTTTCCCGGCGGTACCCGACGGTTCCTACACGGTGACCGCCACTGCGCCCGGCCGTGTGAGTGCGCAACGGACGGTCAGCGTGGCTCAGGGCTCGACAAAATCCGTCACCCTGCCGCTGGCCGTGGTGGCCGTTGCCGAGGGCGAAGGCCAGGCCGAGGGTGAAGGTGAGGGAGAAGGTGAAGGGGAGCCCGGCACTGGCGGAAATGGGTGCAACTGCAGCAAGGAAAGGCACTTGCCCGCTGCGGGAGACCTATTCGTCTCGGCACTGGGCCTGATTGCGCTGGCATCCATGTCGCGTCCGGAAAAGCGATATTAAGCGGAAATTGGGTGCCATCGCAGGACTCTGTCATTGATGGCACGATGAAAGCATGAGACCGACAGTGGTGGGGCGTTAACCCCGGGGAATGGTCCCGTGACCGCGCCGACGCCGAATGAGACAACCGATCGGCAGGCAGCGGCCGGGCGGAAACAGGAGAAAGAGCCAGATGACACGTAGAATGATCGGCATGCTGGGTGTGCTTTGCCTTGCCATTGCGGGCGGTGCCTGGGGGTGGAGCGGCCAATTGCCGCCCACCGTTCTGGATACCGCCAGTCTTGTTCCCTTTCCCAAGGCCGATGTCGCGGCGATCTTTGCGGCTGCCGATATCAATCACGATGAGCGTTTGACCTTTACCGAAGCGCACAACTACAGCTTCCTGGTGACCCAGGAACTGTTCGACCAGTATGACACCGATCTCAACGGCTATATTGACCGGGTCGAAGCCGGTTTGCCCCCGGCTGACATAGACATCGGGGCGCTCTTTGAGGCGGCCGATGCAAACAACGACGAACGGATGACCTTCGACGAGGCCTACGCCAGCAATCCGCTCATCACCCAGTCACAGTTTGACACCTACGACACCGACCAGAACGGCTATATCGATCGGACCGAGGCCGGTCTGCCCCCGGACACGGGCAAGGACGGGTGCACCGGTTGCAGTAGCAGCAAATCCCTGCCGGCCGGCGGCGACTTCTTCACCCTGGCACTGAGCCTGATTGGCCTGGCGGTCATGGCCAAGGTCGCACGCCCGTAGGATCTACGCCCGACCAATTCCCTCGTTTCCCTCGTCCCCAAGTTGTACTTGGGGACGCACTTGCCGGCGAAGCTGCGCTTCGCCGTCGCCACCCCACCGCACATCCTGTTTGCGGGACCGCGCCTTTATGACTAAAATGGCGCCCGTGGTTTATGGGCGCAAATCCCTGCAAAGGAGAACCTATCATGAGCAAACTGGGCGTGGGCATTATCGGCACGGGCTGGGTGGCGGGAGAACATCTGCGCGCATGGCGCAGCAACCCGCACACGGAGGTGCGGGCCATCTGCGACATCGACCCGGACCGGGCGAAGGCGTTTGCCGCGGCAAACCAGCTTGAATGCGACTTCGTTGATAGCTGCGAGGCGCTGGTGGCGCGCGACGACATCCAGATTGTCAGCATCACCTCGCCGCCGAACTTCCACAAGGCCCATGCGGTGGCGGTGGCCAATGCCGGCAGGCACATGCTGCTCGAAAAGGCCATGGCGACGACGGTGGAAGACGCCCGCGCCATCCGTGACGCCGTTGCCAAGGCGGGCGTAAAATCCGTCGTGGGTTTCGTGCTCCGCTGGAATCCGCTCTTCGACCTGGTCCGCGCCCAGCTTGCGGACAACACCGTCGGCCGCGTGTACTACGGCGAGGTGGACTACTGGCACGGCATCGGCCCGTGGTATGCCCAATACGGGTGGAACGTGAAGAAGGAGGTGGGCGTCAGTTCCCTGCTGTCGGCCGGCATCCATGCCGTCGATGCGCTGCGCTGGTTCATGGGCGGAAAAGTCGTAGAGGTCACCCAGTACGCCACCGAAATCCGCGGCCCGGAGTTCAAGGAGTACGAATACCCGCCGACAACAGTGACCCTCTGCCGCTTTGAAGACGGTCGCATCGGCAAGGTGGCATCGGGCATCGCCTGCAGGCAGCCCTACGTGTTCAACATCAACCTCGTGGGCGAGCACGGCACCATCCGCAACAACCAGGTGTTCTCCATGTCCAAGTATCCGGGCCAGACCGGTTGGGCCACCGTGCCCACCATCCTCCCCGACAGCGGCGACGTGAGCCACCATCCGTTCACCGGCGAAGTGGCCCACCTGGTCGAGTGCATCCAGTCGAACCGGGAGTCGCACGCCAACGCCGCCGACGCCTTCCTGACCCACGAAGTGTGCTTCGCTGCTGATCTGTCCGGCCAGATTGGCAAGGCCGTGGCGCTGCCGATGGCGTAACCGCACCAATTGAGTCGGAAGAAGACAACAAATGCCCGGACGTTTGACGTCCGGGCATTTGCATTTCTTCGGGACAGCGCCTGAACCTTTCTCAGTGCCCGCGGGCCACGTCCACGCCCTGCATGCTCTTGACGCCGCTGAACTTGGGCCAGCAATATCCATAGAACGCGATGAACACGAAGCAGACCAGGGGAACAATGAAGCTCTTGGACATGTCGTAGTTGTCCGCCACGGAACCCATCAGCTTGGGCAGAATCGCGCCGCCCATGATCGCCATGACGAGGAATGCGGAGGCTTTCTTGGTCTTGTCGCCCAGGCCGAAGATGCCCAGGGCGAAGATGGTCGGGAACATGATGGACATGAAGAAGTAGCTGGCGAAAACGCTGATGGCGGAAATCCAGCCCAGATTGCAGAACACAAGCACGCAGGCAATGACATTGGCTGTGCCGTAGAAGCCCAGCACCTTGTGCGGGGAGAGCACCTTGAGCAGCAGTGCCCCGCTGATCCGGCCCAGCAGGAAGCACACAAAGGCCGCCGAGGCGAGCTTGGCCGCGCCCTGGGTGCTGATGTGCAGCAGGCCGTCCTTGCCGGTTTCAAAGAGACTCTGCAGGATGCCGCTGTTCCATGTTTCCGGAATGGCGGGCACCATGGTGAAGCCCGTGATCCTGTCGACCGTCATGCAGTTTATGAAGAAACTGAAAATGCCCGCCTGGGCGGCGACATAGAGAAATTGTGCCAGCACGGCGAGCACGAAATGCGGCCGTCCGAGCAGCGGAAGATGCGCCTTCCCCTGGCCGCTGTCATCAATGTGGTAGTCGTCCTCCATCTTGATTTCCGGCACATAGGCAAACTTGAAGACCAGTGCCAGCACGAGCACCACCACGGCCGTGCAGACATAGGGCAGATAGATTTTGGGGTGATCGGAGTAGAAGAAGGCCGCGCCCGCGTAGGGGCCGAGAATCCAGCCGACGCCGTTGCAGGACTGCGCCAGGTTAATGCGGGTGGCGGCGTACCGCGTTGGGCCCAGCACCGTGGTGTAGGGATTGGCCACGGTCTCCAGGAAGGTCAGACCGCCCGCGATGGCGCAGACGCCTATCAGGTAGCCGAGAAAGGCAACGTTCTTTGACACGGTGCCCGCATCGGCGGCGGCCTGAAGCCCCGTGGCGGGCAGGAACCAGAATCCGCCGAGTCCCACCAGCAGGAGTCCGCCGATGATGCCGCCCTTCCAGCCAAAGCGCCGCGCCAGCCAGCCGGCCGGCAACGCCATGAGGAAATAGCCGAGATAATGTGCGAACTGCACATTGGCCGACTGCGACTTGGTCAGTCCCAGCACGTCCTGAAAATGCTTGTCCATAACGTCAATCATGCCGTTGCAGAATCCCCAGAGGAGAAAGAGACTGCTGACGAGAATGAACGTGAACAGGACGCTTCTGCCGTCCGCCGTGACAAACATGCCTTGCTTGGGGTCGCTTGTGGACATATAACCTCCAAAGTTCTGTTCGCTGCCTACCGAGCTTGCATTCTCCCAGAAAGTCCGCGTGTGTGTCAAAAGGCGCCAGAAGCGGCGGCATCCTTCCGTGGAATGGCCGGTTGCTGTTCGGCGCGGGCATGGGAATGTGCCGAACATGCGATTCGGTTGCCGCCCGTTCAATTGGATCCTGCGCGGGTTTGCACCGCACTTTGCCATGCTCCATAATCATGCGGGCCGGGCCTGCCGCCGGCCCCAAGGAAAACGATGGACATGCCCGGAAAAAGAAAAGCCCAGACGGCCGGATGCGCGGACACGGCACCGGAATTCTCCATGCTGGTGACCTGCCACTTCGAGGAGCGCAGCATTGGGGAGTTCCACGCGCGGCTGTCGGCCGCGCTGGAGTCGCTCGGCCGCTCCTATGAGATTATCATTGTCAACGACGGTTCGACCGACGGCACCTGGGACTGCGTCAAGACCATCTTTGAGAAGGATCCCCATGTGCATGCGGCCATGGACTTCTTTCGCAATGCGGGACAGCAGGCGGCCATCACGGCCTGCATCTGCGAGGCCCGCGGCAGAGCCTTCATCCTCATGGACAGCGACCTCCAACTGATGCCCGAGGACCTTCCGCTGCTGGTCGCCGAGTATGACAAGGGCTTCGACCTGGTGAGCGGTTACCGAAAGAACCGGCGCGATTCCTTCTGGCGGATCATCCCTTCCAAGCTGGCCAATGTCATCATGCGCTGGGCGTCGCGGAGCACCATGCGCGATTTCGGCTGCACCTTCAAGATTTACAATGCGCGCCTCATTCGCGCCTTTGAACTGGGCCCCACGCGCATTTTCTCCAACGTGGACGCCATCGCCCGGCTCCAGCGGTGGACCGAGGTGCCCGTCACCCACCATCCCCGCCGCTACGGCAAATCGGGCTTCACTTTTCGCAAGCTGTGGCAGTACAACATGGACAACATCGTTTCCATGTCGCAGCGTCCCTTCCAGATTATCGCGGGGCTTTGCCTGGCCGCCAGCGCGCTTTTCCTGCTTCGCATCGCCCTGGGCTTCTTCGTCGATTTCCGCGTGCTCGATATGGTGACCAACGGACTGCTGCTCAATGTAATCGTCTTTGCGCTGTTGGTGCTGGTGGCCGTGCTTGCCATGGTCGGCGAATTTGCCATCCGCTGCTTTGTCATGCTGCGGGGCCATCCGGCCTACATCGTCCGTGAAGTGCTACGGCGCGGGGATTCGGACGGGGATGCCGCCGCATGAGCGGATGCCGCCGCCTGTTCTCCGCCCTCTGCATTCGGACCCGGAAAGCCCTGCTGCCCGCCGCAGTGACCCTGATAGGCACATTTCTCCTTCTCGGCGCGGCCGAGCTGGCCTTTCGTGCCTCCGGATACGGCCATTCCACGAAATTCTTCATGAACCGCAATACGGTCGGCAGTGAATACAAAGTCACCAACCGCGCCTTTTACCAGCAGTTCTCCGGGCTGCCCATTGACCGCATCATGACCTGGGACGATTTGGACTTTCAGGTACCGGTGAAGAAAGACCCCGGGGCGTTTCGCGTGTTCGTGTTTGGCAGTTCGGCCATCTATGGCCCGCACACCTCCTCGCGCATTCTCGAAACCATGCTGCGCCAGGCGGCGCCGGAGGTGCCTTGGGAGTTTTACAGCGCGGCATGCCCCGGCATGAACTCCAACACCATGTGGGCCGCCGCGCGCGCCTGCGCCCAAATGCAGCCCGACCTGTTTCTCGTGTATATGGGCAACAACGAGGCGGTGGGCCCCTACGGTCCAACCACGGCGCTTGGCAGCCATCCCCTGCTGTGGCAAATGCCGGTGATTCACAGTCTCATCTGCATGAGCGACCTCCGGTTGGTGCAATGGGTAAGCGGTTCCGGTCCCAAGCCCTGGTTGGTGCCGGACAAGACCGCCATCGCACTCATGACGCCGGGACCGACACAGAACATCACCGCCCTTTCGCATTACGAATCCAATCTGGAATCGCTCTGCCGCGCGGGCCTTTCCGCCCGCGCGCGGGTGGTGCTGTGCACGCTCACGGGCAACAGACGCCTGGGCGGCATCCCCAATCCCCAGCCCCCCCAGGCCAAGTCTGCGCCCGGCATCAACAACACTGTCAGAAGGGTGGTCGCACGGCACAATTCCGAAGAGGTTGCGTTGTGCGATGTGGAGGCCGCGATAGCCGCGGCCAGTCCAGACGGACTGCCTGGCTACGACTACTTCTGCGACAACGTCCACTTCAACTTCGATGGAAACTATGTGGTCGCGCGCGCCATGTATGACACGGTGCGGCCCATTGTTGGGGCGATGAAGACACCCGCAGTACCAGCAATGCCCGAAGTGCCCGCCGTCAGGGAGGAATGCGCGCAACGTCTCGCCTGGACCCCGGCCGCCGAATATGACCTGCTTGAAAACCAGATGCGCGCCCGCTTCGACGACTATTCGGCGCAGCACATGCGCGCGCGCCACGATGCGCTTGCCCCTCAGGTGGCCGCAGACTGGAAACAGCGCCTTGCCGAGGACTGGCGCACGGCGGTGCAACTCTCCCCCGGCGACCGGCTTCTGCGGCAAAAGCTTGTTAGGTCCCTGCTTGACGCCAACCGGCCCGCCGAGGCAGTTCCCGAAGCGCGAAAACTCCGCGACCAATTTCCCGTGTCGCGCGCCGGTATGCGCCTCCTGGCGGAGGCATTGCAGGCCACCTCGGACTGCTCCGCTGCGGAAAAGGCCTACCGCGAACTGCTCGCCGTCTATCCGGACGATCCGGACGGCATCCGCGAACTGGCCGCGCTATGCGCCGACCAGAAGAACTGGGCCGAGGCCGAACGACTCTACCGAAATTATGTCACGGGGTATGACCCCATGGACGCCAACGCCCTTTGCGGGCTGGCCCGTGCGCTCGCCGCACTAAACCGGCCCGACGATGCGGAGCGGGCCTGCCGCGCCGCCATGGAACGGGTGCCCGGATTTGCCCCGGCCTGCCGGGAGTTGGACACACTCCTTGCCGCGCGCATGTCGCCGGAGCAGCGCGCGGCCTTCTGGCGCGGGCTGGCCGACAAGCAGCCAGAACTGGCATCGCTGAAATTCCAACTCGGCGAGGCGCTGACCGCTGCAGGCAACGGGAAGGAGGCCGTGCAGGCCTACACGGAGGCGGAGCAGCGGGATCCGCACGACCATGTGATTCCGCTGCAACTGGGCCGCACGCTGGAAAAGGCAGGAGACCACGCGGGCGCTGCGGCCGCACTGCGCAGGGCACTTTCCGTCAGCCCCCAATTTGCCGGTTATGCCCGGGTTGAACTGGTGGAAATACTACTGGCCATGGGCGATGCGCAGGGTGCCCGGGAAGAGTTGCGCCACTGCAAAGAAACCGGCGTGGCCGTGCCGGATGCGCTGGCCGCCAGGCTCAATGGCGCACCGGCGTTGCCCGGTGCGGTAAACTGATCCAATGAATGACGGCTTCAAGACCTTCCGCGCTTTCCTTTACCGGCGCGCGGAATGGGTGGCTCTTCTCCTGATCGTCCTTGGCGGCGCGGCCTTGCGCCTTGCCGGGATTGGGGCGGAGTCGGTGGACCTGGAAGAGTACGCCTGCATCGGCGCGCTGCACACCCGGGGCCTGCATCATTTCCTGGTGGAGCAGCGTATCCTCTATCCCTATGGCGCGCCGTTGGCGCCGCTGCTTTTCTACTTCTGGTCGGGCATCTTCGGTGTCAGCATAGTCTCTGTGCGCCTGCTCAGCGCTTTGGCGGGAACGGTGGTCATCCTGCTGCCCGCCCTGCTCGCGCGGGAAGTGTGGCATGACAATCCCAAGACGGCCCGCACCGCCGGTCTCATCGCAGCCCTGTGCGTGGCCCTGTCGCCGGTGCATCTTTTCCAGGCGCAGGAGGCGCGCATGTACGCCTTTGTGGCGCTCTTCGCGGCTCTGTCCGGACTGGGCCTGCTGCGCGCGGTGCGCACGGGGGGGCGCCGCTGGTGGTTGCTGAATTTGGCGGCCAACGCCGCACTGGTGTGGAGCCACTATTTTGCCGCGTTCCTGTGGCCCGCCCAGGCATTGTGGCTGCTCTTTGCGCGCAGCGTCCGCTGGCGGACCCTCCTGTGCTGGCTGGCGGTGCATGCGCTCCTGCTGGTGCCCGTGGGGCTGTGGATGTCCGGAATCGCCCCGCAGCCCAAAGAACTGCACGATTATTACATCAAGCCCAATCTTGCCCTGGTGGTGCGCAACCTCGTTGCGGATGACGCTGTGCATTGGTCCTCGTCCAGTTTCTTCCCTTCGGGCCGGGCGTGGTTCTTCGCCCCGGACGCGGTGCGTGAGGCGGTCATCGCGGCGCACCCGGTCGGTGATGCCGTCATCGCCGTGGCCTTCTCTGCCGCGCTGCTCTGGAGCCTCTTGATGGTGTTCAGACGGCGGTCCGAGCAACAACGGCTTGCGGGTTATCTTCTGCTTTGGACGCTCGTTCCTCTGGCCCTGCTGGTGGCCCTGTCGCTTGCCTGGAAGCCGGTCTATGCCTCCCGCTATCTGGTCCACGCCTCGCTGGCGCTGTATCTGCTGCTGGGCGGATTGCTGGCTCGGTTGCCGGTAAGCAGGCGCGCCCTGTGCGTGACGCTGCTGGTGGTTGTCTTCGGCTGGCAGCTTTCGCTTGCGCTGCCGCCACAGTCGCGCACGGCATGGAAAGAAGCCGGGGCAATCATTGAGGCGGCCGACGGCGCGCAGTCAATCACCCTGATACAGGGCGTTTTTTGGAAGCCCATTTTTCAGACAAACCTGGCCTCGGCCGACGCCGTCGTTGCGGCGGCGCTTGAACCGGAGTCCATGGCCGAGATGGGGGCTTTTCTGGCAGAGGCCATTCCAGCGCTCGAACCGGGGGCGCACCCGTCCTGCTGGGCCATGCTGGTGGATGCCATTCACGGGCAGGCGGGCCGTTTTGAGGTTGCCGCCGCCCCCTGGGGCATGCGCCTGGAAAGGCACGATTTTCCGGGGGAACGACGGCTTGACCTCTATCGAATTTCACCCGCAGCAGATGCTGTCCATGGAAGGGTTGAGCCCGCACCGGTCGCACTCTCCGACCTGGCACGGACTATTGCCGACCACGCCAGTGACCCGGCCATTGCGGTGTTTCAAGAAACCGTGCGCACCATGCCCGATGTGCTGGGCGGCGGATACCTGCGGCTGGGCGTGGATTTGGCGCGACGGGGACGGGTTGCACTGGCCGCCGTTGTGCTGGACGAGGCAATGGCCCGTTTTCCCGCCAATCTGGTGGATTTGGTTTTCCTCGAGCGTGCCCTCACGGGAAAAGGCGATATAGCACCCCTTGCCGACCGGGCCTTCGCCCGCGTCAAAGCGGTTCCGGAACGAATGCCCACACTGCGTCAGGTGCTTCAGTCGCTGCTGGAACGCGGGGATGCTGACGGCGTGCGGGACACTGCCCAACAGATGATCAAGGCGTTCCCGGACTATTCGCAGGGCTACACTTATCTGGCGCTGCACGACCTGGACTATCAACGTTTAGACGACGCGCGCACCCACATGGAGCGCGCCATCGCCCTGGAGCCCAATCAGCCCGCGCGCATCTACTGTTCCCTGGCCGATCTCTACGTGCGAGAAGGACGCTGTTCCGAGGCCGTCACGCTGCTGGAACAGGGACTGCCCTATGAGCCGCAGACGGGGGTGCTGGTGCTCAAACTGGCAGGCGCGCACAACCAGTGCGGTGATGCGGCCCGGGCACTCGAACTCACGACGGAAATGACGCAGCGCGAACCGCAGGCTGTCGATGCGCACTACGAGCGGGCGGCAGCGCTCATGAAGCTCGGAAAGTGGGAGGAGGCCGAAACCGAATCAGCGATTCTTGTGGGCCGGGTTCCGGTCAGCCAACCCTTTAACCTGTTGGCGTGGCGCGTTCTTTCACATCAAGGAAAGGACAGCGAGGCACGGCAACTCCTGGAAAGGCTTGTTGCAACCAGCCCGGGAGGATACCTCTCCGTCAAAGGGCTGGTCGATGCGCTCTATGAACACCACGAGCGCGCCGCGTCACTCTTGCTGCTCGGCGACATCATCGCGGAAAAGCCTCTGCCCGTGGACGTCATGGAAACGCTGAACCGCCTGTGTCCGGATGCTCAACCTGCGGCGGTGGCCGCTTCCACTTCATAGGCCACCAATCCCCCCGCCCGGTGGACTTCGCGGAAGAAGCGCGGGGGAACGGCGGGAGCGCCGTCAGGCCCCTTGTCACGGCCGAGAAAATGGGTCACCCCCTGCCTGTGCGCAATCTCTTGGAATTGGGCGCTGTCATCATCGTGCATGGCCTGCAGCATTTTCCGCCGGTCCTCCATCAGCGGCTGCACGTCAACGTAGGGGTTGAGGTAGAGCAGCATGGAACCCGCCAGTTTGCGGGCGGCGGGCATCACCACCTGCAGGCCGACCCCGTCCTCATCCGTCAGAAACACGGCATGGGGGTCCGTGTTCTGCAATATCCAGGAGTACATATCCGTCTTGGATTCATAGAGGACGGCATATTCCGTGCGGCTGTGGGTGATGCTCATTTCCAGCCAGTCCCGGTAAGGGCGCAGGGCAAAAAGTTCGGCCACCACCGCGGCCAGCAGCATCACACAGCAGACCGCATTTGCCAGCGTCGCTGTCACCCCCCCCCGCCATGTCCCCCGCAGCACCAAGTCCACCAGGCCCCGCGCCAGCGCGGCCGCACCGGCGCCAAAGAAAACCCAGCGGGCGGCGGTGAGATAAATGGCCGCGTGGTGCCCCGGCACCAGCGTGGTGGTAAGCACGCCGTGGGCCAGCAGTGCCTGCGCTGCGTAATTCTGCGCGAGAAAGAACGCAGCCAATCCGACCCACGCGAAGGGCACCAATGCCGCACTGCGCCATTCGGCCCGCATCAGCACGGCGGCGGCGCCCAGAACGGCAACCAGATTCCGCCAATTACAGGCCTCCCAAAGCCTTTCGTGAAATTGGGCCAGTTCCACGTAGGACGAGGCGTACAGGCCCGGCCAGGGGTTGCGCACGTGAAAATGGTAGTCTCGCAGAATCGACCACGTGTAGGGCAGACTCCCCGCAAAGGCCACCGCCAACAATAACAGAAACGGCAACCCCGCCCCACGCCAAGCCCCTGCCCCCCCGCCGACACTTGGTTCCGGAACTTCCGCCGTCTGGGTTTCTGCCTCTTGGCTCCTGTCCCCTGACTGCTTGATTCCAGCCCCCTTCCGCATCCGCCACAGGGCAATCATGATGACCACCGCCATGACCCCGCCCGCGTTGACTGCAGGCGCCGTGTGGGTCATGAAGGTCAGCGCCAGAAGGAGTCCCACCATTGCGTGTCCTGCCAGACTAGCCGGACACTTGCGCCGCACAAGCACAAAACCCGCAAGGGTAAAGTAAAAGAATCCCTCTGCGAACACCGGGGCAAACAGCCACGGGGAATAGGTGGCGCAGTTCCACGCAGGGATGTTGCCCGTCTTGCCGAACAGGAATGCCGCAAGTCCGAGCACCGCCGCCCACCGGCCAAAGAGCACCCACATGAGAACAAAGAACCCCGCAGGCGTCAGCAGTTGCAGCCACGGGCCGAGCAGGACGTTTGCGCGCGGCAGCGGCACCCCCGTCGCCGCCGAAAAGGCCGCATTGCAGGCCGCCGTAAGCGGGTTGTACCAGAGTGTCTCGCCGCGCATGATCGGGTCTTCCGGATAGCGACCGTCAAGCATGGTCTGCGCCGCGCCGATGTCGCGAAACGCGTCCCACTCATAGGGCCACTGCACGCCGGAGGTGGCCCTGAGCGCAAAAATCAGGCAATAGCCGGTCATCCCCAGTGCCAGCAGCACGGGCACGGCGGCGTCGATCACGCGGACAATCTGTTTGATGCGCTCGTTCATGATTTCCACTCCACAGCCTATCATTCGCGGGGCCATTGAAAAAAGCCCCCTGTGCGGTTATGATTATGTTTTGGCAGGTTCCGCAGTACGGGGACAGGCAAAAGTCGGACCCAACGCCATAAGGACATTTTATGCGCAGTGATTCCCAGGACGACAGAAGGCGGTATCCGCGGTCCAGACACGGTGTAAGCATCGTTCAAGATGACGGCGGACCCGGCGTGCTCAACCATGTGGACAATATCAGCGCCGTGGGCGCGCTGTGCCACACGGTCCGGCCCGTGGCACTGATGACCAAGATTGGAATCGTGCTCGAGCTTCCCAAGCCGTTCACCCACCGCATTGATGCCGAGGGCATTGTCGTGCGTTGCGAGCCCGATGAGTGCGGCGATGACCACTTCAAGGTGGCCATTCTGTTCACCAGACTGCGGCCGGAGGATGAGGAAGCCATCAACCGGTTTGTGCACCAGCCTGCGGACGTTGCCCCTAAAGAATCCTAAATCAATTCTTGGAGATTTGGCCATGCTGGTTGTTCATGTGCAGGTTCACGTGAAGCCGGAATGCGTCGATGCGTTCCGCGCGGCATCCATTGCCAATGCACGTGAAAGCGTGAAGGAACCGGGCATGGCACGGTTCGACGTGATGCAGAACGCGGCCGACCCCACCCATTTCGTGCTGGTGGAGGCCTACCGCACCCCGGAAGCCCCTGCCGCACACAAAGAAACGGTCCACTACGCCCTTTGGCGCGACACGGTCGCCGAAATGATGGCCGAACCCAGAAACAGTGACAAATTCGTCAACTGTTTCCCGGAAGATGCTGGCTGGTGACGGTTTAAGCATGCCCGGAGCCCTGCTTGGCGGGAAAGGGTCTGGGGGCCCTTCGATTTGTTCAGGAATATTCCCTATTTTGACAAGCGGCAATCATTGGCGCTATAATTTTGTTTAGCCTAATGAACTGATGGTTGCACAGCTACGCAATCGGGATAGACACACTTATGAATGTTCTTGAGCTCATATTCACCGCAGTATTGGTAACCGTGGCTGTTACGGTGGTGGTGCGCTATTTCTGGCGCGGCTTGCACGCTCAAGAACCCGATTGCGGCGGTTGTAACTCCTGCCCGGGACATGCCCAGCAGGGATGTTGTGCGGTCAAACAGGAGGGCGGGCATTGAAAACGACCGTACTGACCCTGTTTGACTTGGTGAACGGCCAGACCGCACGCATTGTGCGCATACGCAACACCGGTCCCAAGGGCATCCGGCAGCGCCTGCTGGACATGGGTGTAACCCGCGGAGCGGTGGTGCGGGTGGAACGGCACGCCCCCATGGGCGACCCTGTGGAAATCGCCATTCTCAATTACCGGCTCGCACTGCGCATGAATGAGGCGCGTGAAATAGAAGTCGAGCCGGTCACTCCATGAATGCGCCACCCCTGCCAGGCGCAGCATCCCCCTCGGCGCCTGTCCGGCGGCAGGTGATTGTCATCGCGGGCAATCCCAATGCGGGCAAGACCAGCCTATTCAACCGGCTGACCGGCGGATCACAGCAGGTGGGCAATTATCCGGGCGTGACGGTGGAACACAAGGAGGGGGTGATGCGCCACCAAGACCGGCGCCTCCCCGTCATCGACCTGCCCGGCACCTATTCGCTCACGGCCTATTCGCTGGAGGAGCGTGTGGCGCGCGATTTCATCATTGATGAAGAGCCCGCGCTGGTAGTGGACGTGGTCGATGCGTCCAACATGGAGCGTAACCTCTATCTGGCCGTGCAGCTCATGGAAATGCGGGTGCCGCTGGTCATTGCGCTCAACATGATTGACGTGGCGGAAAGCCGGGGACTGCGCATTGACACGGCACGGCTCTCGCTGTTGCTCGGCGTGCCGGTGGTGGCCACGGTGGGCAGCCGCGGGCGCGGCGTGGACGAACTGATTGAAACCTGCGCGGCCGTGCTCGACGGCACGCTGGACGCGCTGCCCCAGCCCGTGCATTACGGGCACCAGGTGGACGAGGAAATTGAGGGGCTGGCCAGACTAATCACGGAAAACGCGGTGGAAGAAAACCGCTTTGAACCGTCCTGGCTGGCGGTGAAACTGCTTGAAAAGGACCCTTCGGCCACGATGCGCATTCGCCGTATTGCCGGCGCGCGGCAGGGGCTTGTCGAAGAGGCGGCCGAGGCGGCCGTCCTGCGCATCGAGCGCCATTACAAGGATGACGCGGCCACCATCATCGCCGAGCGGCGCTACGGTGTCGCGGCGGGTGCGGTGCGCCAGTGCGTATCGCGCGTGACCGAATCGCGCATGGACCTGACCGACCGCATCGACAACGTCGTGTGCGGACGGGTCACGGGACCGGTGATCCTGGTGGCTGTGGTGGCGGCGCTGTTTTTCTGGGTGTTCAAACTGTCCGATGAATGGGCCTGGATGCCCTGGTTTGGCGGCTGGGTCAGTCCCACCGGACTAATCAACTGGGCCATTGCACGACTGTCCGACATGCTTGCGCCCACGCAGGACAGCATGCCCATGCTGCATTCCCTGTTTGATGCGGCTCTGGTGCGCGGCGTAGGCGGCGTGCTGGGTTTTGTGCCGCTCATCTTCTTCATGTTCCTGTTTATCGCGGCGCTGGAGGACAGCGGCTACATTGCCCGTGTGGCCTTCATTCTGGATCGGCTGCTGCGCATGTTCGGCATGCAGGGCAACTCGATTCTGGCGCTCATCGTGTCGGGCGGTCTGGGCGCGGGCGGCTGCGCCGTGCCGGGCATCATGGCCACCCGCACACTGCGCGAAGAAAAGGACCGGCTGGTGACCATGCTCGTGGCGCCCTTCATGAACTGCGGTGCCAAGATGCCCGTGTATGCCGTGCTCATCGCCGCATTCTTCCCCCAAAGCCGCACGGAAATGATGCTGCTGCTCTGGGCCGTTTCCTGGCTGGTGGCGCTGGCCGCGGCGTGGATGCTGCGGCGTTTCGTGGTGCGCGGCGAGCAGACCCCCTTCGTGATGGAACTGCCGCCCTACCATGTGCCCGTGCTGCGCGGCGTGCTGCTTCACACCTGGGAACGGACATGGCTCTACATCAAGCGGGCGGGAACAATCATCCTCGCGGTGAACATTGTCCTGTGGGTCTTCATGTATTTCCCCCGCCCGGCCGACGGCCCCGACGGAAAACCGCCGACGGCCGCTGAGGGCCTTTCACACAGCATGGCCGGTCGATTTGGACACGCACTGGAGCCGGTGACCAAACTGGCGGGCTTCGACTGGCGCACCAACATTGCCCTCCTCGGCGGATTCGCGACCAAGGAGGTAGTTATCGGCGCGCTGGGCACGGTGTACGCCATGGATGTGGAGAAAACGGGGGACAACGCCCCGCTCGCCGCGCGGCTCGCCTCCGAGCCGGACTGGTCGCCGCGCCGGGCCTTCGCCATGATGCTTTTTGTAATGCTCTACGCCCCCTGCATGTCCACCATCACCGTCATTGCGCGCGAAAGCGGTTCTTGGAAGTGGGCGGCTTTCGCCACCCTGTACTCCACCGCCATCGCATTCGTCATCGCACTGGCCGCATACCAGGCGGGCAAACTGGTGGGGTGACCCCCGGTCCCCCTCCCACTATTCAGCGCCCTGCGCAGGCATTCCGACCGCGATAAAGGTGCCGCCTTAGGGCCTTGCCGCCGTGTAGTCGACCAACTGGAAACGGCCGTCATCCAGCCGCCGCGCGAGGATGTAGAGGTAGTCGCTGAGCCTGTTTGCGAAAATCAGCAGGTCTGAGCAGGCAAACTCGGGAAGCGCCTCATGAAGCGCCACCAAACGCCGCTCGAACTCGCGCGCCATGGTGGCCGAGGCGTCGGCTTCGGCCGAGGCGATGTTCGCGGCAGACACAACAAACGCGTGGGGAAGCGAGGTCGACGCCTCCAGCCGCGCCTGCTCCTTTTCCAGCTTCACCAGATGTTCGGGACCAACCTTGCCGGGATGGGACGCATGGCACTTCCAAAGGGGATCACTGATCTCCGAGCCGACCACAAAACACACATGCAGCAGCCACCAGAGGAATTCAGCATGCGCCTCGGCGCCGGCCGGATTGCGCTCGACCACCATCAACCGCAAACGGGCCAGCCGCGTGCGAAGGGAATCGAGCGAACCGTTCGCCTCCAGAATCGGGTGGCTCTTGGAAAGCGTCTCCCCGCCCAGGGTCCGGGTCGTGCCGTCATCGCCGCTTTTTGTCGTCACTTGTGATGTCAATGGATATCTCCTATCCGATTTCCACGCCCACCGGACAATGGTCGGAGCCGGTCACGTCTCCCGCGATCCAGGCGCTCTTGACACATGTCAAGAAAGCACTGTTCACACACATGCAGTCAATGCGCCAGCCAATGTTCTTCGGCCGTGCATTCATCCGGTACGACCACCAGGAATATTCCACCGCCTCCGGATGGAGACTGCGGAAGGTGTCGGCGTAGCCTGCCTCCAGCAGCCGCCCCATCGCCTTGCGCTCCTCAATATAGTATCCGGCATTGTTCTCGTTGTCCTTGGGCCGGGCCAGGTCAATCGGCTGGTGGGCAATGTTGAAATCACCGCAAATGACCACGTTTCGTTTCTGCTTCACCAGCCCGTTTGCCAGGTCCAGCAGGGCATCGCAAAAGGCAAGCTTGTAAGGCAGCCGGGTCCGTTCCGACTGGCTGTTGGGCCAATATCCGTTCAAAATCGTAAACTCGTCAAACTCCACCACCTGCAGGCGCCCTTCGGCGTCAAACGCCGGTAATCCCATCGTTGCGACCGACTTTGGGGGCGTGAGAGAATAAACGGCCGTGCCGCTGTAGCCCTTTTTCTCGGCGGGATTCCAGCAGGAATGGTATCCGAAGGCGCTGCGAACGCCCTCGTCCAACTCCTCTGGAAGCACCCGCGTCTCCTGCAGGCAAAGAATATCGGGCCGGGAATGCTCCAACCAGTCCAAGAATCCGTTCTTGACCGCAGCCCGCAACCCATTCACGTTCCAAGAAAGAATAGTGGTCATCGAAACTGTCACTCCTGAATATGTCAGCATACACGGCGGCATTGCGCCAAGGCAAACGAATCCAACGGTTTAAGCCGCTCTCCACCGTGCCGGCACACCCCGTTTCACGGGAACAATTTGCCCTTCCGTCACCCCTGCAAACACGGCCAATACTATGGAGGCGCTTGACGAAAGGCTGGATTCCAGGTACATTGGAGCCAATGGCGGGGCCTTATGCCCCCGCAGGCTTGGTTGCAGGGGCGGTCCATCGCGGGACCTCGACCTGCCTGCCCACAGAAACGGTCCGTTCAAAAACAACGGAATGGATATCAGGAAACGGTGCATCGTGGAGATCACGCAAGTCCTTCGAAACAGCACGCTGTTCGGCAACCTGGACACGGAAGTCCTCGCTGTCGTGGCGGGCCAGCTTGCCCCTCTGTATTATGGCGCCGACGAACTGATCTTTCGGGAGGGGGATCTGGCGGATTGCTACTTCCTGATTGCCTTGGGGGATGTGGTGCTCACCAAGGGTTCGGGCATCGCGCAGCGGGAAATCTGCCATCTGGGCGCAGGCAGCGGATTCGGGGAAATGGGCCTTGTGTCCGATGAACCCCGTTCGGTGACGGTCTGCGCGACCGTGGACACCAGGCTTTACCGGCTAAACCGTGACGGGTTTGATGCCCTTATAGACAGCGAACCCTACTTTGCCCGAAATGTTTTGCATTTACTTTCAGGACGTCTTCGCTCCTCCGACGAGGTGGCCTCGCAGGTGCTGCTCCGGGCACACCAGGGACTCATCATGTCCCTGTCGCAGCTTGCGGAATCACGCGACAAGGAAACGGGCGGCCATCTGCAGCGCGTCCGGGACTATTGCGTGCTGCTCGCCAAGCTCATGGCCCGCCATCCCCTGTTTGAGGCTGAAATAGACGACCATTTCATCGAGGCCCTCTACCACGTTTCGCCCCTGCACGACATCGGCAAGGTGGGCATACGGGACGAGGTGCTGCTCAAGCCCGGAAAGCTGACGGAGCAGGAATACACCGAGATGAAATGCCACGCTGAAATCGGCAGCCGTTCCCTGGAGACGGTAATGCAGTACTGCCAGCTCGACATGTTTCGTGTCGCCCAGAATATTGTCCGCTCCCACCATGAGCGCTACGATGGCACAGGCTACCCCGACGGACTTACGGGCAATGCCATTCCCCTTGAGGCCCGCATCATGAGTCTTGCGGACGTCTATGACGCGCTTCGGTCACGCCGACCCTACAAGGAGCCCATGGGACATGAAAAGGCCATGCAGATCCTGCTGGCCGGCACAAACGCGGCATTTGACCCCCAGATCCTCCCCATCATGATGGAAAACGCCGCTGAATTCGCCCGCATTCATGACCAATACGACGGGGCGACAGGCTCACCAGAATAGACCGGACTACCCAACGCATGCCCTCGCGCTACTCAACCGGGGTAAAGATGGCCTGAACGGCGTCCTGGCAGTCTTTCGCCAGTTGGCGCCGTTCCGTCCCGAGGATGGGTTCCGGGGCATAGCGAAAGACGATTTCATGCCAAGGCAGCGCCAGCAGTCGAAGCAGATGGACAACAAAGGACCGTTCGGGGCCCCATGCTTCGATTTCTGAGTCGGGAATCTTGCCTTCGGGGGTGCGGAAACAGGGGTCCGGACCGAACAGTGCCACCTTTGAGGGAGGCGCGCAGCCTTCCGGCGTTTTGTACGTGATACTGAGATAATGGACGGGCATCTTTGTAACAATCGCAGACTCAAACAGGGCGGCGTGAAAATGACGGACTTCACGTCCGGGACCGACGATACCTTCGGGGGCCAGCATGACGCTCTTGCCACTCTGGATCGCCTTTGTCATGAGCAGCACCACGCGGTCCGCATCCTCTCTCTTCTGCCGCTTAATGAAGAAAGGCTCCATGCAGGTCATCAGCTTTCCGACCAGGGGAAAGCTTTCGTCTTCGGCCTGCAGCACGCAGCAGGCATCCAGCAGGACATTTACGGCAATAAAGTCCGCCCAGGACAGATGGTTGAACACAAGAAAATAGGGGGGCTTGGGCGGACTGCCTATTTCGGTCAACCGTATGCCGAGCATGCCGCGCAGACCGTGTACCCAGCACCGGGCAACTTTCTTCTGAACCCTGTGCGCGGCAATGGGCGACAGGAACCACAAGGGGCTCACCACCCAAAGAGTGCCATAGCAGGCAATCACCCAGAACAGACCGCAGACCAAACGCATTGCCGCCCGGAACGGGCCCCACAATGGGAATCCAGCCAGAACCCATGTGTGGGTGTTCCGTTCTTCCACGTTCATTTCTCCATTTTTCCGCGTCCGCGCGACTTGAGCCTCCCCCGGTGCCGCCACACTTCTCCATGCACTAGACAATTGAATCCCCGCTTCGTTACAGGAACCGTCGGTAATGCCCTGCCCCGAAGCGTTCCTTACGAACATTTGGAACGGCCAGAACATGCGGACTCCGTGTTGAGGGCAGGGGAGTTTGCCAATTTTCCGCCTTCGACCCGGTCGGCAATGGTTGAAGCGGGCTTTTTGGCAGGAAACACTAACACCCTGCCAATTAGTCTATCAGGCAATTACCCTTTGGGCGCTTCCCTAACGAGTCTGGTTCAGTGAATAGTAGCGTGATGCTGAGTATGCCAACGGCCCGATTGGAGACCGTCATGCCGGGGGTGATGGCCCCCGGATCTGCCCTTCAACTACAACATCATTCCCCGACAACCCCTGAAAGACGGGGAGTAGAGCAAAATCCACGCTTCGGCCGACGCCTGCTACTTAAGTTCAACGCGTATAGGCTTTATACTGACCTCTTCCATGACATTGCCTGTTGTGTTGGTCACTGACAACCGAGGGAAAACGTAACGCACGGGAAAGCAGTCGTAGAAGGTGTAGGACCTGTCCGGCAATGTTCGCAACAGTTCCGGCCTTTTGCGAAAGCGGAGCAGGATGTAACCTGTCTCAGTGCCTTTTGGGCCAGAGAGCCAGGGACTGCCCGCAAGGGCCCGGGTAATCCAAGCGTCGTAGCCCTTCTTGCCCAGCCACGCGGAACTGCTCAGGGTCAATTCCTCAACAGCCTTGTGTCCTGGAATTTCTATACGAAACGGGGAGCCCGTGTATATCTGCGACAGGATGAGTGCGGGTTCGCCTCCGCCCCAGGAATCCCAAGTGTCGGTGACGCTTCCGCCGTTTCCGTCGCCAAATGTGACATACACATTCCCCGGCACCGCCGAAGATGACTGCTCGGGGTCGGCAAATTCAATGTGGCCTATGTTTACGGTCAGTCTTTCCGTCGCATGGGCTGAGGAGGCGCTGTTGAGATTGGGCGGCTGGTAGCTTACAGGAAAGCAGTCAAAGAAATTGTACCGCCTGCCGGCAGTCTTGTCCGACTTGAAGAGTGTCACCGAGATGTTCTTGCGAATGCCCTTCCCGCTGACGGCATCCTGCCACCACTGGTACTGAGAATCCCCACCGACACCGGGATCGACCGTGATTCTGGCATTGCCCCAGTGGGCCTGTCCGGGACTGTAGAGACGATAATCCCCCTGCTGGGCAGACGACAGGTCAACGGGTGAACCGGGGGGCGGACTTGCCACCGCCTGATAATCGAAGACAATGTCATCAATGGAGAGTTCCTGAACCCCCTGGAGCGTTACGGGCACTGCTCCCGGTTCAGCCACGGCCACCTCAAACCATGGAACCCCTTGGGCGTTGCCATCCAACGAAACAATGGAAACTGCCAGAAAAAGGAGGGTAACCACCAACCCTCTCAACAAAATGCTTTTCTTGATCATTGCCTTACCTTTCAATGAGGTTACTGCCTCGACCGTTGTCGTTATAACAAAAGAACACTCGATGTTTATGTATATTCCCATTTGTTCATTATGCTTAACTTTACGGTTATGCAACAGGGATACATCGCCTTCCGGTACTGCTTCAATCATCTAATGGGGTCTGCAGGGGAACGTCTGAACCGCCGCCGCACAATCATGAAAAGAGGCAACTCTGTCAACAATAAACTAAAACCGTATTTTCAAAAGAACTTTTGAAATGTTATGAATAAATTCGTGGACGGTACCGTTTATTCAGATGACGTTGGTTAGACCAGTTGAATCAAGAGAATTCGGGGACGCGAACAGAACAGCCTTAACGCAGCTACCTCCCGGTGGCGCCTTGCAGGACAGTTCACCCCCGGCACCATAGGTATTTAACGTCTTCGCCGGTGGTCCCGACGAATGAACATGGAAAGGAAAACGGGTCATGCGTACACACACAATGCAATTTGGACTGGCCCTCGCGGTTGCGGGAATGCTGTGCTTCATCGCGCAGCCTGCCTGGGCGGGACATCACCACGACAATCCGCTAGGGGGCCTTGGCAAGGCGCTCGCAGGGGCGGCTCGGGGGCACGGCAAGGTCAACCTGCCAAATCTGGGCCGGGCCATTCGGGGCGGCGGACACGGAGGCGTTCAAAATCTGGGCGGCCTTCTGGCTCAGGGACTGTTCAACGGCGGCGGCGGACACGGCCGCTCCCAGAACCTGGGCAGCCTGCTTGGACAGGGGTTGCGCAATGGCAACATCGGCCATGGCGGACTGCTGGGTCAGGGACTGCGCAACGGCAGCATCGGCCACGGTGAAATACTCCAGTCGCTGATGGGACAGGGTGTTGGAAACGGATACGGCTATGGCCATGGCCACGGCGGTTATGACCGCGGTTATGAAGGCGGTTACGGTTATGACGGATACGGCATGCCACAGGCCTACCGTGACGTGGGCATTGCCAATGCCGTGGTTGGCCTGGTCGGGGTTGCGGCGCAGGCCGCGCAGAACAGCCAGTGCTACGGTTACAGCCAGCCTGCGGCGCAGTACTACAACCAGCGCGTGCTGGTTTCTCCGGCCCGCTACGAGACCCGGCAGGTGTGGGTCCCTGAATCCTTCGACCCGCAGACCGGCGCGAAAATCGGCGGCGGCTTTTATGAAAACCGCACCGAAATGGTGCCGGAAGTGTATGAAAACCGCATGGTTCCCGCGCCGGTGGTCTGTGCCCCGGCACCCGTTGCCGTGCCCGTTCCCTATGGCGCGATGGCCCCGCCCATGCCGCCGGTGACGATGCAAGGGCCGATGTCCTACCGGATAAGGTAACCGTTCGACGGCAAAGCAGGACCACGGAAGACAACACGCCCCCGGGACTTCCCGGGGGCGCTTTTCTTTCTGGCTCCAGAATTGGCACCAAGATACGTCAGCAGGAATGGACGGCTTTATTACAGAAGCGTCCCCGCGTAAAATAGCCGTCTGTTTGCGCAACGAGGAGCTATTGCCATGTCTGCTTTTGTTCTGCTGGCCCTTTGCGGCCTGACCACCCTTTCCGCCAATGACGCATCCCCCACCCAGTCCGACGCCTGGACCGCGATTGAACAGCAGTTTCACGAGTTGCCCATGGCGGCGCGCCGCCTGACGGCGCCGCTGTTTTGGCTGCACGGCGACGACAAGGAAACGCCCGACCGGCTCCGTCTCTTTCTCGACAAAGTGGTCGAAGGCGGCAACGGATCCTTCTGCGCCGAATCGCGCCCGCATGCCGACTGGCTCGGGGCCCGATGGTGGACCGACCTGGATGTTTGCCTGCAGCACGCCAAGCAGCACGATCTGAAGATGTGGATTTTCGATGATGCCTGGTGGCCCAGCCAGACGATGGGTCGCAAGGTGCCCGAGCAGTACATGGCCAAGCGGGTCAACGCAACTGACAAAACTGTCGCCGGTCCGGCCAAATATGATGAAGCCGTGGACGTGACCGACCATTTCGTGGCCCTGCTTGCCGGACGCGACACCGGCGACGGCATTGACGGGACCTCGCTGGTAGACCTGCTGCCGCTGGTGAAGGACGGCCGAGTTGCCTGGGATGCACCCACAGGCAACTGGAAGGTCATGCGCTTTGGATGGGAAATTGCCCCCGTCTCCGCACAGAACGGCCAGCCCACGCTCGACGGCGCCAGCAGGGACTGCGTGGACTGGTTCATGAAAACGGTCTATCAGCAGCATCAGGACCATTTCAAGGACGATTTCGGCAAGACCATCGTGGGCTTCTTCTATGACGAGCCGGAAACGCAGGGCGACTGGGGCACCGAACTGAACGCCACCTTCGCCGAGCGCGGCGTGGACTGGAAAAAGGCGCTGGTCGCCTGGAAGTTCTCCCTGGCCAACGGCGAACAGACCGCCGCGAAGTACGCCTACTACGACGCCTTCTTTGAAACCTGGGGCCGCACGCTCTACGGTTCCATGACCAAATGGTGCGAGTCCTGGGGCGGCCAGTCCATCGGCCATTTCATGGACCACGAATTCCTCTATCTCAACCACGGCCTGGGCGCGGGAAACATTTTCCAGATGCAGAAATACTCGTCCATGGGCGGCATGGACCTGGTCTGCGGCCAACTCCATCCAGGCCAGAAGAAGCAGGACATCTTCCAACTTCCCAAGCTGGTCTCGTCCATCTCGCACGTCTACGGCAAGAAGGACGACCTCGCCATGTGCGAGATTTTCGGCGCCTACGGGCAGGACATCTCCTATCCTGAAATGAAATGGCTCGCCGATCAGCACCAGGTGCGCGGCGTGAACTACCTGATCACCCATTCCTTCAATCCCCGCGCGCCGCAGGACACGGACTGCCCGCCCTATTTCTACAATGAGGACCAGGAACCGCGCTGGCCCCTTTACCGCGTATGGGCCGACTACAACAACCGCCTGAGCCTGCTGCTGAGCGGCGGCAGCCATGTGTGCCCCGTGGCGCAGCTCTTCTGCGGCAACAGCAAGCACGTGGGCAGGGCCGTGCTGCCCGAGGACATGGCCACGGCGCTGCAGGATGCCCTGTACGACAGCGACTGGCTGCCCTATGACGTTTTCGAGAAAGACACCACGATTTCTGAACACCAACTGGCGCTGCACAACGAACGCTACAGCGCCCTCATCGTGCCGCCTGTCGAGGCCATCCCTTGGGAAACACTCTCGAAGGTGCGCGACTATTTCAACGCGGGCGGTGTGGTGCTGGCCTACGGCTTCCTGCCGAGCCACTCCGCCACCCTGGGCAAGACGGACGCCGACATCGCGGCGCTCTGCGCAGAAATATGGGGCAGCGCGCCCTTGCCCGGAGTTGAACCGCGCCGCGTCACCGCCGCAGGCGGAAAGTCCTATTTCCTTTCTGAAAAGGCGGGCACCGCGGAAATTGCCGCGGCGCTGGCCAATGCCGAAGTGCCGCCCGTGCTGGAGCTTGCCTCGGGCCAGACGAACGGCTGGCTTCACGCGCTTGAGCGGACCAAGGACGATGCCGCCATATACTTTGTCTGCAACCAGGAAGTCGGCACCGAGGCAAAGACCTTCCGCCTTGTCGCCCGGTCCGCAGGCACCCCGGAACGCTGGGACCCGATGCGCAACCTGATGGAAACACTGCCGGCCGCCCCGCGGGCCAACGGACGCAGCGAATTTGAACTCACCCTTGAACCCGGGGAAAGCACGCTGGTGGTGTTCCGCAATGCAGAGCGCCCCCTCCCCCACCGGGTCGCCGCCGGGGACCTGCCCATCGCCGCCGCCGTACCCGTGGCCCGCACCAACACGCCGACGGCTACCGCCCCGACACCGCTCAGTCTGGCGGAATGCAGCTGGGTGTGGTTCCCCCATGAGCACGCGCTCGAGGGCGCGCACCCCGGAACGCGCATATTCAAACACATGCTGGATCTCCCCGAAAACACCACCCTGGGCGAAGCGCGTTTCATCATCGCCGCGGACAACGAATTCAGCCTCTTTGTGAACGGCGCGGTTGCCGGGGCGAGCAGCGGCGAAGCGGAGGGTTGGCGCAACCCAAAGGAAGTGGACTTGAAACCCTTCCTCAAACCCGGCCGCAACGTGCTGCTGGTCTATGCAATCAACACCTCCAAGGAACTCTCCCCGGCGGGGCTCATCGGCGCCTACCGCGTTGAACTCGCCGATGGAACTGCCGTGGACGGCAGGATTGACGAGACGTGGAGCGTGGCACGCGCCACAGACCAAAAGGCCTGGGAACCGGTCGAAAAGATCGCCCCCTTTGGCGCCGGACCCTGGGGTGTGATTGGGGGCAAGGCCCCGGTGCCGAAGGCCGACTTGTTTGAAGGCACCGCCGACTGGGCCGCCGCGCCGGACAGCGCGCATGAACGGGTCATGCTCGTCATGGATGGCGTGCGCGAGGGCGCGCGCGTTCAAGTCAACGGGCAGGAGGCGGGCGGATGCATCGGCGCACCCTTCATGCTCGACGTCACCGGACTGGTCAAGGCCGGGTCCAACACGGTGCGCATTGAACCCTTTGCGCCCAAAAAAGTGAAGCTGGCCGTGTATGCAAAGTAGACGCGGCATCGTGACGCGTTAAACAGGCGGGCCGGAGCCACCGGACAAGGGAGACTGACTGATGACGCGTGCCGTTATTATTCTTGGTGCTGTGGTCCTGGTCGAAATAATGTTCGGGCCCGGCGCTTCTGCGGAAGAGCCGCCGGCGAATCCCCCCACGCTCTGGTACGCCCAACCGGCGCTGCGGTGGATGGAATCGTTGCCCGTGGGCAACGGACGCATCGGCGCGATGGTCTTTGGCGGCACCGACACGGCGCGCATCGCGCTCGACGAGTCCACGGTCTGGTCGGGCGAAGCCAGCGACAAACACGAGAACCCGCGCATGCGGGAGCATCTTGAAGAAATCCGCACAGCCCTTTTCGAGGGCCGCTATTTCGAGGCGCAGGGAATGTGCCAGAAATACGTGGTCGGCCGCGAATTCAACTACGGGTCCCACCTGCCCATGGGCGATTTGCTGTTTCACTTTGCCGCGCAGGATGCCGCGCCGACCGAGTACCGCCGAGAACTGAACCTGGATCAGGCCATCGCCCGCGTGTCTTACACGCTGGGCGGCACACACTGCAAGACGGAAGTGTTCTGCTCGAATGTGGACCAGGTGCTGGTGGCAAGGCTTTCCTGCGACACGCCCGGCGGGCTCTCTTTCGAAATGGCCATGAACGGCGGGAAACTGCCCTTTGAGACCCACACCGACGGCAGCAACACGCTGGTGATGACCGGCAACGCCTTCGAGAAGAAGCACAGCAACGGCAAGACCGGTGTCGCCTTTCGCGGGCAGGTGAAGGCCGTGGCGACCGGCGGTGAATTAACCGCCGGGGACGGCGCGCTGAAGGTGAAAAACGCGAACGCCGTGCTGCTGCTGGTGGCCATCAACACCAACTACCGAAACGGCGACGCCGAGGCGTTGTGCAAAGCGCAGCTTGATGCCGCCTCCAAGAAATCCTACGAACAACTGCGCGATGCCCATGTGGCCGACCACCAGAAACTGTTCCGGCGCGTCATGCTGGACCTTGGCGGCTCCGATGCTGCAAAACAGCCGACCGACAAGCGTCTGGAACTGCTCAAGGCGGGCGGTGAAGACCCGCAGTTGATCAGCACCTTCTTCCAGTACGGTCGCTACCTCCTGATTGCCGGGTCGCGCGAGAACTCTCCCCTGCCCCTGAATCTGCAGGGCATCTGGAACGACAACCTTGCCTGCAACATGGGCTGGACCTGCGACTTCCACAACGACATCAACACCCAGCAGAACTACTGGCCCGCCGAGTCCTGCAACCTGTCCGAATGCACCGCGCCGCTCTTTAGCCTCATCGATTCCCTGCGTGTGCCGGGCGCGCGCACGGCGCGCGATTCCTACGGGTGCGGCGGCTGGGTGTCCCACGTGTTTACCAACCCATGGGGATTTACGGCGCCGGGCTGGGGCTTGGGCTGGGGCATCCACGACACGGGCGGCACCTGGCTGGCCACACATCTGTGGGAACACTACGCCTACACGGGAGACCGGGAGTTTCTGGCAAAACAGGCCTATCCTGTGCTCAAGGGAGCGGCCCAGTTCTTCCTTGAGGAAATGGTCGAGCATCCCAAGTATCACTGGCTCGTGACCGGCCCAGCCTCGTCTCCGGAGAACTCCTATCTCGCGCCCGACGGCAAGGCCTGCACCGAGTCCATGGGGCCCACCTGCGATGCGGTGATTGTGCGCGAGCTGTTTTCGGACTGCATCGCGTCATGCCGTGCCCTTGGTATCGACGAGGATTTCCGCGCAACACTGGAGGCCGCGCGCGACAAGCTGCCGCCGCTGCGCGTCGGCAAACATGGCCAGTTGATGGAATGGATCGAGGATTTTGAGGAGGCCATTCCCAACCACCGCCACATGACCCACCTGCTGTCGCTCTATCCCTTCGGCCAGATTGACGCCCGGAAGACGCCCGATCTGGCCAAAGCGGCCCGGGTATCCATGGAACGCCGTTCCAAACGCGCCGACTGGGAGGATGTGGAATGGAGCAGGGGCAACCTGATCAATTTCTACGCGCGGTTGCTGGATGGCGACGCCGCGCTCGACAGCCTGCGCCTGCTCTTGACCAAGCTGGCCGACAAGAACCTGATGACGGTTTCGGTGGCGGGCATCGCCGGCGCACCGGAAAACATCTTCGCCATTGACGGAAACAGCGCGGGCACCAACGGCATCGCCGAGATGCTGCTGCAAAGCCACGGCGGCGAAATTAGCCTGCTCCCCGCTTTGCCCAAGGCGTGGCCCAGCGGCAAAGTCACGGGACTGCGTGCCCGCGGCGGTTATACCGTGGACATCGCCTGGAAAGGCGGCAAGCTGACGGAGGCGAACCTCCGCGCCGATCGCGACGGCACCTGCATAGTGCGCACCGCAGAAGCGGCACGCGTCCTGAACGGCAAGAAGCCCGTTGACGCTGCGCGCCCGGAACCGACACTTGCCGCGTTCTCCGTATCGGCAGGCGAAAGTTATCGTGTGGATATCCAGGACAATTGAGTGTGCGGCGGCTTTCCTGGGCACGCCAATCTCCTGATTGGCCTTTCCCCGATGCCAATCAGGAGATTGGCGTGCCCAGGAAATACCAGAATGTCAGAGCGAAATAAACGCGCTGATTTGTGTCGAGATTGAAAAGGAGTCTTCCAATGAGTCTGTTCTTCCGACTGTTCGCCCTCTCTCTCTGCGTTGTCTTGTGCACCTTCACCGCCGCGCTGGCCCAGCCCGCTTCAGGTGCCGGGGTGACGCTGCATGTGTCGCCGTCGGGCACCACCGACGGTGACGGTAGCGCGGTCCATCCCTACGCCACACTCGAACAGGCCCGTGACCGGATGCTTGACATTAACCGGTCGACCGGCATCTTGGACGGCCCCATGACGGTCTTGGTGCACGGCGGAAAGTACGTCGTGAAGCAGACCTTTACGCTCGGCCCCGAGCATTCGAGCTCTTTCGAAAAGGTGCCCATTGTCTACCGCGCCGCCGACAATGAGACGCCCGTCTTCTCCGGCGGCGTGACGCTGAAGGATTTCGTTCCCGTCACGGACGCAGCCGTGCTGGCGCGGCTGCCCGAAGAGGCGCGGGGAAAGGCCGTGCAATGCGACCTCAAGGCGAAGGGCGTGAACGTACCGCAGGAACCGCTCATCCTCGGCGGCATGGGCAGCGGCAACGTGTTCAAGACGCACCCCGTACCGGAGCTGTTCTTCAACGGCGAACCGATGACCATGGCCCGTTACCCCAACGAGGGCATGATGCACGTGGTGGACACCTGCGTGGACGACGGCCATCAGGTGATCGGCATCAAGGGCAGCAAAGTCGGCCGCTTCGTCTACGAAGGCGACCGCCCCGCGCGATGGAAGGAAGAAAAAGACGCGCTGCTCTACGGCTACTGGTTCTTCGACTGGGCCGACTCCTACGAGCGCATCACGGCCATTGACACGGACAAGCATGAAATCACGCTGGCAGAACCGCCGCACACTTACGGCTACCGAAAAGGCCAGCGCTATTACGCGGCAAACCTGCTTTCCGAAATGGACCAGCCCGGCGAATACTATCTGGACCGTGCCAACAGCACGCTCTACTTCCTGCCGCCCTCCGACCCCAACCAGGCGGAGGTCACCCTGTCGCTCTTTGCCGGGCCGCTGGTGCGCATGGAAGGCACGGCGAGGGTCCGGTTCCAGGGATTGGCATGGGAACTGGCGGCGGGTGATGCCGTCCAGGCCAAAAACATCCAGAACTGTGCCTTTGTCGGATGCACGGTGCGGCGCTGCGGCGGCGACGGCATCGCCGTGAACGGGGGCAAAGACGTCAGCATTCTCTCCTGCGACATCTATTCCATGGGCCGCGGCGGCGTGCTGATCGAGGGCGGTGACCGCAAAACGCTCACGCCGGGCGGTCTCGTGGTCGAGAACTGCCACATCCACCACCTGTCCCGCATTGACCACACCTACACCCCGGCGGTGCTTGTGGGCGGTGTGGGCAACCGCGTTGCCCACAACCTCATGCACCACATCAACAGCAGCGCCATTCGGCTGGGTGGAAACGACCACACCGTCGAGTACAACGAGGTGCACGACGTGCTGCTCGAGTCCGACGACCAGGGCGGCGCGGACATGTGGGGCGACCCCACGCTGCGCGGCAACGTGTACCGGTACAACTACTGGCACCACATCGGCAACTGGCGGCGCACGGGTGAGGACCTGAGCTGCGGCCAGGCGGGCATCCGCCTCGACGACGCCATCTCGGGCGTGCTCATCCAGGGCAACATCTTCTACAAGAGCGCCGCGGGCAAACACGGCTTTGGCGGCGTACAGATTCACGGTGGCAAGGACAATGTGCTGGACAACAACATCTTCGCCGACTGCGCCCAGGCCGTCAGCTTCTCGCCCTGGGGACAGAAACGCTGGGAGGACTTTACCGGCAAGTTCATGGAGTCGCCGAAAATCGACGCCGACCTCTACGTGAAGCGCTATCCCGAACTGGCCCATCTGAATGAGCATGTGGACGTCAACACGCTTCGTCATAACATCGTCTGGAAATGCGGCACATTCCTCCTGCACGACAAGGGAATCAACGTGCTGGAAGGCAATATCCTCGACCCCGCCACGGACAATTTCGTGAACCCCGATGCGGGCGACTTTACCGTCAAGCCGGACGCGCCGGTGGTGAAGGATTCCGGATTCCTTCCCATTCCCTTCGACCAAATCGGCCTGCAAAAGTCCCTGTTCCGGCCCACGCTGCCCGAAACAGATATCCTGGCGGCCCGGGCCCAGCAATAGGGAACTCAGACGCCAACGGTCCTTTTCTTGATGAAACTTCGGCCGTGGTAGACTGTTATCGGCTGTCCCGTTTGCAACGGAGTTGATGACGTGGAACACAAAGGTCTCTTTGCCGTCGTGGTTGTGCTGGCCGTGGCGGTGTTGCTGGTGCCCGTGCTGGTTTCCAAGTGGAACCACACGGCCGAACCGTCTCCTGTCCCTGCGCCCTCCCCTGTGCCTGTGGCAGCGCCAGAACCTTTGCCAAGCCCCGCAACCGCGGCAGTGGAGGCACCCCCGGCCAAGCTGGTCCTGGATGCGGCTATACTGGGCAAACTGCTGTATGGAATGTCCTACGAGCAGGTGGTGGCCGTGGTCGGCGCGGAAGCGGACGAGACGGAGACGCAGTATGACCGGGACAAAACCGGCTATACCGGACCGATGCTGACGATTTGGAAAACCTGGATAAATCCAGACGGGTCCAAGCTGCGTGTCGGATTTGTGGAAAGCAAGCTGGAGCAGAAGCAGTTCAAGTTAAAGGAACGGAATTCCAGGACCGACGGCACTTCCGACAAACGATAACACCGGAGCCCTGGAGAAGACACGGACACGGAAGGGCCGGGAACAACGAGGAGAAAACATGAGAACCCTGATGATTGCGGCCTGTCTGCTGGCGGCGTCCACCATGGCATCAGCACAGGAAATCACGCTCCGCGTGATGACGTTTAACATCCGTTACGGCACCGCACCCGACGGGGACAACGCTTGGTCGAAACGGAAAGACATTGTGGTCAAGTGCATCAAGAAGTATGACCCGGACATCATGGGCATGCAGGAGTGCCTGGCGATGCAGGCGGACTACCTGGCCGAGAATCTGCCCGGCTACCGCTGGATTGGCATAGGCCGTGACCAAAATGGCAAGGGCGAGATGACCGCCGTGTTCTACAAGGCGGACACGCTGGTGCCGATGGAGACGCTGCATTTCTGGCTGAGCGAGAAGCCGGAGCAGCCGGGCTCGAAGTCATGGGACACGGCCTGCACGCGCATGGCCACCCGCGTCAAGTTTCACCACCCCCATACGGGACGCTTCTTCGTCTATGCCAACACGCACATGGACCACAAGAGCGAAGCGGCCCGGCAAAACGGCATCGCGGTGATCGAGTCCCATCTGGCCCCCTATGCCGGCGACCTGCCCGTCATCCTCACCGGCGATTTCAATTCGAGCGCCGGCAAGAGCACCGCCTATGACTTTGCCATGGGCAAAGGGTTCAAGGACAGTTGGATGGAGGCGCCGGAAAAGAAGGGACCGACCATCACCATTTCTGATTTCAAGGCGCCCAAGCCCGGAGCAGATGACCGTATCGACTGGATTCTGTACCGGGGCGGCGTGCAGGCGCTGCAATGCGAAACCGTCACCTACAATGAGGACGGCCGGTATCCGACGGACCATTTCCCTGTGTTCGGCGTGCTGCGTCTGCCCTGATTTGTCCTTTCAACTTTGTTAACCGGGAGTGTTTCCATGCGGCGTTTCTTGAAGTGGACAGGTATTGTTCTTGTTTCACTGTTCATCGTGCTTTGGATGACCGTGGGCGTGGTGGGCACCAGACTGGTGACCGCGCCGAGGCACGGACAGATCAAACCGAAGACGGAAATTGCCGGCAGGCCCGTGGAACAGATCTCATTGACCACCGAGGATGGGGTGGTGCTTTCCGCGTGGTATGTGCCAAACAACAGCGAGAATGCCGTGGTCACGCTTTCGGGAATCGGCGCAAACCGCGGCCAGTTGGTGTCCACGGCGGAAACCTACATCAACTGGGGATTCTCGGCGCTGCTTCCCGACCTGCGCGGCACCGGTGAAAGCGGCGGAGACCAGGTGTCCATCGGCTACCATGAGCGCAAGGACCTCATCGCCTGTGTGCAGTGGCTGAAAGGTAAAGGGCTAAAGAACATCGGCGCGCACGGATTCTCGCTTGGCGCGGCAACGGTTTGTTTCGCGATGAATGACCTGACCGACCTCGGTTTTGCGGTGGTGGAGTCCAGCTATGACACCATGCAGCACGCCACCGACAACCGGCTTGACCTGTATTCGGTGCCCCATTTCATCGGCTGGCCCTACCGCCTCCTGCTCAGCCACACACTGGGTGCCGATTTCACGACCCTGTCCCCCCTCACCTACATGCCCAAATGCACCTGCCCCACACTCGTCATGAGCGGTGACAGTGAGGGGGTTCTCTCCGCCGGGGAGACCACCGCGCTCTATGAGGCCTGCGGTGCCAAACACAAACGCCTGCACTTGTACAAAGGCGGGCACCATCGCCCGTCCATCGGGGCATTTCCGGAAGAATCGAAAGAAACGCTGCATCAGTTCCTCACGGAAGAAGCGGGATGCGCGCTGCCCTAGACTGGTCTCAGCGTTCCGGTTTCCTGCCTGAGGGCTTAAATCCGCCCGGCCTTCTGCCCGGCGCCCTGCCTGGACCGATGTTCCTCTGCCCCGCTGGCCGGCCTGGCCGTTCTTCCGTTCGCGGATTCTGATGCCTGATGGCGGATTCGGGATTCGGGATTCTGGGCTCGGCAACTTCCTTGGGGCCCCGCCTGTCCCGCGCCGCATCGGGCTTGCGCATGATGAACAGGTAATTGAACCCGCGCAGGAAGTAGTTTCCCTCCACCGCGGCGGCGTGCCAGTTGCCCTTTTCGAGATTCTTGTTGCGCCGGGTCACGGCAATGATGTCCACCGGCTCGAAACGCTTGCGCATGATTTCGAAGAGGTCGAACCCGATGGGGCAGAATGGCCTGCCCTTCTGGAAGGAATCGGAAACGTAGAGGGCCATATACCTGCCCGGACGCAGAATTCGGTCGATTTCGGCAATGACCAGTTCCATGGCTTCATAGTAATCGCGGTTCTGGGCGTCCAGTTTTCCGACGCAGCGCGGATCGTCGCTGTATTCCAGATGGGTCGAATAGGGCGGATCGATGAACACAAAGGACGCCTTCTCATCCTGCAGGGGCAGTTTTCGCGCATCGCAGCGGAAAATGTCCGGCCGGGTCGGCTGGAGGTCATAGCCCAGCGCCCGGCGGCCCAGGTCCCGCGCCACGTCAAGCGTGGTGCCGCTGCCCGCCATCGGATCGATGACAAGGTCTTTGGGCTTGGTGTACCGCTGGAGCAGGTTCCACAGGATGTACGCCGGGGTGGCGCCCTTGTAATTCTTGTCGCCCTGCTGTTCGTCGCCGTATTGCTGCGACGGGAAATCCCAGAGCGTGGTGGTCAATATGGTGGGTTTTTGGGCCATGGTCTCACTTTCTTGCGGACGGCTCGTCCGGGGAAAGCATAGCAGGATTGGGCCGCCGGGGGAAGTCGCACGGCCTGCATGGGTGTAAAAGATTGGGCGGAGAGGCTGCCTAATGGCGGTGAATCTCGCGCATCACATCGCCCAACTCACTGGAAAAGCTCAATTCCAATGCCACCAGCCGGTAGGAGATATAGAATGCGGACACTGTGTACAGAATGATAACGGCACTCATGATGAACTTGGCCGCGGCATTCATCCGCTTTGACCGCCAGACCAGGGGCAACGCAAAGGGACCGGCCACGGTGAGGGCCAGGAAGAGTATGAATCCGGGATGATAATACCAGGCCGAACCCTTGTCCTGCCGCTGTCCGCAATGGGGGCAGTATTTGAAATCCTGTTCAATCACCCTGCGGCAACTGCAGCACATGGGCGGCAGGGAGGGCGTCTGCCCGTTCATCCCCGGCGTCGCCAGGCCGCCGGGGGCCGATGGGAAATCCCGCTCCATGCAAACCTGCCTTTCCGGGTGCGCCGTCCTTCAGGCACCGTTGGTCATCCGCATTCTGAACCCTATCTTACCATTAGAAACGCCGCCATTGACGAAAGCATGCCTTTTTCGGGTATGGTAACACCTGTGCAACGTTGTCTCGCTTGTTCAAGATGACCCACGAAAGGAGCCGGACCATGAAACTGACACGAAGGCAGGCGCTGGCCGCAGGCATGGCGGCGGCAATCTTTGCGCCGCAAGACAGTCACGGGGCGGTCCTCCCTGAAGACTTTTGGCGCGTGGGACAAAAAGGTTGTAGGGATTGAAAAACAGTCCTTGCCGGGGCCAATACAAACCGCCCAAGCCCTTATGTCAGTGCCGTTCGGGTCCGTCCCCACTTACCGGTAGAGAAGGTGCAGCCAAAAGCTCCGTCACATAAACATCCTTTCTGCCAAAGCCATAACTCGGGCGGCGAGGGGAAAACGAAAGCACAGGTGTCGCACGCGCCAGCGGGTTATTGGCAGAGTAATGCGCGCCAGAAACGAAAAAAGGCGGGAGTTGATGAAGAGATAGCGAGGGTTCAGCGCCACCGTATAGAAATACAGACAATTAAGCCAGTTTCTGCGCTTCTTGCTTGTCCAAGGGATGTCGATATTGGCGTAATTTCCCCAAACAAACCGGCTCCAGTCCTCCAAACGTTCCGGCGGCTTGAAGCCGCTGGCCAAGGCCATGTCATAGAACCCGGTGCCGGGATAGGGAACGAATGGTTTAATGTTTCCGAGAACGGCATCGGGATTTTCGTGTTTCAACTGAAACATCAAGTCGACCGTTTTTCGAATATCGTTATCAGTCTCCCCTGGAATGCCGCTCATGAATGTGTAGGTTGGACGAATGCCGCTTCTGCCGAGGCGTCTATTTGCATCAAGAAGCTGATCAAGCTGGAAGTTCTTCCGCAAAACCTCGATTATGGGCTTCGACCCGGATTCCACCCCGACGACCACGTCCGTCAGCCCACTCGTCTTGAGGTCCCGCAAATACTCATCGCTCATCCGGCCCACATCCCGGACGTGCGCGCCCAATACGGACCATGAGAGTTTGGGCGTTATCTTTGCTACGCCTTCGGCAATCAGCCGGGCCCTTGTCAGGTCGGGAAAGAAGGCATCGTCCCAAAGTGCAATATGCTTCAGTCCGGGGCACAACGCGCGGATGCGTCGAATATCGCTTACGGTCCGCTCGGCTGAAAATGCGCGCCAGCGGCTGTGATGGCATGCCGAGTTATAGCAAAAGCGGCAATGCATTGGACAACCGCGTGAACTGTAAACGCTCAGGGCGGGCCCGAAGGCTCCCCGGCGCATATACCGGTCCAAGTTCACCAAGTGATAGGGGATTTCCGGCAAGGACTCAAGATCCGCAAACGGCCTCTCACCGCCGTACGTTATGGTGCCGTTCCGTTTGGACCACACTCCAGCGATGGTCCGCGTGTCTGTTCCGTTGTCAAGGGCGCGAACCAGCGCTGCGAAGCTCTCTTCGCCCTCTCCCGCTACGACGTAATCGGCCAAAGGGTGTGAAAGTGTCTGCTCCGGCAGCAGGCTCGGATGGACCCCGCCCCATACCACCGGACAACCATGCTCTTTCGCCAACTGTGCCGCCTCAAGCGCTCTTGGAATCTGACTTCCCGTCATGGTGGTAATCCCAAGGCAGAGCGGCTTCTGCTCGAGAAGTTCCGTCAGGAGCTGCTTCCAACGCGGCTCCACAGCTTGATCCACAATCACTGTCCGGTTGGTTCTGTGGACCCGAACCGCGGACATAATAAGCCCAAGCGGCGGCATGTATGAGCTCATACCACGAAAACTCTTGGGTTGGAAGAGAATGACGGTCCGCATGACGGGGGCTCTCCACGCTCCTAACGGCGCATGATTATCACATCAACGGAATTGTATGGTCCGGGCCGATCTATGTCAATACGTCACCGGCTCACTTCACCGGCTCAACCGGAGTTCACCGACTGACTCGACATGCAACATCTCAAAATCTTAAGGGTTCTCAAGAAACGAACTGTCCCTAACCGCCGGGTGAGGGAAGAAACAGAAACATCCCGCTGATGAACCGCATCGGCGGATTGGGTGCCCAAAGGATATCTAGCCAGAACCTTGGGCAACACCAACGAGGTAAAACGATGATAGCGCAAGTTGCGATTCGTGTAAAAGTGGTTGAGGACGGCATTTCGGCGACTCGATTCACCGGTGCCGTGGCCCTTTCCAAACGTGGCCGGACGATGGGGCTTCTTGCCGATGCGGATCATCATGCGGGCTGGGTCAAGGAGTGCCAGTGCCGGCAGTGAGTGCATAGGCGATCTTGATACGCTGCGGGCGGACGCCGGGCTTTACCGTCTGTTGGGCCGCGCCGAAATGGCACCATCGACGGCCCATGACCTTTTACGGGGGATTGGCCCCGCAGGCTTGGAAGACCTTTCGGCGATACAGACTGGCCGGCTCAGCCGCGTATACATTGCAGGGGCTCCAGGAGGCGACCTTCTGGACTGCGACGCAACCCTATTCTAGTCCAAGCCCAGCAGGCACAGGGCAGTTACAAGGGCGAGCGCGGCTGGTTTCCCACTCTGGCGTTCTGGTCCGATGCGGGCATGGTGGTTCATTACGAGCCCCCTCAGGGCAATGCCGCCCCGCAGACTACTCACACTACTTTCTCAGGCAGGCGGCGGCCCTGCTTCCGACCCGGATGGAGCGAGTCAATGTCTGGTCCGATTTGGCCTGGTATCTTGCCTCGCTTCTGGATTCTTGGGATTGGTGAACCCGGCCAATTTGTGAATCCTGCCGGCTAAATGCTAAAGTCAAATATGATGACGTAAAGGGAAATAACTTAAGCGTTCAGGTCACTGGGGCTTAGATAATATTGGAATGCTTCGGAACGGCCTTTGGTCGGGACATGGACGCAAACTTGGGCATTTGACCGTCGTCTCTCGGAAAACAAGCAATGCTGATTGTCATCGCCACTTCGAGAAGGGTTGTGTCATTGCCACCTGTCCACCTTCAGCCGGCACAAACGCGCGCGGCATAATTGAGGGCGCCAGATGGCCCATCCCGCAAGCAACGGACAAAGGGTAGTCCTTCATGTTCGCAGGAAAGAAAGTTGTGGTCGTTATGCCCGCTTACAACGCGGCGGCTACGCTGCGGAAAACCCATGATGAGGTCATGGCGCAGGGTGTCGTTGATGAAGTTGTCGTTGTCGATGACGACAGCAGGGACCAGACTGTCGAAATTGCGAAAAGCCTCGTGCACACCACCGTGGTCACCCATCCCCGGAACCGTGGTTATGGCGGCAACCAGAAATCGTGCTACAGGCTTGCCCTCGAACTCGGTGCGGACATCGTCATCATGGTGCATCCTGATTATCAATACACGCCCAAGCTCATTCCGGCCATGGCGTGCATGGTCGGTAACGGCCTGTATCCATGCGTCCTGGGGTCGCGAATACTGGGCGGCAACGCGCTCAAGGGTGGCATGCCTCTCTGGAAATACGCCGGCAACCGGCTGCTGACATTCGTTGAAAACCTGCTGCTCGGAGCAAAGCTTTCCGAATACCACACCGGCTACCGTGCGTTCTCGCGAGAACTGCTGGAAACCCTTCCGCTGGAGGCAAATTCCGACGACTTCGTGTTTGACAACCAGATACTGGCGCAGATCCTGTGGCTCCACAACGTAATAGGCGAGATCACCTGCCCCGCCAAATACTTCGCCGAGGCTTCCTCCATCAACTTTCGGCGAAGCGTCAAGTATGGCTTCGGCTGTCTTGCCACGGGTGCATCATTCCGCCTGGCGCGCATGGGATGGATCAACTCAAAGCTGTTTCCCGGAACTGAAGTCCCGCAATCCAGTTGGCGCCCCAATGACAGGGGGCAAGGGAGCGCTTGAAGATCCCTTTGATGAACGCATGCAAGTCCTGCTCCACAACCGTCTCTGCGGACACCGGCGCCGAAGGCACCTCATCGGGGGAATCCATGCACGAGGCCCCGAGGGAATGTGATGGTGGAACAGTGTACACCTTCATGCCAAGGAGGGCAGTCACCCGCATCGCGGCATTCGGTCGGGGCACCATCCGGCCGTGCCTTTCCCGCGTGCCCGCCTCCTGCGCGGCTTGCAATGAACCGGCGAAACATGGCAGAGCGGCAAAGAATCTGAAATTAACGTGCTCCAGATGGGTCTCCGTTCGCGCGAATAGGACTTGGAGGCCCTGTGTTTGTGCGCCGCAGAGGACTCTGCTAGACTGTGAACATCTATGAAAAAGGCTCCAATGGTGGCGACAATCTGTGCTGCGCGGACTCCTCCATCAAGACGCCTGAAATCAATGTCATAAGATTCCGGAAGCGTTCCCGTGAGATTGCGGGCAGGCTTCTGCCTCGGGAAAGTGAAGCGTGCTCAAGGTTGCCACAGTGCCAGCCAGAGTTCAGCGAGGAATTGAGAATGTCTAGAATCCGCTTCACTGCACTGTTTGACCTTCTGGCCGGCAATCGCAGAGGTGATTCTGAAAGCGGGTCATGCCAAAAAGTGAAGTCTCCTTTGCCGGGTACGACTTGCCTGCTGTTCGTTTTTCTTCTTGTTGCTGTCTCATTGATGTTCGTTTTCTCAATCCCGCCGCGCGCGGGCTGGTTCGGAACATTCAGCCTGCCGCCCAATAGATTCACATCCGAAGCGCTGACCGCGCTGGCTTTGCGCATGGTGGGCGAATGGTTGCGCGCACCCGCCCTGCTCAATTTGAGCTTTCCGACTTACTTAAGCGCGGAATTCACTTTCGAAGGCGGACGATTCACGGATCTCATGACCTGCTATTTCCCCTTGTTCTTCATGCCGCTCTACATACCAGCGAAGCTCTTTGGAGTGCAGCCTTCCGTTTCTTGGGCGATGTTTTATGGCTTGCTTGCCCACTGGACACTCGCATTGCTGGGGGCCGGACTCGTCTTTACCTCCGTCCTGTCGGCGACCAAGAGGCTCTTGCCGGCCCTGCTGCTCTCTCTCGCCTCGGCCGGTGTCTTGATATTTCATCCGGCGCCAATGTACTTTTTTCAGGCCACCTATTGGGCCGACATCTTTGTCATTCCTCTGTTTGCCGCCCTGGTGCTTCTCGAATCCCTTCGTGACACAGCCCTGGCAGAAGGGCGCTCTGCGCTGCGTCTTGACCGGCTCATTGCGGCCACAGTCTTCACAAGTTTTCTTGTTGACTGGTTTACCATAAGCGTGGTGGCTGCAATCACGATCAAACGCCTGTGTTTCTGGCAGTGGGGAGGGAATTGGAAAGCCATAAGCAAGGGGCTTCTGGTGTTTTCAGTTCCTGTCTTCCTCGCCGCCATTCCTTTTTCACTGAATCTGATCGTCATATATGGGGGTGCCTGGGGGCTTCTGGTGCCAATTCTCAAGTTTCTCTTGCACTCGGGCGCAAGTGACTCGGGCCGGACTTGGGACAACTTCGTAACGACATTCTGGGGCGGTCATTTTCAACGCTATTATGGTTTCCCGGCCCAGGCGGTGCTCTGGTTGACGCTTGCCGTTTCAAGTGCCGGCGTGGTTGCCTTTGCCCTTATGGGCAGGCGTCAACGAACGATAATGCCGGGCCCGCAGATGCGGCTTGTCGGAACGTCATTCATACTGGTGATGTCATGCTTTCTGCACACGTACCTTCTGCACGACCACGCGGCGGAAGTGGACTACACAGCCCTCAAGTTTGTGCTGCCGCTGAGCTGCGCTAGCTTTGCGCTGCTGCCCACCGTCCTCGCAATGATGACTAGGCATTGGCGCTCCAGCATTGTGCTGCCTGTCGGCGCCGCGGCTGTCCTGGCGGCCACCGCCATGGTCATGGCGGCGGACAAAGACTCATACAGCAAGTTCTCATGGCGGGGCACCCGGGAATATGAGCGTGTGGGGCTGATCATAACGGAGAACGTCCACGCAAACGACCTGGTCATTGGGCCGCGGCTGTTCAAGGGCAGTAAACCTGAGGATTACATGTGTGAAATGACCATTCTTAGCGCCTCGGCCGGGAGGGCTGTTCTCATGCGCCATGACCAGTTGGCGCAGGTGGAGAGCCTGACGGGCAAACCTGTGGACACCGTTGTCTATGTCGCGCCGGAACCCCTTACCGGGGAGGAATCTACCCTTAAGCAGCGCGCAACGGATCAATGGTCAGGCGGGGGGGGGCTTCAGTTTATGAGACTCCCCGTGAGCGCACTCTCGCAATCTGACGGCTCGCCCAATCCATAAAGGCCGCCAACGCCTCAGATCCTGGAGCAACTCCAAGCAGGATGAAGGAAGTATTTGCAAAACAGTGAGATTATCACGGCCTCCGCACTTCTCAGAAGTGGGATAGAAATGGCGCGGGTGCTCCGAAACGCCCTCCGCAGCCACTTCAGGGATTTGGCAATATACGTGCAACAGGGTGTACCTTGTTTGACATGACCCACGAAAGGAGCCGGACCATGAAACTGACACGAAGGCAGGCGCTGGCCGCAGGCATGGCGGCGGCAACCCTGGCCGCACGCAACAGCCAGGGGGCGGTCTCCCCGGCCAAGCCCTCCACGGGAGACGGCGCCATCACGGCGCAACTGAAACTGAGCTGTGCGGCCTATTCTTTCCGCGATTACCTGCCGCGCGGCGGGAAGAAGGGCGAAATGACGCTGTTCGACTGGCTCGACCTGGCGGCGTCATGGGGTCTGGACGGCGTCGAACTGACCTCCTACTATTTCACCTCGGAAGAGCCAAAGTACATGAACGACCTCAAGGCGAAGGCGTTCAGGCTCGGACTGGACGTATGCGCAACCTCCGTGGGCAACAGCTTCTGCCTGGCCTCCGCCGAAGACCGCGCCAGGCAGGTTGCGGATGTGAAGCGCTGGATTGACCACTCGGTGGAACTGGGCTCGCCCTGCCTGCGCGTCTTTGCCGGCGGCAAACCCAAGGATGGCGAGCGCAGGCGCGATTTTGGGTTTGTGGTGGAATGCCTGAAGGAGTGCTGCGACTATGCGGGAAGCCGGGGCGTGTTTCTCGCGCTGGAAAACCATGGCTACCTGACTGAAACCGCCGCGGAAGTGCTCGACATCCTCGCGGCGGTGAACCATGAATGGCTGGGCCTCAACCTCGACACGGGCAACTTCGTCCGGGAACCCTACAAGTGCATGGAGACGGTCATGCCCAAGGTGCTGACCACCCACGCCAAGACGGAAGTCCGCACGGAGGACGGCGCGGGCAAGGAAGCGGCCGACTACACCCGCATCGTTCGCATCCTGCGCGAAGCCAATTACCGCGGCTATCTCTCGCTTGAATATGAAGGCGAGGAAGACGCCAAAACCGGCGTGCCGAAATACCTGGCCAAGCTGCGCGCAGCCATGAATTCCTGACGGTGTATTGTTCTTCCGTAGGGTGCGTGGAGTCTTGCGCGGCAGGAAGGAACGCACCGGGCTCCGAACGAACATTCACAAAGACGGTGCGTTCCGTTTTGCTGCGCAAAACTTCACGCACCCTACAAAACTGCGCGGTCATGAATTCGTGGCGACCATGTGGCACAATCCGCTATTCTGTGCCCGGCAATTCAATTCGATACAAGGAACATGACCATGGCCACTTCCCTGCTGATGCTGCTTCCGCTGATCACCCATGGCGCTGAGGCGATGCCGAGCGACGTGGGCGACTACTACGGCTTCTTGAACCAGTACGCGGAAAAGCACTCCGGTGCCATGTCCTATCTGTCGGGCAACTGGCCCGACCGCGAAGCATGGAGCAGGCAGGGCCGTGAAAAAATGTCGGAACTGCTGAACTACCATCCCGACCCGGCCCCGGCTCCCAACGCGGAACTGCTGGAAACGGTCAAAAAGGCGGGCTACACCCGTTATCTGGTCCGCTATTCCATCACCGCAGACCGCAAAACGGAGGCCTTTCTGCTGGTGCCTGACGGTCTGACCAAGCCCGCCCCGGCGGTGGTTGCCCTGCATTGCCACAGCGGTTTCTACTATTACGGCAAGGAGAAAATCACCGAGATCGACAATCCGCCGCAGGTGCTGCAGGACTTGGTCAACAAGACCTACGGCGGGCGCTGTTTTGCCGATGAACTGGCGCGGCACGGGTTTGTGGTGCTGGTGCCCGACGCGTTCTATTTCGGCGCACAGCGGCTGCCGGTGAACTCGCTGCCGGAGATGTACAAGGAGGACCTGAACGGGCTCACCCCGGGAAGCGACGAGTATATCCGTGCTTTCAACGAACTCTCGGGAAAACATGAAGACAAGATGGCCAAGTCCATCTTCGACGCGGGCACGACCTGGCCCGGCATTCTTGTGCAGGGAGACATGGCCAGCGTGGATTACCTCGTGACCCGACCCGAGGTGGACGCCTCGCGCATCGGCTGCATGGGCCTGTCCATTGGCGGCTGGCGGGCGGCCTATCTGTTTGGACTCGATCCGCGCCTCAAGGCGGGCGTGGTGGCCGGGTGGATGACGCCCTACACTTCCCTGCCGCACCACCATTCCAAGAGCCACACCTGGATGCTGCATGTCCCCGGCCAGGTGAACTGGCTCGACCTGACCGACATGACCGCGCTGAACGGACCCAACCCGCTCATGGTCATCAACTGTCTGCAGGACAAACTGTTCCCGCTCGACGGCATGCGCGCCGCCGAGGCCAAACTGGCCGAGATCTACAAGCGCATGGGGGCACCGGACAACTTCCTGTGCAAGTACTACGACCTGCCCCACTCGCTCAAGGTGCCCGCGCAGGATGATGCCATCGCCTGGCTGGAGAAATCGCTCAAGTAACACCGGCCGGTGACTGGGATTACCCGGGTTTTCCGGATATTTCCGCTGGTGCAGATCAGCGCAACGCTTGGGTAAGCGTTGCGCTGTGGAAGAGGCTTAAGCGGACTTTGGCCCCAGCGCATTTGGTCAGGCTGTCCGGGTTTTCTCCCGGTCGGGCCAAAGGGAGGGTCCCCAGAGTGCAAAGAAGATCAGCGTGCCCATTCCGAAGCCGAGCAAACCGCCCATGAACACGCAGAACGGGAAATGGGCCGCAGTGTAAACACGTCCCACCCCCTGGAGCGTGGCCCACAGCATCAGCCCGGCGCGGACACGGCGGTCGCGGGCAAACCAAAACAATGGCGTCAGGAGGGCGAAGGTGCCCGAGGTGTGACCGGAGGGGAAGGAGTTGGTGCCGTGCAGTATCTCATCCGGGATGGGGCGGATCTGCTCGTTCCAGGGTTTGTTCGCATCGTTGAGCGGCCGCGGCCGCTTGATCGTGTTCTTAATCGGCTCGGTGATGCCCAAATCGGTCAGCAGGCCCGCCAGCAGCACCAGCCAGAACACCCGCGAGAAGCGGCGCATGGTGTCGTCGTCCATGTTGCGAAACATCCAGATGAACGCGCCGAAGGCTGCGATGGACATGAGCAGCATGAGCACGTTGGCACCGACGTAGGTCTTGTTCTCCCAGTTCTTGTACATCACGCCGAAGAGGGCCACGGAGACAACGGCAAAGGCCCCGGTGAGAAAGGGTTTTCTCCGCGGAAGCAGCCCCAGGAAGGGCGCGACGGCCAGCACCACAAAGAGTGGTTTCAGGAAGGACATGGCGCTTTCGCCGTAGGTCTTGTAAAGCAGGGCCGACAGGGCCAGCATTACCATCGTGAACACGAGGTAATACACCACTTTCTGCCTGGGGGAAAGACTGTACACCGCGTAAAGAATCATCCAGCAGATGAACGGCAGCAGAATGAGCGGGTTGGTGTAGTCGTTGATGGCGCGAAACAGTTCATCGAGGCCCGGCGCGTAGGTGTCGGGGTTGATGAAGGCGAGGATGGCCTTGTCGGCGCTGTCGGTCAGCGGCACCAGCAGTTTGCCCGCCGCATACAAGATGCCATAGGCGACGGCAAAACCGACCGCAATAATCACCACACGAACAAGCACTTTTCCGACAAGGTTCAATTTCACTGCATATTCCTTTTTCATCGCCGATGCTTGCCAACCGTCATTGCAAGCGCAGCGAAGCAACCTCTTGTTCGTCATAATCCGGGGGCTGGGTTGTCGTTTCAAGAAATTGCTTCGCTGCGCTCGCAATGACGGCACTACCATTCAAAACGCGGCAGGCGTGAGCGGATGGGATATCCGGATTAACCCGCCTGCGTTTTGACGCGCCTACTTCTTTTTCGGTGTCACTTTGACGCGATAGCTGGTCCTGTCGAATTCCTCGGGGCGGCCCGATGCGGGCTTTTCGGAAAGCACCTTCACCAGCACCTCGCAGGGTGCGTCGCGTTTGATCTCCAGTGTCGCATCCCCGTCCGCCGGGTCGTCGTTCACGGTCCAGGTGTGCTTTCCATAACCGGCCGGCGCCTCCAGGGTGAGCGGGACACCAACGGCCACGCTTGCTTCGGTGGCGGGTGTGTCCGCCCCCGCCACGACGGCCGAGGCCTGCGCCGCAACCGTGTCGCCGCTGAGTTCGGTGTAGGTAAAGAGATGCGGCCCCGCCTCCTTGAACAGGTACGCCAAGGCCACCGCACCGAGCCCCTCCGATATCACTTTGCGGTCCACTTCCCAGCGCGCCTTCATGGTGGCCGGTGCACCCATGTCCAGTGTCAGCGTCCTTCCCACGGGAAACACCGGGGGCAGGCTCATCTGCACGCCGCCCCGGCCCATTTCCTGGGTCTGGCCGGCCTGGCGCTTCAGTTCATCCAGCGGCATGTTCAGCCGCTGCGCGAGCGCCTGCAGACTGTTCTTCTTTTCGCCCAGCGGCGTGTACACTTTGAGCCAGGCATCCCCCTTGGCCGTGGCAATGCGCAGGTCGTAGCTGCCCACCTCCACGGTGGGGCTGGGCGTCAGGGTCACCGTTCCGTCCTCTTTGGAGAAACGGAACATATGGCTGTAGTCACTGCCGCCGACCATCAGGTGGAAGCTGCGAATCTCCGACGCCGGCACGGGCGCACCATCGGCCAGCACTTTCACCGTGGCGGAGCCCGTCGTGTTGTCGAAAACGACCCTTTCGGGTTCCGTGGTAAGGGTCGCCGCACCGGCGCACAGCGTCGCGGCCAGCATCAAGGCTGTCATCCAAAGAGACACGCGCATAGTCCTGTTCTCCCGTGCCGCCCGCACTGTCCATGGGGCGGCCGTCGCTGTTGTCAGACTATAGGTGAGATACTGGGCAAGCTGCAAAAAGTTCCGGCGCACGGGAACTTGGGGCGGCCGCGCGGTTTGGTGTACGATGCTGGCACTGAATGCCTGTTCTTGCTGGAGTTTATTGTCCCGTCATGAGCGAACTTGATGCCCTATCCCCCGATTCACCGGCACCGGCGGTCGCCGATGACCCCTTTGCCGCCGCATTCCCGCCGCTGGCGGCCCTCGCCGGCGCCGCTTTTGTGGCGCTGACCGCCGTAGTGTGCCTTCTCGCCCTGTTTGGACAATCCATGGCGGAACGCATGAGCAGCCGCGTGGGCGACATCGAGGCGGCCCGCGCCCGGTCGCTGTATGAGGCGGGCCTGGTCGAAAATGCCATCGCCAGCTATCAAAAAGCGCTGGGAATGAAATTTGACGACCCAAACCAAAAGCGGTGGGCGCTGCGCCGCTTCGGTGAACTGCTCCTGAACGAGAAACGGACCGAGGACGCGGTGCCGATTTTGAAGGAATGCCTCACAGCGTTTCCCGACGACCTGCCCGCCCACGAACTCTATTGCCAGGCGCTGGAACGTGTCGGCAAATCAGGCGAACTGGTGGACGCGGCCAAGGCCATGTTCACTGTTGCCAAGGAGAACCGGGGCAGCCAGTGCACAGCCAAGTTCTATCTCGGGTGCGCCTGGGAAAAACTTGGCAAGACCGACGAGGCCCTTGCGGCATGGATCGAAGGGCAGGCGCTCGACCCCAAGGGCCGCTGCACCTACCGCGCCGCCAGCCTGTTGCACACACGCGGCGACGACCCGCGCGCGTTGGACATGCTGAAAAAGGTTCCCGACGACCTGGCTGGCAGTGATGCCGATGCGGCACGGGCACTGCGCAAAGAAATCGAAAGCATTTAGGAATGAGGTATTGCCGGTCCGCACAGAGGTGCGGCAATGCTGTCTTGGCAGAAGTTCTTCAGACGCGAAGCACAGCAACCTTTGACAAGCCGGGGGAAGATGACCGACAGCGGCAGTAAAATAGGGCCTTGGCAGTCCCGCCGCGACACGGTGGTGAACAACGCACACGCCGCCGCGCTCCTCATCGCGCTGATCTTTCTCGCCGCATGGCCGTGGGAGATGTTTCAGCGGGTCTTTGGCCACCTTACGCTGGTCCTTTGCGCCTCCGTATTCATGCTAGGGTTTGGACTGGTCCGTACACTCACCCTGCGTCCCTGGAGAATAGGCCTGCCAAAGGGGCTGGGCCTGCCCATCACGGTCATCGCACTTGCCTGTCTCCAGTCGGCGCTGCATTCCGCCGACCCTGCCGCATCCAAGGCGCTGCTCACCAAGTATGCCTGGTATCTTGCCCTCTTCGGCGTGGCCGAGCCGCTCTTTGGCCGTCCCGGCGATGCGGCGCTTGCCTGGCGCGTGTTTGCGGTGTCGGCGGGACTGGTGGGCCTGTGCGCGGTGCTTTGCGCGGCGGGCTGGCTGACGCCCGCACTGGCGGGCACCCATGAATACTTCGGGCGCCGCCTCACGGAGGACGTGCGGGTCGGTGCCTTTGTGCGTATCGCCGCCACCACGCCCGACTACAACCAGGCTATCCTGCCCATGCTCACGGCGCTGCCGTTTCTGCTGGTATGGGTTGCCTCTCCTGCGGCGCGGCGTAGCGGAAGGATTGTCTCGGCCCTGCTGGCGCTGTTCGTGGTGGCCGGTGTGGCGGCATCCTTCTCGCGCAGCGGTTTGCTGGCGGTGATGGCGCTGTTCGCGGGCGGCGCTCTAATAATATTGGGGAGATGGGTGATAACGCCGCTGCCAGAAAGACTGGAGATCACCGTGCCCGAAGCACCACCCTCAATCCCCCTTCGAAGGGGGTGCCGCGAAGCTGCGGGGGATGTGGATGCCGCGAATGAATCCGAACCAACATCCCCCGGTCGGCTCTCGCCGACCACCCCCTTCAAAGGGGGACTTCGGAAGGGACGGCTTCTGCTTGCGCTCGCCGGGCTGGCGGTTATTGTGGTGGGTGGTCTAACGCTGCTGTATGCGGGCGGCTACGCCGACATGCTGCTGCGCCGCGCGCTGCGAGGCTTTAACTCGCCCGACCCCTCCTACCGTTCCCGCCTCTATGTCTTTGGCCTCGTCTTCAAACTGCTGCCAAAATACGCCCTGTTCGGCTGCGGCATTGGCGCCTCGGGCGCGGCCATTGGCGCGGTGGCCGAACCGGCCAAGTGGATGGGCACGGCCATTCACAGCATGCCCCTGATGATGTGGTTCGAGACGGGCATACTCGGCCTTGTCGGCTATTGCTGGCTGTGGTGGGCGCTTGTTCGGCGTGTGTGGCTTGGGCTGGTGCGCAGCGACGAGGCGGAACGGCGGGCATTGGGGTTTACTACGCTGGGCGCGCTGGCTATAGTTTTTTGGATGACCTCGGTCCAGCCCTTTCAGGAACTGTCGCTCTTTCCCGTGCTTGCCGCGCTCATTATCGGCCCCGCTTGCTGGTCTCTACGCGACGGGGCACCCCCGGCACTCGTTGCATCGAAGAGATGGTGCACAGCGTTCATTGGCGCCATGTTGGCGGTGACCGTGACCGTGTGCGGCAACATCGCAACTTATCAAGGAGTTGCGTTCGATGTTTCCAAGTATGCCGCAGCACTCGAAAACGGCCTCGCCGCCGAACAGCGAGGCGATTGGGAAACTGCTCGGAACAACTATGGGGTTGCAGGCAATATTGCCCTTCATCACCCGAAGAGCCGTAGCATTCACGCGCTTCTCCCAAGTTTTCATTGGGATAAGCGCGAATGGCTGAATATTTTCTGGGATGAACGCGAACGGCTGTCGAACGCTATTTACTATGATGAGGCATTTCACGCCGCCGATCTTGAATTCATCTTTCTCCGGCTGCCGGGTCGCGGCGGCCCGCCAGCCATGCCGTATCAGGTCGCTGAGTTCGGCGTACTTCGATGTCTGTGGAATATGGGGGAGTTAGAGCAGGCTTCTAAGGCGCTTGAGAATTGCTGGGTCAAGGTAAGGGGGAGCGTCTTTATCAGTGGGATATGCAGGTCCTGGCCCGAGGCCGCCTTTGCAGCGGGAGAAATCCACTGGCAACAAGGTAGACAAAGACATGCACTAGGAGCTTGGAGGGATGCCGCTCGGTTGAACCGCATGCGCAAGCCGTTCCCGCCGCTGGAATATCCCATCGACGTGGCCCCGTCGATGGATGAAATCTACCAGAAGCTTGATGTGGAGGCGAAGTCGCTAGCCGATTCCACGAAGCCTGCCGACATTGCGCGCCGTGTGGCGTTGTTGCTGCGGCTGAACCGCCAGGAGGCGGCGGTGAGTGCGCTCCAGGCCGCGCCCGGCGATGCACCGGAATTGGCGGTGTTCCGGGAGGCGCTGAAGGGGCGCTAGGGGTGCTGTTTGCGAATTCTGGAAAGCGTGGTCCAGGCTGTGTGACCCGCTTCACACTACTGGGAGCGCCGGCATCCCTGCCGGCTCTTCCGAGAGGAACGATGCGCCCCGAGTTCCTGCTGATTTCGCCATGAGAAGAACCAAGAAAGAGCCGGCAGGGATGCCGGCGCTCCCAGTCAGCATCCGGATGCCGCAGGCACTACTTCTTTTCCAAAGCCTTCAGCCGCATCAACGCCAGGCGGTGGTTGGGCAGGCGCTTGAGCGCCTCGATGTAGCCGGCTTGGGCTTCTTCGCGCCGTCCCTGCAGTTCCGCCGCGGCACCCTTCCAGAAGAGCATGTCGGCGTTTTCGTATCCGTTGGCACGGGCGCGGTCGAAAGCTGCCACAGCCTCCGGCAGCAAACCGTTGAACAGCAGCCGTTTCCCCACCGCGTACTCGTCCGCCCCGCTTCTTGGGCTCTTGGCAAGCAGTTTGGCCGCGACTTCGGCGCGCCGCGCGCTCTGGTCATCCCAGTAGACGCCAAAACACTGCGCCGCCCCGACCACGTCGCCCCGGGCCAGTTCAGTCCGGCCCAGCGACAGGTTGAGTTCGCCCGCTTCTGGAGCGGCCTGAGCCAGCGTCAATTCCTTTGACGGACCCTCGGCGACCAGCAGTGTCAGCCGTCCGGCCTCACCCAGAGGGGCAAGGCCCTCCCGATCGAGCCGGAGCATTTCGGCACGCACCAGCGGCATGCCCGTCATGGTGCGGGCAAACTCGGCGGCCACCTCAGGCGAAATGGGCGGATAGGCGGTCAATGCCTCGCGAATGGAACGCTGCGCCTCGTAGAGCCCGCCGCGGTCGGCCGCCTTGCGCGCGCCGTCGAGGAGATGCCGCGCCGTCTGGCGCGCCATGGCCGCATGGCCGTACTGCCGCGCGCCCATGAGCACCACGGCGCCAACCAGCGCCACCACCACCCACAACCCAAGGTTGTAGGCGATGTACCGTTTTATGCGGTTTCCCGGCATGTGCGCGCTCCCGCGCGAAAAGCAGGGACAGACAGGCCTTTCAAACTGCCGAAAGGCGGGTCAGTCCCTGTTCTTCGCATTAGAATGCCTGTTCCAGGTGGAGCACCACCGGAATCGTGCGGAACAATATCTTGACGTCGGTCCACAGGGACCATTGCTCGATGTAGGCAATGTCGAGCTGCACCATCTGATCGAAAGAGAGCCGGTTGCGGCCGCTCACCTGCCACAGGCCCGTGATGCCCGGGCGGATGTAGAGCCGCTTCATGTGCCAGTCCTTGTACGCGTCCACCTCGTACTGGATGGGCGGGCGCGGCCCCACCAGGCTCATGTCGCCGCGCAGCACGTTGAACAGTTGCGGAAGCTCGTCCAGGCTTGTCTTTCGGATAAACTGCCCCAGCCGCGTAATGCGCGGGTCATTCATCATCTTGTAGACCGGTTTCCCGTCCGCATCGATCTCATGGTGCCCCGCGCCCGTCTGAATCATCTTTTCCAGAAACTGCTTGTGGAGGGTAGGGTCGGAGTCGGCACGCATGGACCTAAATTTGTACATGCGGAAGGTGCGCCCGTTGAGCCCCACCCGCTCCTGCACGAAAAACATGGCGCCGGGAGAATCCAGCTTGACCAGTATCCCGACGAGCAGGAGCAGCGGCGACAGCGCCACCAACGCCGCCGCGGAGAGCAGGAGGTCCATCAGGCGTTTGGCCACCTGTGGCGCCGTGGCGTAGAGGCCCAGATTCTGAACGTGCAGCAGGGGCACATCGCCCACTAATTCGGGCATCGAGCTGGTGCGGAAATAGGCCTGGAAAGGCGAGCACATCTTGATCTGCGCACCCATGCGCCAGCAGGTCTGCGCCACGCCGAGCCGCTGCTCGGGCGGCATGCCGGCCGGGTCAAGCGCGAGGATGACCTCGTCCAACTGGTGGCGGTTGATGAGTTCCTTGAGGCTGTTCAGCGCGCCCAGCATTTCGGTGCCCACGCCGACCCCCTCCCGCGCCGCAATCTCGCCGACATACTCGTATTCCGTGGCCGGCGAACTCAGCGCCTGGATGAGCCCCTCCGGCGGCGCGCCGTCATGCACCACCGCCACGCGCGTGCGCCACAGCCCAAACGCGTGCAGCGTGAGCACGCCAATCAGCACGAGCGCATGGTACAGCAGCACCATGAAGAAGGCCAGCAGCCCCTCATAGGCCAGAAAGAGCATCGCGGCGGACCGGGCCTGGTCGGGCTGCACGGTGCTGTAGCCGCTGAAGAACAGCAGCATCAGCGCCGAACCCAGAACCACCCCCTTCAGGAGCGTCCCCACCCCGCGAAAAGGCCGGGTATCGCAGAGGTTGGTCCAGTAGAGACCGGCCCACTCGAGCACGAGCAGGCGCAGCACCGGGACTATCAGCAGCAGCGGAAAGTAGGAGGCAAATTCCGGGGAGCGCGCCGTGCGCAGCATGGCGGGAAGCATGGCCGGAAGCGTGGCGGGCCCGGCACCAAGCGAGGTCGGCCAGGAGAACAGCATCAGATAGGCCGTCACCACGCCGAAAGCCAGCAGCACCAAATCGCCCACCGCCTGCAGCGCGACCACCACATGGCCCTTGCGGCCCCGTCCCCAGCTCACGGCCCAAGTCGACGGATCCAGCGCGGCAGCCCCGTTCTTTAAGACCGGGGCTTCCATTGCGGACTCTGTCATTTGGGCCTGTTTGGGCATGGGCGGCGCATCCTCAGCCAAACGCGCGGACGGATTCTATGACGTACGCCACCTGCTCGTCAGTCAGTTCGGGGTGCATCGGCAGCGACAGCAGTTGCGTCGCCTCGACGGTGGTCACCGGGACACCCTCGGGAACAGTGCGCACGCCCGCATAGGCCGTTTGCAGGTGAATCGGCACCGGGTAATGAATGCCGCAGAAGACGTCGCGTTCCTTCAGGAACGCCATCAGGTCGTCGCGGCGCGGATGGCGCACGACATACAAGTGCCACACCGACTCCGCCCCGGGCATCACTTCAGGCAGCACCAGGTCGGGCGTCCCCGCCAGACCATCACTGTACAGGGCCGCAAAGTGACTGCGCTTCTCGTTCCACCAGTCCAGGTAAGGCAGTTTTACGTTGAGCACGGCGGCCTGCATGCTGTGCAGGCGGCTGTTGAACCCAACCACCGGGTGGATGTATTTCTCCGACTGGCCGCAGTTGCGGTAAACGCGCAGCGCATTGGCCAGCGCCTCGTCGTCGGTGACCACCGCGCCGCCCTCGCCGTAGGAACCCAGGTTTTTGCCGGGGTAGAAGCTGAAACAGCCGCACACGCCCATCGAACCCGTGCGGCGACCCTTGTAGCGCGCGCCGTGCGCCTGTGCCGCATCCTCCACCACCTTCAGTCCATGACGATGGGCAATCTCCAATATGGGGTCCATGTCCGCGGGCTGTCCGTAAAGATGCACAGGCATGATGGCCTTGGTCTTGGGCGTGACCGCCGCTTCCAGCAGCGCCGGGTCCATGGTGTACCACGGGTCTTTCGCATCCACCAGCACCGGTTCGGCCCCCGCCAGCGCGATGGCGTTCACCGTGGCGATAAAGGTGTTCGCCACCGTGATGACCTCGTCGCCCGGGCCGATTCCCAGTGCGCGCAGCGCCAGATGAAGCGCATCGGCGCCCGACGCCACCCCCACGCAGTGCTTGGTGCCGCAATAGGCCGCAAAGTTCCGCTCAAACGCGGTCACGGCACCGCCCAGCACAAAGGACGCCGAGGACATGACCTCCTCCAGCGCCTCATGAATTTCATGGTGCAGGGATTGGTATTGGCTGACCAGGTCGACAAACTGAACTTTCATCGGTGGGTGGGTCTCCGAGAACCGTCCGCGGACGGCATAGTACACCTCTGCCAAAGGGGTTACACAGGGCAATGGCAAAATCGTTTCTGCCAAGCCCCCCATGTAAAGAGTATACGCGTCCGCGAACGCCCCCGCAAGGAAAGCGAACCGGACCTTATCTCATTTACCTCATTATTTCCATGTGAGCCCGGTGCCTGCCCTGAAATCATGACCGGGAAAGCGCGCTGCTCTTCCCTCATTCTTATAAGATATTTTGTCATTTTGACAATGATGTTTCTCCGTAAAGCCTTGAGGATGCCGAACAGCTATGTATTCCCTAGTGTTTTGTCCTTTCCACCGGCCCCCCATTCCCTTCTTAGCCGCCTGTAGCGGGCTTGACATCGCTTTCTACGTGTGTTATTATCACTCATGTCCGTTGAGTGCTAAACGCACTAGGCAGACAGAAAAGTTTTGTCAAAATGGCAACGTCTATCCGCGATGCCGAAAACAAACGTTTTCAGGTGTGAAACCTCAACACAAGGAGATTTAGACAATGGCGACAATGAAAGTTCGTCCCCTGGCCGACCGTATCCTGGTCAAGCGTGAAGAAGCCGGCGACACCGTGCGCGGCGGCATCATCATCCCCGACACCGCCAAAGAGAAGCCCCAGGAGGGCAAAGTGATTGCCGCGGGTCCGGGCCGCCTCGATGACAACGGCAAGCGCGTTGCGCTTGAGGTGAAGGTCGGTGACCGCATCCTCATGGGCAAGTACTCGGGCACGGAAGTGAAAATTGACGGCGAAGAGCACATCATCATGCGCGAGGACGACGTCCTTGCGGTGATCGAGTAACAGCGGCCTCCGCCCCAACCCAGGAGATATCAAGTTATGGCAAAGCAGCTTGAATTTGGAGAGAATGCGCGCCGCAAGGTTCTTGACGGCGTCGCCAAACTCAGTGCGGCCGTGAAGGCCACCCTCGGCCCCAAGGGCCGCAACGTCGTGCTCGACAAGAAGTGGGGCGCCCCGACCGTCACGAAAGACGGCGTGAGCGTGGCCAAAGAGATCGAGCTTGAAGACAAGTACGAGAACATGGGCGCGCAGATGGTGAAGGAGGTCGCCTCCAAGACCTCCGACATCGCCGGCGACGGCACCACCACGGCGACCGTCCTTGCCGAGGCCATCTTCCGCGAAGGCCTGCGCAACGTGACCGCCGGCGCCAACCCGATGGCGCTCAAGCGCGGCATCGACAAGGCCGTCGAAGCCGTCATCGCCAAGCTTGCCTCCATGAGCAAGCAGGTGCGCAACGACAAGGAAGTCATCAAGAACGTCGCGTCCATCTCCGCCAACAGCGACATGGAAATCGGCAACATCATCGCCGAGGCCATGGAAAAGGTCGGCAACGACGGCACGATCACGGTGGAAGAGGCCAAGGGCATCGAGACGACGCTGGAAGTCGTCGAGGGCATGCAGTTCGACAAGGGCTACCTGTCCCCCTACTTCGTCACCGATTCCGAGACGATGGAATGCATTCTTGAAGACGCCTTCATTCTCATCAACGAGAAGAAGATCTCCAACCTCAAGGACCTCCTTCCCCTGCTTGAGCAGATCGCCAAGAGCGGCAAGCCCCTGCTCATCATCGCCGAAGACGTCGAGGGCGAGGCACTGGCCACGCTCGTCGTCAACAAGATCCGCGGCACCTTCACGGCAGCCGCCGTCAAGGCCCCGGGCTTCGGCGACCGCCGCAAGTCCATGCTCGAAGACATCGCCGTCCTCACCGGCGGCCTGTGCATCACCGAAGACCTCGGCCGTTCGCTCGAGAGCGTGACGATTTCCGACCTTGGCCGCGCCAAGCGCGTCGCCATCGACAAGGACACGACCACGATCGTCGAGGGCGCAGGCTCCAGCGGCGACATCACCGGCCGGATCAACCTGATCCGCAACCAGATTGAGGCGACCACCTCCGACTACGACCGCGAGAAGCTGCAGGAACGCCTGGCCAAGCTGGCGGGCGGCGTTGCGGTCATCAACGTCGGCGCGGCCACCGAGATCGAGATGAAGGAGAAGAAGGCCCGCGTTGAAGACGCGCTGCACGCCACGCGCGCGGCCGTCGAAGAGGGCATCGTTCCCGGCGGCGGCACGGCCCTCATCCGTTGCCAGGACAGCATCAACGGCCTCGCACTCGAAGGCGACGAGCTGATCGGTTCCAAGATCGTCCAGCGCGCCATCGAGGCGCCCCTTCGCCAGCTCGCGCTCAATGCGGGCGACGAGGGCGCCACGGTCGTCCAGAACGTCAAAGCCAAAAAGGGCAACATCGGCTACAACGCCGAGACCGGTGAGTATGAAGACCTGATCAAGGCCGGCATCCTCGACCCGACCAAAGTTACCCGTTCGGCCCTGCAGAACGCGGCCAGCATCGCCGGCCTGCTGCTCACCACCGAAGTGCTGATCGCCGACATCCCCGAGCCGGACAAAATGCCGGCCGGCGGCCCCGGCGGCGGCGGCATGGGCGGCATGGACGGCATGTACTAAGCCGTACCCCCCCCTACGTTACACACGCCACCCCCGGTTCGGAAACGGACCGGGGGTGGTTCTTTTATATTGACTGCGGCGGCATGCCGTGGCGACGATGAACGGTTCTGTGGACTTCGCGCGTCCCAAGACCTATTTCACCATGTCTTTGTCCGTGATCAGGTGCTCATTGGTGACTGGTGCGACGGTGGCACAGCCGACGTCAGGTGTTATGCTGTCCTTAACGACAACCCGGTCCCCATGCACCTCGACATTCACGGTCCCGTGCATTCCCGCAGTGACATACAGGTCAAGGGCTATGTTGTATACCCTGTCTTCCCTGCGGAATTTCAGGTCCGGGCCACCCTCGACGATTTTGTACATTACCGTCTGGCCGCGCCCCCCGGAATCGATATCACCCACTCCATACGCTGTCGAATATATCGAGACCTCAACATTCTTCAGCGTCGACCCTGAGTCGTTTATGACAACAAACTCGATCCTCCCCAAACCCAACACGAGATATGCCGCAGGCAGGCAAATCGCTGCAACGACCAAGACGCCGACAACCATTACCAGAATTTTCCATCGTCTCATCGCAAGAGTCCCCTTTTATGGCCGCCATGGAAACGTCAATACCTTAATGCCGGATGACTTTCCCGCTGTGCGCCACCGGGGCATGGCGGCCACGCCCAAAGCCCAAGTTGGGATGGCGGGTGTCTTGTTGGGAGTTTGGCGACACTGTCTTTTTCAGTTTGGGGGTATGACCCGTTACACTTCTCTCTGTCGCGCATGATGGTCGCGATAGTTGGTCCAAGCACACTCCGTGAAAGGGTTCTTTATGAATGGGCGACATTGGTCGATTCTCGCTGCCTGTCTGCTGGCAGCGGTTGGAAGAGCGTGGGGACTCACCGCTGGCGATGTCGCTGACCGGCTCAAAACAGAGTTCCACCAGAACCTCTACTCCACCACCTACAACAACCTCCTAGAGCGGGTGGAATCGGATGGGTTCTTTCAGGAATCGCTAACCGGCGCCTATGCCGGCATGTTTCCGCGCACGGTGGGCGGACTGGTGTCGCTGTTCATGGAGACGGGCGAACTGGACCGTTGCGAGCGGCTAATCGGCTGTGTCTTTGCCGCCACTGATGCCAGCGGCATGGAACGCCTCCCCCATGTTTTCGACCGGAAACAACCGGCCGACCCCGTCTCCAACGGCAGCGACCTTGTTCAGCCACAGCATGAGACTGGGCTCTACCGGCTGGACGGCGACTATTGCGGGGTGCAAACGTTTAAGGCCCCGGCACAGCCCATCCGCGCCATCGAGGCGTATGTTGTTTTGACCGGCTGCAAGGGCAGCCTGACACTGTCCGTGCGGAAGGACCGCGATGGTGAACCCCTCCGTACCCAGACCGTCGATGCCCAGGAGGCGGTGAAGCAGGGGAACTGGGTGCGTTTTGTCCTGGACCCGCCGCTGTCGCTGACGGCGGACGAATCCTACTGTATCCGCATCACCTTTGCCGGCGAAGGACGGCCGGTGTGGTATGGGATGGTTGCTCCCGGCCACCGCATGGCGGGGGCCTTTGCGCACGACGCCGCAGTCAGTCCCCCACAGTGGCTAGACCATCCGGACCACGCGGTGGCCTTTGCCGTGGACACGGGCGATTTGCGGCGCTCCGATGCGGCGAAATACCCCATTCTTTCCGACCGTGACGAGATTGACGGCCAGGCCCATGTGCTGATGGCCTTTGGCCGGCTGGCGCAGCGCCGCGGGCCGACACCCTTTGAGGACCAGTGGTACAGTTTCGCCGCGAAGCTGCTGGATCGCTCGACCGACTGGCCCTATGTGCTGAGCGGCCGTCTTCACGCGGACCTGGGGCTGGTACGCAATGTGAGTCTGGAGCATTCGCGCGAGGGACGCATGTGGGACACCTACGACATCCTGACGCAGAGCTTCATGGGCGCGGCGCTGGAGAGCATGATCCCCATCGCAAAAAACAGGCATGACGCCGTGCATGAGGCCCTCTGGACCGGGCGACTGGCGGGCCTGCGCGAGGCTGTGGGCAAACACATGACCCGTGTCCTTGACGGGAACACCGTCTATCTCGAAATGCGCGTGCCGAACTCCGATTCTGGTGTGCCGTTCGAGGGGATGGGCTGGCTGAATTTCGCGCCCGTGGCCGCACAATGGGAGGGACTGGACCCTGCGGTGCTGCGCGACACCATCGCCGCCGTCCGCCAGCGCACCATCTTCGACTGGCAGGGATTGAAACCGATGGCGCTGGACTGGAACGCCGACGGCACCTTTTCCAAGTCCGTCATCGGCAAGGGCGTCGGCTGGGAGTTGGATTATTGCCGACGGGAGGGCGACTGGGAGCGGGCAGTCCAGATGCTGGATTTCCTTAAAACCGTCCACACCCCGGCCATATACATGGAATGCGCCGTGCTTCAGCCGGATGACCGGTGGACCTTTCAGGACCCCGGCAACGGCGAACAGTGTTCATGGTGGTGCTGGGGGATGGCCCGGTTGCGCAAGGGTGTGGGGTTGTCGGCGGCACCATGAGCGCGTGGCACAGGTACAGGCACCGGTTTCCGATTCGGGCAGGTGTTGGCATGGTGAGCTCGTTGGCGGAAACAGTAGCCAGTCCCCCGGCGGGCATGGCGCGGCTGTGCAAGGCGGTTAGAAGGCCGGGGTAAAACGCGCCGTTCACCCCCTTCGGTCACCCGGCGCTGTCCGCATGTGCACCCTCCTGGGACAAGACGGGAACACCAATACAATCGGTTTTCCCATCCTGTTCATCCTGTACATCAATGTCACTTTCGGAAGGCCTCATTTTCCTTTTCCCGCCCGGATTGCGTATTCTATTCGCCGTTCTTAACGAAGTCTTAAAACCACCACGTCAAGGGAGTTCTTGTCATGTTCAGAATGTTTGCCTCCACCGCCGTCATGACGGCGATCGTGTTTGCCGGAATAGCCGCGCCGGCGCAGGCCGCCGACGGCGGGATCTATGTGTCGATGCGTGATGCTTATGTGGGTCCGGACTATTTCCCGACCATCGCCGGGGGGCTGAAACAGCTCGGGATCAATTCGGTGGAACTCACCCTCACACGGGACTTCACCCTGGCCGCGCTGGACTCGAAGGAGCGGGTGGAACTGAAGTCGGACGAGGACGCAAAGGCCTACCGCAAGAAAGCGGAAGGACTGGGTGTCAACGTGTGCGCGCTGCTGACGGCCTGTGATTTTAGCGCGGGCAACATGGCGGACAACAGTGCCTGGATCGCCCGGTCCATCGAATTGGCCGACCTGCTGGGCGCTGGGGCCGTGCGCATCGACTCGGCAATGAAGAAGGAAAAGGAACTCCCCTTTGAGACGCGGGTGAACCTGTTCGTCGAGGGTCTCAAGGGCGCGCTGGACAAGACGGCCAACTCGAAGGTGACGCTGGGCATCGAGAACCACGGGTTCCAGGGCAACAACCTGGCCTTCCTGCTCAATGTGTTCACACAGGTGAACTCGCCCCGGCTGGGTTCGACGATGGACGTGGGCAACTTCTACTGGCGCGGTTATCCGCTGGGCGAGGTGTACGGCATCCTGCGCCTGCTGTCCCCCTATGCCAAGCACACGCACATGAAGAACATCCACTACCCGGAGGACCAGCGCGAAGTTATGCGCGAGGCGGGCTGGAAATACAGCGAGTACGCCTGCCCGCTCGACGAGGGCGACATCGACATGGCGAAGGTGGTGGGCATGCTGAAGGCCGCCGGGTACAAGGGCGACATCTGCATCGAGGACGAGTCGGTGGCGAAGCTCAAGACGCAGGAAGAGCGGGCCGCACAATGCAAACGCAATGTGGACCATCTGAAGAAGGTGCTGGCGGAGGCGAAGTAGCCAGGGTCTTGGGTCTAGTTTTGGAGTGCGGCGGCAACGACGCCGCTTTGGCTGCCGGGGCCATGCCCCGGTGCTGAGAAGTGCAACTTGGAAACGAGAAGAAAAGCAACATCCCCCTAAATCCCCCTTCAAAGGGGGGCTGAAGACGGCGCGAAGTTACTGCGCTGCGAATGACACCGGGCCGAGAAGTTACCGACAGCGGACGGTAGCTGTCCTACAGGATCAGGAGACGACATGATGCTTTCCCTGCTGTGTGCGACACTGAGCTTTGCGGCCGCGACGGACGCGGTGCCCCAACCCCCCATTGCCGTGCATGGCTCCATGCTCCTGCACACGTGGGAACTGCTGGAGCGGCAGGTGCTGGCCGACCCGGGTGAATACACGGTGTGGGCCTGGGTTCCTGCCGAGAAGTCGGCCACCCTGAAGGTGGACGGCAAAGAATTCATGACGGACAAGGCGCCCAAGCGCAAAAGGCAAAAGGAACCCGCCTATTTCTGGGTCAAGGCCGGCACGGTCAATCTGGACGGCAAGGCGGTTTCCATTGCACCGGGTGACGCCTTTGCCGTGGCGCTCAGCCGGGTGGAGGGATTCGACCCGACGACGGCCACCGAAGATGCCTGGGTGAGCCGCGGCGGCGCGACGGTTTCTGACCGGCGCCTGAATCAGACGCGCCACACCGACACCGTTTTCGTAATGCCCCAGTATGACACCCGCGAAACGTGGGAAGCGAAGGCGGACAGCATCCGCCGCCGCCTGCTGCTCAGTTCGGGACTGGTGCCGATGCCGGAGAAAACAGCGCTCAATCCGGTCATCACCGACAAGATTGATCACGGCGACTACACGGTGGAAAAGGTGCACTTTGAGGTGCTGCCCGGGTTCATGTGCACAGGCAATCTCTACCGTCCCAAGGGCGACGGGCCCTTCCCGGCCATCGTGAACCCGCACGGCCACTGGACCAACGGGCGTCTTGAAAACACCGACAAATGCTCCGTGCCGGGACGCTGCATCACCTTTGCGCGCATGGGCGCGGTGGCATTCACCTATGACATGATCGGTTACGTGGACAGCCGCCAGTTCGTGCACCGCTGGGGCGCCGAGCGCGAGAAACTTTGGGGGCTCCATCCCTTCGCGCTGCAACTGCTGACCAGCATTCGCGCGGTGGATTTCGTGAGCGGGCTCGAGGGCGTGGACCCGGAACGCATCGGGTGCACCGGCGCCTCCGGCGGCGGCACGCAAACCTTCGCGCTCTACACCGCCGACCCGCGCATCAAGGTGGCCGCGCCGGTGAACATGATTTCGTCGACCATGCAGGGCGGCTGCGTTTGCGAAAACGCGCCGCTCATCCGCTACTGGAACTCCAATATGGAAATCGGCGCCATGATGGCGCCGCGGCCGCTGCTGATGGTGGCCGCGACGGGTGACTGGACACGCGAGACCCCGCGCGTGGAGTATCCGGCGATCAAGAGCGTGTACGCGCTCTACGGCGCGGAGAAAAACGTCGAGTATGCCCAGTTCAATTACGACCACAACTACAACCATGACAGCCGCACGGCGGTCTACCGCTTCATGGGCAAGCACCTGATTGACCCCACGCACGATTGGAGCGGTTTCACCGAGCCGGAATTCACCAAAGACACGGACGACAAGCTGCGCGTGTTCCCCGGCGAGGGGCCGATGGAGGAATACAAGAGCCGGGGCCAGGCGGAGATCATTGAACAGGTCATCGCCATGAACCGCGCCAAGTGGGACGCAGAACTGCCCGCCGATGCGGCAGGCACGGCGGCATTTCAGGCGAAGCACGGCAAGGTGCTGGGCGATGTGATGGGTGTGTCGGTGCCCGCACCGAACGACCTGCGCTTCACCCGCGTCGGCGACGCCGAGGAGCGCAGCGGCTGTACGGTGGAGCATTGGGTGTTCGGCCGCACGACAGAGGGCGATGCCATACCGGCGGTATTGTTCCGTGGCAAGAACAACGGCGCGCCGCAGGATGCGGTGATCGTGGTCCACGGTGGTGGCAAGCGCGCATTGATCGATGCGGACACGGGCAAACCCGGCCCCCTGGTGGCGGCGCTGGTCGCGCAGGGCAAGGCCGTGCTGGCGATAGACGCCTTCCTGCTCGGCGAGCATGGCCTGCCGGACAATGGCTTCGTGCGCGAGACGCCGCGCGTCGGCGCCTTCTCCTTCCTCGACACCTTCCAGCCGACGGATGCCGCGAACCGTGTGCAGGACGTGCTGACGGCGGCGGCCTTCCTTCGCGGACGACGCGATCTGACGGGCCGCATCGGCCTGTGCGGATTGGGCGGCGGCGGATTGTGGAGCCTTCTGGCGGCGGCGGTCGATCCCGGCATCGGCGGCGTGGCCGCCGACCTGGACGCATTCCCGCTTGACGACGACACGGCCTGGGCGAAGGACAATTACATCCCCTGCATCCGCAGCGTGGGCGATGTGCGCACGGCGGCGGCGATGATTGCACCGCGGCCCGCGGCGCTCTGGAATGTGAGCGGCGCCGAAGGCATTGGCCGCTACGGCGCTGCAGTCACACCAGGCGCGGCCGACACGGCCGCGCTGGCGGAGGCGCTTCGTTGATAGACGACGCAGGAAGTCCCGGAGCGGTGCGCGACCGGGTGCTGCACATTACCGACCTCCATTTCAGCCGGATCACTTGGTCTCCGCGCCGTTTGGCAAACAAACGGCTGCTTGGCATGCTCAATCTGCGCTTGCGACGCCTGCGCAGGTTTGACCTGTCCGTCCGCGAGCAAACGGCCGACGCGCTGGCGCGCGAGGGCGCGGCCACGGTCATTGCGGGCGGCGATTTCACCACGACTTCCCTGGACGAGGAGTTCCAGGAAGCCTTTGCCTTCTTGAAAGGGCTGGAACAGCGCGGACTCAAAGTGTACGCCATCCCGGGAAACCATGACGTGTACACCTTTGAGGCAAAGCGGCGCGGCTCTTTCGAGCAGCATCTTGCCGGGTTCATGCCCGCTGAACGCCTGCCCGCGCGGGTGGTGCTGGCCGGCGGCACGCCGGTGGTCTTTGCGCCCGGGGTGAAACCAAACCTGTTGTCATCACGGGGGAGCATAGCGCGCAGGGACATCGCGGAAACCGCGCAACTCGTGGCCGAAGCGCCGCCGGGACCGGTGCTGGTGGTGGGGCATTATCCGTTGCTGTTTCGCACGGAGGCCTATGCGCAGGGGTACATGCACCGTCTGGGCCGCGCCAATTCGCTGCGCGCCGCACTGGGTGAGACGGGCCGGACGATTCTCTACCTCGCGGGGCATGTGCACCGGCGCAGTGAGACCCGCGACGAGCGCTATCCAAACCTGACACACGCAACCACAAACGCCCTTTTCTACCGGGGACGGGGCGGATACACCTTGGTGGAGTGCACCGATGAAGGGTTTTGCTGTAGGGTGCGTGAAATCTTGTGAAACAAGATGGAACGCACCATCCGGGGCGCGCCGGAGATAAACCTACGCACCCCGATCCAGCCCCACTTGGTCTTTGTGAATTAAAAAAGAACACACCGTCTCCCTCATCACGGTGAGGGGAACGGTGCGTTTCATTTTGTTTCACAAAACTCCACACACCCTACGGCTGATCCCGGAAAGCCGGCGGGACACCGGCGCTCCCAGTGTTATTCCGGCAGCGCCACGTCTCCGAAATTGTCCATGGTGCGGTTCTCGCGCATGGCCAGGAGCATGTCGAGCGCGCGGTCGAAGGGCACCGCGACCTGTTCCTTGCTGCTGTAACGCCGCCACGTTACGGTGCGGTCCTCGCGCTCCTTGGCGCCGATCACCCAGATGTTGGGGACCTTCTGCGTGACCGCATTGCGGATCTTCTTGTTGAAGCTTTCCTCGCTCATGTCGATTTCGGCCCGCAGGAACTTCTGGCGCATCTTGCCGACCAGCTCGCGGCCGTAGGACTCGAACTCGCCGTTGACCAGGATGATCCGCACCTGTGTCGGCGCCATCCACGTGGGGAACGCGCCGCCGTACAGTTCGATGAGGAACGAGATCATGCGCTCATGCGTGCTCAGCGGGGCGCGATGCAGGATGAACGGCCGCTTGCGCTCGCCTTTGGCGTCCACATAGGTGAGGTCGAAGCGGTCGGCCATGACGAAGTCGAGCTGGCAGGTGGACACGGTCTCCTCGCGGCCCATCAGGTTCTTCACCTGGATGTCCACCTTGGGACCGTAGAACGCGGCCTCGCCCTTTTCCTCGGTGTAGTCGATGCCGATATTCTGGAGCACCTGGCGCACCACGTTCTCGGAATGCTCCCACTCTTCGTACCGGTCCACGAACTTGTCGCTGTTCGGGTCGTGGAGCGACAGCCGCACGCGGAAATTGCCCAGGCGCAGATGGTCATAATAGCGGCTGTACATGCCGATAACGGCACGGAACTCGTCCTCCACCTGCTCCGACGGGCAGTAGATGTGGGCGTCGTTCATGCACATGGCGCGCACACGCAGCAGGCCCGACAGCGAGCCGTGCTTCTCGTAGCGGAAGTCGTCGCCGTATTCGGCCAGGCGCAGCGGCAGATCGCGGTAGCTGCGCAGCCGCGCGGCGTAGACCTTGTGGTGATGCGGGCAGTTCATCGGCCGCAGGTAGTACTCGTCGTTCTCGTCGAGCTTCATCGGGGGGAACATGCTGTCGGCGTAGTAGGGCAAATGGCCCGAGCGGTGGTACAGTTGCGACCGCGTAATGACCGGCGTCGAAACGCGCTGGTAGCCCAGTTCAAACTCGACCTCGCGGGCCCACTGCTCCAGTGAGTCGCGGAGCACGGTGCCGTTCGGCATCCACAGCGGCAGACCCACGCCGATTTCGTTGTCCTGTATAAACAGGTCCAGTTCCTCGCCGAGCTTGCGGTGGTCGCGCTCCATGGCGAGCTTGCGCAGGGCGATAAATTCCTTGAGCGCGTCCTTCGACTCAAAGGCAAGGCCGTAGATGCGGGTGAGCATGGGCCGCGACTCGTCGCCGCGCCAATAGCTGCCCGAAACGCGGTCCAGCTTGAAGCAGCCCTTGGGCACCTCGCCGAGCCGTTCCAGGTGGGGGCCCTCGCACATGTCGGTGAAGGCGCCGCTCGTGTAGAAGGACAGCGTGCCGTCGGCGGCCTTGCCCGATTCGACCAGTTCGCGGGCGTACTCGGCCTTGTAGGCCTCGCCGCGCTCGTCAAACCAGGCCAGTGCCTCGTCGAGCGGCTTGACGGCGCGCTCAAAGGGGGCGTTCTTGCGGGTGATCAGGTCCATGCGCTTTTCGATTTCCGGCAGGTCCGACTCACCGAGCGGATTGTCGCCGAAATCGAAATCATAGTAGAACCCGTTTTCGACGGGCGGGCCGAAGGCCAGTTTTGCAGTGGGCCTCAGCTCAAGCACCGCTTCCGCAAGCAGATGCGCCAGCGAGTGGCGCAGTCGGTACAAATAAGATTCTCTGTCCTGAATTTCATGCTGACTCATGGTGCTGACCCTTTCACAAAAGAAAAAAGCCGCCGAGGCGGCCGTGCCAACGAGGCTCCGGTTGGCGTCCTATTGTGTCACGAAAAGGGCGGCGGGCGCAAACGCGCCCGCCGCCGCGACTGGACTGATGGAAGCCTTTCCGGCCTGTCAGGGGACGTTAATGGTGATGTTTGCAGGCTGGCCGCCGCGGAGCACCTGAACGTTGAACTGCTTGACGTTCTTGAACTGGGGCGCCATGCTCATGATCTGCGCTGGGTCCTGCACGGGCATGCCGTTCACCTGCGAAATGATGTCGCCGTCCTTGAAGCCAAACTGGGTGGCGAAGGGGATTCCGCTGATGTTCGGGATGGCCATGCCGATGGGTTTGCCCGAGGCGTCCTTGGCAATTGAGGGCATGTGCTGCACCAGCAGCGATTCGGGCGTCACGTCCTTGGGAAGCTTGATGTCCGCCGGAACGGTGAAGGTGCCCACATACACTTCGTTGCCCTTTGCCGACACCTTCTTGGGTTCGTCCTTCTTGGGTTCCTCTTTCTTCTCCACCGGGGCGGCCGCCTCCTCTTTCGCTTTCACCGAATACTTGAACTGCTCCCCGCCGTGGCTGCTTCGGAAATCCCAGGGCGCCAGCGGTGCCGGGTCGGCCCAGATATTCTTGCCGCCGGCGATGGCCAACGCATGCAGTTTCTTTAGGTCGCGGTCGCTCGGTGCGTTGGCAAGGTCCCACCAGGCCAGACCCGCCTCCAAAAGCGTGTGGCTCAGATTGCGACCGTCGGACAGGGTCACGATGGCCACGGCCACGCCCAGATTGTCCTTGGTCAACACGTCCACCTTCACCGCTTGCCCGGTCACACCGGTCGTGACGATTTTCTTGGCTTCGTCGGCGTGGGGCTGGCCCGGTTCCGGCGCATCGACGCCATACAGGCGGATGTCGGTGGCGGTGCCCCCGTGATCGACGGTCATTCGGTCGGCAGATTGAAGCTGCGTGACAGCACCGGACCAGCTTTCCGTTGGCGTGAATGTCGGTTCCTGCACGGCCGCCGCAGGGGCGGCGGGTACGGCCGGGGCCGGGGCCGGAGCTGCGGCGGCGGCTGGCGCAACCGGAGGCGGCGGCACGGGTGGCGCGGCAGGCGCAGCGAAAGCCGGAAGCGCGGTTCCGGCGCACAGTGCGCCAAGAACGATCATCACGAACACCGCGCGATGGAGGAAAGATTTCATCATGTCCGCATCTCCTTGGATTGCCCACGGCACGGAACCGCGTGCGTTGAAAATGATTATACAATGCGGGGTACGGAAAGTTCGCGCCCTGTCGGCGGTCATCTGCGTGGTAGGAGAACGACGCTATTCCTTGACGGTCTTCTTCTTTTCCGTCGCCTTGACCTTGCCGGACTTGGCCTCAGCGGTCTTTTTCGCTTCGGCCTCGTCCTGTCCCGCCTTCTTCTTGGAGGGCCTTGCCTCTGCAGTCTTGCCTTTTCCGGTGCCTGCCGCGTCCGGATTTTCCTTGGACTTCTTCCCGGAAACCGTCTTCGCCTCCGCAGTCTTTTCCCTCTCTGCGGCCGGCTTCATCTTGCGCGACTTGGCCGGGGCCGTAGTCTCTTCCCCGGTCTTTTCTTTGGCCGCTTTGGCCGTGCCCGATTTCTCTCTTGCGGACGCCTTTTCTTTCTTTGTCTGGGCGGGAATGGCCTCGGCCGTTTTTTCTTTGCCGGCCTTGGCCGGTTTTGCCGCTGCGGGCTTTTGCGTGCCTGCTGCGGGACGGACCGGCGGTTTCTTCACGGGCGCCTCCTCCACGGGGTCCATCACCGGATCAACCGGAGTCAATACGGGCGGCGGCAATGGCAGGTCCTTGGGTGCCGCCAATGGGCGGCTCACGGACGCGGGCGGGGCCGGTTCGTTTCCATGCGGAACCCGGGTCGGCGCGGAGACAACCTGGACGGTGGGCAAGGGGTCCCCCACGCTGAAGCGGGGGCGGCGCTTCTTTTTGTCTGCTTTCCATTTCCCGTTGTCCTGTTCAGGCAGGTTCGCGGGAACCTGGCCCGACACCTGCCCGCCGAAATACCAGGGATTGCGCCTGCCAAAAGGATATTCCCGGTAGTCATAGGTAAAGAGACGGTGCTTGCGCCAGTCGAGTTCGTGGTGAACCCAGTAGCCCACCAACAGCGCCGAGCCGAAGGTGACCAGGCCGTTGCCGCCCGCGGAGGCGTGCAGTGCAAAGACCCTGTCCGCATCGTACACAGGGAGGTTTATTACAGACGGATCGGCGGGGTAAATGTAGATGACCCCGTCCTCGGCGGTAACCCGCTGTTCATCGGAGGTTCCTAGCGCGCCGGACGTCATGGCCACGGAGCGCAGCCGCTGTATCGCTTTCATGACATCCTCGGTCTGATCGAGAAAGGCCGTACCCACCGCATCGGCCCAGTCGCGGCTGCGGTTCATCATTCGGAGGATTTCGGGCCAGCGGGCCAGCGCCTTGACGTTGTCATTCCAGGGTTGGGCGTCCACCTGGCCAAGGTCTCCCCCGTCCTCCAGGAACTTGGCCGCCAAAGCGAGGTCATCCGGGGCCGTGGCCGCAGGCAACACCTGCGCCAGCACAGGGTCGGGATAGAGCGCTATGGGCCCCAGCAACTGCTCCAATTCGTGCTGCGGCCAAACAGGCGTCCTTGCCCAGGCGCCAACGGAAATCACAAGGGAAAGGGCAAGTCCAACAACCACACCGCGTCGTTGCATTGTGTTTGTTCTCCTGGTGGATTCGAGTCAAGGCCTCTAATCTACCACAGAATACCGCCCGAGAACCCGCAGGAGGTGGGGGTATGGGTCTGGAACGCCCGTCCACGACGCGTCTAATGGAAACGGGACACCACAGAGCTCCGGGGAACAACCGGGAAGAACTCAGAAGGATTCCACCGGCGTGGGTTTTCCGTCGCTGTTCAGACTGTACAGCCTGTTTCCTCCGATGCGCAGTTCCCGCGACACGTCATTGCCTGCTGCCGAGGCGGAGACGAAGAGCTTGTTGTATTCAACGCGCCATCTCCCCTCGATATAGTCCAAGCCGGTCAGGGCTTTGGCCATCGGATGGGTGATGTAGAGCACTCCGCCGGGCGCAAGGGTAACCTTCATGCGGTAGTTGCTGCTGACAAGCGCCCAAGAGGTCCCGGCCAGGCTGCTCTCACTGAGCAACGGAGGCTGTTCCAACTCGGGATACTTCGCGACCGCCAGAACCGTCCCGGCAGTTCCGGTGGACTTTGCCTGCGAGGTTCCGACCGCCCCTCCCTGTCTGGCTTCCTGAATCTTTTTTGCCGCTATGGGAAAGGCCAGGAAGGCCACCACCGCTACCACCGCACCAATAAGCACCTTGTTACTGTCCATCCGGCAGAACTCCTTGAAATTCCAGCGTGACAAACATCCGTGACCCTTATACGCACGTCTGACAAACAGAGTATACCGCACAATTCGCAATCTTGCTGGAGAAGTTCGAAAGGACAGCAAAACACGCGCCAGGGCGTCCCAAGCGCCTTCTGAATCAATGATTGGGGAACCGTTTTGACTCGCACACCGGCCATCGCCGATACTTGCCCCCGTTTCACACGGGTAAACACATGAACGATTTCGATACCACAAAGCTTGCTGTCATTCCCGGGCGTCCCTATCCGACAGGAACGGCCGTCTATAATAATGGTGTTCGCTTCACCATCTTCAGCCGGCACGCCACACGGGTATGGGTGGCCCTATTTCGTGCCGTGGAGGACCGGGAACCTGTCTGGGAATATGAATTTGAGGCCAAACGGCACCGAACCGGGGATGTTTGGTCCATTTTCGTCCAGGGCATCGGCGAGGGGGCGCTTTATCTGTTCCGCATGGACGGCCCCTGGTCCCCGCACGAAGGGCATCGCTTCAATTCGACCGTGTACCTGCTGGACCCTTACGCGAAGGCGCTCACCGGCGATATTCACAACGGGACGATAAAATGCGTTGCGGTCCGCGACCGCATGGAATGGTGGGATGACGTCCGCCCGCACATTTCGGCGCACGACCTGGTGATTTATGAGGCCCACGTGCGCGGAATGACCCAGCACGCCAGTTCAGGGGTCGCGCACCCCGGCACCTACCGGGGACTGATCGAGAAGATCCCCTATCTCAAGGACCTTGGCATCAATGCCGTCGAGCTGCTTCCGGTGCATGAACTGGGCGAGAACCTGCTCGGCCGGTGCGGCATCAGCGGCGGAGAACTGAAGAACTATTGGGGTTACAGCACCATAGGCTTTTTCGCGCCGACCGGCCGCTATGCGTCCAGCGCGGCGGGTCTGGAGCATCTCGACGAGTTTCGTGAAATGGTCAAGGCGCTGCACGATGCCGGCATCGAGGTCATTCTGGATGTGGTTTTCAACCACACCTCCGAGGGCAATGAACGGGGTCCCACGCTCTCCTTCCGGGGCATTGACAACACCATTTATTACCTTCTGGATGACAACGGGGGCTATCTGAATTACAGCGGCTGCGGAAACACGCTGAACTGCGGCCACCCGCTGGTGCGCGATTTCATTCTCGACTGCCTGCGCTACTGGGTCGCCGTCATGCACATCGACGGGTTCCGCTTCGACCTCGCCTCCATTCTGGGCAGGGACCTCGACGGCAACATTCACGAGGATGCGCCGCTGCTCGCCCGCATTGCGGAAGACCCGGTGCTCCGCGACGTGAAACTCATTGCCGAGGCGTGGGATGCGGGCGGCGCCTACCAGGTGGGCTCCTTCGGCGGGGAGCGCTGGGCGGAATGGAACGGGCAGTACCGCGACGACGTGCGCCGATTCTGGCGGGGCGACCCGGGCATGCGCGGACGCATCGCCACCCGGCTCACGGGAAGCGCCGACCTCTACGCCCATTCAGACCGCACCGCCCTGCACAGCATCAACTTCGTCACCTGCCACGACGGGTTTACCCTGAGCGACCTGGTTTCCCACAACCACAAGCACAATGAAATCAACGGCGAGGGCAACCGCGACGGACTGGATGACAATGTAAGCTGGAACTGCGGCGTCGAGGGAGACACGGACGATCCGGAGGTGAATGCGCTGCGCCTGCGCATGCAGAAAAACTTCCTCGCCACGCTCTTTGTCTCGCTGGGCGTGCCCATGCTGCTTGCGGGCGATGAACTGGGCCGCACACAGCGGGGCAACAACAACGCCTACTGCCAGGACAACGAAATTTCCTGGATTGACTGGTCTCTGCTGAAGAAAAACGCGGAACTATACCGATTCTGCCGCGGCATGATTGCGTTCCGCCGACAGAACCCCGCCCTGCGCCGCGCGGACTTCTTTACCGGCGTCACGCCCGGTGCTCCACGGGAGGAGGCCGATTTCCGCTGGCTCGACGAACATGGCGAAGCTGTCGCATGGGATGCAGAACGGGGAACACTGATGGCCCTCGTTCACCCCCGCGAGAACGGCGGCACGGCCCTGTGCATGGCCCTCAACCCAAGCATCGAGGAAGTGGCTTTCGCGCTTCCCAAAGGTTCATGGCAGATCCGGGTTGACACGGCCGCCACTTCGCCCAAGGACATCATCATTGCAAAAGCGGGGTCCGTTCCCCCAGCCCTCGAAAGTGTGAGGCTTGTCCCCCGTTCGATGATGATTCTCTCGTCGGGGCCGGGACGGCCACGGAATAAGGGCTGACGGGCAAGGTCCGGGGAAAGAATGGCAACCCAGTACCTCCATAAGACCGCAACGGTAGTTCCGCACACAACCATGGAAGCTTCCCTGTGAAAAAGAAGATTTTTGTGACACTCGCGCTGGTGCTTGCTCTCGGCGCGGCGGGCGGCGGGGCCTTCCTCTGGCTGCTGTTGCACCGCACCCCCGGGGAATTCTTTGATTCAAACGGCGTGCCCATCTATTACACTGTCGAGGGCCAGGGGGAACCGGTCATTTTGATCCACGGCATCGGTGCGAACGCCGATCTTAACTGGCGCCGCCCCGGCGTCACCGGGATGCTGGCCCGCGATTTCCAGGTCATCGCCTTTGACCTGCGCGGGCACGGACGCAGCGGTCAGCCGACCGACCCCGGCCAGTACGGCGTGGAAATGGTCGAGGACGCCGTCCGGCTCATGGACCATCTTCACATTGACAAGGCCCATGTGGCGGGCTATTCACTGGGCGGGTTCATCGCGCTGAAACTGGTGACCACCCATCCGGAACGCATCCGCAGTGCCGCCATCTGCGCGGCGGGATGGTCCGACGCCGGGGATATTTCGGCCCTGCCCAGCCCTTATTCAAAACCCGTCCCGCAGGGAAAAACCAAGGACAAGCCGCAGGAGATTGCAGGTGCGTCCGTGCTGCCTCTGCCCGCCGCCACCCAGAAGTCGGTTTTCAACCGCATCCGAAGCTGGGTGGCAGACAGAATTGTCAATAAGGCCGCCCTCAAGGCGCTGAAGAAGAGCTATGAAGCACTGCGCGTTCCGGAAGAGAAACTGAAAGACAACAAGGTGCCCTCCATCTGTCTCATTGGCAGGGAGGACGGGTTTTACTACCTGGCCGGGGACCTGCGCGACCGCATGGCCAACCTGGAATATGTGTGCATTGAGGGGGCCAACCATTTCACCGCCCCCTTCCACGGCGCATTCAAGAGCAGCCTGCACGACTTTTTCCTGCGCCACCGGGCTTCCGTTAACCCTTGAGTTCGTGCACGGTCTGAAGGATTATTCCGGCCACCACGGAGGCCAGACCGAAGCAAATCACCACAGCGTAAAGCGCAAGCATGGCCTGGGACACACGCCGCAGGGTCCGGTCCCATCCCCCGGCCATGGGAAGCGCGCCCAATAATGCCACCGGCAGGGTGAGGAACAGCGTCCAAAACAGCAGGCTGCCCTGTTCCTGCAAGTACCAGCCCCACTGGCCCAGTTCGGGCACGGGCCGCTTCGCCCAGTTCTCCATGGCAAAGGCAAGTGCCCTAAACCCGTATTTCGCCCCCAAATAGAGGGCCACGGCTAGGAACACCGTTATGGCAAGCCGCCAGACCAGGCGCACCGGCCGCAGACGGCCCGCGTCCGGCAGTGCACCGACCGCGCGAAGCCAAAACCAGACCAATGCGTAGGCCGCCAGCGCGAGCGGCGCGGTGACCAGCCCAAGCAGGAGCACCATTGCCCGAACCGCATAGGGCGGCAGTCCAGACCGTTCGGCCGCCCAGTGGCACACGCCCAGCCAGCGACGGTTGGGACTGCTTTCGGAGCCCCGGGCCGCGTCGGCCCGCGCCGCAGCCAGAATTTCCCGCGCCACCACCTCGGGCTGGCCGGTCTTGCGGATGGCCTCACGCACGGTTTCATCGGAAAGAATGGTGTCGCCCTCGCCGCGCAGACAGCCCTCGATACGTCCGCGCACCCGCGCCACCGCCCGGTCAATGACCTTCGGCTCGGTGTCGCCCTCCAGCGCCCGCGCCACCTCATGGAGGTGGCGGTCTATCAGCCATTCCTGCTTCTGTGTCAGCCGCATGCCATGGTCCCCAATATTCCGTCAGTATACGAATCACGTTGTGCTGGGTCCAGAACGCTGTTGGAGGGTGGGTTTCCACAGCCGGAGCATGGACCCGGCGAAGAAAAGCGGCGGCATGGCCACCGCAGTCAATAGAAGACCGCCCTATTCCGGCTCAGGTCAATGCCTGCTGCTACTGCTGTCAAGGCTTCTTTAGCGGAAGAACCCGTGCCGCCAGGTCAACCTTGAACGGGGGGGTGGCCAATTCCAGCTTGCCGTCATGGGATTCGGCTTTCACATCCCCGACCGGTATGCCGCCTGCGGTGTCCCACCAGCTTACTTCATAGGTGCCGTCGGCCAGTCCACCCAGCGTGAGGGTGGTTTCACAGGGCTGGGGCGAGGCGATGTCGCGTCCGCGCGGATAGGCGTAGCGACGGTCCACCAGATAAACCAGCGCGGTGTGGCCGTCGGTCATGGCAAAGCTGTCCGCGCCCAGATTCAGTTTGTGTCCCACGGTGGGAAGCACGCCGGAAAGGTGCAGGGCGCATATATGGGCCCAGTCGCCTCCCGTATTGCGCAGCTCCACCATATGCTCCCCCGGAGGCACGGGGGCTTCGATGAAAAGGTCCGGATATTCACCGTTCACCTCGGACTTGCCGTCTTTGTTTGGAATATCCTTTTCCACCACCACCTTGCCGTCCACGCGCAGGGCGACACGGGCACCGTCCGATACGGCATCAATCTGCGCGCGCACCTGGGCGTTCCCGCCAAAAAGCGCCCGCACCCGGAAGGGCACACGCCGTTCCGGGTGGCCGGTCCCGTGCAGGAAGGACGGCAGCGCCGAGGCGTCCCGGTCTTCTGGGCCGCGCAGGACAAGGCTGCCCGCCGGTTTGGCATTCCAGCCGGCATCGATGGGGAAGTCGACGGCGAAAGCCGCCGCCCCTGCTTCCGGCACCAGCCGCCCTTTGGGCGGCGCGGCGGGAGGCGCTGTCACCACTTCCGCTGGATGCCAGGCAGCACCGCCAAACCCGGTGTCCCGGATGAACCGGGACAGGGACAGCCACAGGGCATAGCGGTTGTTGGCGCCGAGTTGTTCCCACCACCAGGGCATGACGGTACCGGCCGTGCCGGTGAGCAGTGCCGACCAAAGCCCCTGGCGCAGACAGCGGTCGTTGGGGTCCAGTTCATGCCCGTCATTCTTGTAGGTCGCACCGAACTCGCTGACCAACATGGGCCTGCCATAGCGGTCGGCAAAGCGGCAGGCGGTTTCGGCAATAAACAGGCCGAGACCGGTATGCACATCGTCGCAGTAGAGGTGGTACTGGGTAAAATCCAGCGATGGCACCGACCACATTTTCCGGTCCTCAAACACGCCGCCGAAGCTGGTGCTGACGGGATGGTGGAAGGGGTCCATGGCATGCAGAGTGTCGGCCATGTCACTGTGCCAGCGGACAACATCGGCCCGTTTCAGCTTGAAATAGACATTATTGATTTCATTGAAGAACTCCCAGCAAAGCAGCGAAGGGTAGGCACCATAACGGGCAACCAGGTAGCGGAGCCGTTTTTCATACAGTTTTCGGGCGTCGGGGTTGGTGAAAAAGTCGTTCTGTTTCGCGCAGGGGCCGCCCTGGGTCTGGTTATAGGGATGGGTGGGCCAGTAGTCGTTGCCGCCCCACATATCCTTCTCGTCCTGGAAAATGCCGTGGTAATCGATGCAGAGCATGATTCCCACGCCTTTGTCGGCGGCCAGCGCCATCACATGGTCCAGACGCCAGGCCTGCGACTGGTTGTAATTGACCCGCTCGCCCGGCAGCACCTCAATGCCAAAGGCCAGCGGCCACATCCAAATGCGGGCGAAGTTCATTCCGGCCTCGGAAAAGGCGGGGAGCCAGTCGTCGTAGTCATAAGTGCCGCGCCCGCCGGGCCAGCACAGGTCGCTGCCAAGCAGGGGCATGGGGGTGCCGTTGCCATATTGGAAGAAGCGTTTCTTTTCTGGCTCCACCCGGATATAGCCGCGCGGCGGGGTCTGCGCCGCGAGCACCTCCACGGTGGCCGAACCGGAAGGCACCGGCGCCGCGCCATTCTCGCCCAGGAGGAGCTCACAATGGTACGTGCCCGACTCCCAGGGGGCAAACCGCACCCGCCAACCGGGCTCCCCTTCGGGCTGAAGGGTCTCGGTCGTCCCACTGAGGGTGCGCGCATAGTCCTGCTTCCAGAAAGCGGGGACACGGGTCGTCTTCCCGTTGGGGTCCGAGAAAAGGGCGTCCAGACGGATGATGTCGGGGTCAAAAGGGTTGCCTGAAGGCGGCGGCGCGCCGACAACGCGGAATTCCACACAACGTCCCGCGCGCACTTCTGTGTCCACGGGGGCAAGGTCTAGGGCGCACAGTCCCAGCGCGCCCGCAAGAAGGAGACAGCTTACCATCGGGGTTTCTCCGGTGGATGGAATGGTGTGCCGTGGGCGGCCGCGCCCGGTTTAGCGCAGCGCCATCGGTCCAAACATGGCCAGAAGAATGGCCACTATGAGAAGAGTGACCAGCGAGAAGAAGAACATGCTCGGCCGCTGCGTCAGTTCAATGCCCAAGAACTTGGCGATTTCGGGCGCTTCGTAGGCCAGCGCCTCGTCCACAGACTGCCAGTCACCGATTCTGTCGCGCCGGCACCGCGCATCGCGCGGAACGGCGCCCTTGGAAAAGGCGCGCAGGGCAGACTCATGGTCGGAGGCTTCATAGATGACTTCGCCAAAGGCATCGGAAAACTGCCACACATGGCCAAGCTTGAAACGTTCCCGGTAGTCATAGACCCACTTGGCGAGCGCGCTCCGCGCCTCCGGCTCGATCCCCGGAACGTCCAACCGCTCCAGAAACGCCAGGCCCTGCCCGGCATCGCCGTTCCTGCCCCGCGCTTCGGCCAGCACCCGGATCACCGCGATGTCTTTGGCGCCGCCCTTTTCGTAGGCCTTGTTGATGTGGTCGGCCGCACGCTTTTCACTGCCAAGCGGCGCCGGGGCATCCAAGTACAACCGGGCCAGCAGACGGTGCGCCGAATAATGCCCCGGATGCTGCAGGACATAGACGTTCAGCAGACGCTCGGCGTCGCCGTACTCGCCTCGTTTCATCATTTTCTCGATGGCGATGAGTTCCTGCGTCATTTCCCGGGTGGCTGCCGCCCGGGGCTGGGTGTCCATGGTAACTGCCATCGTGGCGGCGTAGGCCTCCTCGTTGGCCGCCGCGCTCAGGGACGCCCCCACGGAAATCTGGTCGGGGTCCGCCTTCAGCAGCATGGACACGTTTTGCCCGGCGCGCACAAGGTTGATGGGGGTTTCGGCCGTGCCGATGCGCAGGATGGGCGCAGTGGTCCGGTGGTTTCCCGGCGCGACGATGACAAGCTGGTCGTTTACGTGGAAAACGCCGGAACGGATATGAACCATGATAGTGCATTGGTCCGTCGAGGCCGGATAGATCCCCTGGACCGTCAGCACATTGGCGGTGGTTCCGTCTTTCGACGGCGACGGCGTGTTTGCGCGCTGGCCGACTTTATTGATCGCGGCGCGCAGCTTGTCCATGGCCGCCGCTTCAATCTTGCCGTCGAGCCGCAGGGCACATTGGTCCGCCTCTTCATCGCGGCCCAGTTCAGCCAGGCAGAGTGCCCGCTGATAGTTCACATGTCGGCTGTTGGGCCGTTCCTGATCAAGCTGGTCCAGGATCTCAAGCGCCTGCGCGTATTGATTTTCCCCGAACAAGGTCTGCGCCCGGTCATAGAGCGCCTTGGCTTCTTCGTTTGTCATTGCTGACTCCCACGCCCGTAATATAAGACACACTTCCCCTAACACGAACCCAAGCCAACCTTGGACCTAATAATACACATTTTCATCTTGCAATGCGAACGTTTTCTAAGCTCGGGCCAAGAAAAGGGAAATCAACTTCTGCCCGGCAAACCAGGCGCACGGGTTGCCGCGCCAGAGAAAGAAAACGGGGCATTTTGGCGCGCCCGAAGGCCGGGGACAGGTCGGCACAGGCCTTCGCGGCATGGGAACCTGTCCTTGCTTCGGACGGTTGGGGACCGCCGGGAATAAGCGCCTATTTGAAGCCGCCGTCCCCGGCAATTAGAATGGGAAAATGGTGAAAGAATTCCGACATGGCTGAAGTGTCCCCCACTTCCGCAGCACCCTCCCAGCAGGCGGGGCACCATTGGGTGACGCGGGTTGCGCTGGGGGGCATCGTTGCACTGGGCCTTTTCTTTCGGGTGTGGGGCATCACGGGTGAATCCGTCTGGTTCGACGAGTTTGTGAGCCTCATCCTCCTGAAAGCTCCCCACGCATACGTTCAGTCCCCACACTATGAGCGCTGGAACCAGACGGTCGGGCATCAGGAGTCGTCGAGCCTGGCGGCCTGCCTGCGTGCGAACCGCAGCCTTGACCCGGCCACCATGCCCGCCTATCCCACCTTCGAATATTGCTGGAACGGCTTGGTCAGCGATTCCGCGCTAAGCCTGCGCCTGTACTCCCTGTTCGTTGGGGTGCTGATGATTCCACTCATCTTCCTCTTTGCCCGGGACCTCTTTGGAAACTTTGCGGGGCTCATGGCGGCCCTGTGCCTGGCCATGTCGCCGGTCCACCGTTACTATGGCCAGGAAATACGCGGGTATGTTTTCATTGCGTTCCTGGCATTGCTGTCGGCCTGGTCCTTTTTCCATCTGCTGCGGGGCGGTGGGCGGCGGTGGTGGGTGCTGAATGTTGCCGCAAACACCCTGCTTCCTTGGACACACGTGTTTGGGCTGCGGGTGCCGATGGTGGAGGGGCTCTTTTTGCTGCTGTTCCATCTGCGCGACCTACGGCGGGTCCTGAGGTGGAGTGCAGTACATGCCCTCCTGTTCATCCCCCTGGCCATGTATGTTCAAACCCTGCATTACTGGTCCCCCGGCGCGGCGTCCTCCTGGCAGAAGGTTCCCGGAGCCGCTGAATTCTTCAGCGACCTCCTGGCGGACGATGCGGCAGGCATGACACACCAGATTCGCGCGACTTCTGCGGCCTTTGCCCAGTTTATGTCCTCCGAGGCGGCTAATATGCTTGTTGAGGCGCGACATATGGTCGGCTGGGCTTGGATGGGGGCTGTTCTCATGTTTGCCCTCTGGCTGATGGCCTCCAAGTTTCGCCCCACAGTTCCGGATGCAGGGGGAAGCGCCCCCTCCCCGGCATGGCGCTGGGTCGTGTTCCTCCTCATGTGGTGGCTTGTGCCTGCGTTGACACTCTATGCCGCCTCGGTCCTTTGGCGGCCCTGCATATTCCCCCGCTACACGCTTCACAGTTCGCTGGCACTTTATATAATTGTCGGCGGGGCAATCGCCACGATCTGCCGCCTGCCGGTCAGGATTGCGGCCGTTTGTCTCGTGGGCGGCTTCTTCCTGTATCAGGATGCGCTGGTAATCGGCGAAACGCAACGGCCCGACTGGCTTTCCGCAGCGGCCCATGTCCGCGCAAACGCCCAATCGGATGACATCATCATCGTTGACAACTCGTCCTGGAAGCGGGTTTTCGCCTACAACCTGGGTCCCGTCGAGAATGTGGTGGCCTATGGAAACGAGCCGGAAGTGCAGGCGGAAATGTGCGCCTTCTTCCTCGGGAAAGACCTGCCCTCGCGGTCCAACCCCGGAAAATCCCGCGGCGTCTGGGCCATTACGCAGTTGGATTATTTCAAGGAAGGACCAAACGAGTCCTTCGAAAAGCAACTTGCCATGCGCGGGTTGACGTTTACGCGGAGCGAATTCAACGGGTTCCAGCATATCCTGGCGTACCGCGTGCTGCCGGGAGTGAAAGGCATTTCCAGTTCCCCGTACCCGATGAGCCCGAACGCCCCAACCGAATTTGGGGAACTGGGCATGGCATTCTGGTGGGCAAAGGAGTATACAACGGCGGTGGCCGCCTGCAGGAAGGCGCTGGAAATCGACCCAAGGAATGCCCGGGCCTATTCCTACATGGGCATGGCGTTCAAGGAGATGGGGGAACGAGACGCCGCCCTGGAGGCATTCCGCAAGGCTGTCCAGCTCAATCCCGACGACCTCATTTGGACGCACGTGAACATGGGGGCGGTGCTGATGGAGAAAGGCGACCCCGACGGGGCGATCGCCGCCTTCCGCAGGGCGGTGGACATGGACGCCGGATTTGCCCCGGGCCATGCCGGGCTGGGCAAGGCACTGGCCGCCAAGGGCGAGTTTGATGCCGCCATCAACGCCTTCCGAAAAGCGATGTCGTTGGACCCCAACGATGCCGAGAGCCGCGCCGCCCTGCAGGATGCCGTGAAACGAAAGGCCAGCAAATAGCCCGTCCCCCCTCTGCCTGCAGCCCCCTTGAAAGGATTGACACTCCGGTTGCTGTCGGTCTAACATGCGGCATGATTACCAAACACTGCACAGCAATTCGTGGATTTGTCCGGTGGAGTCTTGCAGGGCTGTTGCTGACCCTTACGGGAGGTATGGCCGCCGCAGACACAACGCCCAGTGCGCTGGAGGCCGATGCGTCGGGTTGGGTGGATATCATGCCCTCGGCCGCGATGAAAGACTGGTCCCGCGTCCCGGTTCCGCCCGGCGCACCACTCGGCAAAGAGCAGTGGCGCGTCGACGAACCCGGCAAGGTGTTGGTCTGCGAGGGCGACGGCGGGCACGACATGCTGCTGTGCGGGCGCGAGTTTGGCGACGCGGTGTTTCACATTGAATTCCGCTATACCAAGGTCGAGGGAAAGACCGGGTACAACAGCGGCATCTACGCGCGAAACTCCAAGGACGGCGGCATTTGGCACCAGGCGCAGGTGGGAGACGGCAACGGCGGCTATCTCTTCGGGGAAACGCCCCAGGCGGACGGGCAGAAGAAATTCTTCACCACCACCGGGGAGGTGAAAGACGGCCGGGTGAAGCCCGCAGGCGAATGGAACACGGTGGAAATCACGGCGCGCGGCAGCGTGATGACCCTCTGGGTCAATGGCGCCGTCACCTGCGAAATAAAGAACTGCGGCAATCCCAAGGGGCTGGTGGGCGTTGAGGGCGAGGGCTACCGGATTGAATTCCGCAACCTCAAGGTCAGGGAACTGCGATAGCACTGCCCTTCTGGCGCATCGAAACACAAGCATATGGAGTGACGGACTCCGCGCATATCCATGCAATCTTGCAATGGCATTGCAAGATTGTCCAAGCTGCACGGGACAATACTCAGTGCGCCATCTGTAAAATGCGGGTCGGAAAAGCCAGCATGCCAAGACAATATATCCTTCTGTGTTTCCATGGCAGAGAGAAAGGACAAATGCGATGATTCCCTCCAGAATTATGATCAAAGTGCTGCTCTGTGTGTCGGTACTGTGCGCCTTCTCGGCGCAGGCCAAAACGGAGGTGAACGTGATTCCCAAACCCGTGAAGCTGGAGCAGGGCAAGGGCGAATTCACGCTGGACGCGGAGACGCGCATCCTCTATCAGCGGGACAACGCCGATGCGAAGAAGGCGGCGGATTATCTGGCCGAAGTGTTGCGCCCCGCGACGGGCTACAGCCTGCTGGTGGGCGGACAGACGGCTGTTGCCCCAAACGCGGTGTATCTTGGCAGCGAGGGCGCCGACAAGACACCCGAGTCCTATCAGTTGACGTCGACCAAGGAGCACGTCGTTATTGTTGCATCATCCGGCGCGGGACTGTTCTACGGCGTGCAGACGCTGCGGCAGTTGCTGCCGATGGCGGTGTACAGCGCCAAACAGGTGGACGGCCAGAAATGGACTATGCCCGTGGTGACGATTGCAGATGCGCCGCGCTTCGCATGGCGCGGCATGGAGCTCGACCCGTGCCGCCATTTCATGCCGAAGGAATTCGTCAAGAAGTTCATCGACACCCTCGCCGTGCAGAAGATGAACCACCTGCACCTGCATCTCACGGACGATCAGGGCTGGCGCATTGAGATCAAGAAGCACCCAAAACTGACGGAGGTGGGCGCGTGGCGCGCGGAAACGGTGGTGGGCCATGCGGGCAAGCCGAACGCAACCTATGACGGCATCCGCCACGGCGGCTTCTACACGCAGGAGGACCTGCGTGAAATCGTCGCCTATGCGGCGGACCGCCACATCACCATCGTTCCCGAGATCGAAATGCCGGGCCACGCGCAGGCGGCCATTGCGGCCTATCCCGAACTGGGCAACGTGAAGGAACCGCTGCCGGTGTTCACCACCTTCGGCGTCAACAAGAACATCTTCAACGTCGAGGAGTCGACCATTCTCTTCCTGCAGGACGTGCTGGCCGAAGTGGTGGACATCTTTCCGGGCACCTACATCCACATCGGCGGCGACGAGGCTACGAAAGAGCAATGGAAGTCCAGCGAGGCGGTGCAGAAGCGCATGAAGGAACTGGGCATCGCCAATGAGGACAAGATGCAGGCCTACTTCATTGCACGGATGAACGACTTCCTCAAGAGCAAGGGCCGCAAGCTGATCGGCTGGGACGAAATTCTGGATGGTGGTCTAGGCAAAGACGCCACGGTAATGGCGTGGCGCAGCGTGGAGAAGGGGGTCGAGGCGGCCAAACTCGGGAACGACGTGGTCATGGCGCCGACGGCATTCACCTACTTGGACTATTACCAGGGCAGGCCCAAGGACGAACCGTTGGCCATCGGCGGGAACCTGCCGCTGAGCAAGGTGTACGGTTTCGATCCGCTTCCCGTGAAACTGGAAGCGACCGAACTGTCGCACATCATGGGAACGCAGGGTCAGTTGTGGTCCGAGTACATTCCCACGCCCGAGCACATGGAGTACATGGCCTTTCCCCGCGCCTGCGCGCTGGCCGAGGTGGCCTGGACCCCGCAGGATCAACGCGACTTCAAAGACTTTTCAGAGCGGCTGAAGACGCACGTGGAGCGGCTGAAGGCAATGGGGGTGAATTTCCGGCCGCTGGACAAATGAGCGGCATCCCGTCCGGTTACCGGATGGGCGAGAAATCCGTCGGGGTCAGAAACACCGACTCCACCTTCTCAGTCAAAGACCCATTAACCTCGGAGGCCTTTTTGGCCTCGACCCATGCCGGGTCTTCACGAAAGGCCTTGAAATTGGCTTCGGCCGTCTTCTTGTCCTTGTGGGCAAGAATATAAACCAGTTGGGTCTTCTGCCCCTCTGCACCGCCGGTCCAATAGGCAATCTGGGTCATGTGGTGTTTGCTGAAGAGCGCGCAGGTATGGTCGCGGAAACGGGCGAGCAGCGCGTCCAGCTTTCCCTCTGCGGGCGTGTAGGTGCGCAGTTCAAAGCAACGCGGGATGCTGCCGTTGTTCGCCACGATTTCGGGGGAGAAGTCGGCCGCCTTGAGATAGACCGATTCGACCTTGACCACCAGTTTGCCGTTCACCTCCGACTCGTCACGGGCCTTCTGCCATTCCGGGTCGGCCATGAATTCCTTCCAGGCCTTGTCGTGGGCTTCGCGGCTGGGGCTGGCAATGATGTAAACCAGCTTGTTCTCGGGATTGTCGAGCGGCACCCAGTAGCCAATGCTGGTGAATCCATGGGCCTCAAACAGGGCAAAGGCATGGTCCTTCATGCGGGCCAGTTCGGCGTCGAGTTTGCCCGGCGCGGCGTAATAGGTGCGCATTTCAAAACAGCGCGTGTCCTGGTCGGCGGCCACCGCCGCCGCCGAAAGGGCAAGCCACAGGGCAAACAGCACAATCCATTTGGCTTTCATCTCGACTCTCCTTATCTGCGATGCCGCCGGCCGCCGGGCCGCATTCTCACGGCCCGGCGGCGGCATGGTTTCCGTAAAGGCGTGTTGGGTTACGCCAGGTTCTTCTTCAGGAAATCAAAGCTGATCTTGGCGGCCTCGAAAATGTCGCCCTTGCAGTTGTCCTGCTCATAGGTGTAGTACTCGATGCCGGCTTCCTTGCCCGCGGCGAAAATGGACGGCCAGTCCAGGCAGCCCTGCCCGAGCGCGGCAAACTGCACACCGCCGGTCAGGCTCTTCTTCTGGTAGAGGTCCTTGGCATGCACCATCGGGCAGCGGTGGGTGTACTTGCGGATATATTCGGCGGGGTTGGCATGGCCGACAAATATCCAGGCCAGGTCGAACTCGCAATGGAGGTTCTCGGGCTTGGTGTTTTCATAGAGGATGTCCAGCTTGCACCGCGGGTCGCCGTCGAACTTCTCAAACTCTTTGTTGTGGTTGTGGAAGGAAAGGTGCAAACCCACTTCGCGCAGTTTCGCGCCCAAGTCGTCAAGCCGCTTTGCGCCCTTGAGCCATGCTTCGAGTGAATCCTGGCAATCCCCCATCATGCCGCCGGGGCCGACCTGCTGGACACCGACGGTCTTCCAGAACTTGACCTGGGCGTCGAAATCCTTCTCGAAGCCTTCCACGCCGCAGTGGCAGGCAACCGCCTTGAGTCCGGCCGTGTCCAGCGCCTCGCGAATCTTTTCGGCGGGCAGGTCGGGCATGCCGCTCCACTGGACATATTCCCAACCCATTTCGCGGCATTTCTTGAGCGTGCCGGCCAGGTCCTGCTTGGCCGGGTCGCGCATCGTGTACAGTTGCAGCGACGCCTTGGCCTTCACGGCCGGGGCCGGGTCGGCGGCACGGGCCGTGCCCACGCAGCAAGCGGCCGCAAAGGCGCCCATGGCGGCCATGGCCTCGCGGCGGGAAAGATGGGTCTTCTCGATTGAACTCATAGGGCGATCATCCTTTCTTTGCGGCGGCCCAGACACTTGAGCGCACCATTTCGCGGCCCCCAGTATGAACATAAAGGCCGGGCCATGACAAGTTGGAGATCGCAGACCCGCGCAGGGAGTTTCCTTGGCGGCTGGCTTTGGGCGCTTTCGCAATAGCCGCATGCGCGCTGTTGAGGAAGCGCCTGGAAGAAGTGCATGATCTGCAGGCTTCGGCATTTTGAAATGTGGCCTTTCGAAAGGACAAGTATTTTGGACACGCACCCTCAAATGTCTCATCGGGCAGATCCCTCCAAGACAGACTGCACCCCAAACTGCGACCCGGTCACGATGGAACGACGCACATTCCTGGGCGCCGCGCTGGCGGCGGCAGGCCAGTTGGCCTGCGCGGGCCCGGCGCAGGCCGGGGACAAAGCGGCCGCGCCCAACATCGTCTATATCTTCGCCGACCAGTTGCGGGCCCAGGCAACCGGATACGGCGGGGACGTCAATGCACACACGCCCAACCTGGACCGCCTCGCCGGACAGAGCGTTGATTTCACCAACGCCATTTCCGGATGCCCCGTGTGCTCCCCCTACCGGGCGAGCCTGCTCACCGGGCAGTATTGGCACCGGCACGGAATATTCTTGAATGACGTGCCGCTGAGCGCCGAAGCGGTGACGATTGCCGACGTGCTGCGCGGCGCTGGCTATGACACGGGCTATATCGGCAAATGGCATCTCGACGGACGGGGACGGCTCAGTTTCACGCCGCCGGAGCGCCGCCATGGATTCACCTTCTGGCGGGCCATCGAATGCACCCACGAGTACAACAACTCCAAATACTTTGGCGACGAACCGGAGGCCAGGCAATGGGACGGTTATGACGCCATTGCACAGACCGCGGAAGCACAGCGGTATATCAAGGAACACGCCGGTGGGAAACCTTTCGCGCTGTTCCTTTCCTGGGGCCCGCCGCACAATCCCTACGAAACCGCCCCCAAAGAGTACCGCGACCGGATAAAGGAGGAGGACATCGTGCTGCGGCCCAACGTGGCCGCGGAAAACGCGGAGGCCGCCCGAAAGGACCTGGCCGGCTATTACGCGCACATCATGGCGCTGGACGACTGCGTCGGGAAGTTGATGGATGCCGTGGAAAGCTCGGGCATCGCCAGGAACACCATCTTCGTGTTTACCTCGGACCACGGCGACATGCTCTATTCGCAGGGCATGCAGCGAAAGCAGAAGCCCTGGGATGAATCGGTTCGGGTGCCGTTGCTCCTGCGCTTCCCTGCCTCGCTGGGAAGCGCAGGAGGGAAGACGGACTGCCTGATCAACACACCCGACATCATGCCCACACTGCTGGGCCTGTGCGGCGTCGCCGTTCCCGCCACAGTGCAGGGCCACGACTTCTCGCAGGACCTTGTCCAGGGACGGGAACCGGATGCCGATGCCGCGCTGCTGGCCTGCATAAGCCCCTTTGGCGAGTTCCTGCGCAAGAACGGCGGCCGCGAGTACCGCGGCATCCGCACCCGGCAATACACCTACGTGCGTGATCTCAACGGTCCCTGGCTGCTCTATGACGATGCCGCCGATCCGTACCAGCAGAACAATCTCTGCGGCAAGGAAGGACACCGCGCATTGCAGGAGCGGTTGGACGTGCGGCTAATGCAGAAACTGGAGGAGTGCGGGGACAAGTTCGAGCCGGGCGACGTCTACGTGCAGCGCTTTGGCTATACGGTCGATGCCACTGGGACGGTCCCCATCAAGCCGTAGAAACACACGGGAGACGACAACAATGAAACACGGTCATAAGCTCCTACTTTTTTCCTGCATTCTCCTTGCCGTGGCGTTGCGCATTGGCGCGGAAGAATCGGGGCCCTATCCCCGCGTCAGCGAGGAGGCGTTCAAGGCGAGGCTGCCCTTCTTCGACCATGAACCTGCCATTCCCCTGGAAGGCCGGATTGTACGCCAGTGGGACCGGGATGACACGCTCAGGCAGAAGTTCGTCTTTCGCGGCGCACAGGGTTTTCTCGTTCCCGGTTATGTCGAGTTTCCGAAGCAGACGACCAAGCCTTGTCCGTTGGTAATGCTGCTGCACGGCTGGTCGGGCACCAAGGAGAACTGGTGGGAGGACGACAACATTATCAGCGGCGGCGTCATGCGCAAAGCCCTCCTTGGCGCCGGTTATGCCGTGATGGCGCTCGACGCCGCGGCGCACGGGGAGCGCGGCAACGAAATCGACTATCAGTCGGTGAACTCCTTTGACGACCCGAAGGCGCCGGGAAAGAGGAATTTTTTCACCTACGCCGAAATAGCAATCCAGACTGTAAAGGACTACCGCCGCGCACTGGACTACCTGACCCAGCGCGACGACATAGATGCCAAGCGCATCGGCCTGGTCGGATACAGCATGGGCGGGATGGACTCCTTCTATCTGCTGTCGGTGGAGCCGCGCATCAAAACCGCCGTGGCCTGCGTGCCGCCCCTGACCTCGGCGGGATACGGTCCCGCATCCCCGATTGACTACAGTTGGGGCGTGAAAGGAAAGAGTTTTCTGATGCTCATGGGCCGCCAGGACGAGATGGGCGATCCGGTCAGGGTGGAGGCGTCCTATCATGAATACATCGAGAGTCCGGAGAGCAAACTCATCTGGTACGACCAGGGGCACAAACTGACCGACATTTACGTGCCCGACGCGCTGTCCTGGGTAAAGGCTCACCTATAGGCTCCGCCAAGGTTGCTTCGCACCGGCGGCCTTAGCAGGCCGCAAGCAAATCGTTTCTCTCGGCGTTGTGGCGAGTTTTGTAGATTCGCCAGATTGTTGCACAGACAGATTGTCGCACATTGACACCACCACCGCCCTCTCCTATACTTCAACACAGTCACATGCAAGTGCCGCCGCGGAGGCGGGCCGGGCCGTGACTGTTTTGAAAGCCACACAATCTCGTATGAGACGCTGGCGCGGGTTGCGTGCTGGACAGGATGCCAGCGTTATGACGGAGTGCGGCAAAGGGGCGACAGATTGGACCACAATGTAACCCCAGACAGCTCGACGGGCAGAAGCGTCCGGTTTGCGGCCGGGGTATGCGCAGCGGCCTCGGGGGCGCTTGCCACCTTTGTGCTCGTGTCCTGGCTCACCGGCCAGTGGCGGCTTGGCACGTTGGGCGCCGACTATGTGGTAATGGCCCCCAGCACGGCATGCCTCATGATGCTCCTGAGCATAACTGCATTCTTCCAGCGCTTCTTCCAAAACCGGGATGCGGGGCGTTTTCTGACGCGTCTTTCGGTGACCGCCATTGCGGCAACGGCGCTGCTGAGCTGGTCCCGCCAGCTTCTCGGTTTCTATTATCCGGACTCGGAGAGCCGGATTGACGCCATCACCATAAAAATAACGGGCGTCAACTTTTCTCCCGCCTCGTCACTCACCATGCTGCTGCTCATCCTGACGGGCATCGCCTTCTTTTTCGACCTGAGTTCATTGGCGGAAGGGCGGGCATGGCGGCGTCTTGGTCCGCTTGCGGCGCTGGCAGGACTCTTCTCATCACTGATGGTTATACTGGGCTATGCCATGGGAGCCCCCCCGTCCTATGCAGTCCAAACCACGCAGGCGGCCCTGCCCACCGCCCTCTGCCTGGGCCTGCTCAACGCAGCCATCCTCCTGGATGCGTCTTCCGGCCTTTGGCCTTTGTCCGCTTTCACTGCCGGCCCGGAGCCCGGCCTCTCCAGAATGCGCCGTTTTGCGCCCGTGCTCTCAGTCCTGTTCGCCTTCTTGATTGTTTCGATGGGGGTCGTGGGCGGACTTTATCTGCGACAGCAACAGGCTGAAATGCGCCGCGCAGCCCAGAATGAGCTGGAGACGATCGCGGACGCCCAAATTGGCCTGATCGCCCGCTGGCGCGCGGAGCGCATCAACGACGCGCGATTCTTCATGGATGCGCCGTTTGATGCGGAAGATTTGCAGGGTTTACAGTCCGACCCGGGCACAAAGGACAACCGCGCCGGGATTCTTGCCTGGCTTTCCGTGTTCGCGGCGGGTGACCGCTACAGGCAGATTACGGTGTATGACGCCGACTTGAGACCCCGGACGGGCATTCCCACCGAGGCACTCCAACCCGACCCCGCCCTCAGGGAGACGCTTTCCACGGTGTTTAGGGAAAATCGGTCGGTAATGACAGACCTTCGCTTCGGCGAGGACCACCAGGCTTTTGTCGATATCTTGGCGCCTCTGAGCGCCAAGGCCGATGCAACGCCGGACATCGTTTCCAAACCTGGCGTGGCAATTCTGCTCCGGGTGGATGCGCGGCAACTGGTCTCCTCACTGGTAAACGCGTGGCCTGCGGTGGGACTGACCGTGGATACTTTGCTGGTTCGACGCAACAGCGGTGACATGTTTCTCTTGGACAGGAAGAACATCGCGACCGACACGCCTCTGCGGGCGGCCATTCCAATCGTTCCGTCCGACCAGCCCGGCGCCATGGGTGCAAGGGGAGAATCGGGGATTGTGGAGGGCCCGGACTACCGGGGTGTCCCCGTGCTTTCCGCAGTGCGCCGCGTGTCCGACACACCGTGGTCGATTGTGGTCAAGATGGATGAGTCCGCCATTTATGCCCCCTCCAGTCAACAGATGGTGCAGACAGCCGTCATCCTGCTGCTGCTCATTCTGGTGACGGCCCTTGGCATCGGCATTCTGTGGCGCCAACGGGAAATTGCCTTTTACCGGGGCTCGCTGGACCTGGAAAGGGAGCACCGCGCGCTCGCCCAGCGTTTCGAGCATCTGATGAAGCGCGCCAACGACATTATCATTCTGGCCGGCGCCGATGGAACCATCCGGGAAGCCAACAACCGCGCTCTCCAATCCTACGGGTATTCTTTGGAGGCGCTGCGCAAAATGCGGCTGTCCGACCTTCGCAGCTCCCCGGCCCATGCCGGGGGCAAACATGGCATGGACGAACTCAAGTCGAGCGGAAGCGGGCTCTTCGACAGCGTCCATGGCCGCGCGGACGGATCCACCTTTCCTGTTGAAGTCAGTGGAAGCACGGTGGAGATTGGCGGGGAATCCTGGCAGTTGGCCATTGTGCGCGACGTCTCCGAGCGCGAGCAGGCAGCCGAGGCGCTCCGGGCCAGCGAGCAGAATTTCAGGACACTGTTTGACTCGATCAACGATTTTCTCTTTGTCGTCAACATGTGGGGGGACATCCTGCGCGTCAATGAGACTGTCCGCGTCAGGCTGGGCTACACAAATGAGGAGTTGACGGGGAAAAGCCTGCTCTTCCTGCACCCCAAGAACCGGCGCGATGAGGCTTTGCGCATATTGGGGGCGATGGTGACGGGAGAAACAGACCGCTGCGGGGTGCCGTTGCTCACCCGGGACGGAAGACTCATTGAGGTCGAAACCAGCATAGTCAAGGGGCTGTGGAGCGGCCAGGAGGTTTTTTTCGGCATGAGCCGGGACATCTCCGCGCTGCGCGCCTCTGAGGAAAAGTTCATCAAGTTGTTCCAAAGCAATCCGGCGCTCATGGCCATCAGCACCATGGAGGAGGGCCTGTACCAGGATGTCAACGAAACCTTTCTGCAATCACTGGGCTACACGAGGGAAGAACTCATCGGCAGGACTTCAACGGAGCTCAACCTGTTTGCGGATCCAGGCGGGCGCGATGAGATAAGAATGGCCATTCTCGAAAACGGCTCGTTCAGGAATCTCGAAATGGCTGTCCGCAGCAAGGACGGCCAAATCCGAAACGGTCTGTTTTCAGGCGAGTTGCTTCAGATGCCGGAGGGGCAGGTTCTGCTGACCGTCATGAATGATGTCACAGAGCTGAAGCGCGCGGAAGAGGCCCTCGTGCGCATTGGCAAGGCGGTGGAAAGCGCCAGTGACGCCATTGGCATATCGGACCCGAACTGCGTCCATTCCTACCAGAACCGGGCCTTCACGGAAATGTTCGGGTATACCGTCGAGGACCTCGCCTCCATTTCAAACCCAACGGTCGGCTATGCCGACCCCGCGAAGGGGCGGGAAGTATTTGAAGCCATCATGCGCGGCGATTCTTGGTGGGGTGAACTGGAGATGGTCGCCAAGGACGGGCGGCAGTTTCTGGTGGCCCTGCAGGCCGATGCGATCAAGGACGAGCGGGGAAACATCATCGGCCTTCTTGGCGTGCACAGGGACATCACGCAGCGAAAGCGCCGGGAGGAAGAGCGGCAGCGTTTGCTGGACCAGACGCAGCGCGACGCCCGGACCAAGGCGGAACTGCTGGCCGAGGTCAACCACCGGGTAAAGAATAATCTCATGGCCATACTGGCATTGCTGCTGGGCGAAAAGCAGCACGCGCCGGGCGAATGCAGGGACCAGGTCATCTCCGTGCTCGACAGCCTTGCACTGCGCATCCGCGGCCTGCTGCAGGTGCATCAGATGCTGTCCGACGCCCATTGGGAACCCATTCGGCTGAGCGAGTTGGCGGTGCGGGTTATCCGCGCCGCGCTGGTGGCCGTGCCCAGGGGGCGTGAAATCAACGTGACGGTCAAACCTTCCCCGGCGCAGATTTCTCCGCGACAGGCGGGCAGCATGGCCCTGATCATCAATGAACTGGCGGTAAACACGGCCAAGCACGCCATGCACGGCCGGATGGAAGTCAATATTATGGTGGGGGTGCGCCTGGAGGAGGGAACCATCCGCCTTGAATACCGGGATGACGGCCCGGGCTATCCCGATGAGACGCTGCGGGAGGGCGGCGGCAGTGTGGGGATACATCTTGTCCGGCAGCTCGCGTGCGAAACGCTGCGCGGAACCCTTAACCTATACAGTGAGGACGGCGCGGTCGCCGTCCTGTGCATCAAGCCAGAAGCCCCCCACCACACCTAGCCTTTCGGCTGGACAGGTGCGCCACCATGGACCGAAGAATATGACCACAAAAATGCGCGTACTGATCGTTGACGATGAGGCGCTTGCCTGCAACCTGATTCAGGATGAGTTGGAGGTTATCGGGCACGAGGTTGTCGGCCGCGCCTTCGACGGGCGTCAGGCGGTGGAGATGGTCGAAGCACTGCGTCCCGACATGGTTCTTATGGACTTTGTCATGCCGGGAATGAACGGGCTGGAGGCCACCCGGCTGATACAGGGGACCTGTCCCACGCCCGTGGTTCTGCTCACCGCACACGACGGCATCGGCCATGTGCAGGAGGCCGGCGAGGCGGGCGTCGGCGCCTACCTGGTAAAGCTTCCCTCCTCGCAGGAACTGGCCCGTTCCATGGCCATCGCCATGGCGCGCTTTGCCGATTTGGCCGAACTGCGCCGCCTGAACGGGGAATTGAAGAAGGCGCTGGACGAGGTGAAGACATTGCGGGGCATCCTGCCCATCTGTTCAAGCTGCAGAAAGGTGCGCAGCGATGAGGGCTACTGGCAGGAAGTCGAAGTGTATGTTGAGCAGCATTCCGACCTTGAATTCAGCCACGGACTGTGCGACCGGTGCTCCAAGGCACTTTATCCGGAAGAGTACGAGGCGCTCATGAGGCGAAAAGCCGCAAACAGGGACACCGGCCTGCCCGGTGCGTCCCCACAGGGCGTCCAGTAGCACGCGGACAAAGGGTCAGAACTTCAGGCTGTAAAGCACCGACAGCGAATCCACCTGCAGTGTGGTTTCGGACCCCTGGCCCAGACGCGCATAAAAGTCCCCGCCGCCTGAGCCGACCTGACTGCCCCGGAAGAAATGGGCAAGGGCCAGGCTCAGTTCCGCACGCTCCCCCACTTTGCAGGTAAAACCGGCCCCGATGTGGTCGGTGGCAACATTGGGCACGAGCGCGCTTCCAAAGAGATGGTCTTGTCCCATGGCGTTCGTCGCGTGGGAATAGCCCGCCCGAAAGGTCCACTGCGGGGTGGCGGTCCATTCCACGCCGGCCATGAAGACGTGCTGGTCATGCCAACCCAGTCCCGCGCCGGAACTGGGCTTGTGAAAGAATTTCACATCGGACCAGTTGATGAACCGGTAATCCACTTCAATTTCCACTTTCGGCGTGACCTTGAAACCCACACCGGTCTGGAATGTGGCTGGCATGTCCACCGGGTGGGGGGAGATATCCTTGTATTTGTCAAAACTCTGCGCCCATTGGCGGGACTCCAGCGCGGCACCGAAAGACCACCTTTCCCAATGCCTGAGCACACCCAGACCGAATCCGGCACCGGGCTCCACATCCCATTTGTAATTGCCCCGGTTGGCCAGCAGACGGGGGGTAATCTGGTCCGTGCGGCCAACAGAGAGGCTGCCATTGGCGCTCACTCCAAGAATCCATCCGCAATCGAGGTGACGGGCATAGCCCAGGGTCAGGCGGGGCTGCATGAATTCAATCCTTCGGTCATTGTTCCCTTCAAGCAGGCCAACCCAGGACCGGGATTGCGGAAAGTGGATCATGCCACCGGTGGGAATGTACAGACCCAGCCCAAAGGTGCCCGATTCCCGCGGCAGTACCACCCCCACCGAGGGCATCCCGTTCCACTCGTCGTCCACCATCCGCCCGCAGTTCGGGACATCCGCAATGCCCCGGGTCAACAGTGTGGCATGGGAGTGAATGATGGAGTTTCCGAATTCCACCCGGCGGTCCAGTCCGTCCAGACCTGCCGGATTGAAGGCCATCCAGGAGGCGTCGCCGACAGCCGCCACCGCCGCCCCGGCGCGCCCCACCCGGATGGGATCATCGCCAAGCAGCAGAATGCCCTCGGTCGCCCATGCCCCCTGAAGCGCCATCAGAATGACGAGGATCACCAGCTTTATGCCGCATCTCTCGGGGTGTCGTGCCTGCATGGGTCCTTCTTTCAGGAATGGTTGCTTATGGGCCGCCGGGAAGGGTGACGGTCTCAAGGTTCGGAATGTCTTTCACCTGGACTGTGTTGGGCAGTATAATGTGAAAAGCACGGCGGCGGCAATGCGCCGGAAGTTGCGGGTCCCCCAAGAACGACGGAGGTTGCGCATGTTCAGTTCAAGATTCTTCCCGGTGGGAATATGTACGCTCATGCTGCTTTCCTTCTGGGGGGCCGTTGCGGGGGCGGAAGAAGGCCGCGCCCCGGCCGATGCCGATGCCATTCGGGCGGGGATAACGCGCATTGTCACCTTGCTCGATTCCCCGGACTATGCCAAGAGCACCCTGGGTGGAGAACATGTGGTGCTGGCCTATCAACTTGCCCAGGGAAGGGAGCCCAGCCCCGAGGAGTTTCTGGTGCTGTCCGGACTCTACGGCGAAGTGACTTTCAGACGAAGCGACATTCTGGCCATGGCCCTGGGAGGAACCGGCAACAACCCCACCTGGGATCAATGCCGGAACTTCCTGAACGCGAAGCGGGAAAAGGATTTTCAGGGAAGCGCGGAAGCGCGGGCGATTGCCGCCAGGCTTGCACAGACCTGCGCCTCCCAAGTGGTCGCAAAGCTGGCTATGAACGTGCCCTATGCGCCGTCCCCAGCCCCGGCGGCAAAGGCGGCATTGGACCCCACCCTTCCGAATGAGCTGTACAACATCTACTACGGTTATCTGCACGCGCACAGCCAGCTCTCCCTGGACGCCACGGGAGACCCTTTGTACGCCTACCAGTATGCGCGCGACATGGGGCATATGGACTACTTTTCATTGACCGACCATGCGGAGTTTCTCGTGCTGTGGCCCTGGGATCACAAGTGGCAGCAATTGAAGGACGCGGCGGCGGCCGCCTATGAACCCGGACGCTTTGTCACGCTCTGGGGCTTTGAATGGTCAAACCCCGTCCTGGGGCACATCAATGTGTTCAATTCGGAAGACATGACCAGTTGCCTCGAAAACTTCGGCCTCCCGGAGTTTTATCACTGGCTGGCCGGAAGGCCGGGCTCCTTCGGTCTGTTCAACCATCCCGGTCTGTACAATGCGCTGGGGCTGGAACTGGCGAAACTGCGGCTTTATGACGCGGTGGCGGACCAGATGGTCGGCATTGAGGTGGCCAACACCAACGACGGCTTTGACCGGTACTATTATTCGGGAAGCTGGGACACCGACTACAGCTACTGGGACGAGGGGAATCTGAAGGAATGGCGTTTGAGTCCGGTGATCGGGCAAGACAACCACCATGCCGACTGGGGCACCATGAACACGTTCCGGACGGCCGTGCTGGCCAAGGAACTGACGCGGGAGGCCATCATTGACGCCTATGAAAACCGCCGCTGCTATGCCACCGAAAACAGCAACCTCCATCTCGATTTCCGCAGCTCCGGTTATCCGATGGGTTCGAGGCTGGGTGCCATGCCCCGGGCGTTCACGGTAAAGGCAAGCACCGCCGCCGCCGAGGGATTTGAACAGATCCGACTCTTCCGCGACGGGTTGCTGCTCCAGACGCAGACTGTTTCGGGCAATCCCGTGGAGGTGACTTTTTCCGACCCCGCCTATTCGGCCAATGCCTATTATTATGTGATTGTCACCGAAACGGTGGACACGGACGGCAACGGACGCAACGACGAGGCCATTTCGGCCCCCATCTGGTTTGAGGGAGCGCCTCCCCCACCACCCCCACCCTCCTGCGGTGCCCTGGCTCTTGGGCTATCGGGAACCACCGGCGGCAATGGCCGCGGCGATTGGACCCTGCTGCTTCTCTGCGTGACGCTTCTCGCCGGGTACGGATGTTTTCAGCGCGTGGCGGGGCGCAGCAGTCGGGCCTGTTCGTAGTCCGCGATACGGCGCAGTCAAAGGCTTCGGGATTTCCTTAACGCCAGACGTTGCCCAGGCTGTCGGTGCGGTGCGGAATGCCCGCGCGTAACGCCTCCGCGAGATGTCCCTGAACCGTGGGATACATCTCCAGGCCCGCCACTTCCCCAACCGGAATCCACGCCACATCGATCACGCGCTTGTCGTATCCGGTGACATGGGGTGTTCCGCCCGTGATGGTCGCCATGAGGGCCAGTTGCAGGATATGGCGCGATGCGTCGGGCGCAATGGCCTCGCAGGCGAACGCGATGTCGCCCGTTTCGGACTCGATGCCTATTTCCTCGCGCAGTTCGCGGCGCAGGCCTTCGGAAAGGGTTTCGCCGACGTCCACGCCCCCGCCGGGCAGCACCCAGTATTCACGCCCGTCTTTGCCGTGCTTTTCGAGCAGGATGCGCCCATTCTCCACAATGATTGCGGCAACCCGTATGCGGACAAAGGGCGCGGTCATGGCGCGGGCTCCTGGTAGGGCGCGAGTGCGCCGGCGGTCGAAGCGTCCACCTCGACCTCGAGCAGAATGTCATTGTCCTCGTAGGCGGTGCTGATCACCCGGCCCCGTTCGTGAACCCGCGAAAGCACGGCGGCCTTGTCCTGCGGGATGCGCAGGCGCAGGCGCGTACGCGTCGCGCCGATGTGGTCCGCCACGGCCTGGAGCAGCGTGTCGAGCCCCGTGCCCTGTTGGGCGGATACGGCGACCGACGGGTCGCGGCCCGAGAGCAGTCCCTCAATCTCTTCCTGTTCCAGCAGGTCCGTCTTGTTGTACACCCGGATGATGGGCACCGCGGCGGCGCCGATTTCCTCGAGCACCTGCCGCACCGTGCGGATGTGCTCTTCCATCGTGGGATGGGCCGCGTCGGCGACCAGCAGCAATAGGTCGGACTCGTTGACCGCCTCGAGCGTGGCGCGGAAGGCCGCCACCAGCGTATGCGGCAGGCGCCGCACAAAACCCACCGTATCGGCCAGCAGCACCTCGCCGCCGCCGGGCAGCGTACAGCGGCGCACCAGTGGATCGAGGGTGGCAAAAAGTTTGTCCTCGGCAAGGGCGCCCGCAGCGGTAAGCGCGTTCAGCAGCGACGACTTGCCCGCGTTGGTGTAGCCGACCAGCGCCACCCGCGGTGTGCCCGCCTCGTTGCGCCGTTTGCGCTGGATGCGCCGGTCCTGGCGCACCTCCTCCAGTTCCTCCTTGAGCAGGCCGATGCGGTAGCGGATGACGCGGCGGTCCACTTCCAGCTTCTGCTCGCCGGGACCGCGCACGCCGATGCCGCCCTGCTGGCGCATGACGGAGCCGCGCCCGGAGAGGCGCGGCAGCAGGTACTGCAACTGGGCCAGTTCCACCTGCTTGCGGCCCTCGCGCGTCTGCGCGCGCTGGGCGAAGATATCCAGGATCAACTGGGTCCGATCGACCACCTTGATCTCGAGGGCCTTTTCAAGCTTGCTCCCCTGCGCCGCAGTGAGGTCCGAATCGAAAATGGCCACCTCTATGCCCATTTCCTCCACCGCCGCCTTCATCTCCTCCAGCTTGCCCGCGCCCACCAGCGTGGCCGGGTTCGGCTTGTCGCGGTACTGGACGATGGTCAGCACGATCTCCGCGCCGGCCGTCCACGCAAGCTGTTTCAGTTCCTCCAGCGAGTCCTCCACCTCCAGTTCACTGTCACCGGGCAGCGCCACGCGCACCAGCATCGCCTTCTCCGTCACCGGCGGCCGGGGAATGGAAATCATCTTGGATTCATCAGAAATGGGCATGAATACATTATCCTCTTGTGAATACAGAAGTATACCACAGGCGCAGGTTGCGCCCGGGACGTTGGACGCGCTAGAGTGTGTTCAGCACATAACAAGGACCAAGGAAGATGAACCTGTATTGTGAAAAGCGAAACAGGCTGGTAGGTGCCAGTGTTCAGGCTACGGGTATAGTGGGTGGGGCTATTTTGGGGTTGGTGATTTGGCAATTGCCGTGCTTCAGGGCGCTGGACTGGATGGGGTGGTTGCCCCTGATTGCATTCGCGTTTTCGATTCAATTCATCATGGCGTATGTTTGGGACTGCTTCATCAAGACTGATCGCGTGACTTCCGAGGAAATAGTCAGCACGACAAAGCACGGAACTTGGAGGCGGAACAGTTTTTTGCACATTCCCATTTCGTTGATTGCAGAGGCCTCCATGGTTGAGCACGGTGCGACCGCAGTGCGCGGGGATGGCGGCAGCCCCATCGTGCATCAGGAAACGGGCGACGTCCGCGGGGTACGGCTTCTGCTGAAGGACGGGTCGAGCCAGTTCATCGCTTTCGAGTATCCGGCCAAGGCACTGGCCGCGATTCAGGAAGCGAGGCACGTGTCTGTTGCAAAGTGACGCATTTGGTCATCCCCCAATTTCTTGGACCTCAACCGGCGCCCTTTTGAGCAAACGTACCAACGCCGCTTCCGCCGTGTGCAACTGGGTGCAGAGCGCCGCAGCGAGGGTGGCGTACACCGCGTCATATACTGTGATATGGTAGCGCAGCGCCCAGTCCAACGCGTTCTCCGCCAGTTCTGAAAGGGGAAAGACTTGCATGGGCAACGCGCACAGGTCGGCCATGCACGCTTGGGCGGCTTTTGCCGTGAGTTCGCCCCGTTGCACCTTCTTCCAGAACACATTGCCGCATTCGGCATAGATGAGGTCGGGCACGGCGGGACCATCGGGATGCCGGGCGAATACTTGCTCTATCAGCGCCTGTGCCTGCTCTGAACCCGATTCTGGCAGAAACAGCTTTACGAGCACACTGGCATCAATGACCGGCGGGTTCTCGCTCACCGGGCACGGTCCTCACGGATGAGGTCAACGGCATCGACCGCTGAGGACGATAAGCTTTTGCGGCGGCGGGCAATTCGTGTGAGCAGCGCCGCCGACTGGCGTCGCTGCGCATCCGCCTGCACGCCCGCCTCCAGCAGCGCAAGCACCTCGGCATTTAGTGATCGCCGCCCGGCCTGTGCCCGTTCGGTCAGTGTCTGATGAAGGCTTTCGGGACAATCCCGGATATATAGGGTTGACATAGGTTCGACTCCAATCTTTGAAAGAATTGTAGCACGCATGCTAGCATTGTGCAAGCATACAGTGAGCCCTGAACGCAGAGGCGCGGAGAACGCAGAGCTTCGCAGAGGGGGAAAAGGTTTAAGCTGCTTTCATTTTCCTCCCTTTCTAGAGCATTTTAAGAACTTATGCCTACGCCACAGTGACGAAAGAAGCCTCTTGTGTCGCTCGAAGTGACTGTTGAGAGCGCGTCCGCGATGGCGTCCTGTAGTTCACCCTGGGTCCGGGGCTTGGCGCCGCGCAGAAAACTTTTGACCTT